>CAZWRG010000021.1:0-2156 GCA_964636355.1 uncultured Candidatus Saccharibacteria bacterium | reverse complement strand
CCACTCCATCACCTACCCCCGCCCCAAAGCCCACCAAACCACCTATACCAGACAAGGAACCAACCAATCCTGACCCCGTCAAAGACGGTCCCGCAATCAACCTAAAGGGACTCAGCAATGGCAGGATAGTTTCTCAGGCAATTGCTCTAGAGGCCATACCGGTTCGCACTGATAATTTCCAAAGATTTGATTTCTATATCGACGATAATTTCATAAACTCTGAGCGTGTTGCACCATATTGTCTGGGTGGCGATAATGGCGCGTGTCTTAACCACGACATCACCAGCCTGCCAAAAGGCAAACACGTAGTAAAGGTTGTGATGACTTATGGCAATAATCAGCAAGTAGAGCGTAAACTGCAAATCGAAGTTGATAATTCTCGGCCCAGCAACAATGGCTCTGAGACGGTTAGGCCCTCCAAGCCGCAAAATCTAAGCCGAACACTGAGGTTCGATCTACTAAGACTTCGTTATTACATGGGAGTTTCTTGGGGTGAATCGACAGATAATGTGGGCGTAACCGGCTATAGACTTACCCGCAATAACCAAGAGCTAACTTCTACCAAATCAACCGAATACAAGGATTACAATGTTCGCGGCAACACTTCCTATAACTATTCGATTCAGTCCTTTGACGCCGCCGGAAATGTTTCGCCAAGCAACACCATAAACGGTCAGACCAAGTGCTACTTTGTGATCTGTTGGATTGAGTAAGCTTCTATCATTTTCTGTACTTTTACTGGAATATAGTGGGTTAGTTTTATACAATTAGCCCATGAGATTGCCGCTATCCAAACGCTGGAAAAAAGTTCCAAAGTGGAAAAAATATTTAATCCTAGCTCTTATAGTGCTGTTAATCGGCGGGGCAGCCTGGGCTAAAATAACAGGCTGGCCTAAAGAAGATCAGTCTGAACCAGAAAAGCCGCATTATTCACAACTAACTGGTAATAAAGTGTCAGAATCAACGGCCAAGCAGCCAATACTTGGAGTGATGATTGAAAATTCACCAATGGCTCGCCCGCAAACTGGTTTAAGCTCGGCCGGCATTGTCTTTGAGGCAGTTACCGAAGGCGGCATCACTCGTTATCTGGCATTATTTCAAGAAGATACTCCAGAGTTGGTTGGACCAGTACGGAGTGTACGGCCACATTTTGTTGCGTGGGCTGGTGGCTTTGACGCCTCGATTGCTCATGTCGGCGGCAGTACCGACGCGCTTGAAATGATCACTCGCAATAATCTAAAAACTCTAAACCAGTTCCGCTACAGTGAGCCGTATTTTCGATCATCTGACCGCCAAGCACCTCACAATATGTATGCACGAGTCAAAGATTTAATAAATTTACAGTCCGATCTGGAGCATCAAACCAGTCAAATGACCGAGATACTCAGAAGCCAGGATAGTCCTAGTGAGCAACCAGACGCCAAAACCATCCGCATAAACTTCTCTTCTGTAAACTATGTAGCTGAATTTCGCTATGACCCAGACAGCAATAATTACACCAGGTATCTTGCCGGACAGCCTGATATTGACGCCGCGACTGACCAACCGATCACTGTCAAAAATCTGATAGTTATTAAAATGAGCAATATTCGTCAGGCGACCGGTAGCGGAGAGGCAATTGTCTATAAAGATGGCACCGCTGTAAAAGGCACTTGGCGGCAATCTGATTTAAATAAACGTCTAATGTTGTTTGATGAAAACAACTCTGAAATTCCACTTAATCGCGGTAACAGCTGGTTTGCTGCCCTGCCACCAAATGGCCAATTAACTGTTAATTAATCACTGAGCTTTTTGATTGATTCAATTATTGGCAAAACTGCCAAGCCTTTGTCGGTTAAGGCGTAAGATACCGATTGCTTATCTTGGATTTCGGTTATTCGATTTACTAATTTTGACTCTTCCATTTTTTTGAGTCGATTGGTCAGCGTCACCGGATTAATTTGCGGCAATGCTCTTTCAATTTCACAAAAACGCAAAGGACCAGTTGCTAATGAGTCGACAACTTGAAGCAGCCAAAAATCACCAACCAACTTCATTGATTCATCAAACCTAGAAGAAGCCTGGTCATCATTACAAACCGACGGATTCGAGATTTTGACAGAAGTTTTCATCTATAACTTGCTTTAATTATTATAGTACTATAATATTATTAGTAC
>CAZWRG010000020.1:0-2490 GCA_964636355.1 uncultured Candidatus Saccharibacteria bacterium | reverse complement strand
TCGGAAATCTTCGGTTCAAAGCTTAGTTAGCAGCTCCCCGAAGCTTATCGCAGCTCCTTACGTCCTTCATCGGTATCTTATGTCAAGGCATCCCTTGTGTGCGCTTGAGTAACTTTTTACGATATAGTGCAATTGACTAGTTATTGGTATTACCAATATTTTGGAATTTAGAATTTAGAAGGTGGAATATGGCGTATTCACCAAATTCTCTGTTCTAGCTTCCATCTTCCAATTTAGCCGTTTGCCTTAAATCTCAAAATTTTAATTCTAATTGTTAAGATACTAACTCAAGACAACCCACTAAACAAAATATGTCTTGCTGCTGTTTTCAACTTGAGTTTACGTTTCTGGCTTGGCGGTTTAGCGTTTACCAACTGACCTAAACTCAAGCAGCTAAACAATGATAGCAGCTATAACAGAGGCGGTCAAGCCTATAATGATGTAATAGTTGCTACAAATTAACAGTTTAGATTGTAATTATAAAAAAGTTTTGTTGAGTCTGCCGAGTTCATAGCATGCAACCAACAGCGCTATTGGTGTAATCCAGGTAACGTATGGGATGAAACCGAGCACCCACGCCACGAAAGCGATGAATATATATACATAGATGTTAGAGATTGCTTTTTTAGTATTCTCTGCTTGTTTATTCTTCTTAGCCATTTTGTTCATCCTTTTTTAATATGGTTTATGGATCAATTTTATACCCCGACGACCAAAATAAAAACACCTAATTCAGGTGCTTTTATTGGTGGGCGATGAGGGACTCGAACCTCCGACCTCGTCATTATCAGTGACGCGCTCTAACCAGCTGAGCTAATCGCCCTTATCTAAACTTCTATACCTGGTGGAGCGACGGGGACTCGAACCCCGGACCCCCTGCTTGCAAAGCAGGTGCTCTAGCCAACTGAGCTATCGCCCCTCACACCAGATTAAAATATTGAAATGTACTTAGTGTCGACTCGGGCATCGGTTGGCTAGAGCACCTAGAGGTGTCATTTCTATTTATGCAGCAAGCTGCGGCCAACTGAGACATTTGCCCCTCAACCAGATAAAAGTGTAAATGTATTTTACGGACCAACCAAAATACCGCAGTATTGTACCTGAAACTTCCCTGTTAAACAAGTCTGATATCAGCAACAGAGTTGACAGCCGTAGCTCTAGACTCTTTCCAGCCATCAAGTTGGTTAAAGTCATTCTGTATAAATTTAAAAGAATCCCTCTTGCAAGATTAAGCAATTCCTATTTAGTAAGGACTGTGTCATAATTTTGACAAATGTCCTGGATACTCTTCGCACTACTCCCTCCTGCACTTTGGGCTGCGGACAACTACATCGATAAGTACATCATTGATAACTACTTTAAAAAGTGGAACCCTGGCATTTTAGTGATGTTCATGTCCCTGACTGGGCTGATGATATCCATTCTCATCCTATTGTCAGGAACGAGTGTTTTTAATATTTCGACCTCTGATGTTGTGGCGCTATTAATTTCGGGCGCTATTTTCACACTAGCTGTAATACCCTCGACCATAGCATTAAGTCGCGAAAACGCTACATTTATCGCGGCACTTTTTAGAACGGGTCCAGTGTTCGCTTACTTTTTTGGGCTCGTGTTTTTAGATGAAGTGCTATCGTTGACGCAAATCATAGGTGTTCTGGTTGTTATTGCCGGAGCGATTCTTATTTCTAGTAACTTGAACCATAAGAAGACCGGATCTAGACGAATCAAGGTAACCTCAATGCTACTGATGCTACTTTCAACTTTTATGATGTCAGTTAATGCATTGATATTTAAAGCTGTATCCACTAACGAACTACCTTTTTGGCAAAATGCATTTTGGCAACACATCGGTTTATTTATAGGAGGTTTGCTGGTGTTTTTAGTCGCAACTTCATATCGAAAAGATTTTATTGCCTGCATAAAACAAAACGGGATCGGAGTAATGGGATGGGCTTTGCTGAGTGACGTGATTGGGCTGGGCGGCCGAATTAGCTTCTATTACGCTACATTATTTGCCCCACTTGCTATCGTAACCACGCTTACTTCCTTTCAGCCTGTTTTCACCCTGGTTTACGGAATATTACTTAGCAGATTTATAAAGTCCTACAAAGAAAAGAAACAAAGCCTAACCCAGGTCGTCCAAGAGGCTAGTGCTATTACAATTATTCTAGTGGGCGTATTCCTGATTCTTTAAATCAATCCTGCTGATTACTCATCTTCTATGTTCCGCATGAGTGCCAGAAATATAAAAGAACCCTTCTCGCAGATAGGGTCCTTTAATCTTTCGGCTTCTCGTCCCGAAATGCTCGGGCAGTTAAAAACTTCTGTAGTGCATTCAACGTCAGCTCTAAGCTATTTCCTTAGCGATGATTGCCAGCTTTAGATGCAATCATCAAGGATCGACCATAGCTCATGGACTCTATAGAGGTCCACGGCTTGGTAAAACTCCCTAGAAAGGAGGTAATCCATCCGCACCTTCCGGTACGGATA
>CAZWRG010000019.1:0-4325 GCA_964636355.1 uncultured Candidatus Saccharibacteria bacterium | reverse complement strand
AGGCAGCGGGTTCTGGTCCCGTGATCGGGGGTTCGAATCCCTCATCCCCAGCCAAACTAAAAACCCGCCACAAGGCGGGCTTTTAGTTTAGTTACTCCGAGACATACTGTCTATGTTATCCGTGGCAATTACTGGGCAGGAATAGCTGCTGCAGGGTTTGATACTATCTAACTATGCAATGTCCACTTTGTAAGCAGCCTATGAAAATAATTCGGCGGGAAGTTAGCTATAACCGCCCTGACGCTAAAAACACCGAGTACGACCGGACTGTTTATCAGTGCCTAGCCGATGATGTCTGGGTAACGACTGAGATTCCTAAATAACTTTAGCTGAATTGTTTATTGGATTCCTTATAGGATTTTTTGATTATTTTTTCCAGAATATTTAGATCAACATCGGTTAATTTATTTATATACAGACACCCCTTGCTGGTTTTGTGTTTGCCTAAATTCTTTAATAAATCCGTGAGGTCAAACAAGCCCGGCATTATGTACAGAGTGAGATTATGTTTGCGGGGTGAAAAAGCCGCCAATGGCCAGTCGCCTTCCTGGGCACTTCTGTCTGACTTATAATGATACTTGCCAAAACCAATCATGCTGGTGCCCCACATTTTGGACTCTTCTCCGGTTGCCCGAGTATAAATTTCGAGCAACCTAAAACCGTCTTCGCGCCTGGTAGCGTTTTCTACGCTCTCTATAAAACCTATAACACTGGCGTCGTTTACCTTGGTCTTAATATTTCCGCTCATAGGTTCATTATACATTTATAAATACCGCCTATTCCAGCAGGCCTTGCTAGCTAGTTAGGAGATAAAATAAAGGTCAGCCAGAAAAACAGCGTATAATACAACATAGGAAAGTTAGTTTTGAGTTAAGCGGGAGGCGTTTATTACCGATAAATCCAATGATACCAATCCGGCGAAACTACGTTCGCTCCAAAAGGAGCATACTAAGGCGTTGACGGAACTCGATATGTATAAATTATTGGTTGAAAACGTCCAGGATTACGCGATATTTTTCATGGACAGGGATGGCTATATCCAAACCTGGAACAAAGGCGCCCAAAACACCAAGGGCTACACCAGCAAAGATATTATTGGTCAACACTTTTCAATTTTTTACTCTCCAGAGGACATCAAAGACCAAAAACCACAAAAAGAACTTGAAATAGCTAAGAAAATTGGACGTGTAGAGGACGAAGATTGGCGCATCAGAAAAGACGGCTCCCGGTTTTGGGCCAATGTTATTATCACCGCTCTTTATGACAATTCTGGTAAGCTTCAGGGTTTTGCTAAGGTAACTCGCAATTTAACAGAGAGAAAAGAGCACGAAGACAGTCTCAGAAAAGCCAACATCCTGCTGCAAGAACAACAAAACACTCTTCAAAAACTCAACGAATCAAAAGACGAATTTATCTCGCTGGCCTCACATCAACTGCGAACCCCAGCCTCGACAATCAAGCAACTTCTTGGGCTTTTGCTGGAAGGTTTTGAGGGCACGTTGCCGATTAATATAAGTGAAATCATCCAAAAGGCTTACGAAATCAACGATCGTCAAATTATGATCGTCAACAGCATGCTCCGGGTCGCTCAGATAGACTCCGGAAAAGTTGTCTTAAATAAGCAATGGCTTGATTTAAACGAAATTCTGCGCGGAGTCGAAAAACAATACAGAGGTGTGATTAATGACCGCGGTCAAACTGTAGATCTATCCTTGCAAAAAGCGCCGCTAACGATTATCGCCGATGAACACTACCTCAGGATGGCAATTGAAAACATCATCGACAACGCCTCCAAATATACAAATTCGGGCGGCAAAATACAGCTTAAATCCAAAACTACCAATGATTACGCCCACATCATCATTAAAGATTCTGGCGTTGGCATTAATAAGCAAGACATCCCGGTATTATTTGAAAAATTCCAGCGTATACCAAATGATTTGTCCCATAAAGTGGCTGGCAGCGGGCTGGGACTTTATTGGGCCGAGAAAGTCATCAGCTTTCACGGCGGTAAAATAAAAGTCGAGTCAGAGCTTGGTAAAGGTACGTCATTTCATGTTTATTTACCAAAGGAGCGAGCCGATGCGTAAAATTCTACTAGTTGAAGATGAACAGATTTTACGTGAAACTTATCAGTTGATTCTGTCTACTCTGCCCTATAACATCGACGTGGCAAGCGATGGCAAAGCGGCTCTTTTGAAATGCCAGTCAGAAAACTACGACCTTATTTTGCTAGACATTATGATGCCGGTCATGGATGGCATTGAGTTTCTAGAAAATCTCGACAAGCTGGATAAAATGAAGTCAAAAATAATTATTCTGAGCAATTTATCGAGCGGCAAAGAAATTGATCGCGCCCGCGAGCTGGGTATAAGTAAAAACTTTGTTAAATCTGACCTCTCGCCAACCCAATTAATCTCGGCTATTCGTTATCAGCTGAACACTAATCAAAATTAGAATCTTCAAGCTCTACTCGGCTGGATAAGTGATTGTCTTGCCGTTCACGCGGGCAAAAGACGTCAGTTTATGCGGCCGCAGATTATTTTTGGAAATTATGTCAATTACTTCTATGTCTCTAACCAGCAGCGCATCGCCGATTAACGACCGATGACACCGCCACGGAACAGCCTCGGCACACATAATAGCCGTCGGCTTGGCGGCGGCTAAATCAATGAGCTGCTTAAGCCCGGCTTCAAACTCCTCAGTCTGCATATGATCGGCATAGCCTCTGAAAGATTTGTTATTCCAGCCCTTATTAACTGAATCTGATTTGGTTGGCCTGAGGCCACCAAGCTTTTCCAGCCGCACATATTCCACTCCAGCCGCTGACAAACCTTGCCTGATTTCTGATTCGCCAAACTGCGGATTATGCCTGGATTTAGCAATTGTTCGCACGTCAACCAGCTGATCGATATTATTTAGTGTTAAAAGCTCTAAAAACTCCTGAATAGAACGATTCGAATGTCCAATTGTATATACTTTCATGCTTTTTCCTCTATTAATATTATGCAAACAAATCACTTAATTTAAAAATGACTAACTTTTTGATTGTTTTTAACCCCCGGAGGCAGACTGCGGCTAAGATGTTATAAATTGTCCTCAAAAGATCTGACCGATCAAACACTATAAACATAGAGTGTTGTAGTTTTTATTACGTTTTTAGCTAATGGTTTGTATATTGAAAAATGTAGGAGTAAAATGATAAGCATAATCATTTAATAAAGTGAAGCAATTATGCCAAAGGCTAAGAGAAAACCCATGAAAAACACTAAAAATAAAAAGTCAACTGCCAAAAAAACCAGATGGTCAGATGTATTTAGAAGCAGACTTTCCGAAAAGAAACGTTTTGTTATCTTTGCGGTTGCCTTTGCAGTAGTTGGCACCGTCCTGGTCACAGCGATAAATGCTAGCTCTCCTGACCTTTATTATGCTAGACCAGATTATTCCAAATATACTAAATTTTATGTGCCGGATAACGGTGTAGCCAACAAGCTCGACCCCAACACTGATTATTATCTGATCATGCCGGATAAACCTGTACCGCAGCTTAATATTTCTGGCGGAAGAAATGTTGTCGTCATCGGCGGATCTATCAGGGTTGATCATTCACCGCAGCTACCACCGACAAGCTCAAATAATCCAGCCCGGCAAAACCGGGCGATGAATCTCCAAAACTGGACCGGACATTTATATATCGAAGGCTTGGAGGTGGGCGGTAAGTGGTTATTTGAGGGTATTAATGCCAACAATAAAGCCTCCGAGAACCCTAACGCTAAGCTGACAATGCAAAAGATTCGGTTTAATGATCCTATTATTGCTGTTCGTCCGAATAAATTTGGCGACAAGGCCACTCATTGGGGCGGCGATCTTTATCAATCATGGTTCCAGCCGTCGCAAGGCTCTTACTTCTCGGACTGGACGGTTGATGGTCTGACTTATCAAGGATTTTTCTTCCAGGATATTGGTAACGGCAAGAGCACTAACATAGAAATGAACCGCATGGAGCTGCGTCACCCTACTAAATGGCCGACCGATGCTATCAAAAACTCCAAATGGCCGGCTGATTATTTCTTTAACCCCGGGACTTTCAAATATTGGGCAGCTAGCGGAGTAAACAACTTTACTATCCGCGATTCTTATCTTACAGAGTCAACTAATGGCGAATCTCGCAGCTGGGAAAGTCAATTGTCTCTAAAAAGTAGCGCTCAAAAAACTGTTGGCAGCGTTCGCAAAGGTGCTCCTAGCAAAGAGTTTGTACCACTCGGAAGTGTTGGTCTAGGCTACAAACCCGGAAGCGCGCCGAGCACAGACCCCACGCCGGCCCC
>CAZWRG010000018.1:0-6235 GCA_964636355.1 uncultured Candidatus Saccharibacteria bacterium | reverse complement strand
GCGGTCAATAGTGACGATATTGGCACAATTAAACAGGATATATATTACCTGACCCTGAGCATTAGTGAGCCGCAGGACTTGATAGGTGGAGTGAGAATAACTGTCCCAGGCTGATAATAGGCGCATGTAATAGTTCTTGCCATCTATGCCGACGGCAAATTCATTGGTTGGTTTGCCGGTTCGAGTGATGACCGGGCCCTGAGGATTTCGACCCATCGAGTACAGTCGGTTATTGTAATCTGTAGATTTTAGGTGAGTTACAGTGGCGCCAGCTAGAGCTTCGCAAGATACATTGTGATAAGCCAAGATAGTTGCAAACTCTTGAGTGTTACTGCGGCAATAATTAACAGCCTGCTCTTTGGAGGTGAAGCCACCCCAGATAATGTCATTACTGGAGGCTGCTAAGGTTGGTTCTGAAGGAGAAGCAATCGCAAACATTTGGACTACCATCGCTAGTACCACAAACGCCAGGCCAGTGCGCCGAAGCGACTCTTCGCGTTTAATACGTTTAGCGTAAAACGACACCTGGCCGATTAAGCTTGGGTTGAATGGTAGGTTACTCAGCAGTTTTTTGAACATTTTAGTTTTCCAATTTTTAGCATTTTGCTTATGTTTATTGAACCATAAAGCTATGTGTTCATACAAGACCTTTACTGTTGTAGGCAGTGGATAAATCCGCTATAATGGTAGATGACGCAAAAATAAGGTGTTGTAAAAGAGGGTTGATAAAACGTGGCGAAACAAAAGGGTTATTCTTCTGATCAAATTCAGGTCTTAGAGGGTTTAGAGCCGGTTCGTAAACGACCGGGTATGTATATTGGTGGAACAGGGGTCGAAGGCCTCCATCACTTAGTTTGGGAAATTATTGATAACGGTATTGACGAGGCGCTTGCCGGCCACGCCACAACCGTATCAGTCAGAGTACTTGATGACGGTGGAATTAATATTAGTGACGACGGCCGTGGTATCCCTGTAGATATTCACCCAAAAACCGGAAAGAGCACTGTTGAGACAGTTCTGACGGTGCTTCACGCTGGTGGTAAATTCGGCGGCGGCGGTTATAAAGTATCCGGTGGACTTCACGGCGTTGGTTCCAGTGTGGTAAATGCTCTATCTTCTAGGTTTATTGTTGATGTTCATAAAGACGGCAAAATTCATCACCAAGAGTACGAGGCTGGTGTGCCGCAGAATGATTTACAGGTAATTGGCAAGACTGATCGAACCGGCACAGACATTACTTTTTATCCAGACGCTACAATTTTTGAAACCGTAAAATTCAACTACGAGACAATTCTTGATCGTTTAAGGCACGCCGCTTATCTAACAAAAGGAATTAGAACCAATATTGTCGACGAGCGAACTGGCGCGCGGCATGGTTTTTATTTTGAGGGCGGTATCAGGTCATATGTTAAGCATTTAAACTACGGCAAGGATGTCGTTGACGAGGATGTTTTTTATGTAGATAAAACCGTCAAAGACGTTCAGGTTGAGATTGCTATGCAGTACGCCGACGCCTACAACGAGACGATTAAAGCCTTTGCCAATAACGTTTACAACCCGGATGGCGGAACTCATATGACTGGTTTTAGGGCCGCACTGACCAGAATCATCAACGATTATGCTCGTAAAAACGGTTTGCTTAAGGAAAAGGAAGAAAATCTTTCCGGTGAGGATACGCGCGAGGGTCTAACCTGTGTAATCTTGGTTAAGTTACCGGATCCTCAATTTGAAGGCCAGACTAAGAACAAGCTGGGCAATCCAGAGGTGCGTGGTTATGTGGAGACTGTTTTAGGTGAGCACCTTAGCTACTATCTAGAAGAACACCCAGCGGTTGCCAGGAAAATAGTTGGTAAGGCGCTGCTAGCGGCTAGGGCTCGTAAGGCTGCCCGCGCCGCACGGGATAATATTATTAGAAAGGGCGTGTTAGAAGGCTCTGGCTTACCTGGTAAATTAGCCGATTGTTCCTCTAAAGATCCTAATAATTCAGAACTTTATATCGTTGAGGGAGATTCAGCGGGCGGCTCGGCAAAATCTGGCCGCGACAGTAAGACCCAAGCTATTTTACCGCTTAGAGGTAAGGTGCTGAATGTTGAAAGAGCTCGGCTTGATCGGATGTTGGCTAATAACGAAATCGTCACTCTAATTAAAGCCCTGGGCGTTGGTATTGAAGAGCAGTTTAATATTGATGGCCTGAGGTACAACCGGATAATTATTATGACTGACGCCGACGTCGACGGATCTCACATCAGTACACTGCTACTTACTTTCTTCTTCCGTCATATGCAGCCAGTTATCGATGGTGGACATCTGTTCTTGGCAAAGCCACCACTATACCTGCTTAAGGGTAGTGGCAATAAGCGTTGGTATGCCTACAGTGATCAAGAGCGCGACAAAATAATCGATCGCTTGATTGAGGAGCGAAAAGCTCGCGGTACAGCGGTCAACCCAAATGATGATCGTAAGAGACAGGCCGGCTTAGCTGATGTACAGCGCTATAAAGGTCTGGGTGAAATGGATGCTGAGCAGCTCTGGGAGACAACCATGAATCCAGAAAACCGGGTGTTGATTCAAGTTAGACTAGAGGACGCCGAAAAAGCTGATGCGATCTTTAATAAACTCATGGGATCAGAGGTAGAGTTGCGTAAGAACTTTATTCAAACCCATGCAAAATTTGTGAAGGATTTGGACGTTTAAGATGAGTGATATTATGGACGAAAACAGAGATAGCGGCGAAGTAATCAGTAACGCTGATAATAGATTTGATAATGCACAGTATGTTAGCAGTGATCACTCTAGTACTGTAGAGCTGCGCACGGTCGAAGACGTAATGGAGGATAGCTATCTTCGCTATTCGATGAGTGTGATTGTGGCTCGCGCCTTGCCGGATGTTCGTGATGGGCTAAAGCCGGTTCACCGAAGAATTCTATACTCAATGGAAAAGAACGGCTGGAAGCCAGGCAGTAAGTTTGTTAAAAGTGCTCGAATTACCGGTGATGTTATGGGTAAATATCACCCCCATGGCGATACCGCTATCTATGATTCGATGGTTCGATTGGCGCAAGACTGGTCAACCAGATATCTGTTGGTCGATGGCCAAGGTAACTTTGGCTCGATGGACGGTGATCCGCCAGCGGCTCAACGTTATACCGAGGCTAGAATGGCTAAAGCCGGTTCAGCTTTGCTTGAAGATATCGACAAAGACACCGTACCTTTCAGGGACAACTATGATGGCTCCGAGCAAGAGCCAGAGGTTTTGCCGGCTAAGCTGCCAAACTTGCTGCTAAATGGCCAGATGGGTATTGCGGTCGGTATGGCCACTAACATCCCGCCTCATAACCTCAATGAAGTTGTCGATGCAATTATTCAACTGATTGATAAACCTGACTCTACACTTGACGATTTGCTTGAGCACGTAAAAGGGCCAGATTTCCCAACCGGCGGCATTATTTATGGTGCTGATTCGATCCGATCTGCTTTTGCTACTGGTCGCGGTGGAATCGTCGTCCGTGGTGTGGCCGAAATTGTCGAAGGCAAAAAGGGCCGTCATCAGATTGTAATTACCGAAATCCCTTACGCACTTAACAAAGAAACGCTAATTATAAAGATTGCTGATCTGGTCAAGGAAAAGAAAATCACCGGAATCAGTGATCTTCGTGATGAAACGGCTCGTGGCCAAGTTCGAATTGTAATTGATATTAAAAAAGACGGTTACCCCAAGAAAATCCTTAACCAACTGTATAAACTGACACCTCTGCAATCATCTGTTCACTACAACATGTTAGCGCTGGTTGACGGCATTCAGCCGCGAGTGCTTGGCCTGCAGGACATCTTGCAGGAGTACCTCAAGCACCGCCAAACAGTTGTTCGACGTCGAACAGAGTATGAACTTCGAAAAGCTAAGGAACGAGCTCACATACTTGAAGGCCTGAAAATCGCACTTGATCACATTGATGAAGTCATTGCGACAATTCGGGCTAGTCAGACAACCGAAGAGGCCCAAGAAAACTTAATTACCAAGTTTAATTTGACTGAAATCCAGGCCAAAGCCATCTTGGCCATGCAGCTTAGAACACTGGCTGGGCTTGAAAGACAAAAGATCGAGGATGAGCTAGCCGCTCTACTTAAGACAATCAGTGAACTAGAGGCAATCTTAGCTGATCAGAATAAGATCTTGGCCATCATCAAAGAGGAATTAAAAGAACTCAAGAAGCTCTATGGAGATGAGCGTCGTACCCAGGTTATCCCACAAGAGCTTGGACGCTTAAATGATGAAGACCTGATTCCTGATGAGCAAGTTGTTGTAACCCTTACAGCAAATAATTATATAAAGCGCAGTTCAGTCGCTGAGTATAAACGTCAGGGTCGCGGTGGCAAAGGTCGTCGCGGTATGGTCACAAGAGAAGAAGATGTAATCGAACATGTTGTAAATGCTAGCACACACGACTATCTGTTGTTCTTTACCAACAAAGGCCGCGTTTTTAGGATCAAGACTTATGAAGTGCCAGCGACCAATCTCAGTGCCAAGGGTATTGCAATCGTAAACCTGTTGCAGCTTCAGCCAGAAGAGACAGTCAGTTCGGTCATCAAGATCAAAAAGAATACAGACAAAGAAAATCTACTGATGTGTACGGTTCGTGGTGTAGTAAAGAAGACACCATTTGAACAGTACCAAAATGTTCGAAGTAGCGGCTTGATTGCAATAAATCTGGATGAAGGTGATGAGCTCAAATGGATCCGCATGACCACTGGTGATAATGAGGTGGTAATCTCTACCAAGCAGGGTCAGGCAATTCGCTTCCACGAAAAAGACGCTCGACCAATGGGACGTGTAGCTCGCGGCGTCAGAGGTATACGCTTACGTACTGGCGATCAGGTAATTGGTATGGATGTAGTAGAAGCAGACTCAAATATATTTGTAATTAGCGAGTTCGGCTACGGAAAACGAACAAAGATTTCTCAGTTCACAGCTCACAAACGCGGTGGTGTGGGAATCAGAAGTGCAGTCGTAAACAAGAAGACCGGAAACCTAATTGGCGTTAAGTCTCTAGTAGACGACACTCAGGAAGTCATCCTTATCTCTAAGAACGGTCAAACTATCCGTCTTGGCCTAAAAGACATTCCAGCACTTGGACGCGCAACTCAGGGTGTAAGAATAATGCGTCTTAATGATGGCGACGAAGTAGTATCTTTGGCACTAGTAGACAAACAGCCAATCGAAGAAGACGACGAAGAAACTCCAGCCCCAGAAGCTAAGTCTGAAAAACCATCCAAAAAGTAACATCCTGCTCAAGCTTGCATCATAATAGGTATAGTAATATGATCAGGTTAAAAGGAGTATTTTATGGCGCAAAGGATTGAAACTGAATCTCACTACGAAGCAACTCCAACTGCACGTTTTACAACGGGCAATTCAGGCGTTGAATCTGCACAAGAAATTGTCGATACTATTATCGATGTTCAGGGTATGGAATTTATTAATGGATTTGGGGGCGGTCCAGGACACTATGAGGGGCTTGATGAACGAGTTCAGGCAAGATTAGGCGATATATTGCCCAACTGCGATACTCAAAGTTGTGTGATGAAAGTTGATGCAAGGGTAGGTCAAGATAGTGAGGTAACTGTTAGTCTGAACTGCGGGACTATATCTAGTAAACAAGAAGATACGGTCGATACAAAGGAAGCAGTATGTCAGGGAACTTACGAAAGATGCAAAAAGGCGGTGTCATCCTGGATTATTCAAACAGAGATGCAAGTACAGATAAGTAAGCGCAAAATTTGCGAGCAAAAAGATGCCTTGAAGCAAGAAGAGCAAAAACTCCGGGAGATTACTTAAATTATTAGCGGTACATATGATGTGTGGAGTGTTGTAAATCTAACTATTAAACATTCCAAAAATAGTGTTGACATATCTGTAATGAACCATGTATGATGTTCTGAGTCTTTTGGAGTGTCTGTTAAGGCGTCTCTGAAACGATCGTTAAAAACTTATGTAGTGCAAATCAACGTCAGTTCACAATATGTGAATTGTTTGAAAACAGTAAGTCAGAGTTTCTGACTGAATCAGACAAATTCTTTGTGGATAGCCACCTACGATTTCGCAAGAAATCGCTTTAGGGGGATAGGCCGGTCTCGAGCAGTTCATCTGCTCGCACCGCGACTAAGGGGCGAGCCCCTTATCTACTTTTTGGAGAGTTTGATCCTGGCTCAGGATGAACGCTGGCGGCGTGCCTAATAC
>CAZWRG010000017.1:0-8862 GCA_964636355.1 uncultured Candidatus Saccharibacteria bacterium | reverse complement strand
CCAGAACCCGCTGCCTTACCACTTGGCTAATCCCCAATAATAAACTTCAGTATAAATTGTTAAGGGGTTCGAATCCAGGGATTTCGACCTACGTTCCGCAGGCCCGCAACTTCTGCTTTGAAAGCACAGCTTTCAAGTGAAGATTGCCTTGCGAACAGCCACTGGCTGTTCTCACCCCGATCACGGGACCAGAACCCGCTGCCTTACCACTTGGCTAATCCCCAATACTTTGATAGTTTTATGTCATTTCGGACATCAAATTATAAGGTTCTGGTCCATGGGACCTAATAATATTCTACTCGGCTAAAGCCTCGGACAGGCCGCTGCCTTACCACTTGGCTAATCCCCAATAATAGACTTCAGTATAGACTGCCAAGGCGTTAAATTCTAGCAATCTAGCTTATCAGCAGCAAGCGCTAGAAACAATGGCACATTATATCGCAAAATATTCGGTTTTTGAACTAAGCTGACAGTCTTACTTGTCTTTGCTCGAAGCCCAACAGTACCCCAAGCAGCAATTTATTATCGGGCAGCCGATCACTACACCATACCGATTCGCCAATTTTCAGCACACCTCGATGGAGTTCTTCTCCGTCGCCGGGTCCAAAGAGCGAAACAGGATTTCCAATAACTCTCTGGCCGTTGATTGCTAATATATCGCAAAAATATGGAGAGACTGCGTCATGCTTAAGGGTGTAGACAAGATCTGAGATGCCAAGAGAGAATTCTCTATTTGGCAACGTTTCGAATTTTTGGTCCGGTGTGATTATACGCATAAACCCGATAATATAATAATGAGGAGTAAAAAGCAAATACTATGCATCTGAATTGTGTTGTGATAATCTAGAGTAGTTAACAATTTAAAGATATAAAGAGTACGGCTAGGGACCTAACCCGTTGACCCGTCAGCAACCTGTTCTTCGTAGCTTTGGCGATGTAGGATAAGGTGCTCCATTTAGGCTTCGGCCACGGCTGAAGAAAGATATCGACACCTTCTGTGTACGTCCTTTCTTGGCTTGGCCAGAAAGGATATTTTTATGTCAAAATTTAATGTATGTGAGAAAGAGCACCAAGATATAGAAGGGTTCTTTGCGGCTGTTGCTGAGGAGGGTAGAGCACTTCGGATTGCCGAGGCGCTTGGCGCAACGAAAGTAATTCGCCTATCAAGAACACCAACAATTACTGATTTGGTAACAGGGAATCTCCCGGTGACTTGCGAAAACGATAATGAAATGCAGCTGCAAGAAAGCGCAGCGAGGTGTGCTGCTGCAATTATTGCTGGCAATTGTACGCAGTATCAGCTAGTTGAAAATGAATCCTTGGTAAAATTTGAAATCGTGCCGATAGGAGACAAAGTAAGCAAATGAGCCTAGAGATTGACAAGCTAGAATGTTTACCGCAGATTGGTCTATTGAATTTGATGCCAGCTCCGGCTTTACCAAAAACTGAATATCAGTGGCGTGATGCTTTGGGAGACAGCGTTGAAGTAGTGCCAGTTCGATTTGATGACGATCCTAGAAAGGGTGAGTGTCGATCTAGTAATTTACTGGATGGCTATAAAACGTTTAGCCAACTGGCTGATCAGCTTGATGGCTTAATTGTTACTGGAGCTAACCTCGAAGTTCGGCCGGATGGTTCTCCGCTGCCTTTTTCAGAAATCAAATATATTGATCAGCTAGCAGAAATTATTGATTGGGCGGAAACTGATAGTCGACTGACTATTTATTCATGCCTAGCCAGTCACATCGTGCTTAAACATTTGTACGAAATAGATAGAGATATCCAAAATCAAAAAATTGCCGGAGTTTATTGCCATGATGTTGTTCAAGACAGCCCTTTGCTTGATGGTACGGGGCCTGTTATTAGGGCTCCACATTCACGGTGGGGCAATGTTTCAGCTAAGCTACTCGATGATACCGATTTGACAGTTCTCGCCGAAGGCTTTGAGCCGGGCTGGCTTGTGGCTGAAAAGCGCAGCATCGATAAACTGACAATATTTTTTCAGGGCCATCCCGAATATGAGCGCGATGATTTAGCGATTGAGTACCGACGCGATGCCGGCTCTGAGCCAAAAATTCCGGAGAATTATTTTCCTAACAATCATCCTAAAGATGTACCAAACTACTCTTGGTATGCTGATCGTCGGTTAATATTTGACAGTATTTTAGCGACGGCTAATTTATAAAAACAGGTCTAGGTCTTTCAGTTCTGCTGGCAGGAAGCCTTTTTGGTGTTTGAAATCAGCTTGCCATTTGTAATCTTTGCCGTAGCCTAGGTCTTTCATGAGCTTGGTCGGGGCGTTACGCAGATGAACTGGCACTGGCAAGTCCGGATGCTCGCGTGCCGCGCTTTGGGCGGCGTGCATTGCGTCTGTAACGGTTCGTGATTTGTCAGTTTTGGCCAGCACAGTGGCGCAATGATACAGATTGTACTGGCATTCCGGCAGGCCAATTCTCTCGACCGCTAGAAATGTACTGACCGCTAAATTAAGAGCCGCCGGCGCCGCCAGCCCAACATCTTCGCTGGCAAAAATAACCATTCGCCGGGCTATGAATTTTGGGTCTTCACCAGCCTGAAGCATGCGGGCTAAATAATAAAGAGCGGCGTTTGGGTCGCTGCCGCGGAGTGATTTTATAAAGGCGCTGATAATGTTGTAGTGCTGCTCACCAGCTTTGTCATAGCCAGGAACACGCTTCTGGGCAGCAGTGGTAATGATTTTTGGAGTAATGATTTTGCCATTCGCCAGCTGCCGAGCCAGCTCCAGATTGCCAAGCGCCACGCGAGCATCCCCGCCAGACAGTTCGGCCAACAACTCAAGGCTTTTAGCGGGCAGTTGCTTAGCCGTTATTTTTTCTGATTTAGCAGCTTTTTTTAGAATTTTCTTCAAGTCATCTTTATTAAGTGGTTCGAGTACTAAAACCCGGCTTCGACTAAGCAGCGGCGTGATGACTTCAAAGCTTGGGTTTTCGGTGGTTGCACCGATTAAGACAATCGTCCCGTCTTCGATGTGCGGCAAAAAGGCATCCTGCTGAGCCTTGTTGAAACGATGAATTTCATCAACGAACAAAATTGTTTGCATGCCCAGCCGCTGATTGGCTTCAGCGCGGGCTACAACTTTTGTGATATCGGCCTTACCTGAAGTAACAGCGCTAAGCTCGATAAATTCTGCTTCGGTTTCACTGGCAATTATGCGAGCCAGGGTTGTCTTGCCGGATCCTGGCGGTCCCCACAAAATCAGGCTGGTCGGCTGTTTTTTGTCAATAATTTGCTGAATTATTTTTCCGGATGCCACCAAATGTTCTTGTCCGATAACATCGGCAAGTTTGGTTGGTCTCATCTTCTCGGCAAGTGGCTTCATACCACTTGATTATACGGCACTACTGTCCGAACTGCGACATGTCTGGCATGGTCATTGGCTCTGATTGGCCAGGCATGATGTGTTGATTTGGCTGTAGTTCTTTAACTGGCGAAGGCTCGCTAATTGATACATTGTCGTACTCGAAAGTCATTTCCGTGGCGCCGTCTTTTGATTCTGAGCGAACTCGGCGTAACTGATAGTCATTGTCATCGAACCAGATGAACTCAGTTTCTTCAGAATCATCGGTGATTACCTGATATTTGAAGCACTGTAGATCGCCACAAGCTTCTTTGCCTAAGTTTTTGTAAGTAGTGGTGTCTTCAACCTCTTCGCTATCTGACGGCTCATCAAAATCTACTTTGAAATCTTCGGCGAATTGATCTGACTGATCATTATGAGTTTGTTTGTACCAGGTTTCGCCAGCTTTTGTATAAGTGGTTTTGTCTATGGTGATGACTTCGTATGGCGCGCCGTTCATTGGCATAGACATGCGACTCTTGTTGCCATCAATTTCGAAAGTACTTTTTTGACCGTCTTGATCAGTTATTGTCATGCGGTATTTTTGATTAGCTTTCCAGCTAGTCATGAATTTACAGAGGTCTTTGTCGTTCTTCTTTTCGCACTCAGCGGCGGCAGCTTTTTGTTCGGCAGTACTTAAAAGGCTATCTGATGACTTGTCCTTAGTAGCGACCCTGTAGGCCACGAAACCAATGCCCGCCAGCACCACAGCAGCCACAATAATTAACACTACCGGAGCTACACCCCTGGAATCTTTTCTGATATTTTTGAACATTTTTTCCTCGCTTATGGTTATTTTCAGTCCATATTAAGTTCAGATTGTTAAACTGTCAACTTAAACTTGGCTTTAGGCTTCGATTAGTTAAACTAAAAGCTAGGCCAGGCTTAATTTAAAAAGGGCATAAGGTGTTAGAAGTTAGCGACCAACAATTTGAAGAGTTAATAAATCAGGCCATGGACGATTTGCCTCAAGAGTACATTGAGGGTCTTAATAACGTGGTGATTGTTTTTGAGGATGAACCCAGTCCGCAGCAGCGCACAGAGCTGAATCTAAGAGGTGATCAGACCTTGTTTGGTTTATATCAAGGCATTCCCAGAACCAAGCGGAATAATAGTTATAACATGGTTTTGCCAGATAAAATCACCTTGTTTAAGCAGCCGCTTCTTAGATCAGCTGCTGACCTTAGGGGGTTAAAAAACCAGATTCGGCACACTTTATGGCATGAAATCGCCCATCATTTTGGGCTCGATCACGATCGGATTCATCAGATTGAGGATAATTGGCAGTGAGCGGCAAGGAACTGCCGGATTTGTCCTCGGCTTTAGTGGCCGCTAAAAGTTTACTCGGCTGGAAATTGGTTCACAAATCCTCCCGAGGTCTGACCTCAGGATATATTGTGGAGACTGAGGCTTATACCATGGAGGACCCGGCCAGCCATGCTTATGGCGGGCTGCGAAAACGAAACGCCTCGATGTATGAGGCGGCTGGCACAATTTATGTTTATTTTACTTATGGAATGCATTTTTGTATGAATATTGTGACTGGCCAAAAAGGTCACGGCCAAGGGGTTTTAATTAGAGCCTTAGAGCCAACCGAGGGGGTAGATTTAATGAGGAGCCGGCGAATGGTGACGTCTGATTTGCTATTAACAAATGGCCCGGCAAAATTAACTCAAGCTATGGGTGTAAATTTGTCTGACAACGGCGCCAAGCTTCAATCTGAAAAGTTTTGGCTCGAGCCTGGCATAAAACCAGAAGCAATTGTTCAAACTACGCGCGTTGGCATCAGTAAAGCTATAGACAAAAAATGGCGATTTTTTATTGCTGACAACCGCTATGTTTCAAAGCGCTAATTCTTATTGCAAATCAAAAAATTGCTAGTAAAATAATAGTTGGAAGTGTGAGGCTTCCCTAGATCCTGGGTTATTACCCGGGATCTTTTTGTGTTATCAGTTGTGTTATCAGAAATTTGTTTATTTTTGCTTGCAATCGGCGCACAATCCGCGGAGTTCAAGCGAATGACTTGACAGTACAAAGCCCAGTTCGTTCGCCAGGTGGTAAATATTGTTTTCCAGCGTAAAATCTTCCTCAAATGACACAATTTTACCGCATTGGATGCAAGTGGCGTGGTGATGATGGTCGGTGAATAAATCGCTAAGTTCTAATTTGTATTTCCAACCAATTTGGACACGATTGATAATCCCAAGTTTTTCAAACAAATCAACCGTTCGATAAACGCTGGCGCGGTCCATTTTGGTTTTAACTTTGCGGATTAATTGAGCCATGGTTAAGGTGTCGCTATCAGCCAAAGCATTAAAGACGTGCTGGCGCTGTTTGGTCAGGCTCATATTGTGATCTTTTAGGGTTTTAGCAAGAGTGGGGAGTTCTTTGCTCATGACTCAATTATACAAATAAATGCGACATATTTGCAATAATTGCGGAGAATCCTATAATTTTTTGCAGTAACTTAGGAATTACAAATGGCAAATTATCTACACGTAATATTTTTTTCACTGATTGGCGGTGTTTTTTCACTGATTGGCGGTGTTTTGCTGCTGAGTCGCAAAAGCTCCACTGAAGCGCTGGCAAAATACGCTACACCGTTCGCGGCTGGAGCCTTGCTGGCAGCAGCGTTTTTTGACCTATTGCCTGAAGCTCTTCACCAGATACCAATGGAATCTGCTATGAAGTTTGTTTTGGGCGGGGTGGTTTTGTTCTTTTTGGTGGAGCATTTTTTGCATTGGTTTCATCACCATCATGATGATCATCAAAACGAGACCACGCCGGCGCCGCTGGTTATTGTTGGTGACACAGTGCACAACTTATTGGACGGCATAGCAATTGGCGCGGCTTTTTTGATTGATGTTCCAACTGGAATTGTCACGGCAATTGCTGTCTCGGCTCATGAAATACCTCAAGAAATCGGCGATTTTGGACTGCTTCTTAGATTTGGTTATTCGCGCCGAAAAACATTAATAATAAATGTCGTTACTGCCCTAGCATCAACCTTTGGGGCGGTGATGACTTTTTGGCTGGGTTCACGATTTGACTTGCCAATTGGCATTTTGCTGGCCATAACCGCCGGAATGTTCATCTATATTGCCTCAAGTGATTTGATTCCGTTAGTTCACGAACAGTCTAAGAAAAAAACTGCCGGCCACATGGCTGTAGGGCTGTTTTTGCTGGGAATTTTGATAGTCTGGGGAGCGGCAAATTTAGCTCATAACTACATCGATACCGAACATTCTAGCAGTGATCACTCTTTGCAAGCTCCGCACGATAATGATGATCACGATGATCATCATTAAACTTTAGTAATGCTGTATAATTACGGTTGATGATAATAGCCGTAATCATTTTGGGGGCCATAAATTTAGTAATGTTGTTTTTGCTATTGCGTGGCCAGAATGGCGCCGCTGATTCTCAAAGCGCTTTGATGCTTAAGCAGGATTTAACTAATCTTAATGATAATATTAGTCGTCTAAAAGATGGGCTGCAGCAGCAATTAGGCGATCGCTTGGATAAAAGTAGCGCTCAGATGCTCAAGCAATCGGCCATAAACCAGGAAATCGTCAAAGAAATTACCCAGAAGCTGACTTCACTTGAGAAAACAAACCAACAGGTTGGCGATATTGCTAGCGAATTAAAATCTTTGCAGAATGTCTTGGCTAATCCAAAACAGCGCGGCGTTTTAGGAGAGTTTTATCTAAAACAGATCTTAGAGAACATGTTACCGCCGGGAACTTTTGAGCTGCAATATCGATTAGCAGAAGGTCTGGTTGTTGATGCGATTATCAAACTGGATGACAAAATCTTGCCGATCGACAGCAAATTTAGTCTTGAAAATTATAACCGTATTATGGAGGCTAAAACTGCTGATCGCCCAGCACTGGAGCGGGCTTTTAAAGAAGACCTAAAGAAGCGAATCGATGAAACCGCAAAATACATTCAGCCTAAAAAAGGCACTCTGGAGCAGGCTTTGATGTTTATTCCGAGCGAGGCGATTTATTATGATCTGCTGGCCAATAAAGTTGGCGCTGCTGGAGTTAATGGCCGCGATTTTATGCAATACGCCGCTGTAGATAAGCGAGTAACAATTGTTGGTCCCAGCACGCTTTCGGCAATGTTGCAGATAATTTCTCAGGGGTTAAATAGTTTGGAGATTCAAAAAGACACCGAGCTGATTCGCAAAAATGTCGAGCAGTTGGGTCGTCATATGCGTAGTTTTGATGGTTACATGGCAAAACTTGGCAAAAGCCTGGGCGCCACAGTCGGGCATTTTAATAATGCTCACAAGCAGCTTGGGCGAGTTGATAAAGACGTGGTTAAAATTGCCGGTGGTAATGAACAAATTGAACCTTTATTATTAGATAAACCTCATGATGGAGAAATAGAGTAAGGCTATGACAACCAAAAAGCTTGTTAGATCAAAATTAGACAGATTTTATCCGTGGCTTTTAATTATCGCCGGGACCATCGGTTTATGGGCCGCCTTCACACTTACCATGGAAAAGTTCGCACTGCTCGAAAATCCCAACCACCAACTGGCATGTGATATAAATCCGGTGGTAGCTTGCGGCTCGGTTATTGCGACTCCTCAGGCCAGTGCCTTTAATTTCCCGAATCCATTTATTGGACTAGCTGCCTTTTCAGCGATGATTGTAGTTGGCGTAAGTTTGCTAGCTGGAATGAATATTGTTAAAAAGTGGTATTGGCGAACATTCTTGCTAGGTACGTTTTTGGGTGTGATTTTTGTCCATTGGCTGGCATTTCAGAGCATTTATGTGATTGAAGCCCTGTGCCCTTATTGCATGGTTGTCTGGGTGGTGACGATATCTTCTTTTTGGTATTCCTTAGTTTGGATGCTTAGAAAAGGTCTTGTGTCTTTGCCGACGGGTTGGGGCAGGGTGAATGACTTTATTCAGCGCAATCATTTAGGTATTTTACTGAGCTGGTTCTTGATAATTATTGGATTAATTTTAAATCACTTTTGGTACTTCTTCGGATTCTAGCCCATTATCCCCACCAACTCCCCCTCTCCACCTTTTGAGTCAGCAAAAAATTATAACATAAAATAACCCATCCTGAGGTCTGACCTCAGGAAACAGGCAAAACCATTAAACCCTCAGTTTCGGTAACCTGCTCTCGGCAGGTTTGACCGAGTAGCTTTCTTGGCTCGGCAAGAAAGCTACCAAAGAACCGACAGGCAGCTATTTAGTCAGGGGAACTGTTGTTAACCAGAGGCTTGCTGCGGAACTCACAGTTAATATGCCACTGGCATATTAACTGCTCAAACAGTCCTCGCACCCTAGGGCGCCTCAGCTTAACAACAGTTCAACCCTTGCCTAAACAGAGCCTGCACCTAAACTAAGCAGCGACACAGTCGCTGCCATTAATGATTAGCGAGGCTAGGCCTCGCTTAACTTCTCAGCCAGGCTCTAAAAGCTCCTGATAGACGAGTGTCAAAGCCACAATAATAGTCCAAG
>CAZWRG010000016.1:0-9639 GCA_964636355.1 uncultured Candidatus Saccharibacteria bacterium | reverse complement strand
TCGCCTGTCAGTTTTTGGCATACCTTTTTGCTGAATCAAAAAGGTATGAGGGATGAGGTCTGGTGGATTAAAAAGCAGCAAAAAGTGAGGATAAATTATTTTTGTTTTAATAAATCGATAATTAGCGCGGCGGTCCAGGAAAAGTTCTGAGCGCCGGAAGGTTTTGGTTCTAACGGACTAAAATATTCATAAAAACCAGAGGCCTTAACCATATCAATGGTGGCATCGGCAAGCGCCGCGGCATGATCATCAAAGCCGTAGTTTTTAAACCCCTCAATTATCAGCCAATTGGTGTTCACCCAGGTGGGACCTTGCCAGTAACGAAGCTCTTTAAACCACTCACTATCAAGCGGCACGCTAGGAATTGGATAAGTAGCGCCGAATTTTTTATCATCCTCGATTAATTTAACCAGCTCTTTGGCGCGGTCTTTAGAGATCGAACCGGCATACAGCGGCATCAATGTGCCAATGGTGGGGATTTTGATTAACTGATGAGACGTAAATTCCCGCGAGTAATACTGCCCAGAGTATGGATCCCATAGCGACTCCAAGGCCTTTTCGGTGGCCTTCATATTTTTTAAAAGCGCTTCAGGCAATTCTCTACGGATATATTTGGCGATATCTACCAAGTGTTTGTTGGCCCTTATAAAAATTGAGTTGAAGTTTATGTCTTCTATCGCAAAATGAGCTCTGGCAATTATACGGCGGCTGTCGTAATTTTTTCTTCTTAGTCGCCGCTGGGCGCTGTAAAGCGACAGGGCATCAATGGTGTCGAGTCTTTCTTCGGCCGGGATAAGCTTGGTGTCCCGTCTGAGCAGGCTGATGAGCGGTGACAATTTAAGCTTTTCAACTGCCGAAATCCAAAGCGGCATTTGATGTTCGCGAATTTGACTCATCCAGGTCGGCGTGTTGTCGAGTCCGGTTTCCCACGGATGAATTTGAAGAACCAAGCCTTCGCCGTGGGGATCTCTCTCCTGATAAAGCCAGCTGTGATAATCAACAAGTACCGGATACATAGTTCTATACCAACTGCGCTTTTCGGCTGCCGACATTTTTTTGCCCAATTGAACCACAGCTTCAGCCAACATTGGCGGTTGGGTTATGCCGCTTGTGGCGACACCTTCAGGCGCATTTGGATTCAGCCAGCTGCGCCAGATATTTTTGTCATGAGTTTTTTGGTCATCGCTCAAAATCATGTTTGGCAGCATGCCGTTGGCCCATTGGCCCCTAAGCAAGCTAAACAACTCGGTTTTAGCGCGGTCTAAATTGTAATGCCGAAGCCCAATGGCCGTAAAACAACTATCCCACAGCCACTGATGAGGATACATTCCGATACTGGTGGGAGCGGTGTAGTCGCCGCAATCATTCATCTGAAGCACTTTTTTAGCTGCTTCTTCTAAGTTGGGTTTAATATCGTCGATTTTTGTTTCTAAGTTTGATTCAGAATTTGACAGCTCGTCCATACAACAAGTATATCGTATTTGCTAAAGCTTATTCTGGTATTCGTAAAACCAACCAGGTTGCCAGGTTTGGGTGGGGCGCCAATCTTCATCAATGGCCTGTTCCCAGGACTTACTACTACAAATTACTTCCAAAGCTAGCTGAGTGGCTTCATGGCCGACGATTGCAATGTGTTCTAGGCCTTCTGACTTTTTTTCTTCCAATAATTCTCTTATACGAGCTTCAACATCTTTGTAGCTTTCACCGTTTGGATATCGTCGATCAATGTAATCCTTCATATTTTTCTTAAAAGTTTTTCGGGTACCATCTAAATCGCCGTAATTTGCCTCGCGCAGTCTTTTGTCTGGGATAATTTTATGGGTTTTGCCGAAAGGTATCTCTGCAGAATCGATCGCCCGCTTGAGGTCGGATGGAAAAATTACCTCAAATGAATCATCTTTGATAAGTTCCGGAAGCTGTTTGATGCGCCTAACGCCTTCCTTGGAAAGCTCAGCTTCCTTCCAGCCAGAAGCAATCCCACGCTCGTTGTCGGTGGTAATGCTATGAACGAAATATGTAACCTTCATGATCTCAGTATATAATATGATTCATGATCCTAAGAAGAGAAGGTTTGTTGCAAAATTCAGAATTAGGTACGGGTGACATACTTAGTCTTGAGTTGCAGGGAAATGACATCGACAAACTACTAGATAATGGATATGCCATGACGCGCTTTGGTTTGATGGGTGGCAATAGTGCGTATATGCGGTTTTGTCAAGGCTGGCAAGCGGAGGACAAGATACATGTTTCGTTAAGCCAAGAGCAGCCTTCACGTCCTGAAGTGCCATTCAGCCTTTGTCTAGACCCGGGAGGGGACTTAACTTTTAGTATTTTCAGTGCTGTAATTGACAGTTCTGTAAAGGCATGTGAGAGGTTTGCAGCAGAAGATGTGGTTAAGTCAGATCCGTCCGATACCTTAGGAAAGCTGGGTATAAAATCTGTCGGGATTTTATATCTAAATGCAATTGACCAATTCAAGCAAGCTCAACAGTGGGATGCCTATCGTAAGGGTTAGCGGTAGTTGGTGAAGTTTAGAGGGAAGTCGAAATCTTTGGACTTAATGAGCTGCATAACGGCTTGGAGGTCGTTTTTGCTGCTGCTCATCACACGCACGGCGTCGCCTTGAATCTGGGTCTTAATTTTTGGAAATTCTTCGCGGATTAGTTTGGTGATTTTTTTGGCTTTTTCTTGATCCAGACCTTCTACAAACGGCACTTCTTTGGTGGTTTTGAGATTGGCAACAGTTGGTTCTTTGCTGGTGTCTAGTACTTTTTGCGATTGACCGCGGGTGGCTAGTTTTTTGCGCACAATATCTAGTATGGCGTCAATTTGCCAATCGCCATTGCCGGTGACTTTTAGACCGGTTTTATCGGCGTTAAGCCACTCCAGCTCAGCGGGTGTACCTTTGAAGTCATAGCGGTTTGCAATTTCTCGCTGCGCTTGGTCAAAGACGTTGTTTATCTCTGCCTTGTCGTATTCGGAAACAATATCAAATGAAAAGTTAGCCATATTCTGTATTATATGGGTTTTGATTGATATAATGAAGACCAATATGAGTTATCAAAATCCCAAAATTGAGGAAGTTGCGGCGTTGCTTAGGTCGCGGCTGGAATCTTTAGACAATAAGGCCGAGATTTTAAAAGCGGTTGAACTAAAAGCTCTGTATTCTGAAATTCCAACTTTACCAGTTGAACAGCGGGCAGAATTTGGCAAGGAAATAAATGCGCTCAAACAAGAACTTGAAGAGTTAGTCTCTAGTCACAAGTCGCCAGTCTCTAGCTTGCCGACAATTGATGTGACTGCACCATTTGACATCAATGTTCAGAAAAAACCGGAACTATTATCTAGCCAAAACGGCACCAAGCATCCCCTGATGACCGAAATGGACACGATTTTGGATATTTTTTACCGCATGGGATTTGAAGCTCAAGAGTCGCGCCAAATTGATGACGATTATCATATGTTTGAAAGTCTAAATTTTCCTGATGGGCATCCGGCGCGCGATGATTACGACACTTTTATGACGACCGAAGGTCTAATTGCGCCAGCGCATACCTCGACCATGCAAAACCGTATATTGTCGGCCAACAGGCACAAACTCGAAGCAGGCGAGCCAGTGGCGGTTGTCATTCCTGGGCGTGTGTTTAGAAATGAAGATTTGGATGCCACTCACGAGCACACTTTTTATCAGCTTGAAGGTCTTTATGTGGGCCAAGGTGTCAATGCCGGGCACCTCATCGCCACCCTGAAGACATTTTTAGAGGAATACTACCAGCAGGAATTAAAGGTCAAGACTCAGCCGTACTATTTTCCGTTCACCGAGCCGAGCTTTGAATTTGCGATTAGCCGCCCAGAGTCGCTCAAGAAAGGCAGCGGTGCTGAAGAGGACGAGTGGTTGGAGCTGCTGGGTTGCGGCATGATTCATCCTAATGTGCTAAAAATGGCTGGTATCAATCCAGAAGTTTACACCGGCTTTGCCTGGGGTGTGGGTATTGATCGGCTGGTACTTATGAAGTATGGAATCGAAGACATCCGGCATTTTGAATCTGCAAAATTAGACTTCTTGAGGCAATTCAAATGAGAGTATTGGTTTTTGGCGACAGCATTGCTCACGGATTTTACGATTCAAAGGGCGGTTGGGTTCAGCGATTAGCGACTGATATGCATACTAAAACTCTGGCTGCCATGAATAGTGGCGGTGATTTTTATGTGGAGGTCCATAATTTGGGCGTTTCCGGAGATACAACCGAAGGGGTTTTGGATCGCATAGAAACAGAGGTCGAAGCGCGCAGATTATATGACGGCGAAGATATAATTATAATCGCAATTGGCACTAACGACGCAATTTTACGCGACAACATCGCTATTCAGGACGTTTATGAGTTCCAGGAAGTTTTTGAAGAGTTATTAAAAGAGGCTGGTAATCTTGCGGATAAAATATTATGTGTGGGTTTGCCGGCAGTTGATGAATCACTCACTGACCCCTGGAAGTTTAGTGCTACTGGCAAGCAGTGGAAAAATAATCGAATTGATTTATTCGAAGACACCATTAAACAAGCGGCCGAAAGAAAAGATCTGCCCTTTGTGCCTATTTACGACAAGTACGCTAGCTTTATGAAAGCAGGCAAAAAGCTTCATAGTGATGGGCTACACCCCAACGACGCCGGGCACGAGCTAATCTATCAGCTAGTCAAACCAAAACTCGAGGAGCTTTTGAAGTGAACCGCAAAGAGGTGATAATTGATAGTGTTGGCTATAAGCTGAAGGCTGATTGGTATGAGACTGATAAGGACCAGGTATTGTTGGTATTGCCTGGATTTACTTCCACGAAGAAAAAATACGAACCAATGGTAGAAACTTTGGTAAAGGGAACAGGTTTTTCTGCACTTGTACTTGACTATGCTGGGCATGGCGAGAGCCCTTTTGATATTGATGATCTAAGCAGAGCAGATAATTTTTCTGACGTAATTGCTGCGTTTGATTGGCTGGTAAAGAATCATGGTGACAAAAAAATCACTGTTTTGGGCACAAGCTACGGTGGTTTCCACGCAGCGTATCTCACGAAGTTTCGGCAGTTCCAGAATATAATTTTTCGCGTGCCCGCAAGTTATCCAGAAGAGACACTTTATACAAAAATTGGAGAAATGGAAGACGCTCACTCTGAGGCTTACAGAAATAACCCTGAAAACTACATAAACCACTGGTTATTTACACATACCGATTCTGTAAAAGGACGCGCCTTGGTCGTGACACATGAGTTTGACACTATTTGTCCGCCAGTTGCTACAAAGCCGTTCGCAGAAGCTTTTGATGCAGATGCGTGGGAGGCGGTCGGATTCAAACATGGATTTGGAGAAAGTGAAGTATCAGATGAACAAGTCCAGAATTATTATCAAAAACTAGTAGATTGGATCAATGATGAAAATTAGTTTGAATTGGTTGAAGAAATTTACGGATATTGAATTGTCTGTTGATGAGCTGGTGACAAAGATTGGGGCGCAGCTGGGTGCGGTTGAAGAGGTTGTAAACCTGGGTGAGAAGTATCAGGGAATTGTAATTGCTGAGGTGATTTCTTGCGAAAAACATCCAAATGCCGATAAGTTGAGCGTCTGTAAGCTTGATAATGGCGGCAAGGTACAGGATGTTGAGCGTGACGAGAACGGCCATGTGCAAGTGGTCTGCGGGGCACCGAATGTTCGTGCGGGGCTAAAAGTTGCGTGGTTGCCACCGGGCGCTACAGTGCCGAGCACTTTCGATAGTGATCCATTCGTGTTAGGTTCCAGAGAATTACGCGGAGTTATGAGCAATGGCATGATTGCTAGCGCCGCCGAGCTGGCTATCAGTGATGATCATGAAGGGATTCTCGAAATCGAGACTCCAGAGCAAAGAGCAAAGAGCAATGAGCAAAGCTATAAGCCCGGTAGTGATTTTGCCGAAGTTTATGAGCTGAACGATTACATCATTGATATTGAAAACAAGATGTTTACCCATCGGCCCGATTGCTTTGGCATATTAGGCGTGGCGAGGGAGATCGCAGGCATACAGGGCATTAAGTTCCAATCTCCGGATTGGTACTCGAATCCAACTTCCAACTTCCAACTTCCAACTTCCAAAATCGAGCTGCAGGTGGAAAATAAAGCCGGGGAGCTGGTGCCCCGATTTATGGCAGTGGCGATGACCGATGTTGAAGTTAAGCCAAGCCCGATTCAACTGCAAACATATTTAACGCGCGTTGGGCTAAAACCAATCAATAATATTGTTGATATCACCAATTACATTATGTATCTGACCGGCCAGCCGCTGCATGCTTACGATTTAGACAAACTGCGTCAAGTAGCAAGTAGCAAGGATCAAGCAGTAAGACTCGAAAGCAGGCTTTCTCGTAAGGGGGATAAGATTAAGTTGCTAGGCGGCAAGGAGTTGGAGTTGCAGGACGACAGCACGATTTTGATTACTTCGAACGACGTGCCGGTTGGGCTTGGTGGAGTGATGGGCGGTGCGGAAACCGAAGTTGATGAAAACACCAAAAATATTGTGCTGGAATGCGCTAACTTTGATATGTATAACATTCGACGCACCAGCATGAAATATGGTTTGTTTACTGATGCGGTTACGCGGTTTAACAAAGGCCAGAGCCCACTGCAGAACGGCGTGGTTACAGGATATGCTGTCGCGTTGTTGCAGGACTTAGCTAGTGGCCAGGTTGCAAGTGATGTTGTTGACGTCGTGAGCAATGAGCAAAGAGCAATGAGCAAGGATGTGGAGGCTACGGCGGAGTTTATTAACGCTCGGCTTGGCCTGGAACTTTCAGGTGGAGAAATGGCAACTTTACTAAGAAATGTTGAATTTGACGTAAAAGTTAATGGTTCAGCGCTGCAAATCAAAGCGCCATTTTGGAGAACTGATATTGAAATTAAAGAAGACATTGTCGAGGAAATCGGCAGGCTATATGGTTTCGACAAGCTACCTGTAGAGCTGCCAAAACGCAGTATCCAGCCCGCCCAAAAGAATCACACACTGGAACTAAAATCGACCATTCGAGATGTTTTGTCTAGGGCTGGCGCTAACGAAGTGCTAACTTACAGTTTCGTTCACGGAAAGCTACTCGATAAGGTTGGTCAGGCCCGCGGAGACGCTTTTGAGCTCACTAATGCTCTGAGCCCGGACTTGCAATATTACCGAACCAGCTTGACGCCAAGCTTACTGGACAAGATTCATGGCAACATCAAAGCTGGCCACGATGAATTTGCGCTATTTGAGATTGGCAAGTCGCACATCAAGCGCGTTCAGGATAAAAATGAGCCAGAGCTACCGATGGAGGTCAATGCGGTCAGTCTGGTTTTTGCAGCTGATGAAAAATCATCCAAAAAATATAGTGGAGCGGCGTTTTATCAAGCCAATGAATATCTACAGGCCCTGGCTGATGGCCATGCGGTCAGCTTGATACGCCAGCCGTTGACTGAAGAGATGCTTCAAGAAAATCCGACTCTAAGTCATGCTGCAGCGCCGTATGAAATATCGCGAAGTGCGGTCATCAAAAACAGTGATGGAGTTATTTTAGGTGTCATCGGCGAGTTTAAGCAGTCACTGATAAAAACTCTAAAATTGCCAAAATACGCTGCCGGGTTTGAACTTGGCTTAAGAGCGCTACTTAACGGCGCCACCAATAGCTATAAGTCACTGTCTCGGTTCCCAAAGACCACTCAGGACATCTCCCTTAAAGTTAGTGACAAAGTTCATTACGCCGATATTAAAGCCGTGCTCGATAACGGGCTCGATGAGCTAACTGGCAGTGATATGACGCTAAAGCTTGAGCCGCTTGATATATATCAAAAAAATTCAGAAAAACATTTCACTTTCCGCTTAAATGCCGCCCATTACAACAAAACACTATTGTCTGCTGAGATAAATGAACTTCTGGACAGTTTGGCAGCGAAAGCTCAGTCTGAATTGTCCGCCGAACGGATATAAATATGCGAAAAATTATAATTTTGATGCTAGCGGTGATAGCTGGGCTGGTTTTTGGCGGCGGCTCTGCCAAGGCTGATGTAAATGATTTTGTGATCAATGATTTTTATGGTCGCTATGAGCTACACAATGATGTAAATGGTGGGCGCATGACCGTCACTGAAACAATTAAGCTCAATTTTGCTGGGCAGAATCATGGTATTTTGCGGGCTATTCCGACCGATTATCGCGGTAATTCTTTGGGGCTTAAAGTAGAATCTGTTAAGCGTGATAACCAGTCAGAGAAATTCACGACTTATAATGAATCAAATAATAAAGTATTAAAGATTGGCGACCCAAACCGGACAATAACTGGTCAGCATACTTATGAAATTAAGTATCAAATGCAAAACATTATAGGCTTTTTTGATAATTATGATGAGTGGTACTGGGACATCAATGGTGATCAATGGCAGCAGAAATTTGAGCGGGTTAGTGGTGAAGTAACTTTGCCTAAAGGCTGGGATTATCAGGGGCTGCCGAGCGCCTCGTGTTACACCGGCAGTGGTCAAGGGGCGCAGCTGGTTTGCAGTATTCTTCGTACCGAAAACGGCTATAAATTCTTTGCTGGAAAAGCTCTGGGGCGTGGCGAAACGCTGACTGTTGCAGTGCCGGTTCAGAAAAACTTATTTCAACCGCGCACCACAGGCGACTGGCTGAAGGATAATATTTGGCAGTTTGTAGGGCTAGCCAGCGGTTTAGGCTTAAGTTTCATAGCTTTTTGGCAGTGGCGCAAATGGGGCAAGGACTACAAAGGCCGGGGCGTAATAATTCCGGAGTATAAAGTTCCCGGTAATTTAACGCCGGCGGAAGTTGGATTGCTGGATGATTATAATTTAGACAGTCGCGATCTGACAGCGACGATTATTGATTTAGCAATCCGCGGTTTTATTAAGATTCATGACCAAGAAAAGAAAACTCTAGGCTTCAAATCTCATAAGTTTGAGCTGGAGCTGACAAATGATAAGATCGGCGGGCTTAAATCATATGAAAAAAAATTATTAGAGGCCATTTTTAAGCCCGTCAAAATTGGCTCAAAACAAGCAGTAAGCAAAATTGATCGCACCAAAATGTATAACGCAGTACTAGAGATACGCGCTTTGCTGAAATCAGCCATGATAAAAAAACATGGCTTCATAGAAAAAACACCAACCAGGGCCTACCTAATTATATGGGTGGCGGCTGGTATTTCAGCCGTCATGACTTTAGTTATGAGAGGCGGCTTAGGTTGGCTGGTTGGTATGATGATAACAATCGCTTCATCTGTGGTATTTACAATTTTAATGCGCCGAAGAACGCACGCTGGCGTAAAAATGCATGAGAAAATAAAAGGTCTCAAAATGTACATGGATGTGGCCGAAAAAGACCGGCTTAAAATGATGGAGAGTATCGACCGGCCATATGCTGAACCAGCCCACACTTATGAGTTTTTTGAAAAACTCCTGCCTTATGCCGTGGCTTTGGGTGTTGAAAAATCATGGGCTAAACAATTTGATAATATCTATCGTCAGCCACCAGAGTGGTACAACGGAAATATGGCAAGATTTAACACAGTTTACTTTACAAGCAGTTTAGCCAGCGGCATATCATCGTTAAATTCAAGCTTCTCAACCTCTACGCATTCTTCTGGAT
>CAZWRG010000015.1:0-19312 GCA_964636355.1 uncultured Candidatus Saccharibacteria bacterium | reverse complement strand
TGTTGTTGCTGACGCTCAATATGCTGACATCCCGGACTCTAATGAGTGTAGTGATCGACGCTTCAGACAATCTTTGCCCAAATTAGAAGAGGCAATTAGGTTTTTTAATGCCCAAGAGCTGGAGTTCGTGGTTCATTTAGGCGATACAATTGATCAGGATATCGAAAGCTTCAAGGCAATTATGCCGATATTTAAGTCTAGCCGGGCGGAAGTTTTACTGGTTTTAGGGAATCACGACTTTGCCGGCCAGACCTACACCGTCAAAGATGACTACGCCGCCGTTTTAGGTAATCTAGGGCTTAGTGAGCCGTACTATTCCAGACAATTTGGTGACTGGAAGTTTATAGTGATTGACGCTAATGAGGTTGGCGTGATTGAACACTCTAAAGGCACTCGGGAATATGAGGCTGGTGAAGAGCTTATCAGGCAGCTTCAATCAGAGGGCAGGCTGAACGCTCAGACTTGGAACGGAGCATTAAGTGATAGGCAGCTAAGCTGGGTTCTAGACGAACTTGAAGCAGCTCGTTTGGCTGGCCAAAAAGCAATAATTTTTTCACATCATCCAATTTTCCCAAAACACCGTGAAAACCTGCTAAACGATGAAGAGGTTTTGCCGCAGATTGCGCAGTTTAAAAATCTTGTGGCCTTTATTAATGGCCATAACCACGATGGTAATTATGGTGTATATGACCATCTGCACTGCTTGACAATTCACGGTATGGTAGATACGGAGGAAAACTCCTATGCGCTAGCTCATGTGTATAGCGATAGGATTGAAATTGAAGGACATGGGCGACAGCCAAGCAGAACTTTATTATTCAGCAGCTAATAAAGCGGTTATTAAAATATTAGTCTAAAAATCTACCAAAAACTCAACTGAACCTCGCATTATCCTCCGCTATTTTAGTACCATTAAGGTGTCCGATCGGACATATTAATGGTACTGGGTTGAAGATTAGCTTGAAAACTTAAGCATATGCTTTCATACTTTATGGTGCATGAAGATGAGTTTTATGAATTTTGCCCAGGCAACAGCGATTCCTGACAGCGGCGCAAGTAAAGCCGCCGATTTTCAGCCGCCAACCCGCAACCCTCAATCTGCTCCTGGTAGCCTGCAGCAAGGCACTGGGCCTCAGCCCACCACCAGTAGTGATGTTTTGAATAATCCAAATTTGCGCTTGAGTGTTCCGGTAAACTCAAGTCCTCAGGCTGATTCTAACCCACCGGAAGTAGTCAGCCCTGGAATCAATTGGCCACTGGTGATTATTATGACAGTGGTTTTAGTGGTCATCGCCGAGGCTATACTAAGACGTCGAGAAAAAAGACAAGCTGCCATCGCGGATAGCAATAACCAGACTAATAGCCTACCGACAGCTCAGCCGCCTACTAGAAAAAAGCTTAAAAATAAATCAAATAAATCAAGATCTAAACGCAAGCGGCGCTAGGGCCGTTCGGCTATTTTTGCTATACTCAGAATCAGAGAAAAGCATATGCCTAATAAAAACGAAAACGACAAATCTAAAGATTTAATTACCCCGGATCCGGCGGTTGAAGACAAGGTGACTAAAATGCTTGACCCGACCCTGCCAGATGAGCCGGCCGCTAAATTGCAGCCTGAGGAATCCACTCCAACAACCGCGCCGGAGGTCAATTTAGAGGCATTAGATCCATCAGTTATGCCTGATGAAAACTCACCGCCGCCCAGTGATGATACAGCTGAGGAAGTCACAGCTTCATCGGCAGCTAGTGAGTCAAACCCTGAGATTAATGACCAGCAATCATCAGACTCCGAACAATTAAATCAGGATTTACCAGCAAATTCAGATCCAGCACCTGAAACACCGGAAAAGTCATCAGAAGAGCTGCCCCAAATAAAAGATGATCCGGAAACCATAAAAGCGGTTGAAGATATCGTGGCCAAGGATAGTGACGCGATTTTGGCGGCCGAGGACGAAAAGCTTGCCGCTGCTTTTACTCCCCAACCCAAGTTAACTGGCGGTCAAAAATTTAAGAATTTTTTCAAAAATTGGTGGAAGAACCCCAAGTCACGTTACGCGACGATTTTTATAGTTTTGGCAGTAATTATAACGGCTGGAGTAGTGCCCGCTAGCCGATATTTTTTGCTTAATGGTTTGGGTATAAGGGCTAGTACTTCTGTGCAGGTAATTGATGAAAGCACCCTGCAGCCCTTAAGAAACGTTACAGTCCGAGCCGGTGATGTCTCTGCAATGACAGATGATAACGGCAAAGCCACTCTTCAAAAATTAAAATTAGGACCGACAGAAATAAATATCGAAAAGCGAGCTTTTGCTCCAGAGAGTCGACGTTTAACTATTGGCTGGGGCAGCAACCCTCAGGGCGAAGTTAAGCTAAGGCCAACTGGCACTCAGTATGCCTTTGTTTTGGCTGATTATTTGTCTAAAAAACCAATCGAAAAGGCCGAGGCCATCAGTGGCGAAGCCAGTGCTTTTTCGGATGCTGAGGGCAAACTACTACTCACCATGGATGATCCCAGCGATGAATTTGAGGTTCAGATAATTAGTGATGGTTACCGAAAAGAAACTTTGATTATCGATGCCGACAGTAAAGATCAGGAGTCTGTCCGATTAGTTGCTGACCGGCCGCATGTGTTTGTTTCTAACCGGTCCGGACGGTTTGATATTTATAAGATAGATGTTGATGGCCAAAACGAAGAAATGATACTCGAAGGCACTGGTCATGAACGCGCTGATATGGCGCTGATACCCCATGATACTCAAAACTTAGTTGCTCTGGTTTCAACCCGCAGTGGCAATAGGAATGCTGACGGGTTTTTGCTCAGCAGTCTGACTATTCTTGACATTGATAAAGACAGTACCAGAGAAGTGTCTAGCTCAGAGAAAATTCACGTTATTGGTTGGCATGGCGATCGGCTGGTGTATGTAAGAGTTGCCGAAGGAGCCAGCGCGGTTAGCCCGGATAGGCATCGTTTGATGAGTTACGATTTTTATAGTGGCCGGGACATTGAAATTGCCGCCAGCAATTATTTTAATGATGTGATGATGATTGACGGGTACATATATTACGCGCCTTCGGCTCTTCACCAAAAGGGTGTAAACGTCAGTCTGTTTAAGGTCAATACTGATGGCACAAACAATGAGGTGGTGGTCGATAAAGAGGTTTGGAACATATTTAGAACCAGCTACGCTAAATTGTCATTATCTCTGCCGGGGGAATGGCGGGAATATAACATCAATGATGGTTCGCTTAGTGACCTGGAGGGTGAGCCAGCAAACTTGACCAGTCGAATCTATGTCAACAATCCATACAATAATCAAAGTTTGTGGGTAGAAAACCGTGACGGCAAAGGTGTGCTGCTAGCTTATGACAAGCAGTCTGGCGAAGACAAAATTCTAAGCACTAAAAGTGGTCTGGCTAATCCGGTTTTTTGGCTAAATAAAAACACCGTCGTTTATCGAATATTTACCAATCAAGAAACAGCCGATTATGCCGTCAGCCTTGATGGTGGCGAACCTCACAAAATTGTTGATGTAGCCAACACGTCGGGTATCGACAGCTGGTATTATTACTAAACCAATTTAAGTTAATTTAAGACGCTTGTGGTAAAATTCCTATAGAGGAGTGTTTATGAAAGATAAAGCCAGGTTATTGATCAGTCTGATATTTATATCACCACTTCTGGCGCTAAGCGTTATTTTGTTGCAAGGGCGTGTTTTTGCGCAATCGCCAAATGATCCTCTGTCCAATCAAACTTCTAGTGATAGTTTGACCAATCAAAGCCAGGCGAAAATCGATGCCCGAAACAAAAGATTAGAAGATCGAAAGACCAAAGCCACGATCCAGTTAAATCAGGTTCAGCAGACGGCGATTGCAAATTCTTGTCGATCGGCTCAGGTCAAAATAAAAGACCTAGGCCAAAAAATAAAGGATGTCGAAACGCACCGGACGGTTACTTACAAAGAATTAATCGCCAGGCTTAGCTCGCTTAATGAAAGGTTGCCGGGCCATCTAAATACTACGGAGTATGGTGATCAACTAGAAGAGCTGAAGTCCAAAACTGAGGTGTTTTTAAAAACTATCGACACCTACAAACTTGAAATTAGCGATCTGGAGCTAATGGATTGTGCAGCTGATCCGGCGGCTTTTTATGCCACACTTGAGCAGTCGCGGGCTTCTCAAAATGATTTGCGAGAACAGAGTCAATCACTTAACTCGCATTTGAAAGACAACCTACAGCCAACGCTTAGTAATCTAGCTAGCCAGCTAGCTACAACTAATCATCATGGGGCAGAGGAAAACTAATGGAAGACAATAACCCGCCACGCGCCACCAGCACAGACCCAGCTTCGGGCGGTATCATGGATATTCAGCCGCCCAAACCCCACCCAAAACAGCCGGAAACGGCTCCCAGTGAAGTTCATGACGTTCCTCAAGTATCAATAACCGAAGGAGAATTGACGAGGCTAAGCACTAGCCCTGAGTCTTCAGCAGTTCCAATGAGCGAGCCAGCTCCAAATTATGAGCAGCCAACCAGTTCTGATAGCGCTGAAACAAATACAGAGAATGCTATTAGTAACTCCGAAAATCCTTTTGAAGTTGATAATAAAAGTGACCTTATTGCTTCAAATTCCGATCAGCCGGGAGACAGCCTGCAGCCGTTGTTAGCCGCCAAGCCAGCGCCTAAAAAATCCAAACCAAAATTGGTTATCTTTTTGGCGGTGGTGGTAGCTCTGCTTTTAATTGGCCTGAGCGTTGTAGCTTATTTAGCCTCTCAAGGCCCAGCTGATGGCTTGGAAAATGCGACTCACTCTGCCACGCCAAATGAGCGCCCGGTCACAGCTGAAGAAATTGATCAGGCTCAAGAAGAAGTTGAAAAGGCCATCAGCCAAACCGATGATAACAAAGACTTTCCAGAAGACCAGCTCAGCAACCAAAGTTTGGGCTTAGATTTTTAATTTGATCTAAGTGCTCTCTTCTTGGCCGACCAGTTTAATGTCATTTTCTTCAAAAGTTCGCTGCAACAGCTTAAAGAATTCACTACGGATTTTCCACTGCGCGGCGGCGCTGGTTTTGGCTAGCACTCGAACAGCTATGCCGTTTTCGGTGAAGCCATTGATGTTCGCCATATAGGGCGGATCAAGGATTTTATTGCCGACTTCCGGCAGTTCGGCCAGTTCTTCGCCAACTTGCTTGATCAGTTTTTCCAACTTATCAATATCGGTATCAATCGCTACAACAATGACTTCATTCATCCGGCTGTAGCCCAGAGTTTTATTAGTTGTCAGACCGATATTGCCATTCGGTAGATGATGCACATTGCCGCTTAGGTCGCGAAGTATGGTGGTCCGAATTGTAACGTCTTCGACCGTTCCGTCAATCGAGCCTAATCCCATACCGGCCGTCAGTGTTACCTCGTCGCCAATTCGATATTGATTTTCAATTATGATAAATATTCCAGTCGTTAAGTCCTTAATTAGGCTTTGGGCACCAAAACCAACCACTACACCAATTAAGCCGGCGCTGGTAAATAATAAGGTGGTTGAGCCTGGAGCAATTTCGCCGATCAGCAAAATCAAAGCCACTACGTAAACAATTATTCTGATTATTCCATTAGCTAAACTGTGAAGTGTTTTAACGCGTTTTTCGCGGTCGGCTTTTGTGGGGTAGATATCTGGCCGAACGGCGTGTTTTAATAGGCGATCAGCCAGCTCTGAGGCCGCCCGGCGGATTATCCAGGCACCAATTAAAATTAGGGCAATATTTAAGAGATGTTCACTGGCCCAATCGATGATTCTAGCAGCCAGCCATTCAATTTTCAGTACAATTTCAGTTGTTAGTGACTCGAGCATTAAGTACAGTATATATGACAGCTAAGGAAAAATTATGGTTATTTACAATGATTTAAATCATCCGGAAGTTGCCAAGCGAATTAAAGCTGGTGAGGTGGGAGTTTTGCCGACAGACACGCTGCTTGGTTTGGTTTGCAGAGCAGAGGATAAGACAGCCGTTAATAAGCTATATAGTTTAAAATCTCGGGAAAATAAGCCCGGCACGGTGATTGCCGCTGATATTGAACAATTAGTTGAGCTGGGCATTCCTAAAAGGTATCTAACGGCTGTGGAGCATTTTTGGCCAAATCCGATAAGTATTATTATTCCAAGCACTAAAGAGCTGGCATATTTAGATCTTCAAAAAGGTACTTTAGCGGTCCGCTTGCCAGCTGATAGTAATGTCAATAAATTACTCTTAAAAACCGGCCCTTTGTTAACCAGCAGCGCTAATCTTTCTGGCCAGCCGCCAGCTATAAACCTCGCTGAAGTTCAAAAGTATTTTGATAAAAGGCTGGATTTTGTAGTTAATAACCAGCTCGATTATAAGAACTCCCAGCCGTCAACTATAATCAGAATTATTGATGATGCGGTGGAAGTTATTCGTGAAGGCGCGGTTAAGATAAATGAAAAAGGAGAAATAGAAAAATGAATTTTGATGAATACCAAAGACAGGCTTTAACCACCGATCTATTTGATAGTAGAAACGGCCAGGTGAGTGACCCGGCATTTATGGCTAAAGTACTGGGATTGGTCGGTGAGTCCGGTGAAATTGCCGAGAAGTTTAAAAAGATTTTGCGTGATAAAAACGGTGAATTAAGTTCTGACGATCGCGCTGAAATTGCCAAGGAGCTCGGAGACGTTTTGTGGTACATCGCCGTTTTGGCTGATTATATGAATGTGCCGCTGCAAGAAGTTGCCGATATTAATCTGTCTAAACTTAGAAGCCGCAAAGCCCGCGGGATGCAGCATGGCAGTGGTGACAATAGGTAATTATTCTTAATAATCAGGTACAATATATAACATGAATAAAACAGTATTACTTGTAGAAGATGATGATCTCATTAGGGGCAGTTTGGCTCGGGTTTTAAAAGCCAGAGAAATAAATGTAATTGAAGCCGAAAATGGCAAAGATGGACTTAGTAAAGCCCTAAGTGAAAACGTCGATTTAGTGGTCACCGACATTATTATGCCGGAAGTTGATGGTCTTAGTATGCTGGCCAGTCTGCGCGAAGATAAAAAGGGAAAGCAGATTCCAGCCATCATTTTATCCAGCGATGAAGAACCCGAATCGCTCAATAAAGCGATTGAAGCCGGTGTGACAGTTTATCTGTCAAAAGCCAATTTAGACGCCGAAGCGATAGCTAATCAAATAGTTATCGCCGTGGGGGCTTAGAACTAGCTACCGGCAGGAAAACAAAGATCGTTGTGCCTTTGCCAACCTCAGAGCTTAACTCAATCTTGCCGTGGTGTTTATTGATAATTTTTTTAGTCACCCAAAGACCCATTCCGGTCCCGTGAGTTTTTACTTTAGCAGCGTTCGGCGCTCTAAAATAACCTTTTAGCACTTTCTTTTGAGCTGATTTGGGAATACCAATTCCGTGATCCCGAACTCCAATCACATGATTTTTCCCATCTAGTTTATAGCCCAGCTCAATCCTGCCGCCAGTGGGGCTGTATTTTATGGCATTCGACATAATATTGCTAAAAGCTCGTTTTAAGGCGCTGGGATCGCCAATTGTTGGGATCTTAGATGGCCATTGGCCTGCGTATTTAATTTCAACTTTTGACTCTTTGGCAGTCAGAGAAAACAGTTTATGGACGTCATTTAAAACCGCGGCCAAATTAACAGGCTCCTTTTGGAATTTCTCGGTTCGCGGCCGGTCAAAAATTGAAAAATCAAGTATCTCATTGACAGTGGCCAGCGAGGCCGCTGTATTGTTATAAACCGATGTTAAGATTTGCTCTTGCTCGGAGCTGAGATTTTGCTTTGACGATGGACTAAGCAGCGATTGAATGCCCCACAGCGTACCACTAAGCGGCGAACGTAGTTCGTGTGAGGCAATTGATACAAACTGAGTTTTTAGTTTTGTAACTTCGCGCTCTTTGGATTCCAACCGCCGATTTCTAATTAGAACAGTCAGCGGAATTGCGGCCAGCAACAGTGGTATTAATCCATAAATCGCGATTTGGCTGTAATAGCTGGAGGCCGGCACATCAATGCCAAAAACAGCTACGGTTTGGCCGGTTGATTGATCGACAATTGGTGCCAGGGCTGAAATCCAGTTTCCATAACTATCACGACTCGGTCCTTTAATAAAAGCTTGATCTTCGCTAAAAGCAGCCAACAGTGCCGGGGTGGCTTCGGTGTAGGCTTGCCCAGGTGGTGCATAGCCGCTGCTGCCAGGTAATTCTGAGTTGACATAAAAAAAGACGCCGCTGTCTCTGTGGCCCAGAATGTAGCTGAAACGAGTGCCGGGGTTGTCTTGTCTAATTCTGGTCAACCGACGTTTCAAGCTTTGATAATCCGGATTGTCAGTATCCCTAAACTGGCCGCTTAAATTTTGAATATCATCAGCCGAAAATGCGCTGGCGGCAGTTTTGGCCCGAGAAATATTCAGGTCATTATTAACCAGTGCCGCATTCATGGCTGCCAGGGCTGAGCCGGCGACACCAACCGCTACAATAACCGCCACCAGTGAGCTGTAGTAGCTGCGCGATTTTCCAAGTGTTTTTGGTTTTCGGCCCACCTTTGTTTTCATAATTAAACTATATCACGAGCAGACGGCAGTCATCTGCCAAAGGCCAATTTAAGCGAATTCTTGTCGCAGCCATTCATCCAGGCTGTCACCACCACCGCCGGCCATCCCAACCACTAGATCACCCTTTTTTAGATGATGTTCAATAGTTAGCTTTAAGGCCTGATCTCGCTCGGCAGCTTCGGCAAAGCTGGGGTCACTTAAGTGAGAAATCATCTCCTCCGGCGGAATAATTCGTTGATTGGGGTCTTCTCTGGCCAAGTAACTTGGCAGCCAATAAAGCTTGGTGGCGCCGTCAAAACAATCACCGTAATCATCTATCATATAGTGCTGACGGCGGTTAGTTAACGGCTCGTAAATAACCACCAGATTTTGATTATTAGCTTGAGCTATTTCGCTAGCCACACTCATGGCGCCGCGAACTTTTTCTGGCGTATGAGCGTAGTCGCTATAAAGATTAGCGGCAATTTCTTCCATGCGCCGCTGCAAGCCAGGAAATTTATTCATAATTTTGACTAATTGTTCGATTGGTTTTTTGGTGGCTCTAGACACTGTCTTAATAGCTAGCCAAGCGTCCAGCCGGTTGTAATGTCCGGCTAGGGTGATGTCGTTAACTTCTGGCAGTGATGAATCTTCGATTGAGTAGTTTTCGATCGATGGCGACAATGACAGATAATCGGCGTCTTCTTGCCACATAATGCTATGGCGACTCTGAGTGATAAATTCCTGAAACGCTTGCTGGTAATCCTCCCGGGTGGGAAATATTTCATGATGATCCCAAGTCACGCCAGTGATCAAGCTAATATGAGGCTCAAAAGCCAGGAAATTGCGGTCAAACTCATCACACTCGTAGACAAAATATTCTGAATCTTTTTGGTATTGACCCATATCACCGAATGGAATTTTAGCGCCCACTGAATAGCTAATTGGCAGACCGAGCTGCTTAAACAGCCAGATAACCATCGCCGTGGTGGTGGTTTTACCATGCGTTCCGGCAATCGCTATAAGCTTAAGGTTTTGATCACTTAGAATTTTGTTTAATAATTCATCGCGTTTGCTGATTTGTATTTTTTGTTCTTTACAAAACTCAAGCTCCGGGGCATTAGGATTTTCAATAGTTACCGCCGACGAATACACAAACCAATCAATCGGATTTTGATTATGAACAGCTGAGATTTGCTCCAAATCTTGACCGATATGGATATCTGAAATCCCTTGTTTTTTTAAATATTCGATATACTGCGAATCCTGCTTGTCAGATCCGGAAACTGTATATCCCGCCTGCTTGGCAATCAGCGCCAAGGGGCCAATCGCCGTGCCGCCAATGCCGCTAAAATAAATATGCATACTCTTAGGATATAGAGTTTACTTAGTAGAGTCCAGAAGGGGTATAATAGTTGTAATGCATAAGCGAAAACTTCATCACCTGCTGGTTAAGATACGGCCGATTAGCTATTGGTATTTTGTAGCTATCTTTGTAATTAGCTTGGGCGTCGCCCTTGTAGCCCTTCGCCAAAACAACATAAAAGCCCTGGAACTTCGCGATAAAGTTTTAGAGGTTGATAAGGCTAACGGTGATGTTGAATCAGCGCTTCGGGAGCTTCGGGAGTTCACCTACAGCCACATGAACGCCAGGTTATCCAGCGATACCGGCATTTATCCGCCGATTCAGCTGAAATACCGTTATGAGAGGCTAGTGGCTGAGGAGAAAAAACGAGTCGAAGGCTCTAGTGACGATATTTATAATGATGCTCAAAAATACTGTGAAGCCACTCAACCTCAAGGTTTATACGGAGCAAGTCGGCTGGGCTGTATTCAGAATTATATTGATAGAAACGGTGGTACTGAGCGTCCAGAGCCCCGCCCGATTCCCGATGCGATGTATAAGTTTGATTTTGTTTCGCCGCTTTGGTCGCCCGATTTAGCTGGTTGGGCGCTGGTTGTAGCATTAGTTTCTTTGGTACTTTTGATCACTCGACTGGCAGCCGGCGCTTGGCTGAAGCATCAGACCTCCTAACTCTAACGCTTAAAATGCCACAAGAATCATAGACTATAAACTTAAACTATCTAAATCTTGAATAACGATTAGTTAGTAAAAACACCGGGTCTGGTGGCCCGGTGTTTCTTTGTTTTAGCTTTTGTGAGCTAGGCGAAAAGGTAGCTATATCTAAGGATTTTCAGGCTTAGCTTCTTCTTTGGCAGGCTGTTGGTTTTGCTGATTGGCTTCTTGATTGGTAGCTTGGTCACAATCCTGGCCATTAGGGTTAGCTTTGCGGTAATTGGCAATCGCGCCTGGAACGGTTCGTTGATCTTCGTCATCTTTCAGGTTTTCCCAGAAAATAACTTGATCCTTGCTGATGACCATACTGTCTTCTGGACGGTGGATTTCACAACCTAGTTTGGCCAGAGAGACATTTTGCTGTTGGGCTTGTGATTCTTCGCCTGGCTGAACTTGCTGATTGACCTGGAGGTAGTAAATGTCGTTAAGCCGCAGGTATTTATCGTTCAAGGAAGTAATCCGACCAAAGTAAACCTGGCCGCCGTTTAAGAACACGGCTTGCATCTTGCTCTTATCTACAAATTCACTTTCAGAGCGGTTTTTAACCAGCATAATTAGGGCTACAACTGCCAAAACGATGATTGCTACACCCGCTAACATCACTATTGAGCTAAGTGCGTGAAAATTCAGACCCTTATCTTTGCTTAAAAGTTTATTTTTACCGGATTTATTTGCTCCGTTTGAGCTGCTGGATTGTCCGTTAGTTACTGTGCCGCCAGGGGTTATAGTCTGGTTTGTTGGTTGGGCCGAACGTCCGGCGCGATTCATCCATTCCATCTTTTTTGTTCCACCTTCTCGTGTTTAAAGTAATTAATTTACTCTTGATAGTGTAATGCATAAGCATGTTGTTATGCAACTACTGTTGTGGTTATTTACTTAACAGGGGTAAAAGCCGGGATTTTTAACTCTTTACCCAAGAAAATGTTTGACAATCTGAATATTACCAGAGTATGTTAGGGGTACCATTACTAATTACAAGAGAGGGAGATTTGTAACTATGGCTTACAAGCACACAAACTCTAAGGGTGTAACATATTATCTGAACTCTAAGGCAGTCACACTTCGTGGCGGCAAAGAACAGACAATTTACTACTTCAGTAAGGATCAGCGACCAGAAGCTTCTGACCTGCCTGATGGCTACACAGTAAACGAAAACCCACGCAACGGCTTTCTGACTGTAAAGCGCAAATAGTTTAGCTATAAATTATAAAAACACCTCAAGTTATTTGGGGTGTTTTTTATTGCATCTGATTTTATATGCCTGTAAACTTTGGTCATGACTAAAAACAAGAACATCTTAGAGGTCAATGACCTAACTAAGAAATATGGCCGCAAGAAAGTGGTTAAAGGCGTCAGCTTTGAGGTCAAAAAAGGTGAGATTTTTGGGATTTTAGGCCCCAATGGCGCCGGTAAAACCACTACTCTTGAGATGCTGGAGACAATTCGGCCCATTGATGGCGGCAGCGCGACGCTTGATGGCATTGATGTCGCTACCAATAAAAATACTATCAAGGCGATGATTGGCGTACAGCCGCAAACACCGAGCTTTGAAGAGAAGACCACTCTGACCGAGCTGATCAGAATGTTTTCATCGTTTTACGGCGAAACTGTTGAGCCGAAAAAGTTCTTAAAAGATGTTCAGCTACTAGACAAGGCCGACAGTTATCCAGAGCAACTGTCTGGCGGTCAGCGGCAGCGTTTTAGCATCGCGGCGGCTTTGGTGCACGGTCCTAAGATATTTTTCCTGGACGAGCCGACAACCGGGCTTGATCCGCAAGCCAGGCGAAATCTCTGGGATCTCATTCGACAGGTGCGTGACCGCGGCGTAACAGTTATTATGACCACTCATTATATGGACGAGGCCGAGCTGCTTTGCGACCGCGTGGCGGTGATGGACAATGGCGAAATAATTGCCCTTGATACGCCTCGTAATCTGATTAAAAACTTGCTCAAAAAAGGCTTCAAGAAGAAGCAAGTGGTCGAGCAAGCCAATTTGGAAGACGTGTTTATTGATCTTACTGGAAAGGCGCTCAGGGACTAGGCTATGGAAAAAATCAAAAAATCACTATTACCGATTATCACTTATGTTCCAATCGATGTTCGGCGGCTGTTTCGCGACAAAGTTGCGATTTTCTTTGTGTTTTTATTCCCGCTGATTTTCTTGTTTGTGTTCGGCTCAATTATGGGCGGTGATAACAGCGTGTCGTTTCGGGTTGGTCTAATTAATAACGCCGACAACGAGTTCGCGACCCAATTTGTTAACGAGACTTTTCCTAAAGACGCCGACAAAAAAGAAGGTGAAGATATGATCTTCAAGGTGGACGAAGAAGTCACCAACATGGAGCAGGCTCAGGAGAAGATGAATCGCGGTCAAATAGACGCCACAATCATCCTGCCGGAGGATTTTGGAACCGTAAAGCCCGGTCAGCAATTTCCAAGCGGTGAGGCGCAGATCATTTACGATCAAAACAGTCAGTCGGCTGGCACGACACTGAGCTCAATCATGGACGGTATTTTCAAGGAAGTAAATAAGGGTCTGGTGCCAACTGAAACACCATTTACTGTGCGGGCCGAATCCACCGCTACAAAGGGTCTCAGCCAGTTCGATTACACGTTTACCGGCATTTTGGGATTTACTCTCTTGAGCCTTGGTATTTTTGGACCTACCTCAGTATTTCCACGGCTTAAACAGCGCGGTGTGTTGCGCCGCTATCAGCTAACAACCCTAAAAGTTTGGCAATATTTTGTTGGGAATGTACTGTCTAACGCCTTTGTCGGGATACTATCAGTGGCCGCAATGTTCTTAGCAGCGGTCGCTATCTTTGATCTAAATATGCGCGGTAGTTACCTCAATTTGATAGTGGTGGTAATACTGGGAGTAATTTTATTGTTTGGTATTGGATTGGCCATTGGTGGTTGGGCCCGAACCGAAAACCAAGCCGCGCCGCTGGCTCAAATTGCTACACTGCCAATGATGTTTCTCTCTGGCGTGTTTTTCCCAACGTTCTTGATGCCAGAGTTTTTGCAGAATATAACTAAATTTATCCCCTTAACGCCAATTATTGAAGCACTTCGTTTAGTGGTAACTGAGAATGCCTCGCTGCTTGATCTAGGATCACAGCTAGCGATTATCGGTGGTTGGACGGTGATTATTTACATCGTGGCTTTCAAATTCTTCCGTTGGGAGTAAAAACCAAACCAGAAACCACGGATTATTGCAAAATTTGACTGACCATGATATAATATTAGTCATGAGTGAATCATTCCCTAGCAATTTTGAGCCAGATGAAGAAATACTGCTAACTGACGGTCATCTTCAGGACAAGTTCTATCATAGTGATACAGCAGATACTGGCCACGACCCAATCATGGCTAAGGGCTCCATTGACCCGCCAGTTGATTCTGAACCAGTCCAGGACTCTGAAGATCAAGATCCTAAGTTGTCTTTTGAGGAACTGCCAGAAGAAGTCCAACGTCGGGTTTTAGAAAGTAGACAACGATCTAGGCAGAATCTATACGATAAACAGGCGCCAATATATTTTGAACGTAGAGGCTACAAGTAAGGCAAATTAATAATGAAAAGGTCGCAAGTAGGGAGAACACGCCCGCGAAGAGAAGCTTCACCGGAAGATAGATTACCAGAACATGAGCGAATAGCGGCAGTGTATAGGTCCAGGGGATTTCTACCAACTGAGCGCAACGAGGTTACTGAAGCGCTGGCCCTTATTAGTGATTTAGATGAGGGTCGAGCTGGTGGCGCTGCGCGACATTTAAATGAGGTTCACAAGCATCAATTAGTTGCTGCAACAGACGATCCGGCGGCCGCTGTTCGAAGTCTGACTCATCTGTACATAAACTGGGCTGATAATGCTAAAACTAGCCTGCAGACGTTAGTAGGCTTAAAGTCGGAGTTAGATCAGGATGTTAACCCGGGGCTAACTACTGATTTAGTTTTGGAAGGTGAAAACCGAGCAGCTGTTTTGTTGCCGTTGATGAGGTTTAGGGATTTAGAAGAGTTTAGTCGAACCGGCAAGCTAACCGACAAAGGCTACAGAGACCCAATTGACATCAGTTACACTTCCGATAACGGTGGAATTATGTTTTTTGCTGATCAAAATTTAGAGGAGTTTACAGTTCGTCAAGTAAAAACTGAATTGCCTGAGGCAATTAGTCACGAACAGCAACGAATGACTTTTTGGTCGGATCGATTAACTGAAGTTGACCGTCACTATCCACTGACCCGTGAGTTAATTCAGCAGCGAGTCGGTGATTTAGCAATAGCCTACACCTTTGATATGGCAAACTAGTCTATAATATATAATTCGATGAATATTTGGGATAAATTACCGCAACCGTTTTTTATGTTGGCGCCAATGGATGACGTCACTGATACGGTTTTTCGGCAAATAGTTCATGACTGCGCGCCGGCTGATCTTTATATGACGGAGTTTGTGAATGTTGATGGGCTGATGAGTGCTGGTCGGCAGCACTTGCTTCGAAAACTGCGTTTTGAGGCCACTGAAGGGCCGCTGATTGCTCAAGTTTGGGGCTTAAATCCAGATAATTTTAAAGCGATTGCCAGTCAAATTGCCGATGGCAGCCTAGCTAAAGAGTTAGGTTTGCCAGAGGGTGTAAATTTTGTCGGAGTTGATTTGAATATGGGCTGTCCGGCCAAAAGTGAAGTTCAAAATGGAGCTTGCTCAGCGCTTATTAAGCCAGAAAACTGGCCGCTCGCTGAAGAGATAATTCAGGCTACAAAAGCTGGTTTGGCTGGCCGCTTGCCGCTATCGGTTAAAACTCGTCTGGGTTTTAATACGGTGGATTTATCGTGGCACGAGTTTGTGCTTAAGCAAGGGGTTGAGGCGCTAACGATTCATGGTCGAACCCGTAAACAAATGAGCAAAGTGCCAGCTGATTGGGGTTTAATTGGCGAAGTTAGGCAGCTGCGCGATCAGCTCGCACCTAACACCAAGATTGTCGGCAACGGTGATGTGTTGACCCGCCAGCAAGGGATTGAACTTGCCAGTAAATACAAACTCGACGGCATAATGATTGGCCGCGGCGTGTTCCATGATCCGTTTGTTTTTGCTGAGCAGTCGCCGTGGGAATCAATGTCCAAAGCTCAAAAAATCGATTTATACAAAAAGCACGTTGAACTTTTTGCCAGCACTTGGCAGCCTGGGGATAGAAAAATCTATACTTTAAATAAATTTTGCAAGATTTATATCAACGGTTTTGACGGCGCCAAAGAATATCGGGAAAAGCTGATGAACGCCCAAACAATTGACGAATTATTGTCGATGCTAGTGATAAAATAAGTTTATGAAAATAAATCCCGACGAAATAGAGCATATAGACTTGAGCCAAGAGCCAACGACAAAGCCAAGTAGCCCATCTGAGCATATGGTTACTGCGGTAGAAACACCCGCCGAGTACAAAAAATTAGTCTATATTTTGCTAGGTATTCTGATTGTATCCTGTTTGCTGACCACTATTCGCGGCTGGTCGGTCGGGCGATTTATGGCTGATTTTATGGCGATGTTCTTTATCACTTTTGCTGGGTTCAAGTTCGTCGACATCGAAGGCTTTGTCCATGGCTACCGTAACTACGATATTATTGCACAACGCTTTAGGCCTTGGGCGTACGCATTTCCATTCATCGAGGCTTTTATGGGTTTTTGGTATCTGTTGTCAGAAGCGCCCACAAATCTAAATCTATTAGCGTTGTTAATTACCGGAACGGCTAGTATTGGGGTATTTCGTGAAATAAACCGTAAATCTCGATTCATGTGCGCCTGCTTAGGCACATTTATTCGTCTGCCTCTGTCCAGAGTTAGTCTAGTAGAGAATGTTTCGATGTTTGTAATGGCTGCCATCATGCTGTTTATTTAGGCACTGTTAGATATTTTATAGCTTTATTCGAGGACCCGTTTTAACATAACCCCAGCAAAAAACTCTTATTTTTGATGTGAGAGTTCAAGGGGTGCCTATGTCAACAACCAACCTAATCAGTAGTAAGATGCCGCGCCTTTACGGGTCTTGGAAGCTGAGGGCCGGATTGGTGGCTGCCTTGGCGCTAGCTATTATTTGGCTGGTTGTTTTCTTGGTTTCTGCCGACCAAGCAGTTTATAAAACCACTGGCTCAACTCAAAGTTCTGATGACGCCGGTAATTCACTTAACAATTCCAGCCACCAGTCTTATGTGGCGCCACTTACGCCTAATAATAATTCTGAAGATCAAAATAAATCCTCTTCGCAGACTAACCTATCAGTTCGGACGGGCAGCAGCTCCAAGTCTAATACTAATAATCAAAGCCAGACCAAGATTGATATTAATGGACAGACCACTGTAATTCCTGAGGGAGGTTCAGTGTCTAAGAGCTTTAAGTCTAAAGACGGCAAGACCGATGTGAAGGTGTTCGTAGACGATAATAGCTCAAATACTTCTGGAACCTCATCCACTTTTATAGAAATAAACTCCAAATCCTATAGTACCGGGGGCAATTTAAGTGACGATGAAAGGCGTCAAATTAATAGAAGGTAATTGTTAAAAATAGCTTGTGAGGGAGATTAACCCCATAAGAAGAAATAGGAGGGACCTATGAAAAAAACACTAAGACTGGCTGCGATTTCAGTTATGGCGTTAAGCTTCACGACTGGAGTAGCGGCTGCTAGTTCGGGAACCATTGGCACAACCGGACCAGATTCATACAACTCAATTAGACACGAAAGTTCAACTGAGCGGAGAGTCGAAAATCGCAATGATGTCGATGTCGAGAACGATAATCCTCAGGATGCTCGCTCCGGACGCGCTCGAGTAAGTAACAATACTACCGGCGGCAATGCTTCCAGCGGCGACGCAACTAATGATAGCTTGCTAAGGGCCACAATCAGACTGAACAACAGCGGTTCAGCTGATGCAGCAGTATCTGGCTTAAGCGGCACTAACAACACGGCTAGCATCAATAACACCGGACCAGACTCATACAACAGAGTATCTTTTGAGAATCGTAGCCGGGTCAATATCGAAAACGACAATGACGTACAGGTCAGAAACGATAATGAGCAAAATGCTACATCCGGCAGCGCCAGGGTTAGCGGCAACACAACTGGCGGCAGTGCTACGAGCGGCAATGCTTCAAACATCAGCACCACTGAGACAGTAATCGAAATTACTAACTAAGTAATTTTGTAACAGATTGGGGCAGGGAATAGACAGATGTTCCCTGCCCGCCATGAATTTCTAAAACCCAATATTAATCAGCCAAAGATTCGAGGTAGATTATGTCAAAGTCCGACCGCAACCAAATTAACAAACATCCAGATGTACTGCGCCTGAGTGAGCTCGAATATGATTATCGGCGACGCCTGAGAGAGCATACCAAGCAGTCTGATCATTCAAAATCCAGACCAGGTTTTAGCAGTATTATGCGGCTAAAAACCGCCACTCAACGTTTGGTGATAATTTCCGCCGCGGCTTTTATTACTTTATTCTACCCTGTTGGAATTTATGTGGTAAACGCAGCGGAACCTACCACTGAGACATCGACCAGTTCTTCTGCCGAAATTCAGGAATCGGCCGACAAAACTGATTCAGCTCCGGTTAAGCAGTCCAGCAGTTCTGAGGCTACAGAGTCAAAATCCTCCAAGAAGAAATCAACCAAGCCAAAACCCTCAACTACCCCTGGACCCAAGAAGCCGACTGGGGCCGACAGTAATAAATATACCTACAACAAAGAAACCGGCATGTGGGAAAACGATAAGTACGCTTGGAATCCCGAGACCAAGCAGACCAAGCCCAAAACCTCACTGGATTACAGTTATAATCCCAAAACCGGCATGTGGGACAGTGCCGAATGGAAGTACGACACCCCTAGCGGAACCTACAAGCAAAATGTTGTATCAACCGCGCAAATACCTGATGATTCGCCAAACCAAACCGAAAATCTTATGGACACCGGACAAGCTTTTGACCTCTATTTCAATGCCAATATCAGCAATAATGTCAACTCGACCGCTAAAACCGGCGACGCCGTAGTTAGCGGCAACACCACGGCTGGCGATGCGTTATCAGGGGATGCCTTGGCGATGGCAAATATAATTAATCTGTTTAATTCTTATATTGGCAGCGGCGGCGGTTCAATCGCCACCTTTAAGGCCGACATTCATGGAGACGTCGTCGGAGATTTATTAATTGATCCGGCCGCTCTGTCGGTGGTTCAGCCGGCAAGCTCGAACACCAATATAAATCAAAACCTGGACGTTAGTGTTAATACCGATGTAGAACTTGAAAACAACATCAATCTCAGCGCCGAAACCGGCAACGCCTCTGTCGCCAAAAACACCACCGCCGGCAACGCCACCACTGGCGATGCTAACGCGGTAGCCAATGTAGTTAATCTACTAAATTCTGCCATCACAAGCGGCTCGTCATTTTTAGGAGCTTTGAATATCTACGGTAATTTAAATGGTGATGTTCTGTTGCCGCCCAGCGTACTTGATACCCTTTTAGCCAATAATGCTCCAAAGACGAATCTTGAAAAATCTAATGTTACAAATACCGAAATTCTAGCCGAATTTACAGACAACCAAACAATACAAAACAACATTAATCTCAGCGCCGAAACCGGCAATGCCTCTGTCACTAAAAACACCACCGCCGGCAA
>CAZWRG010000014.1:0-20527 GCA_964636355.1 uncultured Candidatus Saccharibacteria bacterium | reverse complement strand
GGAGAGGATATGGCTAAGGAGACATTGAAAAATCCAGGAGATATCATAGAAACTAGAGAATTCGAAAGAAAATTCATAACTTCTATAGATCAAATACCATACACTTTGGGTGAGCTGCCGAACGAACAAATTCATCAGGCTTATTTATCTGAGGCTGACGAGGACTGGGAGTTAAGGGTTAGAAAGATTCTATCAGAGAATAAGGACCCGAGCTACACCGCTACCTTAAAATGCAAACTGCCTGACCATAGTCAAAGAATTGAACTTGATATCCCAATTATTGAAGAGGCTTATACCGTTAGTCTGGACGAAACTCAAGCTGAAATTAGTAAAACCCGCTTTTCTGCTCCTGGAGGTATAAAGCTAGACCTTTTGGATAATCAGTTTGATCGTGCATACGCTGAGATAGAGTTTCCATCGCTTAAGGAAGCTGAAAGCTACTGCCCGCCAGAATGGCTAGGCTACGAGTTGACCGGGGATTCTAGTGGATATAACCGTAACCTAGCAACACCTGCAGCTGCGCAGATAGATCCTAGAACTCCCCATGATATGGTTGAATTGATTAGACGAGTCAATCAGCAACTTAAAAGTAATAGACCAGTTACTCTAGGAATAGCTGGTCCCTCAGCCGCCGGAAAATCGACGGTAATTTCCGAATTAACTGCGGCACTGGGCGCAACTTGCAGTGTGATAAGTGTTGATGACTACATTATCGGTAAAACAAAAATAGAGCAGCAACAAGGCACAGACGCTGAAATAAATTGGGATTTGCCAGATATCTATGACACCCATAAACTTAGCCAAGATATTTTTAGGCTAGCTAAATTAGGTGAAGCGATAATAAAACCAATCTATAACTTTCAAACTGGTGAGCCTGATGCTACAGAGAGGCTGATGCCTGCTCCGGTTACAATTGTCGAAGGACTCTATGCCTTGGATTTCGACATACTAAAACATCTAGATTTTAGCGCTTATTTAGAGGCACCGGTAGCGCTACGTGCCATACGGCGAATCTTGCGAGATGTCTCTAGAACTGGTCAATCACCGGCCGAGATATTTAAATATTTCATGGATGCCGTTCAGCCGGCAACTAAAAAATATGTGCAACCCCAGAAAAAATTAGCAGAATTTGTGATTTCTGGTTGCTAAGTCTATATAGAAATCCGAGGCTGAAACCTCGGATTTCTAATTCTTCAATAATCCCTACATCATTCCCATGCCGCCGGGCATTCCGCCGCCGCCCATTGGCGCTGGAGCTTCTTTTTCTGGAATGTCTACCACTAGCGCACCCATCGTCATACTGGTACCAGCAACCGATACAGCGTTTTGAATAGCCTCTTTGGTGACTCGGGCTGGATCAACCACGCCGGCTGTTTTTAGATCAACCAGTTTGGTTGGGTTGTTAACATCCACACCTTGACCAGCCTTGGCCTTTTTGACCTGCGGCAACCACTCGTCGGCGTTAATAGCTGAATTGCTCATTAAGATTCTAAATGGCTGTTCTAAAGCGTCTTTTAGAAGCTGCTCGCCCGCGGCCACTGAATCAGTGCCGCTAACTTTAATGCCAGCTGCAAGGTTAACTAGCGTCACGCCGCCACCGGGAACAATTCCCTCCTCCAGCGCGGCTTTAACAGCGGCCACTGCGTCATCAACCCGGAATTTCTTTTCCTCGATTTCGGTTTCAGTGGCACCGCCAACTTTGATAACCGCCACTTTGCCAGATAGAGCGGCGCGGCGCTTGTCGAGATTTTCCTTGTCGTATTCGCTAGATGCGCTATCTGCCTGAGTTGCAATTTGGTCGATTCGAGCACTCACCTCTGCCGGATTGCCAGCACCTTCAATAATTGTAGTTTCGTCCTTAGTGACAATAATTTTGCGAGCGCTACCGACCACATTTAGATCAACATTATCAAAAGTCATACCGCGATCTTCGGTGATAACCTCAGCACCAGTCAAAATAGCAATGTCGTTTAAGATGTCTTTGCGGCGATCACCAAAAGCTGGAGCCTTAACAGCAATCGTATTTAGAGCACCCTTAAGTTTGTTTAAAATTAACGCTCCCAGAGCTTCACCCTCTAGATCTTCTGCAATCAAGACTAGATCTTTTTTGCCAGCTTGAGCTAACTTTTCAAGCAACGGGAAGAATTCCTGAATGGAGCTGATTTTTTTATCGGTAATAATTATCGCTGGCTTATCAGCGACCGCTTCCATGCGGGTAGCGTCAGTAACCATGTACGGGCTAACAAAGCCCTTATCAAACGTAAAGCCCTCTACCACTTCACTTTCCAGAGCCAGTCCTTGGCCTTCCTCAACAGTCACAACGCCGTCTTTGCCAACTTTATCGATGACATCAGCGATCAAATTACCAATTTCGGCGTCACCGGCAGAGATAGTTGCCACTTCAGCAACCCGCTTTTTATTGGCCTTGATATCCTCAGCCAAACCACCAAGCTGCTTCATCACATCGCTAGCTGCCTTTTCCAAGCCTTTTCTGAGCAGCATGGGGTTATGCCCGGCGGCGATGAGTTTGTTAGCCTCATTTAGAATATGATAAGTCAGAACTGTGACAGTGGTGGTTCCATCACCGGCCACATCATTCATTTTGTTAGCAGCTTGCTTAATCAGCTCCGCGCCGACCTTGAACCCCAAAGTTTCGTCATCAGCCTCGGCGATTTCAACGCCCTTAGCAACGGTTACACCGTCATGAGTCACGGTTGGATTGCCATAGCTTTTGCTGATTACTACATTGCGACCCTTTGGACCCATGGTAGTCTTGACGGCTTCGTATAAAATTCGAGCTCCTTCTAAAACTCGCCGCCTTGCATCTTCGTCATAAAAAACTTTTTTACCCATAATAGTTCACTCCTTCTTGTTTAGTTAAAAGTTAGAAAGTATAAAGTTCGTAAAGTTCGCTGCTTCTTTCTACTTTAAAAACTTGATAACTTATTACTTATTTAACTGTGGCGAAGATATTTTCTTCCTTGATCAGCATGTAAGTCTGGTTATCCAGCTTTATGTCAGTGTTGCTGTAACCACCGTAGATAATGCGATCGCCAACCTTCACGTTTTTAACGCCAGCACCAATTGCCAGAACCTCGGCCACCTTTGGCTTCTCTTGAGCTCCGCCAGGAATATACAGACCGCTGGCCGTTTTAGTTTCGGCCTCTTCCTGTTTAGCGACCACATAATCAGCCAGTGGTTGAATATTTACAGCCATGTTTCCTCCTAATTATTTATCTTAGATATATGTTAGCACTCTAAGTGCTTAAGTGCCAACAGTCAAAATAAATAATATCCAAGGATCCATACTCAGTCAAGATAGAGTTATTGTAGTTGCTGGATTTTTGATTTCAAATGGTCCAAAACTTCTGCAGGATCAACCTCGACGTCATCTAAGCCAGCTTTAGATAAATATTCTAGGTAGCCATTGTGGAGCTCGCCCCATACGTAATCACTATGGGTATCGTTTGGGCTAACGACCTCTATACCAGCATCACTATAAGACTCAACTAATAGTGGTCTTTGTTCTGGCACCCATAGCCTAGTGACTGCATGCCCCATTTTTAGATATTTTCCATTTACACCATAGAAGTCCCCGCCATGATCTGGGCTGTAACCAAAATCAATTACATACAAGCTTTCATTAGGAAATGCGTCTCTCAGAAGTAATGCACCAGCATAAGCACGAACAGCACAGCTCGCCACGCCATGCTCTGGGTCAAGTGACTCATTAATGTCCGCCGCATCAGGATGATACTCCGGAAAAATTGATGCAACTGGTTCAACTATAGATAAAATTCGTTCATTCATAATAAATATTACTCACCGGTGATATCATCAAAAAGCGCCAACTGCCCAACATCTCGAACAGTATTACGACGATTGGCAATCTCAAACACCAAGGCCTTTGCCTCGTCCATTCCGGGTAACCATTGGCCTTGATCAAAATCAATACAGTATAGCTGCATAGTCTCGGGGTTCACTAGTAAGTTTGGCGAAGAATTTTCATCGATCACTGCTTGTGCGTCTTTATCATCAAACTCATGGTCTATAGATTCTACTTGCACGTAGTTAGACACGCCGCCTAGATCAAGCTTACCGTCTAGAGTAACTCCTTGACCTGTGCGTGCATTCGCCTCACCTAGAACTGAGTACATATATCTCAGCCTATTCATCAGATCAACGACTTGGCCAAATAATACAGGGCTGCGGCGCTGCTCCTCTGAGAGGCCACTCAATGACACTCTCGGAACTTCTTCTTGAATAGTATATTCAGCGTAGCGCTTAGTGTGGCCCTCGACCACCTCACCAAGCACAAATGAGGTATTAGGCACAAAGTCACCTAGAAAATGCTTCAAAATCTCATATTTATTCTTTTTATATAACAAACCACTCATGGCTGCTTTGCGTTCATCTGCGTAACGCATCCTATGCTCTGCGACTGAAGCATGGTTAATCTTTAGTACCTGGCCTGTGGGCTGGCCCAGTTGCGGCTTGTCACTGGGCTTCGTTAGTCGAAAAACAACGTTGTCCTGGCCAGAGCCAAGTTTAGGTCCTAACTCCGCATTGAATGGCATTAGTGTAGACTTGGGCTTTGATTTTTGTTTACTCGCCATAATTTTATTATTATAACATATCAGGTGTTGTTGCGCAAGAGCGACAGTTTGATTTTTATTTGTTATTCATTATCTAGAGTGTCATTATTGAGTTAATCCTCTAACTCTACCAAAAACGGGGCTATATTATCTCGGGGCTGTACTTTGAGATTGCGAAGATCGGAGGGCAGAATCTCTGAAGCAGCAATAACGTAAACTTGCTCCAAGTTTTTCTCTATATCAACTTTATCGCTTCCAGCATCTAGATCCAACTTATCGTCGTCAAGCTCTATTCTTTTCATATGCAGCTCTGTAGTCTCTACATCCAGTAGATAAGACTCGTCGACTAGTAAGCTGGCCCCGGTCATTCTTCCATCATCCTCCCTGTGAAAAGAAACCAGCTTAAAGCTGTCGTCAAATATATCGAGTGCGCTAGGACCAAATTTTTCGAAGTTGCTCATAATACTATATTATACAACGATTTAGCGTCGTTTGCCATCAATTTGACGACCTTTTCCTGGTTTACCATTCATGATTGCCATTAATTTATGCTGCTTTTTATGTGAAGCTACGCCTAGCTTTACTACGAAAGGGCCAGCTTCATCCTCCATAACTGTAAAAAACAACCTTGCAACATCGTTACCCCTCTTAGCAGTCTTATATAGCTGTGGTGTTATATCTACCGCTTTTCTGACGACTGTATCAATGCTAGATGGCGTTTGCCCCTGCAAGATAGCAGCAACCCCTTTAAACATTCCGCGTTCTGCACTTAATGATCGATCATGAGGCACGTCTGCAGCTAAATCAGCAATACCATCATGAGCACTGACAGCACTAGCATACCTAAACTCCGTTCCATCCTCTAGCCGAACCTTTACGGTGTGTAGCTCAACCTGATCTTCAGCAAGCCAAGGAAATTCTTCTTTACTTAGCTGAACATTCTGATCTGTAGGGTTAACACTCTCTACGCCTAGATCTGGTCTTTGTAGGCTTTGCTCTGGGGTTTTTATTTCGATATTTTTCATAATATTTTTTGTTTTCTACTTCATTAATATTAGAATACTAACATAGTTTTGCTTATTTTGCAAGAAGATTAGTGTTATTTAAACACTTTTTGAACTTCTTTTCGGTCGCTCCAGGGTTGGTCTTGGCCGTCCATGTTGCGGGTTGTTTGGTGCCCTAGGCCGGATATTAAAATTACATCCCCTGGTTTGGCGTCTTTTAACGCCTGCTGGATGGCTTGGCCGCGGTCGTCAAACTCTTTGGTTTTAGAATCCCCGCCAGCCTTAACTATCCCTTGCATCACGGCCCGGCGAATCGCAGCCGGGTTTTCGGTGTAGGTTTCATCATCTGTTAAATAAATCCTGTCGGCATGTTTAGTAACAATTTCACCCATGACAGGCCGTTTAGTTTTGTCTCTGTCACCGGTGGCTCCAAAAACAATTGACACTTTGCCCTCAGAAACAGCTTGGCAGGCCTGCAGGGCACTTTCGAGGGCCTTGGGCGTCACCGCGTAATCTATATAAACGCTAAAAGGCTGATTTATATCACGGACCAGCATCATTCGGCCAGCGACTTGCTCTAAACTAGCTATTCCCTGTTCAATTTGCAACTTATCAAGTCCGATCAACTTGCCAACACCAACGGCAGCTAAAGCGTTATAAACATTAAATTGGCCCGGCAAAGAGCTGGTAATCTGGTAATTCTGACCATCGGCCAAAACCGTAAACTCATTCCCTTTAGTCGAAGATTTGATGTCCACGGCTTTTAAGTCGCCGCCTTTTAGACCATAGGTCAGGTATTTATGAGAAGCCTTTATGAACTCCTGACAACTTGGATCATCATAGTTTATAACGCCTGCTCTCAGGCCTTTTTTATTGCGGCTGGCAAGCTTAAAAAGCCGCGCCTTGGCAGCAACATATCTTTGGAAAGTTTTGTGATAATCCAGATGTTCGTGGCTAACATTTGTCATCACCGCAAGACTGTACGGCACACCCCACACTCGATGTTGAGCCAGAGCATGGCTGGAAGTTTCGAGCACCACCCAATCAGGCTGATGAGCTGCTATTTGTTTGAGCATTTTAAGCAACTTTCCGGCGCTGGCGGTGGTCATATGATCTGGACTTGGACGCTCCCCCTGGCCATCACCGAAATCTACTGACACGGTGGTCAACACCGCAACTTTATATCCGGAATTCCTTAGCATTTGAGCTATCAGCATGGCGGTGGTGGTCTTGCCATCAGTACCGGTAACACCGATAATTTTTAGCTTTCTGGCCGGAAAACCATGAATTAAGTTTTGGATAATCGCTTCAATTTTATGGCCAAATGGCTCGACCGCCTGAAACAGCCGCCGGGGGATTAACTTTTTTATAAGACTTCTAAAGTTCATGTAATTAGTATACTTCAGGTCTAAGAACTTTTCGGAACTTCAGTTAGAGTGTGCCTAGGCTTAAAGATAAGGCCCTAGTTGATCAAGGACCGACTTTGTATCCGACTTGCCGCCAACCTCTATCCAGGTGTGGTTATTATGCCACTCAAAGGGAGTTCCGGTGTCGCGTTGCAGCTTCTCGGCCGCCGCTGTCAAAGCTTCGCCGGGAGACTCTACGCCTGCCCGATGTAACACATCCCACGGCATATCACCAGCCTGATAACTCCACTTTAAAGAGGTAGTTTTATCAGGAAGTGACGAGGCTAACTCCTCGGCTGACTGTTCCGCCAAATTGGAGTTGGCTTTAGGTTGCGGGAAATTATCAAAAAACTGATTTAGTTTACCGCCAGTTTTTGGATTATGATTGCCGGCCGCCTCTGTTATATCAGGCCCGTTAAAATAATCAAAACCCTTGTAAGCTAGATAAGAAACTGCCACAACACCAACACCAATCGCCACCTCATTCCAGCCTAAACGTCTCTTTTCTGAATTAACTGAATCTGTCTGCGACCGCTGCCGGTCTATGAACTGCTGAACACCTGTTTTGGTCGACACAACCAGCTGATTAAACCGATGGCTGATTCTTTTTAAACGACCCTCTTTTTCTGGCTGCGCTTCATCAACCTGGCTGGGCTGATCAAGTGATTGGCCGCTAGATTGAGCCAATTCACTACTGATAACCTGCTGAACCTTTTCTTTTTGACCAGCCAAACGTTCCAAAGCGGCTGCCGATTCAGAATTTATCGCCGGGCTTGCTTCAGGAGAAGTTTCTGGTGATTTAAGCTGGTCCTGTTGATCAATAATCATGGTTTGCAAAGTTTTTATTTTAGCAGCTTTTCTAGGTTTTTATATTATCAAGATTTAGATGTTTTGTCAATACCTAGGGCTTCTTCGATTGCTTAGCTACCCCTATAACTGATAAACTCATCTCATATGAAAATTTTGGGAATCGAGAGCAGCTGTGACGAGACCAGCGCAGCCGTTGTAGAGGATGGCCAGCAATTATTGTCTGTCGTCACCGCTACCAGTATGGACTTGCATGCTGCCTATGGTGGCGTGGTGCCAGAAATCGCCGCCCGATCTCATATTGAGCACATCATTCCGGTGATTGAACAAGCGCTTGATCAAGTCCAGTGCGGCTGGAGAGATATTGACGCTATTGCAGTTACCTACGGCGCTGGGCTGGGAGGCTCATTATTGGTTGGCGTGATGACCGCCAGAAGCCTGGCGATTACTCAAAACAAGCCGCTGTACGCCATAAATCATGTCGAGGGGCACATTTATGCCAATTTCCTAACCAGCACTCCTCTGAGCAGCTATAAGTTGCCTCCTGAGCCGCCTAAGTTTCCAATGCTGGGGTTAATTGTTAGCGGCGGGCACTCGCAGTTAGTGCTATGGCGAGATCACTTTGACTATTCCCTGCTCGGCCAAACTCATGATGATGCGATTGGTGAGGCGTTCGATAAAGTTGCTAAAATTATCGGTCTTCCCTACCCTGGCGGTCCATCGGTCAGCAAGGCTGCCGAAAACGGCAACGCTCGGGCCTACGATTTCCCCAAGGCCAGACTTCAATCTAGATATGATTTTTCTTTTTCAGGAATCAAAACCGCTGTACTGCGGGCTGCCCAAAAAGCCATCGGCCAAGATCACACCTTCCCCTCTAAAGATATAGCTGGCCAGCTGTCAGACGGCCAAAAAGCCGATATCGCCGCTAGTTTTCAGCGAGTAGCTATCGAAACGGTGGTTGATAAAACTGTTCAGGCGTTTGAGGAGTTTCAGCCGGCCTCTGTGGTCATTGGCGGCGGCGTGGCCTCTAGCGCCGAGCTTCGCAAACAACTAGCCGAACGCCTGCCGATTAAGATCAACTACCAGGACCCCAAGCTGATGACCGATAACGCCGCCATGATCGCAACGCTCGGTTGTTATCATATGAGAAACGACCAACCGACAGCTGATCCCTACAAGTTGGAAATTGCCCCAAACCTGAGTATGTAACTTTTTACCCTTGAGCTGAAATACCGCGAACTCTGTCGACTGCTCCGCCTGGCTCTAAGGCTTTCTGCAAGTACTTCCCTTCAAAGGTTTTAGTTATGGCCAATTCAAGACCAGCAACTTTACCGACCAAACCGCCTCGCTCTTTGGCATCCAGCAAATCTGCCACCCTAGCCACTACTCGAGCGCCTACGTTTAGGTGTGCTTCTGCTAAACGAGCCCTGTATAGATCATCAGGATTAGCATCACCGAGATTCTGAGCCAGATGAATACGGCTGGCTTCACTGTCTGGCTCAACGCCTTCATCATTAGCTCGTCTAATCTCTATAGCTGCAGTCACAATTGCATCTGTGTATTGCTCAAAAGGAGCATCTATATTCTTTACCATGAATTACATTATACCTTACAATAGTACTTTTGTCAATGTTGATACCCCTGGGGATGTTTGTTATGCTTAATCTTGAAAACAAAAACGTTCCCAGCCTTGCGGATGCACGAACCTTGCAAACAAAAGACGAACAATTTGGCTTTATTATGAATGGTTTATACGTAAACCCTTGATATTAGTTGTCAAATTTTCACGTGAAAATATTGTGTGAGATTTTTGTATCTGTTTTTCAGGGGTGTTATACTGTTTTCTGTATTTGTATTGGTGAAAATTATTAACCCTTTGGCGCTTCTATCTGAAGCCAGACTCACCTGTTACAAATTCGCCTAAATATAATTGAGAACTTAATAGATAATTATGAAGCTACCGAAAGTTTACGAACCACAACAATACGAGGAAGACATTTATAAACTGTGGGAAAAAAGCGGAGCCTTTGAGCCTAAAAACAGGGGCGGAAAAGGTAATTACAGTCTCGTAATTCCGCCGCCAAACGCCAATGGAAACCTCCATATGGGTCATGCGCTCAATCACTCTATTATGGACATAGCTGCCCGTTACCACCGCATGACAGGTAAGAGCACTCTGTTCGTACCAGGTGCTGATCATGCCGGCTTTGAAACCCAAGTAGTCTACGAACGGCAACTGGCAACACTCGGCAAAAGCCGTTTTGATTTTAGTAGAGAAGAGTTGTATCAACAGATATGGGATTTTGTAGCAGGGAACAAAGATCAGTACGAATCGCAGTTTCGGCGCCTCGGCGATAGTGTCGACTGGAGCAGTTATGTTTTCACGCTTGATGACAAAATAGTCCGTCAAGCCTACGACACTTTTAAAAAAATGTGGGACGAGGGTTTGATTTACAGAGGTGAGCGTTTAGTAAACTTCTGCACCTTTCATGGCACAGGATTTGCCGATATTGAGGTGGAATACAAGGAAGAGCAGGGACATCTGTGGCATATTCGTTATCCGTTAACTGATGGCTCGGGCAGCCTAACTGTGGCAACCACCAGACCGGAAACTATGCTTGGTGATGTCGCTGTCGCCATCCATCCAGATGATGAGCGCTATAAGGATTTTTTGGGCAAAACCGTCAAACTACCCCTGACGCAAAGGCTTATTCCAATCATTGCCGACGAGATGGTTGATCGGGAGTTCGGTACCGGCGCCGTCAAGATCACCCCAGCCCATGACCCTAACGACTACGAAGTCGCCGAACGTCATGACTTGCCAATGATCACTGTGATTAGTAACGAAGGCAAGATGATGCACGATGTTCCAGAACCTTACCGGGGAATGACAGTCGAAGAAGCCCGAAAAGCTGTCGTCAAAGACCTGGAACACCTGAAACTTCTGGAAAAGACCGAGAATCACACTCACAGCGTTGGTCACTGCTACAAGTGCGGCACAGTCATTCAGCCATTGCTGCGCGAACAGTGGTTTATCGACATCCAGCCGCTCGCCAAGCCAGCTATAAAGGCGCTAAATGACGGCAAAATAACCTTTTATCCAGAGTCCAAAAAAACCCAGTTAATTACCTATTTCAAAAATCTCCGAGATTGGAACATCTCGCGGCAGATAGCCTGGGGTATCCCGATTCCAGCCTTCCAGAACGTCGATGATCCGGAGGATTGGATTTATGACGAGCGGGTGACTGAGGAAATTATTGAAGCCGACGGCAAAACCTACCGCCGCGATCCGGATGTTTTCGACACCTGGTTTTCGAGCTCTAGCTGGCCATACGCCACGCTCGATTTTCCCGATGGAGAGAAGTACAAGGATTTCTACCCCTTGAGCCTCATGGAAACAGGCGCTGATATTCTCTTCCCATGGGTGTCGCGGATGATTATGTTCGGCTTGTACGTTACCGGGGAAGTGCCGTTTAGGAAAGTTTATCTGCACGGCTTGGTGCTTGATGAAAAGGGCCAGAAAATGAGCAAATCAAAGGGTAATGTCATTAACCCAATGGAGAAGCTCGACATGTACGGCGCTGACGCGTTGCGGCTAGGTATCGTGACCGGCCAGACACCTGGGGTAAATCAGCCATTTACAGAATCCAGAATAGTTGGTGCTCGGAACTTCTGTAACAAGCTTTGGAATGTTGCTCGATTTGTAGAAGATAAGATTCGTGATGATTTCCAGCAAAAGGGAAATCCTAAACCCGAAACTTCTGTTGATCATTGGATGTTGAGCAAATTACAACAATCTATCGATCAGATGAATATGTTGATGGAACAGTATCGCTTCTCAGAAGCCTCAGAGCTTGTCTATCACCTGCTATGGGATGATTTCGCGGATTGGTACATCGAAGCCAGTAAAACTCAAATTAACAGCTCTGTGTTGGCTTATGGACTGGAAACTATCCTCAAGCTAACTCATCCTTTCGCGCCGTTTGTCACTGAAACAATTTGGCAAACCCTAAACTGGGACAACGACAGTCTGTTAATTACCAGCAGCTGGCCCAGCTCGCCAAAAAGCAACCACAAGCAAGCTGAGGAATTTGAAGAAATTAAAAACATCGTTTCTGAAATTCGCTACATTAAAAGTGCCCTGCGCCTGCGCGGTAATTTAAACATGTATCACGCGGGTGATGAGTTTATAGAGAAATACGCCAATTTAATTAAATCTTTGACCCAGCTTAGCTCTGTAAAAGAGGTAACTGACGGACAGGGGTTGCATCTAACCAGCACTAAGCACCGCTGTTGGCTGGATATCGATCAAGAGAGCGCCAGCCGATTTGTGGCGGAGTTGGAGTCCAAAATTGAGGATATAAAAAGGACAATTAGCAACCTAAAAGCTCGCTTGGATAACAAATCATATGTGGCCAACGCGCCGCGGGAACTGGTTGATCAAACCAAATCTCAACTGGCCGAAGCCGAGGAAACCTTGGAAAAGGTCAGGGAAGAACACCAGCGCTTCGCTAGCTAAGAATTGGTTTTAAACCTCTGGTTCAAGTGCTTCGCGGATGTTTTTGGCGCTTTCTTCTGGCCTGTAATCATCAAACCACAGCACTTTCCAGCCCATTCTCTCGGCGGCCATCAGATTGGTCCGCGAATCGTCGATTAATAAAATTTCATGTGGTTCATAGGCGGCCATGCCTTGAGCAATCTCATAAATTTCGGGCTCTGGCTTGATAACTCCGACCTCTGAAGAATCAATGATTGCTGAATAGTCGGCAGTTGGCAGCAGACCAGCTTTTAACATTTCTTCTATTTGGCCGGGCATGATGTTGCTAAGCAGCCCAATGTAATAATGCTCAGCGGCCCAGACCACCAACTCATGCATTGCCGGAATTGATTCGATAGCTCGCAGGTAATAATCACGCCAATCAAAATCACTGAGCCCAAACCGCTCCCCTAGTACTTGATTAAATTCTTCAATTGACACGTCGCCGCGGCACACGGCGTCGTTGTAGTGCCAAAAAGACGTTTCAATAACGTCCGGCTGCTGGCCACTGTCTTTGGCGATTTGAGCAAAAGCCCGATGATAAAATCGCACCAAAACACCGTTGATATCAAAATAAACAAACCGTACGCCGCTTTTAGTTTTTTGCTTGGACTGAGCGGTTGGCTGGTTGTCGGACTCTTCTATTCCAAGCAGGTCATTTAAGGTGACGCCCAGGGCGGCGGCTATATTTTGAATCGTAAAAATAGATGGAGCCTTGATGGCGCCACGTTCAATTTTGGCCAGGGTTGAATAGCTGAGGCTAGCCTTCTGGCACAACTCCTGTTGAGTCAGACCGGCCTGCTTTCTCATAGCCTGTAATTGTTGCCCCAGCGCCTGCTCGGAGCTTTGAGCCTCCACCTCGTCCATAGACCTTATAATACCGATATTTCGGCTAAAATCCAAGCTAAATTGGTATTAAGCGGCTAGTTAATTTGAGGGAACCATGCTCAAAAGGAGGAGTAAAACTACAAACACTCCAGCGGCGGCGATGCCGGCTACGATTAACGAATTTGAGGTGTTACCGCCGGTTTGGCGCTGCATTTTATTAAAGACCCAAGCGGCGGCTCCCAAGCTGGCGATGAAACTGATTAAAGCGTTTGACATAGTAATATTCTACCACTAGAAGGCCAGCCGTGCAGCCATTTCAGCCAACGACTGATGGTCTGGCTCGCCAGCTTTAGGCTGGGCGTGGAATTCCTCCGGGGTGTCAAAAGGGAACACCTTGACGTGAACATGCGGAACTTCCAGGCCTTCAATCTGTACGGCAATTCGTTTCTTGTCTGGGAAAACCTCTTTTAAGCGCTCGGCCACTCGCTTGACACTCAGCATTAAAGCTTGATATTCCGCGTCATTTAACTCATAGAAATTTTCAACCTGGCGCTTACTGACCACCAGCACCATCCCAGGTTGAACCGGATTAATATCCATAAAAGCAATGGTCTGATCATCCTCATAAACCTTATGAGAGGGGATTTCGCCCTTAATGATCTTCGTAAAAATGCTATCTTGCATATCCCTATTGTACCTAAGTGATTCAAGGTTATGAAACTTGGCAGAATTATTAAATTAGTCATTAGCGGTATAAAATAGATCTAATGAGGCGATTTTTACTAGGAATATCGGTGGTTGTATTCGGGGTCAGTACGTTGCTTTTGGCGGTTACGTTTACCGCCAATACTGTTCTTGGCCAGCCGGAAGCTGTCAAAAACACTCTGTCTGGCAGTGGTATTTACCCGGCCCTGGCCGTTAATATTGTTGATAGCGTAGTGGCTGACAACCAAGAATCGGTAAGGTTGCCGCTTGATAACCCCAAGGTTCGGGAGGCGACAAATCAGGCTGTCAGTGCGGAGGAAATTCAAAAGGTGGTGGAGTCCACCGTTGATCAAACCTACTCATGGCTGGAAGGGGAAACTGACAACCCAAAACTTACGCCCGATTTAGAGGTCATCAATGATCAGATTGCCAGCCGAGTTAGCGCGGCTGGCGTGAATCACGTCAGGGGTCTGCCGACCTGTGGCCTGGCTGAACTTCGAAGTTTTAATCCTGAGACTACCGATCCATTTTCCTGGCCCTGCCGACCGCCAGGATTCAATCCAGAAAGCCTCCGCGGCCAATACGCTGCTGAGATTAAAAAAGCCATAAGTGAGGCTCAGGAGAGCGCAGAAGGCGATGATAATCCTGCGCCTGACCAGCAAACTTCACTGGCCAACAGCAACGCCCCGGGTACTTTTCAACTCTTCCAAAAAGCACCGCTGATTTTGGGCCTGTTATCAGTAATTTCTGGTGTCGGGATAATTGGACTGAGCCGTTCAAGGCGCGCCGGGCTCCGAATACTGTTGATAGTCCTGATTGTTAGCGGCGGATTGTTAATTATCAGCCAACTGCTGGTTAACTTCATGGTCAGCTGGTTAAACAGCCGGGTGGAAGCGGCGGATGTAGCTACTATCCAGGACGCTATCTTAGCCATTATTACCTCTATATCCAAAGAACTTGTAAATTCTAACTTATGGTGGGGCTTGATTTATATTAGCGCCGGGATAATCGGGCTGATTGGACTGCAATTTATTAAAGGCAAGAATATCAGTGGCCCTGCAGTAAAGACAGCAGCTAGCCTAACCCCTGAGACGAGTAAAAATGAAACGCTGGAGCCTAAAATGACAATTATTAAGCCATCAGCTGATCAAAATAATACCCCAACCGAAAACAACAAAACTCCTCAGTAAAATCTATTTTTACCAAAGCTCCACTGTTGCACATCTGCACAGTTTATATGACGGCCGTCACTTAAACTGTGTAATTACTGATATGTTGGCAGCTCGAATCCTCCTTAGCTGAAAACGAAAACGCTCACATGCTCACTGGGCATATGAGTGCTTCATTTGGCGGAGAGGGAGGGATTCGAACCCTCGGAACCTCGTAAAAGGCTCACTTGTTTTCGAGACAAGCCAGTTCAACCACTCCTGCACCTCTCCTTGCTGCAAAAGTTTGGTTGGCTGCAAATTATTGTAACAGATTAGGAAGTGCTATAATGAAAGGCAATGATTGAGTACCTGCGAAGTACGCGGTACCGACCGGCCATTAAAAAGCAGTCCAATCTGCAAGCTGGCTCGTGGGTTCGCGTCGAAAAACCATCCGAGGAAGAAATTGCCCACCTGACCACTAAATTAGGGTTGGATAGTGAGCTTATTCATGACGCGCTGGACCCGCACGAGGTTCCGCGTGTCGAAACCGCCGGCGACACGCTGTATTTTATTACCCGCCTGCCAGATACCGATGATGACTTTAACGATTTCACCACGCCGATAATGTTTGTGCTGGGCAGGGAACAGCTGATTACTGTCAGCCGCAACCCTTTGGGCCGGCTGTGGCAGCCGTTTATAACTCGCAGTCAAGCAGCCACCACCCAACAGACTAAACTGTTTTTGACCATGATGAACGCCCTGATGTTGCAATATCAAAGCCGGATGGCAACGATTAACCGCCAAATGCGGGCTGCAACCAGTGATATTTCTAATTTGCGCCCGCGGGATATTGCGATTTTTGTGGAGTACGAGCGAAAGCTAAACGATTACCTGGACGCACTGATTCCCACCAATACCGCTCTGGAAAAACTGCTTAGCGGCAAATATCTGCGGCTTTATGAAGACGATCGTGATCTGGTGGAAGACCTATCCATCGACGCTGAACAGCAAATTATTCGCTGTAAAAGTATGCTAAGAACCATTACTAATGTGCGCGATTCGTATCGAGCTTTGATGGACACGCGGCTAAACGAAACCATTCAGCTATTGACCGTCATTACCCTGGCTTTAACCATACCAACCGCGCTAGCTGGTCTGTACGGCATGAATGTGGTTCTACCTGGTGATGAAAATTCACCTTTGATGTTTTGGTTAATTGCGGCAATCAGCGTCCTGACCGCTAGTGCCATGAGTTATTATTTCCTCAAAAAACGCCGCTAAAATTTAAGCGTCTTTATCTGACGAAGCCAGACGAAGCTGACCTGGACACTTGAGGTCAACAGTGATCTTACCTTGAACCGTAAGCACCAATAGGGCCGTGGCAATATTGGCGGCTTTTGTCGGGTTAGAATCGCCAATCAATTCACCAATATCCACTCCTCCTGGAGCCGAATCAATTACCCTGGACTCAATACGCTCTGTCAGCGTTCTCATGGTGAAAGAACCTACTGAGCCCCAAGCTGAATAGTCCGGCTCTTCGATTGTTCTACGATTTAACTCTAGCTCGGCCATACTAAGACATATTATTTCATCATAAAGATTATTTATCAACAAAATAATTATCCTCTATTAAAGTCTGGAAATCACCTCTGTTTTGTGCTAAAATACCTGCTGTTTTACAGACTGCATAACAATCAAGGCATTCAAATCAGATTGCACCTGGTATGCACCCGTAGCTCAGCTGCCCCGAAGGGCAAGTAGACAATAAGCGTCTCGCTCTTCCAGCTGCAGCAACGAATTGCACCTTAATAAATGCATAACCATTGGTTATCAAGTAACTATTTAAGCACCCGTAGCTCAGCTGGATAGAGCGTCTGTTTGCGGTACAGGAGGTCGTAGGTTCAAATCCTGCCGGGTGTACCAGAGTGAAATTAAAGATAGAGATTGAATTGAGTTTCAATCTCTTTTTTGTTGGTCAGAAATTAACACCTTAGAGTAAGTTTGAATTCTGTTTGGTGTTTTGTTTATGCTTGCTTAATAAGGCACTTCAACCAATAATAAAGTTATGGAAAGACCTGCACAATTCCGTGACCCGCAGCTTGAGACATCAGGCGAAATAATTGGATTTTACCCCCGTGAGTTTTACACTTTTGATAACTTCTCCTCGTTCCAGGTTGATTATATGGGACGAAGGTGGCCAACTTCAGAACACGCCTATCAGGCTTCTCATTTTTTTGAGACAGCACCTGAACTAGTTGAAGCTATTTTTGAGGCTCGCTCCGCACACGACGCTTATAGACTTGCTAAAGCAAACGGTGATAAAGCGCCCGAAAATTGGGACGAGATAAAGATTGGGATTATGTACGAAATCTGCAAATTAAAAATGGTGCAAAATCCTTACGTGCTAGAAAAACTGTTACTAAGTGGTGATTTAGATATTGTAGAGGATTCGCCAAAAGATGATTTCTGGGGATGGGGACCAAATCGTGATGGTCGTAACGAACTGGGCAAAATCTGGATGAGACTAAGAGACGAGCTACGTTCTGGCGAAATTAGGATTGAAGAGCAGTAATTTTTGTTTGAACTTCGTTTATTACCGTGTACCATTTTCGCATATTAGAAATCTTATCTGTAATATGTTAGTTTTTGATTATAAGTAAAGCTGTTTATGCTAAAATTGGTTTAGTGTAAAAAGTATGAAAAAGAAAACAAAAAAGAACTTTTTTCTGGCTCATAAAAAAATAACTGCTCTGCTATCAGGGGTAGCGTTAGTATTGTTAGTAGGCTTCTCCTTCTTGGCCGCTAAAATAGTCTATATAAGTGACGCTGCTAATCAAGCTTCGATAGCGCCGATTAGAGAGCTGCTTATAATGGCCGCAGAGAACCTCAAGAAAGATGTTCCTGTAGATGCAAAGACCGGTGATTTATATTTCCCGGAAAGCAAATTGTTTTTACCCAACCCAAAGTCTAATCTGAAGCTTACATATGCGTGGTATCCTGCAGCTGATGGCTCTCAAGAAGAACTCAGCGTAAGCTTGTCACAAGTGCCAGGTATAACGGACTTATATAGCGCAAGGAATACTGATGAGATATTTAGGTCTGTGCCAAAACTTCAATCTTGCTCCAGAGGGGTCAAGCTTTTACATAACAAGACTAATAATGACGATTCTTCGGGTCAGCTAAAAAAGGCCGTGGTATTGCAAAACGGCAAAGAACTTTATATGTATACAGAAAAAGACTGTCCAGAATTAGATGAAGTAGTGGACCTGCTTAGTAATATCCAATCTTACTAGCCGTTAGTTAAAATGGTTATAATTTCTTGAATGATGCTGCCAAAGGCTGGGGTGCGAACAGCCAGTGGTTGTTCGCAAGGCAATCTTCACTTGAAAACTTGTTTGCAAAGCAGAAGTTGCGGGGTCGCGGAACGTGACCAAATCCTGCCTGCTGAGATTTGATAATTACAGATAGAGGCTAGGGTTATTTAAATCCTTTTATTTGTCAGATAGATGATGCCGGGCTGTGTAGAGTTACGATATGTCAGATTATTTACATACTTGCACAATTATTCTGGTTACACTGATTTATGTTAATTAGGAGGTCCTATGGGATTACGAGATATCGCCGAAGACTTCAACCAAAGTCGCAAAGAACGTAAGCAAATTAGAGAAATTTTAGACCCAAACAACGATAAGTTTTACTAAAAACGAATTCGGCGCATAAAGTTGTCGATTGGTGACGGTCGGCGATTTTCGTAGGGGAGGTGGCCGCCCAAAGTCTCGACAATTTTTTGCTCATCACTAGGATCAAAATAAATAGTTATTGGCAGACCAAAACGCTGCAGGGGCATTAATATAATGCTTCTCACAGCGGCGTCCTGAATCACAGAGAAGGATTTAAAACTGCTGTAGGGATAGTGCTTTTGGTCGATGGACAGCCCGTGGCTATCAACTGAATAATTCAACACTCTTGGCGGGCGGGCGGCAAACGCCGAGAAAGCAATGCCCACCACAAAAATTGCCAGTGATGAAATGAGCTCCCTGGTTATCAGATAGATCAACCCAGCTGTAGCTACAACGGCGATGATCACATATAAAAACCATAAAATATTTTTATCATGAGATACGTATTCAGAGGCCGTCCAGGTTATAGGCGCAGAGTTTTCAGGAGTTAGTGCTGGCGGGGTAGAGTCAGCCGGGTTAAACTGCCAGTTTGCTGGATTGTCGTTAACTGGCGGCCGGGAATCTTCCTGAGGGCTTGGCGGCTGCGGGTTTTGAGCCTGGAACGGATCAGGATCAACCGGCTGAGTTGGCTTTTCTTCTGGTAAAACCGGCTTGGGCTCAGCAGTAGGCTGGTTAGAATCTTTAGCCGGATCAGGGGAAGAGCCGGGCGTGATTGTATCTCCTGGTTGCATAAGCGTATTGTACACGATTTTTAACCACCTAAACTAGTGCAAATGAATCGCTCCTTTAAACCAAGAGAGTCCATAAAACCAAAAAACCCACTTTTATAAGTGAGTTTTGTGGTTTGGCGGAGAGAGAGGGATTCGAACCCTCGCGGGGTATTGCTACCCCCTAACGATTTAGCAAACCGTCCCCTTCAGCCACTTGGGTACCTCTCCATATTTGAGCTTCATGATATCACGTAGCTCCAGCTTGTATTTTATCGTTAATGCTTGGCGGAAGGGGTGGGATTCGAACCCACGGTACCGTTGCCGGCACGACGGTTTTCAAGACCGTTTCCTTCAACCACTCGGACACCCTTCCAAGCGAATAACAGAGGCGATTATAACTCGAAAGTTACGACTTGTCACTGTTTTTGGGCAAAAACCGCGGCACTGACCGATTTGGCACCCTTTGAATACAGCTGCCTAGAAGCTGCAGCCAGTGTTCCGCTGGTGGTCATAACATCATCAATCAGCAAAATTTCAGCCCCTACAACCAACTCCGGATTGGTAGTCTTAAAGGAGTTTTCCAGCTGTTTAAGACGATTACTGCGCTTACTGCCGACTTGCCTAAGCTGGTCAGTCCGGGAAAGCAGGGCAAGGTGTTTTCTGTCCATTGTCTTGGCTAATCTAGCGGCAATCAGCTTAGCGTGATCGTAACCGCGCTGCCGGACATGGCTGGTGATTGTCGGAACGTGGCAAATTATCATGTTCGGTGGCAAAAAGGGCAGAGTTTGATTGATAAACTCGGCAATCACATCGGCCGCCTCAAGCTGGCGCTCAAATTTAAAACCGCGAATCAGGGTTTTAGGTAAATCATCGTACTCACTGAACACCCAGACGTGTTTTAGCCTAAACTTTCTACGGCAGCGTGGGCAGGTTCGACTATCGGCAGTAGAAACCTGGCAAAAACCACATCTTGAAGGCAGGGGCCGAGCAAAATCAGGCCGACACCACTCACAAACCAGCGACCCCTCATTACCGCAAACCAGGCAACTGTGGGGCGCAATTAGGCCAATAATATTATCGAGCACAGACATATTGTAAAGTTTCCCA
>CAZWRG010000013.1:17435-22791 GCA_964636355.1 uncultured Candidatus Saccharibacteria bacterium | reverse complement strand
CTATAAATGTGTCCGATCGGACAAGGAAATGGGATAGTTTATAGTTTGCGGGAGGGGTGGGTTGGGATATTGGAATGTGTGCTGTAAACAGTCGGGTTTCCGCTGTATAATGTAGGTATGTTAGATATTCAGTTTATACGAGAAAATCCTGAGCTTGTCCGGGAAAAATCAAAACAAAAAGGTTACGACATCGATATTGAGCAGTTGCTGGGCTTTGATAAAAAGCGCCGTGAGCTACAAGTAGTCGTAGAAGATTTGCGCCGCCAACGTAATGAAGTTGCTGAGTCCATGAAAGGGCAGCGGCCGTCAGACGAGCAAATCGCTAAAGGCAAGCAAATTAAGGAAGAGTTAGCTGATTTAGAGCATCAGTTTGCGGCGATTGACAAGGAGTTTGTTGAGCTTTTAAAAACCGTGCCCAACATGCCGCTTGATAGCGTGCCGGTGGGAGATTCTGAAGATCAAAATCAGGTCATCAAAACAGTTGGTGACAAGCCGCAGTTTGAGTTTGAGCCGAAAAATCATGCTGAAATCGCCGAGGCCAAAGGCTGGTTAGACAAAGAACGAGCCGTCAAGATTGCCGGTGCCAGATTTGTTTATACCAAGGGTGATTTGGTGCGACTGGAGTTTGCGCTATGGCAATATGGCATGGGTGTTTTAAGCGATGAGCAAGTCCTTGCTCAGATTATCAAGGACAATAATCTGCAAGTGAGCTCCAAGCCTTTTACGCCGGTTTTACCCCCGGCAGTTGCCAAAAAAGCCGTTTTCGAGGCCACTGGTCGGCTTAACAAAGAAGAGCAGACTTACAAGTTTGAGGGCGAAGATTTGTGGATGAACGCCAGTGCCGAGCACACAATTTCGCCGATGTATTTGAATGAAATTCTGCCGGAGGCTGAGCTGCCGATTCGCTACGTTGGCTACACCACGGCTTTTAGAAAAGAGGCCGGCACTTATGGTAAAGACACCGAAGGAATTTTTCGGCTTCACCAATTTAACAAGCTGGAAATGGAAAGTTTCACCACAGCCGAAACTTCGCTCCAGGAACATTTATTTATGGTGGCCATTCAAGAGTATCTGATGCAGCAACTTGGCTTGCCTTATCAGGTGCTTGAAAAGTGCACGGCTGATATCGGGCGGCCCAATGCCAAGGGTGTGGACATTGAAGTTTGGCTGCCCAGCCAGCAGACTTTCCGCGAGACTCACACCGCAGATTACATCACCGATTATCAGGCTCGGGCTATGAAAACTCGAGTTCGCCGAGCAGATGATTCGATTGAGTTAGTTCACACCAACGACGCGACTGTTTTCTCGCAGCGTCCATTAATCGGCATTATTGAAAATTTCCAAACTGTCGATGGTGATGTAATCGTGCCGGAAGTGCTCAGACCGTACATGGGCGGCCGTGAAAAAATCTAAAACAGACTAAAATAGGGGGCAAAAATGATCCAAAAACTAGACATTACAGGTGTTCACATGGAGGTCGACAAAAAACTTCACGACTACGTGGTTAAAAAAATCGGTAAACTTGATAGATTTATGCCGCGCCATGCTCGCAAAAGTGTCCACGCCGAAGTTTTTCTAAAAGAAGAAAAAAACAAGCAAAAAAAGGTTTGCATTGCCGAAGTTACGATTCGCCTGCCAAAAGGCAATGTCACAGCCAAAGAAGCTACCATGAATATTTACGCCGCGGTTGATATTGTCGAGGCCAAGCTCAAAAATCAGATCCGTCGCTACAAAGACACGCACCGCAATTTGCGTTTACATCGCCGAGTGCTTAATAAACTGCAGCGTTCTAGATAAAACAACGATATTCTTCTGCACAAGTTACCTCATATGAGGTACAATAGTTTCATTGTAGACAAACGTCCTTAGATATCTGAGAGGGAGACACATGGTAAAAAACAGGTTGCTAAAACGTGCACTAGGAGACCCGCAAGCGCGAACATTAAAACGCCTCAAGAAGCGGGTAAAAGACATCAATGACCTATCGGCCAAATACAAAAAAATGTCCGATAAAAAGCTGCGAGAGCAGACCGAAGTCCTAAAAAAACGCCTCAAGACAGAATCTTTAGATGCGATTTTGCCAGATGCTTTTGCGGTGGTTCGGGAAGCTGCCACAAGAACTCTTGGCCAGCGTCATTATGATGTCCAGCTGATCGGCGGTATGGCGCTACACGAGGGTAATGTGGCTGAAATGAAAACTGGTGAAGGTAAAACTCTGGTGGCTACAGCGCCGGTTTATTTGAACGCGCTGACTGGCAAAGGTGTTCACGTGGTGACGGTTAATGATTACCTGGCTCAGCGTGACGCTGGCTGGATGGCTGAGATTTATGATTTCTTAGGGTTGTCAGTAGGTGTAATTATTCCAGAGCAGTCTTTCATTTATGACTCTAAATTTAACAACAAAAACCACGATGATCCGCGAATGAAGCGGCTCAAGCCGGCCACTCGCCAAGAGGCCTATCAGGCCGATGTCACCTACGGAACTAATAATGAATTTGGTTTTGACTATCTGCGCGACAACATGGTTCGCGAAGTTGATCAACTACGTCAGCGGGAGCTTCATTTTGCAATTGTTGACGAAGTGGACTCGATTTTGATTGATGAGGCCAGGACGCCGCTGATTATTTCTGCTCCGTCGGTTACCAGTGGCAGTTCCTACAAACAGTTCTCAAAAGTTGTCCGAAACCTGAAACGTGACGAAGATTATGAGGTTGATGAAAAGCGCAAAGCGGCGATTTTAACAGATCAAGGAGTGGAAAAAGTAGAAAAAATCCTTGGCATCAAAAATCTTTATGGCACCGAGAATATCCGGACAATTTATCACTTAGAGCAGGCGCTGCGGGCTCAGGCATTATTTAAGCGCGACAAAGATTATGTGGTTACCAAAGATGGTGAGGTGGTGATTGTTGATGAATTTACCGGTCGTTTGCTGGCCGGGCGGCGTTACAATGAGGGTCTTCACCAGGCAATTGAAGCCAAGGAAGGGGTTGAAGTCCAGGAAGAGTCGATGACGCTGGCGACGATTTCTTTCCAGAACTACTTTAGGTTATATGAAAAACTGTCCGGTATGACCGGTACGGCGGCCACCGAAGCCGAGGAATTCCACCAGATTTATAAACTTGATGTTATTGAAATTCCGCCGAACAAACCAGTTGTTCGTGAAGATTTGGTTGATAGAATTTATCGTAGCGAGGATGGTAAGTTTAAGGCCATTGTTCATGAAATCAAGGAGCTTCACGAGAAGGGCCAGCCCGTGCTGGTTGGTACAGCTACCATTGAAAAGAACGAAAAGCTCGATTCGTTGCTCAAAAAAGAAAAGATTCCGCACCAAATGCTGAACGCTAAAAATAATGAGAGCGAAGCGGCGATTGTTGCTAAAGCCGGGCAAAAGGGCGCTGTAACCCTGGCGACTAACATTGCCGGTCGTGGAACCGACATTGTGCTGGGCGAAGGAGTCAAGGAGCTTGGCGGACTGCACGTTATTGGAACCGAACGCAATGAATCGCGCCGAGTTGATAATCAGCTGCGTGGCCGCTCTGGTCGTCAGGGCGATCCGGGTTCCAGCCAGTTCTTTGTGAGCACAGAAGATGATTTGATGAGAATTTTTGGCGGCGATCGGATTGCCGGAATCATGAACCGTCTGGGTGTTGATGACGATACGCCGATTGAAAACCGAGTGATCAGCAAATCTCTGGAAGGCGCTCAGAAGAAAGTCGAGGGCTACAACTTTGACGCCCGTAAAAATGTTGTTCAGTACGATGACGTTATGAACCGCCATCGCAAGGCAACTTACGCGATGCGCCGCGAAATTTTAATGAACGCTGACATCAAAAAGCGAATCACTTTGTTTATTGAAGAAGAAGCTAAGGCTTTGGCTAATTCACCGTCAATTTTTGATGATAATTTTGAGACGATTATCGCTGAGGTTTTCCCATTTGATGAGTCCACAATGGACCGGCTGTTTGATACCGAATCTGACAAGTTTGAAGAAGTTCTGACCCAAGAGGCAATGGAGCTTTATGCTGGTCGTGAGGGGGCATTTACATCAGAAATTATGCGGAAAGTGGAGCGCGATATCTATCTGCAGATTCTTGATAATCTTTGGATGCAACACCTGGAAAACATGGATCATTTGCGGGAGGGAATACATTGGATTTCAGTAGGTCAGCGTGATCCGCTGGTTGAATACCGTCGCCAATCACAGCGAATGTTCGAAGAAATGCAGCTGACGCTTCGTCACGATGTAGTTCGGGCCTTGTTCCATGCTCAGCCAGTTGATTTGGATAGAGCGGTTGAAACCGAACTTACCAAAGCTGCCCGCAAATCAGTCGACAATGCCGATAAAATTACCGAGGCCGAAGAATTCCACGAGACTGATTTTGTTCCGCAAAAAGCTGCTCAGCAGGTTAAAAAGGATCAAGCCACCAAGCGTAAAAAAGCCCGCAAACAAGAACGTCAGCGCAAGAAAAAAGCCAAGAAAGGCAAGCGTTAAATGTTGCTGAGGGCTGGCCGGGTGAGTTGCCTAAAGATAATTAATACGTCAGTGGCAGATATTTAATATGAAGCATTCGGTTCACGAAATTACTCTAGCTAATGGGATTAAAGGCCTGTTCATCCATGTGCCGGACGCCACGGTAATGAGCTTTGAAGTGAATTTCCGAGCCGGTGAATATTTGGTAGAGAAGGAAAAATGGGAAACTCCTCACCTGATGGAACACGTGCTATTGGGCGCTAATGAATTAATTCCAAAAGCCCGCTTGTTTCAGGCCGAGTTTGAAAAAAACGGTGCCTATAGTAATGCCAGCACCGGCAGCTACGACATAACCTACGAGGCTGAATGCGCGGATTTTGAATGGGATAGAATCATTGATCTGCTGCTGACTGCGATTACCAAACCACTATTTTTAGAAGAAGAGTTTCAGGCCGAGTTTGGAAATGTCCGTGAAGAACTTATGGGCCGCTCGAACAATCATTTCAGGCATCTGAGTTTGGCGCTGCGCCAGGCTTATGGCTTTAAGGTAATGACCGATCAAGAGCGGCTATTGCTCATGGATAATGTTGATTTATTGGACATCAGAACTCATTACACGAACACTCATACTGCAAAAAATTTACGGTTTGTGATCGGCGGAAATCTGCCGCTGGAGCGCCGCCGCGTTATTCAATCACTTCTGGAAAATATTGAATTACCAGAAGGAGACAGCCGCACTGAGCTGCCGCATGAAGTTCCCAAAACCCTCAAAAACCCACTGTATATTCACAATGAGACAGTTGAAAACGTCTATTTTTACATTGATACATTTATGCGCCGCCGCATGCAAGAGCCGGAAATGGACGCCCTTAGCCTGATTAACAC
>CAZWRG010000013.1:0-17425 GCA_964636355.1 uncultured Candidatus Saccharibacteria bacterium | reverse complement strand
TGCTGACAGAGACGCTTTATTCCAGAATTTTAGGAACCGCTCGCGAACACGGCTTGGTTTATAGCATGAGTTCCGGTTATGGGCAGACCAAAAGCAGCAGCAACTGGTGGTTTGGCGCTCAGGTTATGCCTAAAAACGCCGCCGCTTTGTTTAAAATAGTAGAGAATGAACTTTGCGCGGTTTTTGATGGCAATGTCGCCGAAAATGATGTGGTTAGCGCCAAGCAGTATGCCCTGGGCAGATATCAGCGCAGCGGACAAACGGTTGGCGGCACGGTCAATGGCTACAGCGGCCGGTATTTCTTTGACGAAGTAATTGAAGATTACTACAAGGTTCCAGAGCGAATAGAGGCGGTGACCAGAGAAAAAATTGTTGAAATCTCCAGAGCGATGTTCAAAGACAATATTCGCGGCATGGGAGCACTGGGCAGTTGCGGACAGGAGTTTGTCAGCGATCTTCAAAAACAAATTTTACCAATTTGGAAAATTTAAATGGCGTCAGATTCACTAATCAAGCAAATTAAACAGCTGCAATCAGCAGTTTTAGAAGCCGCAAACAAATTGAATATTACCCAAAAAAATGCCGAACTTGAGCAGCTAAAACAGCAGTCGGTTGATCCGGATTTTTGGTCAATTGCCGCTAAAGCCCAGGAAGTGATGAAAAAAATATCAAAACTAGAGGGCGCAGTCGAGCCGTGGAACAATCTAATAGCTGCTTTAGATGATTTATCAGAGTTGGCCGCCATCGAAGACGAGTCATTAGACGACGATCTTAAATCTCAGCTAGTCCAGGCCGAGAAGGATTTTGACACCCTAAAACAACAGCTCAAATTTTCTGGCCAGTTTGATGACCATGATGCAATCTTAAGCATTCACGCTGGGGCCGGCGGCACCGACGCTCAGGATTGGGCGCAAATGATTTTTAGAATGTATGTCCGATGGGCGGAGAGTAATGGTTTTGAGGTTAAGACTTTTGACGAATCGCCAGGTGAGGAGGCCGGCATAAAAAGTGTAACGCTGGAAATAACCGGCAGCTTTGCCTACGGCAAATTACGCAGCGAACACGGCGTTCACAGACTGGTAAGACTCAGCCCGTTTAACTCTGACAATTTGCGACAAACCAGTTTTTGTAAGGTGGAAGTAATGCCCAAAATCGACCAGCCAGAAGATGTTCAAATTGATGAAAAAGACCTCAAAATCGATGTTTATCGCAGCGGCGGCCACGGCGGCCAATCGGTGAATACTACCGATTCAGCGGTTAGAATAACCCACTTGCCAACCAATATAGTCGTTGCTATTCAAAATGAAAGATCACAGCTTCAAAACCGTGAAACAGCCCTTACGTTGCTTCGATCTAAATTAGCTCAGCTACAAATCGAACAGCACGCCGAGAAGCTCAGCGAACTAAAAGGGCCTAACGAGCAAGCTGCTTGGGGTAATCAGATCAGAAGCTACGTGCTTCATCCATACAAACAAGTCAAAGACCTGAGGACCAGGTACGAATCATCAGATCCAGATAGCGTGCTGGATGGAAAACTAGACGAATTTATAGATGCCTACCTCGAACACACCATCGGTGAATAGTTGACAAAATGTCTATAAATATGATATAGTCTAATATTGTGCAAAATATTGAGAATCAGGCGGAGGTAGAGCGGCCGATTACTAGGGCTGACTTAAGCGAAGTAGAGCAGCAAGAGCTATTCGCTGCTATTAGAGTTGGCCTTGATATTGATCAGGCAAATCAAGCCTTCGAGCAACTCAAGTCTCAAATGAAGGAGCAAGGTGAACCGCCCGTCAAGCAAGAAAATATTTATCATCAAATCAAATGCTACAGTGAAGCTGCGTCACCAGAGGCAAGGGCGGCACATGATCAGCTAATGGAGCGTCACGTTGGCTTAGTGACTTGGCTTGCATCGAGATTTGCTAACCAAGCCAAACGACATGACTTCGATGACCTATACCAAGAAGCTTGGGTTGGTTTGTCAAAAGCTATTTGGACATATGATCCAAGCAAAGGTGCGACCATCGCCACATATTCTGTTAGGGTGATGAAAAACCATATTCACCGAACTTTGGCTCGTGCAGACTATGTAGTTAGCGTGCCTGATTATGTTTATGCAGAGGCAAACTCACTTCGCCGCCACGAACCAGCTGCTCTAGAGAGGGCTGCTCAAACGGGCGAGTACTCTGAGCTTAAAAAGCTAACCAGGAGTCCTAAGGCGGTTGTTAGCTTTGACCAGAATTTTAGGTATGGAAACGGCTATGATCAGACTAATAATCCCAGCGAGTATTTTGATAATGAGGGTCAGCCTACTCGAAGAGTGGGTGTTAATAGCAACCTCGATGAATTATTAATTACCGATACACATGAACTAGAGTCTGAGATGATAGAGCACGAAATAGTAATGACTGGAATTGCAAATTATTTGCTAGACGGTCTAATGGACAGAGAAAAGACAGTCTTAAGCTTGAGATTTGGACTAGTTACAGGTGAGCAACTAACCCTAGAAGAAGTCGGAAAAGTACTTGGTGTGACTCGTGAGCGCACCAGACAAATCGAAGCAAAGGCTATGTCAAAAATGCGAGTCAGAGCTGCCAAGACACATGGTTTCAATGGCGCTGACCCTTTCGACACAACGCCGACCACTAGTCATACTATCAATAGGTCTTCTAGTGAACGTCGTGACTCTGAAGTTGAGCGCAAATTTGGTCTGCTGCGTCAATTCTTACCAACTATCCATGCCTGGGGTGAGTTCAAATCCCGTGAATATGAATTAGAGTATAATGACCAGGTTGTGCCAATTAAGCTTGATCCAAATTATTTAATGTTGGCGTTAGCTGATGAGCTGCCTAGTTATGTTTCTAAAGATGGCGATGGTAGGTTTTATGGGTCAGAAGCAGCAGCAAAAAGGAACCGTCAAAAAATTGGCCTCATGCCGAATCTTCGAATTCCGGAAGTTGCGGAGTATATGGAGTACTTTACGAGCAGCTTGTGTGTAATCCTGGAGAATCATCGTTTTGGCACCCCAGCTCAGTCACACTCAGGCCTGATACGTAGCTCAGTTTACGATTTTATTATCAGCGAACGGTTAGCGTCATCGGAATTGTTTAAGAAAGCGCTTGCTCGAAAAAACGATTTAATCTAGCTGTAAGCATTAGCTTATTCTGGTATAATCATTGGGTACATGATTCTTTTGGACAGGGTAACCAAAGTTTATAATCGCAAAAGCACGGCACTTGACCGAGTGTCTTTGCATGTTCAGCCCAAAGAATTTGTAATTATAATTGGAACTTCTGGCGCCGGTAAATCGACACTTCTCAAGCTTCTCACCAGAGAAGAAAAGCCAACTTCCGGCAAGATTGTAATCGGCGGGCTGGATTATGATAAGCTCAAAGACCGCGATATTCCACTGCTTAGGCGAAAAATTGGCGTGGTTTTCCAGGATTTTAAGCTGCTGCCAAATAAGACAGTTTTTGAAAATGTGGCTTTTGCGCTGGAGATTGTAGGTTTTGGCAACAAGGAAATTAATCATACTGTGCCAAGGGTGTTGGATATTGTTGGGCTTAAGGGCAAGGAAAAGAGCATGCCGGCCGAACTGTCTGGCGGTGAACGGCAGCGGGTGGCGATTGCCAGGGCAATTGTTCGTCAGCCAAAGATTTTGATTGCCGACGAGCCCACCGGAAACTTGGACCCCAAACACGCCTGGGATGTTATAAAAGTGCTGGAAAAAATTAACCGCTACGGTACAACTGTGATTCTAACGACCCATAACCAAGATATTGTGAATAAGCTAAAAAGGCGAGTGGTGACAGTTCGTGATGGGAAGATTGTTAGTGATCTGGCTAACGCCGAATATAACAAAGGACTAACCAAATGATACACCAGCTTTGCGCCTCACGGACAAAATTTGTGCAAAGCCCAAACTTTGCCCGTGCTGTTGGCGTCCAGCACATTTTTCTTCTGCGGTACAACCTCACCGTATTATCAATACGGCTCGGTTCGTTCCTCGCCGATAAAATGCACTGGACGCTCAACCGCAAAACTGGTGAGCCACTTAGAGTTCAATGTTCGTTTCTACTTAAGCCGGAGGTTTCAAAGTGAGGCATTGGTTGATTGCTCAAAGCAGAATTCTAAAAGCCGGGTTGCAAAACTTCATCCGTAACGCAACTTTGGCAATTGCCGCCATGGCCGTGATGGTTATAACCTTGACCATCATCTTGTTTTCTTACATCGCTAACGCCACCTTCAATAACACCATCGATCAAATCACTGACAAAATTGATATTTCGGTTTATTTGAAAGATGAAGTAGCAGAAGATGAAAATCAGCGCAATCAGCTAATGAGTGATATCCGGGGGATGGAAAATGTTCGCGAAGTGGTTTTTATATCAAAAGATGAGGCATTGGAAAGATACAAAGAGGCCAACAGAGATAATTTAGATCTGCTGCTGGCAATTTCTCAGACTGATAATCCGTTGCCGGCCAGCTTGCAAATCAAACCGCACGATCCTAATAAAATAGAGCAAATCCGGGAATATCTGGAGCAGCCAGAAATCAAAGCCCTGCAATCTGATGAAACGTCTTATTCCGGCGACCGCAAAGAGGCAATTGATAAAATATCCAGCGCCACAGTTTTCTTAAGGCAAGCCGGAATTGTGGGCATTATCATCTTTACACTTGTTTCGATTTTAATCATTTTTAATACCATTAGAATGGCAATCTTTAACCGCCGCGATGAGCTGCAAATTATGAGGTTGCTTGGCGCCAGCACTTGGTTTATTCGTGGACCTTTCGTGGTAGAAACAGTGATTTACGGTATCTTGTCGGCGATTTTATCGGTGGTGATTTGTAACACAATTTTTGTAGCCAGCTCATCCGCCTTTGCGGCCAGCAGCCTGGGAGTTTTAGACATAAGATTCGCCAGCAATTATTTCCAGAGCAACTTTTTGTGGATTTTGACCAGCCAATTGTTGATTGGTATACTTATAGGTGCTGCATCGTCCATTATCGCCACGCAGCGATATCTAAAATTTAAGACTTCGAAATAAACAATCAATCTCTAACTATAAATTTTATAAATCTAAGAGGGTCAAACGCGTTTGGATAATTAATAAATACTAAAATCACCTAGCGCCGGAGAGGGTCAGCCGGAGTGTTGCCGCGCGCGAAATTAATCATAAAAGGAATATTGAACTTATAGAATAGGTGTGGTATGTTAAAGGTGACATTTGTCAAACAAAAACAACAAAAAACAATGAAAAAACTAAAATCAATCTTTAGATTCAAAGGTTATAAAAAATCGGCAATTACAATAAACGCTTTGGTGGCAATTATAGTATTGTCCATAGGTGTTATTTCGTATCTGCCAGCCCAGTCAAGCAGCGCGGCTTCGATAAAAGATCTGCAGCAAAAATCGAAGAAATTACAGGCCGAAATTGCTGAAAATAAGAAAAAAGCGGCTCATTATCACTCCCATGCTGAGACTCTAAAAGAAAAAGTTGCAGAAATGAACGCGGAAATCACGGCTATTGATAAGGAAATCCAGCTGCTAACCATTCAGGTTAAAGAATTAGAGCACCAAATAGAAGAAACCAACAAAGAGCTGGACAGGCAAAAGGATATTTTAGGTCAAAACATCAAAGCCATGTATCTAGAGGGTGAAATCAGCACCTTGGAAATGCTGGCTACCAGTAAAGATTTGAGCGAATTTGTTGATAAAGAGCAGTATCGCACTAGCGTTCAGGATAAAATCAAAACCACGCTGGATAAAATCAACAAACTGAGGATTGAGCTAAAAGAGAAAAAAGATAAAATTCAGGATCTTCTAAATCAACAGGAATCGCAAAGAAATCTCTTAGCGGAGAAGAAACGAGAACAACAAAGACTGCTAACTAAAACCCAAGGTCAAGAGGCGAAATACAAGTCATTGGTTGCTAAAGCTCAGAAGCAATTAGCCGAAGCTGAGGCAGCTATGGCGCGAGCAATTAGCTCCGGAAGTTATCGATCTGCGCCAGCCGGCGCGGTGGCTGCCGGCGATCCAGTTGGCGGTATAGGCAATACTGGTCTTTCGACTGGTCCTCACTTGCACCTAGAGGTTAGAAGGGGCGGTACTGTACCGATTAATCCCTCTCCTTACATTAGTTCATCACCAGTTCCGATGCCGCCGGCTTGGGTTAGCCAAGTATTTGGCGCCGCCAACGGCATGTATTCCAGCGGTTATCACTCCGGTATAGATTATGCTGGCCCAAGCGGCACCCAGATCAGCGCCATTAGGTCTGGCTATATGTACCGCGGCTGCTCTAACGATTTGCTCGGAACTTCAAACAACGCCTACGGCTATGTAGCGATTGTTGAGCACAGCGATGGAACGATTGCCATCTATGCTCACATGTCCGGCGGCCCGGCTCGTTGTAACTACAATACCTACTACTAAAATCCGTCAGCAGAAAATAAACCGGTCTTGATAGCCGGTTTATTTATTTTCAGGTTATAATACTTACGTTAACCGAGTGTCATTAACTGGAGGGTGTTTTAACTCGTGCAATCGCCAATCAATAATTCGTTTTCATCAGATAAAAAACCAAAAAGAAAATTTAAATTTTCATCTGTAATTCTGGCTGTCGCCGCTTTGTTCGCAATATTCAGCCTCGGCGTAGGTGTTGGTAATGGCAATATAGCTTTTGGTCCGGACAGTATTTTTAACAAAAGTGTCTCCAAGGGCTTGCCAGCCAATCTGGACTACAGCGGAGTCGAGCGGTTGTATGACCTGTTGCGCAAACAATTTGACGGTGAGCTCAGTGAAGAAGAGCTGCTTGATGGCTTGAAGCGAGGCTTAGTTTCAGCCTCTGGAGATCAATACACTGAGTACTTAAATCCTGAAGAAGCCAAAGAGTTTAGCGATGATATGAGCGGCACTTTTAGCGGCATTGGCGCCGAGCTGGCTAAGAATGACAAATCGATAATAATTGTGGCGCCAATTTCTGGATTCCCAGCCGAAAAAGCCGGTCTTAGGCCACAAGATGTAATTGCCGAAATTGACGGCGAAAGTGCCTATGACATTAGTGTTACAGAGGCGGTCAATCGAATTCGCGGCGAGTCAGGCACAAAGGTGAAACTGAAAGTTATTCGTGATCAGTCAGAAACGTTGGATTTTGAAATAACCCGGGCGACAATCACCATTCCAAGCGTTGAGCATGAAATAAAAGATGGCAACATCGGCTATCTAAAAATCTCGCGCTTTTCTGAGGACACCGCCGGCTTAGCCCGCCAGGCCGCCGAAGAATTTAAGCAAAAAAATGTCGAAAGGGTGGTTTTGGATCTGAGGAGTAATCCTGGTGGATTGCTAGATTCAGCGGTTCAGTTGTCTAGTTTATGGCTGCCAGAGGGCAAAACAGTGCTCCAGGAAAAGCGCGACGGGGTGGTTACTCGAACTTTCACCTCTAAGGGTGACGCTATCTTGTCTGGTGTTGAAACAGTCGTGCTAATAGATGAAGGCAGCGCCAGTGCCAGCGAAATCACCGCCGGTGCACTGAAAGACAACGGAGTTGCTACGCTGATTGGCATGAAGTCATTTGGAAAAGGCTCGGTTCAATCTCTGGAGAGATTGCCAAACGGCGGCGTTTTGAAGGTTACAATTGCTCGCTGGTTTACACCAAATGGCAAAAATATCGACAAAGAAGGCATTGAGCCGGATAAAAAAGTTGAGTTTACAGCCGAGGATGCCGAAAAAAATCGCGACCCCCAACTTAACACCGCCCTGGAGCATCTTCTGTAGTACTAATGCTTGCATTGTGAAAGTTATTCATAATAATATCGAGCTATGTTTGAGAGGTTACACAGAGGAGATCACGATCTTCATGCAGTAAACAGACTCGTTGCTGGTTCGGACGATCGTTTGGCGATAGACCAAGCGCTCAGCGACCAAGAGCTGCAAGAGCAAAAAGACATCGCTTTAACCCAGGCGGAGCAACTGTGGGAGAGCTCCGGACTAGAGGGTGATTTTAACGAGTTGGCAGATGTGCTGGGCGCTTCGTGGACAAGCTCGAGAGGTTTTCCTCTCGTGAATGTGCCTAGTTTTCCGTCACGAGACATCGTTCCCAGACCAGTTATGTTGGGCGCCAGACAAATAGAATGCTCCAGAGTATTTGCCGAGCAGGACGTGTCTGATGGCATGGTTGCGTTGCATGGAAAAGTCTTGTTTTATCGTACTCAGGTATCATCACGGCCAGACAAAGCTGATGTCTATCAAGATAGAGGCTTCTACACTTTTATTGCCCAGATCCGGGACGATGACAGTGGTCGAATTATCCCGAGCATAGTATATGGCGACCTTGACGCTGCGGACTGGAGCGATGATCCGCTTAAAGCATTGTTTGTTTATGATGTCCTAAAAGCCAGAAAACAAATTAAAGACGCCGACCTCTTAGAGTTCTTAGAGTGCACTGACAGATTCGGGGGAGGTTACGCTGATGGGCTTGTCAGCACCAGTTATATGGATCATGACTCCATTATGGCCATGCTGTCTCGATCAATGAAAAACAGACTTTTCAGAAAAGGCAAAACCATAGTTGGGGTTTTTCGACAGAACCAAACTGCGTACATAGAAAACGACGAAACGTTTAGGCTGATGGTTCGTGATGCTATGCAGACATTCATCGATCGATACGTAGAGCCAGCACAAACAGTTGACGCGGTGCCAGAAGAGGCAAGTAGGAAAGCTGAATTAGGCAGATTAACTCATGAATTAACAAAAGGAACGGCGCTTAATGAATTTGACTTGGCTCATGCTGGACTGCGTACTCAAATAAGGTCATCTAGAATTTCAACAGCGACCGAGAGTGTGATTAAGCCAAGACACACAAAACTTGTTGACTATAAGAGATGTATGCGAATAATCCTACAGGAAGAATCAGACTTTCCTTTCCTTCGGACTCTTAATGAGACACTACCAGCGACTATCATTACCTTCGGAGAGGGAGGCTATGATTATCTCCTCAGAGATTTGTTATATGAGCTTGATGAAAAGAGCTTAAGGGCTAAGCTGACATCTAGCCAACTAACTAGCCGCGACAAGGAAATCATAAAAAAGTCATATAACAGGCAAAGTCCATTAATACGTCATATGGCCGAAAATTTAGGCTGGTCTCTAGATGATCTGTAAAAAGTTTAGATACATTAAAGTGTAACTTATTGCCCTGGAGGGTCTTTTGGTTTCATCACTGTTATGATAGTATTTGTAGATAAATAAGGGGATTTACCGCGTGGCCAAAAAAGCGACTAAGTTCGTATTTGTAACAGGTGGAGTGCTTTCCGGACTAGGAAAGGGAATCACCGCCGCCTCGATCGGCAATCTCTTAAAAGCTCGCGGCCTAAAAGTAAACATTCAAAAATGCGATCCTTATCTAAATATCGATGCTGGTACACTCAATCCTGCCGAGCACGGCGAATGTTTTGTAACCCGTGATGGTGCCGAAACCGATCTTGACCTGGGCCACTACGAAAGGTTTTTAGATCAGGAATTAACTCAGTCCAGCAGCTTGATGAGTGGTCGCGTACTTCAGAGGGTTATCGAAGACGAGCGCCAGGGCAAATACCTTGGAAAAACCGTACAGTACATTCCGCATGTGGTACGGGCCATGCAAGAAGAAATCCTCAAAGCTTCAGAGGGATTTGATGTTCATATTGTGGAGATTGGCGGTACGGTTGGTGACTATGAAGGCTTGAGTTTTATCGAGGCCATTAGGGAGCTTGGCTTTAAGGTGGGCCGCCAGAATTCTTTGTATGTTCACGTGGTTTATATGCCATATCTTGGCGCTAGTCAGGAGTTTAAAACCAAGCCAGCTCAAAACGCGGTTCGTGATTTGCGCGGTTATGGAATTGTACCTGACGTTTTAGTGGCTCGTTCCGAGCGCCTAGCGCCAGAAGGCGTGGTAAATAAATTAAGTATGTTCTCTGGCGTTCCTCAGGACGCAATTGCGCTACTGCCCAACGCTCCCACAATTTACGAAGTGCCCCTGACGTTGGAAGACACTGGTATCGCCGATGTTATTAGCCAGCGTTTATCACTCAAAGTAACCAAACCGCACCTAAAAGATTGGCGGAAAGTTGTTGAGCGGGCCACTAATGGTCTTGAGAAAACCGTCACCATCGGTGTGGTTGCTAAATATATGGACAACACCGACACCTACATGTCGGTGTTCGAGGCCTTAAGGGCGGCCGCCTGGACACATGACGCCAAGCTAAAAATCAAATGGATTGATGCCGAGGGGCTCGATAAATCTTCGGCAAATCTAAAAGACGTATTTTCTGGCTTGGACGGTGTGGTAGTGCCGGGCGGTTTTGGTAAAAGAGGTGTTGAGGGCAAGATAAAAGCTGCCCAGCATGCCTTATCAAATAATGTACCTTATCTGGGAATTTGCCTCGGGCTGCAGGTAGCTGTCATAGCCGCCGCTCGTTCAGCCGGTCTATCAGACGCCCATACCACAGAGATTGAGCCACAAGGAAATAATTCGGTTATTCACACCATGGATGGTCAAGAAGGCAAGCAAAACACCGGCGGCACAATGCGTCTCGGAAATTATCCCTGCAAACTAGCTAAAGACAGCTTGGCGGCTCAACTTTATAAAGCCAAAGAAACTGAAGAGCGCCATCGTCACCGTTATGAATGCAACAATGACTACCGCGAACAGTATGAATCCTGGGGAATTAAAGCCACTGGAACCAGTCCCGACGGGCAGTTAGTGGAGATCATCGAAGCCACTAATCATCCATTTTTTATGGCCAGTCAGTTCCATCCAGAGTTTAAATCGCGCCCCAACCGCGCTCATCCTATGTTCAGTGGATTTATCAGGGCTGCAATAGGCAAATAACATTTGCTAAATATTGTCTAATAGGTTAACATTAGCGTTATGGAACCACAGATACAAACACCACCAAAAAATTCAAAAAAAATTCTACTCGTTGAAGACGACGACACACTAGCAGACGTTTATAAAACTAGATTACTAGCCGAAGGCTTTGACATTCGTCGAGTGCCTAACGGCGAAGAAGCTCTAGCAACTGCGTTAGAATACAAGCCAGATCTAATTTTGCTCGACGTTATGATGCCAAAAGTCAGCGGTTTTGACGTTCTAGATATTTTGCGCAACACCCCAGACACAGTAAACATCAAAATCATTATGCTAACCGCGCTCAGTCAGGATTCAGACCGCGAACGCGCCGAAAGTATGGGAGTAGATGATTATTTTGTAAAATCCCAAGTAGTAATCGCCGAGGTCGTCGACCGTATCAAGCATCATCTTGGTGTTTAAAGGCCAGAAGTTTCGCTGAATATAAAGCCCTGAGACGGGCTTTATTTAATTGAAATTAAGCCAAACTAATTGACAAAATACAAAGCTTATGCTAATATTATTTACAGTTGAAACCAATAAACACATATGAAGCCACATGAAACACCACAACTAAATCAGCCCAATCCACTAGATACACTAGTTGGTGAGGTGGTTTATGATGATTCGACAGATACTGTTGAACTGCCTCCGCACGTACCGCAAGCGCTCGACTTAGAAAATCCGCTTGCTACAACAGCCAGCCACAATGTTGTTGCCGAGGTTCACGCTGATACGAAAACATTTTTAATTTTAGACATACGCCAAGCACCGCAATTTACCCTTGACGGTAATACCTTAAAAGACGTTGCTTTTGGTGATGTCCATAGAAATTTTAATAGCAATATAGATTTCTTGTTGGTTTCGGACGAGATAGGCTCTACAAAAGGTAGGAATGCTGGGTTAAAAGGCATAAGACACGGCGAAAACGTAACAATAGGGCGCGAGCATCATACGGACCGATTTGATTATACCGATCATATATCAAGAGATCATTTTTCGGTTCAATACAGCCCAGACGGTCAACTGCTGGTTACTGATTTAGGTTCTACAAATAAAACTCGTCTAACTACTAAAAAACCAGACGCCTTGGACGAGCCAACTAAGCCGGCTTCAGATAGGATTATCAGAAAAAACACACATCTCGACACAACGGATCAGATTGAGTTGCCGCAATTGATTGAAGCAGCAAGTTCTGAAGACATAACTATGATACAGAATGTTTTATCGGAGTTTAACCACATTAGGCAGGTAGCTGAGCAATCTGACGGGTTCCAAATCAGTCCTGCCGAAATTGAGGCCCGCCTCTCGCAGTTGGTAGGAAACTTACGCACTTACGCATACGGTAAGGATCCAGATGATGCCGGTAAAAATTTAATCGAAGCAGCAGGCGTAGGATTCTCAGTCGGAGCTAGCCAAGAACAGGCGACTGTATTAACCGAAGCCTTTCTACAAAGCAAGGACTTAGCGGATAAAGAGAAACAAATTTTGCATGATTTTTGGCTACACATAAGACCCCTGCAAGCAAGACTGACTAATGGAGAGATTCCTAGAGGCAGCGGCATAGTTGAGGGCGAAGTATACCGGGCATTTTACGGAGTAGCCAATCAGTTGCAAGCTGCCGGTGAGCAGGCACCGCACAAGACAAGGTTATTATTTGCGGCCGCCGGAACAGCCCTAAGTATTTTGCCACCAAATAGTGAACAGCAATCCGAAATAATTCAGATATTACAAACAGGATATCCAAATTAAAAAGCAGCCCAAAATGGGCTGCTTTTATGATTACCTTTGCAATTATTCGACGGTGACTTCGGTGCGTTGGACGGTTCGGCCGCTGAATAGTCGGACACGACGTTGGCTGAATTTTACAACTCCGTCTTTAGCAGCATGAATAGTAAAATTGCGAGAGACAAAGGCGCCTTTGCCGGCACGCTTGGTTAGGCCGGTTTGACGGACAATAACTTGACCAGTTTTGACTTTTTCGCCTCCAAAAAGCTTAACGCCGAGTCTTTTGCCCGCGCTGTCGCGATTGTTTTTACTTGAGCCACCAGCTTTTACTTTTGACATAATTTACTTCCTTATTAGTACTACGAGCTCACGCGCGACAATTTGATCATCGCGAAAGTAGAGGAGATCCCTGCTACTCACATGAGCAAAACTTACCTGATTATAGCCTAATTCCTCGAGAGAATCAAGCACTTTTAAGTGCTTAAAGCCATTTTTGGTTTTCCAGGCCGGAACAGCTATACACATGCGAAAACCCGGCTTGGTTTGTTTGGCAACATTTTGCAGGAATTTGCGGTGGATGGTGTCGACGTCTTGCATGACTTGGCGTAGTTTTTCTGGTGAAGGTTCAGCAGAGAAGGGCTGGCCCAAATAAGTTTCGCAAGCAATGTAGATTTTGGAATTTAGATTTTGGAATTTAGAAAAGTCCCATTGGTAATCAGTGGCATCGCCAACTTCCAACTTCCAACTTCCAACCTCCAGTCGCCAGTTTTCGGACAGCCATTTGAGGTTAATATCGGAATATTCGATCATTCTTGGCTCCAGGTCAGTGCCGCGGACTTTATAATTCATAAGAAGCGCTTCCTGAAGAACAACGCCAGTTCCACAGAACGGATCCAGCACTGTAGTTAATGATGCAATCTCTTGTCCCTTGTCTCTTGTATCTAGTGACTGGCGACTGGCGACTGGCGACTCAATTTGGCCTTTAGGGTTTGGAGTTTTGCCATCTTCCATCTTCCAACTTCCATCTTCCAACTGGCCGACGGCCAAGTTAATAATGATTTGGGCGAGTTTTGGCGGCAACATGCCAACCCGCGCGTCACGTTTTGGCCGGGCTTGGTCGCGAGCGGCGTAAGCTTCAATGTCTTGAACTGCAAATGTTTGGCCCAAAATTGTATGATTGCCGTTATTGATTAGGATAATCTCAAATCCGGTTGGTCCGGTTAATTGGTTGTGAATTACTTGAGCGGTATTTAGCTCAGCGCTGTTATTTGGAACGACTCTCACTGAACGGCCGGCGGCTTTCACGGCTTTTTTGAGATTTAAGCCAGTGGCATTTAGTTTGCGCGGGTTTAGGTTAAATCCATAGACACTTAGACCAAGTCGAATTTTGCCTTCGCTAAGCTTAGCGGCTAGCTTGGGCAGCTCAGTTAGTAAATAATTTTCGATTTTATTCCAATCAGTAAAGGGTAATTCTGCTAAATGAGCGGCGGCTTTCATAGTGCCGCCAAGCCGATTCATTGGAAAATCCTGAGGGTCGACATCACTTAAAATACTGGTGCCGCTAGGCAAGGGCTGGATTTTATCGGCCCCAAATAGACTTTCCAGCTCGGCAATTCCAAGCTTTGGCTGACGGCCATGAACGGCAATAATTTTAGGCATATCGTTAGTATAGCGGTTTTTAGTATATAATTTGATAGCAGTGGCAGATAAACTCCGATCACGACGTTTTAAAATAGCGCTAAACATCATTACGATTTTGGCGTTGTTGGGTTTGGCTTATTTTTTGCGCGACCAGTTGGCTGAAACACTCAGCAACCTAAGTCGAGTCAACCTGTTAGTGTTGCTGCTTATCATTCCTTTGCAGCTTCTTAATTTTTTTGCTCAAGCAAAGTTATATCAAAGTCTGTTCAGGGTGCTTGGCGAAAGATTTAGAACAAGACCGATGTACCGTTTGGCCCTAGAGTTAAGTTTTGTTAATAATGTTTTTCCCAGTGGCGGAGTGAGCGGTTTTTCTTATATTGCTCTCAGGCTTAGAAGTGAAGGCATTTCAACTGCTAAGGCTACGTTGGTTCAAATGCTCAAATTCATCACCGTGTTTTTGTCTTTTCAGGCGATGTTGTTCGTTGGGTTATTGATGCTAGCGCTCGGCGGCCGAGCCAACGATTTTATGCTACTGGTAGCTGGAATGATTGGTACGTTTGTTTTTATGGCCACTTTTGGTCTGGCGTTTATTATTGGCAGCAAGCGGCGCATCAACGCCTTTTTTACTTTTATTGCCAAGATTTTGAATTATTTGATTGGCACCATTCTCCCTAAGAATAAAGAAACTATTAACATCGAGAGAGCCAAGCAGGCTTTTACTGAGTTACACGAAAATTACATGAAACTTAGGCGTGATCTGGGTCAGTTAAGGCGGCCGCTAAGCTTTGCTTTGTTGTTTGGAGCAGTGGAGGTTATGACAATTTATGTGGTTTATTTGGCTTTTGGTCAGATAGTTAATCCGGGTGCCATAATTTTGGCCTACGCGGTGGCTAACTTTGCCGGATTGGTTTCAATTTTGCCGGGTGGAATTGGTATTTATGAGGCTCTGATGACGGCCGTGCTGGCGGGTGGCGGAATTTCGGCAGCGGTCAGTTTGCCAGTGACGGTTATGTACCGTGTGATTAATATTAGCTTGCAACTCCCGCCGGGCTATTACTTCTACCACCGGACTTTGCATGAAAAGCCAGAGGTCGAAAAGAGTCTGAACCATGACGGCTGATTTGGTTTTCTCGGTTAGTGATTTTGTAGCGGTTTTTAATCAGACTTTAGAGTATGCATATCCGTCGGTTTCAATAGTTGGCGAGCTGACTAATTTTAGGGTTAGCAAAAATCGCTGGGTTTATTTTGATCTGAAAGACGAGCTATCAAGTGTTAAATTCTTTGGCACAGTTTATCAGCTGCCGGGACCGCTAGAAGAGGGAATGATGGTGCAGGTTACCGGCGTGCCGCGGCTTCATAATTTATATGGTTTTAGTGTAAATGTGCAGGCTGTTCAGCCAGTTGGCGAAGGTTCACTTAAGCGCGCCGCTGCACTTTTGCAAGCTAAGCTGGAAGCAGAGGGTTTATTTGATGAATCTCGTAAAAGGACTCTGCCTTATCCTCCGGACAGAATTGGGCTGATTACTTCTGGTGAATCGGCGGCTTATGCCGATTTTATAAAAATCCTCAATCAACGATGGGTTGGCGCAGAGGTTTTACTGGCCGATGTTCAGGTTCAGGGAGAAGCTTCGGTTTCGCAGATTGTATCGGCGATTGAATATTTTAATTCGCACGAAACTCCGCCAGATGTTTTGGTGGTTACGCGCGGCGGTGGCAGCGCTGATGATTTAGCAGCCTTTAGCACTGAGCAGGTCACTCGAGCCGTGGCAGCCAGCCGAGTGCCGACATTGGTGGCTATTGGGCATGAAGTGGACATCTCGCTGGCTGAATTAGCGGCCGATAAACGAGCCAGTACCCCAAGTAACGCCGCTGAGCTTTTAGTTCCCGACAAATCCAGCCAATTGCAGACCATAAAAGAAAAAACCAAATATCTCCTTGACCTGATTACCCATAGCCATAATCAACGTCTAAAAGATTTTCAAGAAGCAGTTAGTTCACTAAATCAGGCCATTGACACGGTTTTTGAGCGGCACAGAACCAGCCTATCGCAGAAAATTCAGTTACTAAAAATCCTGAGCCCTGATGAGGCGCTCAAACGTGGTTACGCCGTTCTTCAGGCAGATGGTCAGGCTATCAAATCAATAAGATTACTTAATCTTGGCCAGACGATTGATATTAGACTTCAGGATGGCCAAGCCCAGGCCAATATCACTAAAATAGATAAATCGTCATCTACGTAAATTACGGGTTAAATATTAAGCTGCGGTATAATACACCTATGACAGGCAAGATTGACTACAAAAAGCTCAGTGCTGAACTGGACGAAATTCTAGCTAAACTTCAGTCATCTGACATCGATGTAGATGAGGCGATTAAGGTTTATGAGCGCGGAATGCAGGTTAGCCAACAGCTTGAAACATACTTAAAAACGGCCGAAAACAAAATTACTAAAATAAAGACTGAACAATCAAAAGGGAGTTAATATATGTTGATTTTGGGGATAATTTTAGTCTGGCTGATATTAATTTTTGGGTTTGTGGTGTTTTTTGGAGCGCCGTATTTGCCAACGCTGCGCCCTCAAAAAGAAGCAGCCTTAGAGTTATTGGACCTCGAGCCAGGGCAGACGCTACTTGAACTAGGTAGTGGCGATGGAACTATGCTAGTGGCCGCCGCTGAGCGTGGGCTTAAGGTTGTCGGCTATGAATTAAACCCGTTACTTTTTATTATCAGCTACCTGCGGACTTTTAAGCACCGCGAACGAGTTAGAATTATCTGGGGTAATTACTGGGTTCATATGTGGCCACGAACCGATGGCATTTATGTATTTTCACTAGACAGATATATGAAAAAGTTGGATAAAAAGATTGTTCAGAACTATCCCGAACAAAAGGTCAAGCTTGCCAGCTATGCCTTTAAAGTACCAGCCAGAGAACCGAAGGCTGAAAAGTCTGGGGTTTATTTGTATGAGTATAAGTAAAAGAGATTAATGCTAACCCATTGCGCCGCCACTTTGTGGCTGAGGCGCCATACTTTCTTGTGTTGACAAGAAAGTATGCAAAGAAACAACAGGCGCTGCAGTTCTCTTGATGCAGCTGTTGTCATAACCAGGCTCGCTGCGGAACTCACAGTTAATATGCCACTGGCATATTAACTGCTCAAACAGTCCT
>CAZWRG010000012.1:0-30275 GCA_964636355.1 uncultured Candidatus Saccharibacteria bacterium | reverse complement strand
ATGATATAATTATAAGTATGACTACTGGTGAGAGAGACTATTTTGGTTACGGCGAACGTACTCCTATGATGATGGAGGCTATTATCGGGCGTATACCAAAATACAATGCAGCTATTTTACCCGGTTTTAGGCTATGGATACAGAAAGCTGTTGAGCTACCTGAAGCAGTTCAAAAAATTCTAGCCGTTAATCGTACCAAAGAAGAAATGGCTGATTTTCAGGCCTATGCAGCCGTTCCAGATGAGCGAGCATCGGTTACTGGTTTAGTGTACAAGGGTCTTAAACCTATTGAAGTTGCATTACTGGATAACTGGGATGTTGAAGGCTTATGGTTCAGTCATTTAACTGATGCTGTTGTTAGTATTGCAAACGAAGATGGGGAGTCAAGCCGGCTAGGAATGGCTGATGCGCTTGTAGATCCACAGGGTAGACTAACTACAGCAGTTGAGCATACGCAAGGGTGTTCCCTGTTTCCACCTCCGCTTAATGACCCCAACGGAATCAGGAGGATTGCGCGTATAGCACGTGATGAGTTTATGCTAAGTCAATAAGGAAAGTATTTAGTTATAAAAAGGTCCTCCTTACCGGGTGGTTTTTGTTTAATTACGGATAAGGTTCTGTCATCTATTGTTTATCATATAAAAGCTATACCAGCGTAAGGGAGCAGCCTATGACGATACAATATTGGCATGAAAGAGATTTACTTGGTTCGACATGGTCAGTCTTATGCAAACAAGCGTGATTTTACAGCTTTTGGGAATGTTGACTCGCCATTAACCGAGAAAGGTATAGAACAGGCAAAAGGCCTTCAGGCTATCTTTCATGACCAGTTTGACATAGATCCTTATTGTTACGAAGAACCTGTTGCGGTATCTGAATATACAAGGGCTCAGCAAACGGCTGAATATGCTGGGTTTCAAAATAGAAAGGTACTACCCTTAATTAATGAATCTGACGTTGACCGCGACATCATGACTGGAGTCGATGTAATCAGGAAACACAAAGCTGAGCGCTGGGTACCCCAAGAGACTCGAGAACGAGCGTGTGAGCTATATACGCGTATAAAGGATAAAGATTTGTCATATCAGGTGTATTTTGCACACGGCATGTTTATTGCTGGGTTTTTACTGGAGTGCAGTGTTAGTTCAGTAGAAATTGCACGACCATTTGATGAAAAGCGAGGGTATGTTCCGCTTCAGGCGGAAATTATCAAACTGCGGATATAGGCAAGCATAAAAGTATTGACTAGTGCTTAAGCTTGTGTTATCATAAGCTTATTCGAAAGAATATAAGAGGGTTTTCTGCCAGTAATGGCAGGAGGCCTTTTTATTTTCACTCGAGAAGCCTCACTAATTACCAAAAGGAGTTTTGGAATGGCTGGAACAAAAGATGGCGGCAAGGCTGCTGCTAACACTAACAAAGCAAAATATGGTGCTGATTTTTATGCAAAAATCGGTGCTATGGGCGGCAAAAAGGGCAAAACCGGTGGTTTTTACGCTAACCGTGAACTAGCTCGTATTGCTGGCGCAAAGGGTGGCCGTATTAGCCGCCGCACTAAAAAAACAGCTTAATTTACTGTGAACCTCAAAAGAAGTCACTCAGACCAAGTCTGACTGGCTTCTTTTGTTTTTGGCGAATCACAGCGTTGGCAATTCCAGTACGTCCTCACCGTATTCTTATACGGCTCGGTACGTGCTTCATTGCCGCCACTGTGCTTCATCCAAATTCACAAGTAAATTTAAACTGTTTTTACTGATTCTGGGGAGGTGGTTAAGTATCATTTTTGGGTTTTTGCATGGGTCACTGGCGACTAGTGACTGGTGGCGAGCGACTGCCTCCGGTAGGGGCGACAGAAGCGCGAACTGCTAACAGTCCAGCTGGCTTGGCAGTTATGGCAGTTATATTGTGCTGAGTCAGACTGCAGGCTAACAGTGCTGCAGCGAGGGCAGGTGGCGCGCTGATGGAGCCAGTCTCGGTAGGTGTCTAAGCAGTCCTGAATATGATTTTCATCAATATTTACACCTAGCTCTTGAGCCAAATCCTTGGCTTTATCCCAAGCTTCAACTTCCAGCAACAGTAAATCAATGTCAAAACTATATTTTTGATGATTTAAAATGGCATGTGCTGATTCATGAAGCAGCGCCCAAATAGCGCTGTCATTTGCCCGAGGGGTGGAGTCATAGGTAATTTTTTGATGCTTAGGCGACCAAAAAAACGATTCTCCTGGTTCATAAATAACATGAGGCAAGTGTTTTTTTAGGTGTTTTAGCGCTCGTTGAACAGTCATATTACCTAGGCCTTGAGAGGGGTGTTAGCCTTAGCTAGCTCAAAACAGCCGTAAATAACCGCTTCTTCTGGAAATTGGGCCTGGATGATTTCTGGAATGTTTATTTCATCTGGCATCATTCGCTGGATGGCCTCAGTCAAAGGCCTTTCAAATTTACTAAAATGCGAGCCAACGCCGCCGCCTAGTATGATGACCTCTGGCGTAAAGGCAGCAGTAGCATTAATCAGGCCGATGGCTAGATTATGGGAAATTTCTTCCCAGGCCACTTCATCATCTAAATCACTGGCTCGTTTGCCATATTTCTCGACAATCGCCTTGCCCGATGCAAAATCCTCCAGTTGGCGAACCTCCCCCTGGTATTGATAAACGCTTTTGCCTATTTCGGAGTCGAGAGTATCCTTATCAAGTTCACCATTTACGATTAGAGCCGAGCCGATACCGGTGCTAATCGTGACATATAAGACTTTTTGATATTTGTCTTGGACTCTCAGGGCCTCGGAAAGTCCAGCTAGCTTGCTGTCATTTTCTAGGGAGAATTGACAGTCGAAAAGTTCTTCGCAGTCATCTCTAATTGGTACATTGCGCCAAGCTAAGACATCGTCTTTTACCGACATTCCAGAATGTCGATCTATATTTCCTCTGATACCAATCGCGCCACTTATAAACTTCTTAGTTGTAAGTTTTGCTACAGTAGCGGCCAGTTCTTTCTTGAAGTCATTGTATTGAACAGGAGTTGGGAATTTAATCTGCTCGATAATCTTCCCGGCAGGGTCGAATACCGCCACAAGTGTTTTGGTCCCTCCGATATCTACGGCTGCATACATGATGATTAGTATAGGCTACAAGTCAAAAAGTTAAAAGCTAAGCACTTTACATATAGAGGTGATACAGATATAATAATCCTCAAGTCTGAACGGAGAAACAGCTTACGGGCTGCCGCAGAAATAAAGGAGGCATGGATTAACATGTCAAAATCTAGCATTACTATGGACGAGTTGCTAGCGTCCGAAGATATTAAACAACTAAAGGCCGGAGACGTCATTGAGGGCGTTGTTACCTCTGTTCATAAACATGAGGTATGGGTAGACCTAGGCGCCAATGGCGTTGGAGTGGTCATGCGCCGTGAGATCAGTCACGGGCAGCAATTAGAGAAGGGTCAGCAGGTTGTAGCTAGCGTTGTCGATCCAGAGATGGATGAAGGCCATGCACTGCTTAGCATGCGTCGCGCAGCTAAGGATCGAGGCTGGGATCAGCTTCAGCAGGTATTTGAAAAAGGCGAAGTTATCGAGGTTACACCTTATGACGCTAACCGAGGTGGCTTGTTGATTGAGCTCGAGGGTATTCGCGGATTCTTGCCAGTTTCGCAGCTTGCAGCTGGGCACTATCCAAGAGTTTCTGGTGCCGATAAGGATGAGATCCTACAGAAGTTAAACCAGCTGGTTAACAAGGGCATTCGTGTTCGAATCCTGGACATTAGCCGCAAGGAAAACAAGCTTATTTTCTCTGAAAAAGAAGCTGTTAAGGATGACATGCAGGATCTGTTTACTAAGCTCAATGTCGGCGACAGCGTAGAAGGCGTGATAACCGGGGTTATAGACTTTGGTGCCTTCGTCAATGTTGATGGTATTGAAGGTCTGATTCATATTTCAGAAATTTCCTGGGAAAGGGTTGAAGACCCACGCGAGTACCTAAAGACTGGCGACAAGGTAAAAGCCAAAATTATTGCCGTTGATAAGTCTCGTCTGAGCCTGAGCCTAAAGCAAATGACCGAAGATCCATGGCTAAGCGAAGTTAAAAACTTCAAAAAGGGTGATTCGATTGAAGGTAAGGTGACTAGAATTACTCCTTTCGGGGCGTTTGTACAGCTGAGTCCTTCGGTTGAAGCTTTGGTTCATGTGTCTGAAATGAGTGACGACGAAGGAGTCGACCCGGAGAAAATTTTCCAGTTAAATGAAACCAAGAAGTTTAAAGTTCTGGACATCGATACCGAGGGCCGGAAGATTGCTCTGAGTCTAAAGGATGCTAAATAAATCAGACCAAATATGTAGTGTAAGGTGATCGGACCAATTGGGTTCAGAAAGGAGCTAGGAGTCATGGCGACAATCATCAAAATCGAAGAAACAATTACCGTTGGCGACCTAGCTGAGAAGCTAATGCTGCCGGTCACTAAGCTAATTACCGAGCTTATGAAGAACGGTGTCATGGCAACCGTTAATGAGCGGATTGATTTTGATACTGCTCAGATTATCGTCGGTGAGTTAGGTCTGGATATTGAACTGTCTAAGCAAGAATCTCAGGCAAGCTCTAATAGAGAGAAACGAACCCTTAGCGATAAGGCTCAGTCCAGGCCGCCGGTGGTGGCGGTTATGGGCCATGTTGATCATGGAAAGACCAGTTTACTGGACGCCATTAGGCAGGCTGATATTGCAGCGGGTGAAGCCGGTGGTATCACTCAGCATATATCTGCTTATCAGGTCAATCACAATGACAGGGCTATCACTTTCCTGGATACGCCAGGTCATGAGGCCTTCGCAGCCCTCAGGGAGCACGGCGCTCAACTAACTGATTTGGTGATTATTGTTGTGGCGGCTGATGATGGTATAAAGCCGCAGACTATTGAAGCTATTAGATTTGCTCGCAAGGCTGGCGTAAAGATGATCGTTGCTATCAATAAGATGGACAAGGAAGGCGCCGATCCGAACCGCGTAAAACAGCAACTAGCCGAACAGGAGCTACTGGTTGAAGAATGGGGTGGTGATACGGTTGTGGTCGAGGTTTCGGCCAAGAACAAAACCGGCATCGATCAGCTGCTTGATATGGTTATATTGGTGGCCGATGTCGAGGATTTAAAAGCCGATATTGACGTGCCAGCCAGTGGCTTGATCATTGAAGCTCATATGGAAAAAGGTCGCGGTCCAGTAGCTATTGCGCTGGTGGAGGCTGGAGTGCTGCACCCAGGTGATTTTATCGTGGCTGGCTCAAGTTATGCTCGAATCAGAAATCTAGAAACCACTAGTGGCACGTCCCTAGATAGCGCTGGTCCATCCATGCCAGTGGTAATCACCGGTTTTAAAACATTGCCTCAGTTTGCTGATGAGTTTGAGGCCGTGAAGGACGAGAAGACCGCCAGAAGCGCCGCTGAAAAGGCTGCCTTAGGCAGCAAGAGTAACTCTGGAAAATCAGCCATTAATAGTAGTGAGTTGATCAGGATTATTAATCGCAGTAAAGACGTCACAGAGTTAAATATTATCGTAAAAGCTGACGTTCAGGGGTCGCTAACATCTGTTTTAGATAGCTTAAAAGCGCTTGATACAGATGAGGTTGCTATTAGGATAGTAAGCAGTGGGGTGGGTAGTATAAATGACAACGATGTTCATCTAGCACACACCAGTGACGCAATTATTTACGGTTTTAATGTGTCAGCACCCAGCAACATCAAGCAAATTGCCAGCCGAGACCGAGTAAGTATTCGCTTGTATAAGATTATCTACGAACTAATTGATGACGTGAAAGCTGAGATGACCAAATTACTAGCGCCGGAAATCGTAGAGACTGAACTAGGCACGCTGCTGGTCAAAGGAATATTCAAGACAACCAAAACCGAAGTAATCTGCGGCGGTGAGGTTACTAAAGGCAAACTGACATATCCGTCGCTAGCCAGGGTTGTACGTGATAAGGAAACTTTAGCCGAAGTAGAAGTTACGAGCTTGAAGCGCGGACCTCAAGAGGCTAAAGAGGTCTTTGAGGGCGAAATGTGTGGTTTGAGCTTTAAATCGACTAGCCGGGTAGATATTCAAGAAGGTGATCGCATACAGGTGTTCACTAGAGAAGCTGTGGCTCGACAGCTATAAACTTTAAGCAACCTGGTTTAACACTCGTGGTTCATTCTGGACAGGGGTGATATTATATTAAATGTTATGGAAAAGGGCAGCCCCTTCATTCCAGGGGAAAGACCAGCCGAAACCGAGCCACAAACTCCTGAATTAACAGATGAGTCGCTAGAAGCTACCTCGGAAATAGCAGTTGATGAAGAGTATCTAACCGTTGACGCCATAGACAGGCATTCTCAAGAGAGTGTTGAACGCAAATTAGCCCAAGAAGAGCCATTCGAGCTTATCCACGGCCGCAAAACAGAGGTAATGGACGAACCCACCTCCTCGCCCGTCTCCATTGGCAGTATTATTGATGAGTCCTCAAAGCGAGTAATAAAAGCAGTTAAAAAACCTAACAACTCCCAGGACAGTAATAAATCTAAAAATAGCGCAAGGCCCAAATCTGAGCCTCATACGGAAGTTGGCTTCAGAGAGCTTTTTGCCATTTATAAAAAACCTATAATTTACGGCTTTGTTTCTGCGGCGCCAATAATTGTTGTTTTGTACGTCTGGCTGTTTACCTAATAGGCGTCCAAGTTTTGGGGCCCGATTTACTCTTTGGGCTTGATAGGCCACACAGTAATGTTAAAATACAAACATAAAGCAAAGGACTTAAGATAAATGTTTAAACTAGACGATAATTTACTGCGAGAACTTGGACTGGGTGCGTTACCGGCGGTCGAGAAAAATAAAATGCTGGCTCATATCTATGAAACTTTGGAAATGAGAGTCGGCATGAAGCTGGCCGAGAAAATGACCAACGAACAACTGGATGAATTTGAGGGCTTTATTGATAAAAATGATGAAGCCGGCGCGCTTAAGTGGTTAGAGACTAATTTTCCTAATTACAAACAAGTGGTTGCCGAACAGTTAGAAGCTTTAAAGGCTGAAATCAAGCAGGCTGCTCCGCAGATTGTGGCTGCCAGCCAAGAGGCCGCCCAGCAATCACCAGCTCAAGACCAGCAGCCACCAATACCTCAATAGATTAATTATTATCAAGTAGGTGACCGTAGCCGGCCAAGAACGCAGCTGCGGTCATTGCTTTTTTGCCGGCTGGCTTGAGCTTTTCTATCCAAAGCGTTCCGTTGGACGTAGCGATACCCATTTGTCCTGACTCTTTGACGGCGGTTATGTCGCCAGGCTTTTGGTCGGCTCCAACGCTCGGTACTGCGTAGGCTTGGGTAATGATGACGTCTTTGCCGCCGATTGTTGTGCGGCTCTTTGGCCAATCAATGAAGGCTCTAATTTCTCGCTCTAGCTGGGCTGCTGGTTTGCTAAAATCCAGAACCCCATCTTCTTTGATGAGTTTTCTGGAGTATGTAGGTTCAGAGGGGTAATTTGGCATGAGGCTTGGCAGCTTTGATTGGTCAACGGCTTTAATTTCATTGTTTAAATACTTCGGCAAATTATTCTCCAGCAGGGAATCGCTTAATAATATTAAATTATTAGTCAAATCTGGAGTGGTTTCATTGCCGTTAAGTTCATGAATTCCGCAGGAAATCACCGGACCTTCATCCATCGCTTCAACCAGCAGCATCAGGCTGACGCCGGTTTTTTCTAAGCCTTCTAGGATGGCAAATGAGATTGGATCGGCGCCGCGCAACTGAGGCAGCAATGAAAAGTGGCTATTAACTATACCAAGCGGAAACGAATCGATGACTTTTTGGCTAACGATAATGCCAAAATCTATCAGAATGCCCAAAACAGATGTAAAAGATTTTTCTAAAATCAGCTGATCCAGTTCAGATTTTGAGCTAACAGCATGTATTTCTATGCCAGGGGCAACCGCCGACATCTGCTCAAGAGTGCTTGGCTTGGTGATAACTGCTTCAATGGTCTGGTGTTTTAAAAGCAGCTCTAGGCTTTTGGCCGCTACCGGCCCGCTGCCGAAGAATACCGCTGACTTATTACCAGAGGTCATTGTTGTCCTTGATGTCTTGGTGGTAGTCAAGTTTTTTGAGGCTGCCGTCTCCATCCAGTTGGTAAAAGGCATCTTCTTTATCTTTTATGTGATCGATAAAAACTATTCCATTAGTGTGATCAATTTCATGCTGGAAGACCCGTGCTAAGAATCCTTCGGCCGTGACCCGAACTTCTTTGCCATCTAGTCCAATAGCGCTGATACGGACTTTGCTGTGGCGGGGAACTTTGCCGTAGACGTCTTTAATACTCAGACAGCCCTCAAAATCTTCAACAATATCGCCTTCGAATTTGGTAATTTTAGGATTAATGAATGCGTGGAAAGTCCGATCGGTTTTATCATCGAAGTTATTGCGCACTACCACGACTCTGAGTAGCTTATCTATTTGAACAGCCGCCAGGGCCACTCCAACTTCATGCTTGCGGCTGTCTTCCCAGTCTAAAGTCGCCGCCTCCATATTGGCGATCAGTTGCCGGATGTCGTCTGTAATCAGGCCGACTTTAGCCGATCTTTGGCGCAGATGATTGTTGGGAAGGGTAATTATATCTTTTCGAGTTGTCATTTATCTGAGATTAATCTTATCAAATATTTAAGGGTAAGGGAAAGCCGCTGCTTTATAAGAGGTTTACGGGGTCTAAATCGTAACTCCAATTAGCGGGCAACTGTTTAACTATATCAGTTAGTGTTTTTCGCTGAGTGGCCTTGATGATAATCTGCCACCGGTAACGATTATTAGATTTTTCAATAAAGGCTGGCCCAGGCCCGGAGATTTCAATATTTTTAAACTTCACCCGAAGGCTATCGGCTAGCTTTTCGCTGGTTTTTTGGGCGCTGGAGCTAGTGGCTCGACTGCAACTTAATTTTAAAGTGAATCTAAAGGGCGGGAATTTGTAGGCTTTCCGCTCGTTGATCTGCTGATTATAAAAATCCAGGTAGTTCCTAGAAATCGCCGCTTTTAATGCCAGGCTGTCAGGATGATGAGTCTGAATAAAGGCTTTTCCATCTAGATGGCCTCTGTGAACTCGACCAATAACCTGGGTGAGAAGCTGAAAAGTTTGCTCTTCGGAGGTGTAGTCTGGGAAGGTCAGGCCAGTATCAGCCATAACTATCCCGAGGAGACTAAGCTTTGGCAGATCAAGACCTTTACTGAGCACCTGAGTGCCGACCAGGATATCAATTTCGCCAGAACGAATTTGGCTGAACTGTTGCTCAAGGCTTTCGGACTTAGTAGTGTCGCTATCAAAGCGCTGTATTTTGGCTCTAGGAAATAATTTAACAAGCTCGCTAACCAGTGATTTCGTGCCGATGCTTTTAAATATGATGTTATTATGACCACAGGACGGACAAGATAGCGGCGTTTTGTCTTTAAAGCCGCAGGTATGACACTGCATCAGGTGTTTATCTCCATGGTAAGTTAGCGGTAAATCGCATCTTGGACACAGAGCTTGCCAGCCACAATTCTGGCACATAACCAGCCGGGCCGTGCCGCGGCGATTTAGAAATATAAGTGATTGTTCCTTTTTTATCAGATTATTTTCAATGGCTTCTATAAGGCTATTACTGAGGTAAGGCGATTTTGAGAAGTTTTCGCGTTTTTTTAGGTCAATCACGGTGGTTTCCAGGTGATTTTCAATATTTTTTGCCGGTTGAGTCATTCTGATAATCGGTAAGTTTTTAGCACTAAAAGCATAGTAATCAGTTATTAGTGGGGTCGCGCTACCGAGGATCAGCTGTGCGCTGTGGAGGTTGGCTAACTGCGCCGCCACTCGGCTAGCTTGGTAATGCGGAGATTGCTCTTGTTTGTAGGCATTATCGTGAGCTTCGTCGAGAATAATAAGACCAAGGCTTAGAACCGGAGAAAAAAGCACTGATCGCGGGCCGATAATTACTAGTGGTTGATCAGAGTTTATTATTTTTAGCCAAGCGTCACGTCTTTTGGCGGCCGACAGTCCAGAGTGAATAACTACTGTTTTTTCTGGAAAGTTATCTTCAAAAGTCTTGACCAGTTGAGGTGTTAGCCCAATCTCGGGCGTTAACATCATGACCGATTTATGGCTGGCAAGCTGCTCCTTAGCTAACTCGAGATAAACTCGGGTTTTGCCAGTTCCGGTGTCGCCATGTAGCAAGACACTTTTAGGGTACGCAGATTTAATTTCCAGTAGCGCTAAATTTTGGTCTTTTGTAAGTGGCGGGAGATTGGGTGCTGGATTGCTTGGTGAAGGTTTTTGGACAGCTGACCTGGGCTTGGTCTCTAGATTTTTTGGCAACAGCAAAGAGACTAGCTGACCAAGCGGCGCAGGGTAATATTCGCTCATCCAATTAATTAATAATATTAACTGGTTGGGCAGGAGCTGGGTTAGGGCGATTTTATCTATCGGTTTTACAGTGAAGTCTGGCTTTTTTACTTGCATGAGTATTATTGCAGGAACGATTTGTTTTTGCAGAGGAACCAATACAATTGCCCCCGGAAGCAAATCTTCTTCCGAGCTGTAGGTGAGTGCCGAATCACCGTGATATCTAGAGCTGCCCACCCATGCCTGGTAATAATACATACACCTCATTATAAAAGGTTTTGGAAAAATATGTTGAAACATGTGTCGTTGTGTCCTATACTTGACGTTGTCCGATTGACAATAAAAGCTTATGCTACATTGTTGTCAAAAGGTGAGGTTAGGTTGGGTCAGATAGAGGCACCAAGCCAGTAAACAAGGGTTAATAAGAGTCACAACAAATTATGTTAGATGTATTTATTACTTCACGAGTACGACGTAAAATTATAGTAGTTTACGCTAAATATCCTGATTTTAAAACGCACGTTCGTGGCCTTGCTAAGCTGATCAAAGAAGACGCCGGGAATATCCAGCGGGAACTCAAGCGGCTGGAAAAAATTGGCTTCTTAATATCTGAGCGACAGGGAAATACCAAGATTTACCACACCAATAAACACTTTGCCATTTTCAAAGAACTACAAAGTATTGTGTTGAAATCTCAACGCATGAACCAAAAAAGACAGCAGCCAGGCCTTTAATTAGTTAAATGCTTGCGAATTCTCATCTGTTATCGTACAATGTTGGCTATGGTACAAGTAACACGTAAAGATTCTAAAGAATCAGTAGAAAATATCCTGCGCCGTTTTACCCGCAAGGTTCAACAGGCTGGTATTGTGGCTAATGCTAAGGCCAACCAGCGTTTTGTTAAGCCAATGAGTAAGCGCGATCGCCGTGAAAAAGCCATCATTAGAAGAGAACGTAAGTCTCAAAAGATGATGAAAATGAAGCTCGGCCAGCGATAATAAAAACGAGGGCTCGCCCCTTGAATTTGCAAAATGAACATGAGTTAAGTCCATGTTCATTTTAATTTTATAGCGTTTTGGTCTGGGGTCAGGCGGTAATTTATTGTAGACTACAAAATTAAACAGTGGAGACAAAACAACAGTTATCAGAATGATTTCTCTCTGGTATACTTACTAAGTTATGACTATAAAACAACAAATTGAAGCCGACCTTAAGTCAGCCATGTTGGCTGGTGAAAAGTCGCTGGTTACTACATTGCGTGGGCTCAAGGCAGTTATTTTAAACGAAGAAGTTGCCAAGGGCGCTCGAGAGGCTGGGCTGGATGAGGATTCAGTTTTGGCTCTGCTGCAAAGAGAAGCCAAGAAGCGTCAAGAAAGCGCTGACTTGTACAAACAAGGTGGTAATCAGGATAAATATAATGCTGAGCTAGCTGAAAAAGAGGTAATTCAGAGATATCTTCCTGCCCAACTGGATGAAGCAGCGATTACTAAGCTGATAGATCAGGCAATAACAGAGCTCGGTAAGGATCAAAAAAATATAGGACAAATTATTAATAAAGTTAAGCAACAGGCTGGAGCTAGCGCTGAAGGTTCAGTGATTGCCAGGCTGACCCGCGAAAGGCTAGCCTCATGATTATATTTATGGGAGTTGCTGGCTCCGGTAAGAGCGTACAGGGTAGATTGTTGGCTGATGAAATGGCTCTGCCATGGCTGTCAACTGGTGAATTCCTCCGAATGTTAGTCGCTGGCGATAGAAGAAAGCAGATGTTAGAGGGTCATTTGTTGTCTGACCGCGAAATTATAAAACTGGTCCAGAAGATTTTTGCACTGATAGATGTTCATGAAGAGTTTATCTTAGATGGATTTCCAAGAACTGTGCTGCAGGCCGATTGGCTGCTAAATCAACACAAGCACGGTCAATTAGATGTAACCGCGGTTATACACTTAGTTATTGAAGAGGATGTAGTTTTAGAGCGATTGCTGGCGCGCGGTCGACAGGATGACACTAAGGAGGCTATTGCAGAGAGGTTCAAGGAATACCAAGAAGTAACTACTCCTATACTTGAACATTTTAAAAAGGCTCAAATTCCTTTGTTTGATATCCAGGGAGATGGTGATATCAAACAAATTCATCAACAGATAAAACAAGCCATTGAGTCGGTAAAATAGCGTCGCTATGCAGACGAAAGTTAAAACAGCCGCCGAAATTAACGCCATGCGCGAGAGCGGTCGTTTGCTCGCTACCGTTCTAGCCACGCTTAAGGAAGCTATTCAGCCAGGTATGACCACCATGGATCTCAATGATCTAGCCAAGCGGGAGCTTAGGGGTACAGGCGGGACGCCTACTTTTCTAGGAATGTATGGCTTCCCTGAGGTGCTGTGTGTATCTGTTAATGATGAAGTGGTCCATGGTATACCTAGCTCAAAGCGAGTAATCAAAAATGGCGATATTGTTAGCATGGATTTTGGCGTAACTTATGACGGCATGATAACCGATGCTGCAACCTCTGTAATAGTCGGTGAGCCCAAAAATAAGCAAGTGGCCGATCTGGTTAAAAATACCCAGGCGGCACTGATGTCGGGGATTTCAGTGCTCAAACATGGCGTACGAACTGGTGATATCGGTTTTGCGGTGGAGCAGGTTTTAAATCGTGGTGGATACGGAATTGTCCGGGATTTGGTGGGTCACGGCGTAGGCCATGAACTACACGAAGAACCAAACATTCCCAATCAAGGCAGAAAAGGAACCGGTCAGGTTTTAAAATCCGGCATGACAATTGCTATCGAGCCAATGGCAACGCTTGGCGACTTTAAGGTGTTTATTGATGTTGATGGCTGGACAGTTAAAACCAATGACCGCTCCTTGGCGGCTCACTTTGAGCACACGGTTTTAATCACCGATAACGGCTACGAAATCCTGACTCAACTTTAAACAACTTGCCAGACTAAAATTTATTGTACGTAATTAAGATAAGCGTTATACTGCATTCATGCGCGACTCCTCGCCAAGTCATTTTTTTGGACTCGATGTTGGCACGAGTATGGTTAGGTGCGTCATCGGCATGATTGACCCCAATAATCCAACCGAACCTTCAATTATTGGTCATGGCAGCGCCCCGAATTTAGGTATGCGAAAAGGTGTTGTTGTCCATGTTGACGACGTGGTTGAAGCGATTTCTCAAGCTGTAACTGAGGCAGAGCGGGTTTCTGGGGTTCAGGTTAGTAGTGCTACGGTGAATATTAATGGTTCGCATGTTACAGGCATGAACTCCAAGGGAGTGATCGCCATTAGTACGGCCAATCGGGAAATATCTGCCGAAGATCGGCTCAGGGTGGAAGAGGCGGCGACAATTGTTAAGCTGCCGCCGAATCGTGAAATTATTCAAATTTTTGCAAAAAACTATCGTTTAGATGGCCAGGACAACATCAAAGATCCGGTGGGAATGCAAGGGGTCAGATTAGAGGTTGATGCTCATATCGTAACTGCCTCGACACCTAATCTGAAGAGCTTGGACTTAGCGCTCGAGAAATCCAATGTAAATCCCTCACATCACAGCGTGGCTAGCCTGGCGGCTGCTGAAGCGGTCTTAAACCGTCAACAAAAAGAATCAGGCACGCTACTGATTGATATTGGTGCCGGTACAACCAATCTGGTGGTGATTGAGGATGGGGAAATTCAGCACGTGGCCGTCTTGCCGCTCGGTGGAATTAATATTACCAATGACTTGGCGATTGGACTTAAAGTGGATCTTGATATTGCCGAGAAGGTTAAAGTTGAGCACGCGTCTTTGGAGGAAAAGGCGAAAATTGGCACTGTATCCGTAAAGCATCAGGGCAAAACTCATACATTTGATGCCGAAACAGTTCGCATGATCATCGAAGCCAGAGTTGAAGAGATATTGGAGTATGTTGATAAAGAGCTTAAGAAGATTCATCGCTCTCGTAAACTCCCTGGCGGCGTGGTGTTGGTCGGGGGAACAGCTAATATTCCTGGTATTGATGATTTTGCCAAAGAAAAGTTAGAACTTGCAGCCCGGATTGGTAGTTTGCAGCCCTTAGGTGGCCTGATTGATACTGTTCAGAATCCTAGCTATGCCAGCGCTGTTGGTTTAATGCTGCTCGATATGCTGTTTCTGCCCGCCGAGAACAGTCAGGCGGCAGAGAGCGATCAAGGTGTATTTGGGGCCATTGAAGGATTACTAAAACGCCTCAAAAGATGAGTTTTTAAAAATAATTCTAGTGGTGATTGAATCATATTAGAGCATAGGTTATACTTCGTTTTATAACGCATAGATGAGGAAACCTATAAAATGCCACAAATTGCCCCAGCGATAGAAACTTTTGCACGTATTAAGGTTATTGGTGTCGGCGGTGCTGGCGGCGCTGCAGTTAATAGGATGATCGCAGCCGGCGTCGAAGGCGTAGAATTCATCGCTATCAACACTGACGCCCAGGCTCTGCATCACTCATTAGCTCAACATAAAATTCACATTGGTAGCGACACTACTCGTGGTCTTGGCGCTGGCGCTGATCCTTCAGTCGGCGAAAACGCCGCTGAGGAATCCATCGATGAAATTAAGAAAGTCGTAGAAGGCACAGATATGGTCTTTGTAACCATTGGTGCTGGAGGGGGAACCGGTAGCGGTGCTGGTCATGTGGTAGCCAAGGCTGCTAAAGAAGCCGGCGCTCTTGTTGTTGGTTTTGCTACAAAACCGTTTGCTTTTGAAGGTGATAAGAGGCGACGCAATGCCGAGTCAGCCATCGATAAGCTTAGAGATGCTGTAGATACGTTGATAATTATACCTAACGACCGCTTGCTCCAGACAATTGATCGACAAACTCCGCTGCTTGAGGCTTTCAAGGTGGCTGATGATGTCTTACGTCAGGGTGTGCAGGGAATATCAGATCTTATCACGGTTCACGGGCTAATCAACTTGGACTTTGCTGACGTAAAGGCGGTTATGAAAAATGCCGGTTCGGCTCTTATGGGGATTGGTCGTGCCAGTGGTGATGACCGAGCCATCAAAGCCGCTCAGCAGGCTGTAGAATCACCACTGCTGGAGGTTTCTATCGACGGTGCCAGAGGAATTCTGTTTAACATCATCGGTGGCATGGATATGTCGATGCACGAGATTAATACCGCCGCAGAGACTATCACCGCCGCAGCTGATGCTGATGCGAATATAATTTTTGGGGCCACTATCAGCCCGGAACTGGAAGGCGAATTAATAATTACAGTTATAGCTACAGGTTTTGACGCCGCTTATTTTGCCAACCGCAATACACTAGTCGAAGATGTAGAATCGAAAGAATCAAAAGCCGAGTCTAAAGACTCTCAAATTAATGATATAGATATGAAGCTAGATGCTAGCCAGGAGACTGCGGGAGCCTTTCATGATGATCAGCCAATGCCTAACATTTGGACTCTAGATAATGGTGAAATCGATGATAACGATCAAGCCGACCAGCAGTCACAGTCTTTTGTGGGATCCTCCGAAGAGGATGAGCTAGAAAAGCCATCATTCTTAAGGCGTCTTAAAAAACTTCGCCAAAGTACTGACGAAAATGATGACTCTTCTAATCAGAAAAATGATCAGAAATCCACAGATAACACCGAAAAAGACAAGTAAATAATACACCATAAAATAGTTGCAAAACGCTAATTCTAGGGCTATGATTATAAGCATAGACACTATATATAGCATAAGCTTATAAGTGATCGTACGTTTAGATGAATAAATGTTTTACACACCTGTTTCATTTAAATGACGAGAGTGTGTAAACGGGAGGTATGCAGATGAAGTGCAGTCAATGCCATCAAGCTGATACCAAAGTTATTGAATCACGTGATGTTTCTGAAGGCGAAGCTGTTAGGCGCCGCCGATCGTGCACTAATTGCCAATATCGTTTTACTACCTATGAGCGGGTAGAGAAGCCGCAAATAATAGTTATCAAAAACGATGGCACTAGGGAACTATTTAATCGTGACAAACTTTTGGCCGGCTTGTATCGGGCCTGTGAGAAAACTTCAATCACCAGTCTCCAGTTAGAGCGTTTGGTAGCCGATCTTGAACATGAAATATATGCATGTGGCGAACAAGAGGTTACAACTGCTAAAATTGGCGATATAGTGATGAAAAGTCTCGCACTGCTAGACGAAGTAGCTTATGTGCGCTTCGCGAGTGTGTATCGCCGCTTTAAAGACATTGCCGGATTTGAGCAGGAGCTCATCCAAATTCGGGAAAGAAAAGTCGGTTCCGTTGAGCAGTAGGGGTTCAACGGTTCTCCAGGGAGCTTTTTGCGTGAGAGCTTCGCGGGGAGTATCAATCGGCATCTTTGAGAGCGATGCGTGATCTCTAACAAAAATTTAAAAAAACATTAATAAAAATATCAGATGATGAAAATCTCTGGTTATAAAGTGAGGGTAGATATATGGGACAAACAGCAATCCTGGGAAACAGGCGATTATTAACGCCCCCCAAAGCAAAGGCGTATGATCAACTAAAGTGGGTTAAGCGCGATTCAGTTATTACAAATCCGGCTACTGGCAAGCCAGTTTTTGAGCAGCTGGGCGTAGAGTTTCCGGAAGGATGGTCTCTAAACGCAATTAACATTGTTGCTCAAAAGTATTTCTCAGGTACACCAGGCACTAAAGGCCGGGAATCTTCACTAAAACACCTGATTGACCGGGTAGTTGATACTGTTACCAGGCAAGGGCTTCAAGAGGGTTATTTTGAGTCGGATGCTGAGGCTGAAGATTTTCGCGAAGAGCTAAAATACGTATTAGCCACCCAGCGGGCTGCCTTCAACTCTCCAGTTTGGTTTAACATTGGTGTTCCGGAGCGCGCTCAGCAAGCCAGTGCTTGTTTTATTCTGGCAGTCGAAGACACCATGCCGTCAATTTTGAACTGGTATAAAGAAGAAGGAATGGTCTTTAAGGGCGGTTCTGGTGCCGGAATTAATGTTAGCAGTATCAGGTCTTCTGTAGAGCCGCTTGGCAAAAGCGCTGGTACAGCTTCCGGACCGCTTAGTTTCATGCGTGGTGCCGATGCGTCAGCTGGGGCAATCAAGAGCGGCGGTAAAACACGACGAGCCGCGAAAATGGTTATCTTGAACGCTAATCACCCTGATGTTGAGGAATTCATCTGGTCTAAAGCACGAGAAGAGCGCAAAGCTCGCGACCTCCAGGCTGCTGGTTGGGACATGAGCCTAGACGGTAAGGATATCCACTCTATTCAGTACCAGAACGCCAATAACTCTGTGCGAGTAGATGACGAATTTATGCAGGCTGTCGAGAATGACGAAAACTATGACCTAAAGGCTGTAAGCACCGGCAAGACGGTTAGAACAGTTAAGGCTCGTGATATATTCAGGCAAATTGCCGAGGCTGCTTGGGAGTGTGCTGACCCAGGAATGCAGTTTGATACAACCATTAACAGATGGCATACAACTCCAAACGCCGGGCGTATAAACGGTAGTAACCCATGCTCCGAGTACATGCACCTCGATAACTCAGCCTGTAACCTAGCCAGCATTAATCTGCTTAAATATTTGAAAGATGACGGTACATTTGATGTAAAATCATTTATTCATACCGTGGAACTAGTGTTTACAGCTCAAGAAATATTGGTTGGTTACAGTGAATATCCTACAGAAAACATCACCAAAAACGCCAAAGCTTACCGAGAGCTGGGGCTAGGCTACGCCAATCTGGGCGCACTACTAATGGCTCAAGGCTTGCCATATGACTCTGATGAGGGTCGAGCTCAAGCAGCAGCTATCACTGCGCTAATGACCGGTCAGGCTTATGCTACCAGTGCTAAGATTTCTAATCGAGTTGGTCCTTTTGCAGGCTTTCACAAAGACCGCGACGGAATGTTAAACGTCCTAAGAATGCATCGTGCTGAGGTGTCTAAGATCGACGCCAGCCTGGTCTCTGAAGAGCTTTTGAGTGCGGCAGCTACCGCTTGGGATGAGGCTGTTGAGCTTGGTGAGCTCTATGGTGTCAGAAACTCACAGGCCAGCGTTTTAGCTCCAACCGGAACCATTGGTTTGATGATGGATTGTGACACAACAGGTATTGAGCCGGATCTTGGTCTAGTGAAGGTTAAGAAGCTAGTTGGTGGCGGCACAATGCACATTGTTAACCAGACTGTGCCAAGAGCGCTTAAAGCACTGGGCTATGACAAGTCACAGATCGACGAGATTATAAACTACATTGATGTAGAAAAAACAATCATAGGTGCTCCTCACCTAAAGCCAGAACATAAAAATGTGTTCGCTTGTTCGATGGGTGATAACGCTATCCACTACATGGGTCACGTTAAAATGATGTCAGCAGTACAACCATTCCTATCTGGAGCTATTAGTAAAACCGTTAACATGCCAGAGGAAGCTACGGTTGAGGATGTAGAACAGCTGCATATCGAATCGTGGAAATTGGGACTTAAGGCAGTTGCTATTTACAGGGACAACTGTAAAGTTGCTCAGCCTCTATCCATGGCTAAAAAAGACGATAAAGAAAAAGACGAGCCGCAGACAATTGAAAATCTCAACGATAGGATTATTGTAAAAGGCGCTGTCAGGAAAGAACTTCCTAAAGTTCGAAACTCGAAGACCTTCTCCTTCACAGTTGCTGGTAGCCATGGTTACGTAACTGTTGGCGAGTACGACGATGGAACACCTGGAGAAGTATTTGTGAATGTTAGCAAGCAAGGCTCTACTCTTCGTGGAGTGCTGGACGCCTTCGCCATTAGCCTTAGTCACGGATTGCAGTTTGGTGTACCGCTTAAAGATTACGTTAAATCGTTTACCAGCATGTCATTTGCGCCATCTGGGCTAACCGATGATCCTGAAATTAGGACAGCTACTTCGATAGTTGACTATCTTGCCAAGCGACTGGCGCTAAGCTACCTGTCGTTTGACGATCGTTTGGAATTAGGCCTGGCTTCAATCGATGATATGCCGGAAGATCAGGTTAGTTTGCTAAACGAAGAACCGATTGTGGCAGAACCAGAGCTGCAGCCAAAAGCTGAAAAGCCAAAAACTTCAGAAGCTAAAGTAACTGCTGAAGCTCTCAAGGTGGAAGCTAAGTCCACTAGGCAAGATGACACTGCGCCGTTGTGCTACAACTGCGGAAATCAGACGCAGCGCTCCGGCAGTTGTTATGTCTGCACCAGCTGTGGCAGCACCACTGGTTGTAGCTAGTAGTAGAAGCAACCAGGAGATAGCTGTGAGTAATAGATTCGAGCAAGGCCCCATCCTAGAAAAGGTGTGGGACGCGCTCGAATCTTTATATCAGGCCAGAACAGGGCCAGTTCATGTTGCGGCAAGTCGTGTTGGAATGTCGCAGTCTGGTCTGACTCGGGCGATTTTTGAGAAACGAGATCTTCATTTGTCTAATGTAGAAAGATACGCCAATGCCTTTGGCTACGTGGTCCAGATACACTTTATTCCTCTTGATGAGGTCGGTGAGAACTTTGAGTATGCTGTGGTTCATCCTAAGCATGAGTCCTAACATAAGCAGTATGTTAAGATATAAACTATGAAAGTTGCTATTTTGTATCATCCTATTTCTTCTCATGCTAGAAATGTCGAGGGGTATGCTCGGGAGTTTGCCGGTCGTGGGCACGGAGAAATTGAGTTAATAAGTCTGGAGACAGTAGCTGGTGCTGATTTGGCTAAGTTGTATGACATTGTTCAGTATCCGGCTGTCCTAGTTAGCAGGGACGACGGTCAGCTGCTAAAAGATTGGCAGGGAGAACAGTTGCCCTTGATGGATGAGGTGGCTGGGTATTTAAATTCTTAGGCCCTAGAGGTTGCAGGCAGCTGTAAATTAAGCTACAATTTAACTAATCCGTTCTCTGATAACAGAGATAAGCGGCTATCAACCGCGAATCTGCGTCTTCGCAGATACGGAGGAGGAAGAACCCTACTTCGCTAAAGCTACAAAGGGCTGGCGAGGATAGGAAGTAGAACCTCTCGGGTAAGCCCGTCATAGCAGTCAAGCAAGCGCTAAAAGAGTGCAACAATCACTTCTTTTGGAAGCCAGATGGTACCTCCCGAGCTCGGGATCTGGCAGTCAAAAGAGGTGATTTTTGTTTTATTAAGGAAGATAATCATGTCCACATCTAAAACATCAGTCGAAGAGCAAAAGGGCTTGAATCCGAAGCTCGACATTCGTGATTCAAAAATTCAGGGCAAGGGTATTTTCACTAAAGTGCCATTCAAAAAGGGTGATAGGATATGGGTCACAAACCTACCGGAGCAGTCTTCTGTAATTATGGATGATGAAGAATTTGCAGCCTTCCGTAAAAGGTGTACTGAAGAAGGTAAGGAGTGGGATGCGGTGGCAATTGGAGACGGCAAGCATCGTGTCGGTATTGTCTCGCGTGACGAGGATCCTTCCAATTATGGTAACCATAGTTGCGGTCCAAACACCGCTCCAGCTGATGATGGCAACAGAGTAGCATTAAGGAATATTGAAGCTGAAGAAGAGCTAACTATAGACTATGGTCAATTCAGCGAAGTTGGCTGGGAGATGATATGTAATTGCGGTAGCAAAAATTGCAAAGGAACTGTGAAAGGAAGGGTAGCATGATGCAAAAATGGTCTGATAATGATGGCGTCGAATTTAAGAATAGCGAGCTCTGCTTCGGGAAAGAATTTCAACCGAGCGGTACCGACAAGATTAATATAGCAAAAATATCTATACGAGGTCGGTTCCCGGAAAAAGGTTGGGGCTATCTGGAGGAGTCTCATGAAATGGCAGTTATTACACGAGGTAACGGCTATGCACTTAAAAAAGATGGTGAACGGATCGACCTGCAAGAAGGGGATGTGATCTATATACCACCTATGACAAAGTGGTGTTGGGGTGGCAATATGGACATGATAGTACCTTGCGGTCCAGCATTTAATCCTCAAAAGCATCACCTGGAGGAAGTGTAATGAAGTTTAAGGCAGGGACAAGAAGGAAGGCGATCGAGTACGAGAAGGACTTGATTGAGCAGTGGAAAAAGAATAAGACGTTTGAAAAATCGGTTGAGCAACGACCGAAGGATAACGCCTACGTGTTTTATGATGGTCCGCCGTTTATCACCGGTGTTCCTCACCATGGAACACTACTGAGTTCTATCGTAAAAGATGCTGTACCACGCTATTGGACCATGAAAGGCAAACGTGTGGAGCGCGTCTGGGGTTGGGATTGTCATGGCTTGCCGGCGGAAGTCTTTACCGAAAAGAAGCTTGGGATAAAGGATCGGCGAGATATCGGCACTAAGATTAGCCTCGAAGAATATATTACGACCGCTAGGGAAAACATGGTGACGACCGGAAATCTCTGGGAGGATTACATCGATAGAATCGGCCGCTGGGTTGATTTTAAAGGCGCCTACAAAACCATGGACAAAGAGTATATGGAATCGGTCTGGTGGGCGTTTAAGGAGCTTTATAGCAAGGGCAAGATCTACGAAGGCGAACGAGTACTGATGTACTGCACGCGCGATGCAACGCCGCTCTCTAAAGCCGAAGTCACCATGGATGCCGGCGCCTATCAGGATGTCACCGACCCGAGTGTCTACGTCAAGTTTAAGCTTGAGGATGGCCGCGTTCTTCTTGCCTGGACGACAACACCATGGACACTGCTTGCCAATACAGCTTTGGCCGTCAACTCCGATGTAGAGTATGTTGAGGTAAAAGTTGGCGATGAGCAGTTTATACTTGCCAAAGACCTGCTGGGCAACGTGCTGACAGATGAGAAGCACCAGGCCTTGCCGCATGAGGTAGTCCGAAGCTTCAAAGGTAGCGAACTTATCGGCATGGCTTACGAACCATTATTTGAAGATCGCGGAGCGGGTGCTCATAAGGTATTTAATGCTGACTATGTAACTACAGAGTCCGGTACGGGTATTGTGCATATCGCCCCGGCATATGGTGAGGAAGATTTTGAATTAGCCAAGCAGCAAGATATTCCTGTCGTTCATACGCTTGATGAAAGCGGCATTTTCACCGAAGGGCCGTGGCAGGGCCAAAATGTCTGGGAAGTTAATAAACAAATCGCCAAAGACCTGAAAGAACAGGGAGTTGTCTGGAAAATTGACTACATTAGGCACAGCTATCCGCATTGCCACCGCTGTGGCACTAAGCTGATGTATCGGGCCCACCCCAGTTGGTTTATGGATATTGATGGTCAGCGCGAAGAAATGCTCGCAAAAAACACCGAGCAGATCAACTGGTTCCCGGAGCATATAAAACACGGAAGATTCGAGAAAAACATTCTAGCAGCGCCGGATTGGAACCTATCACGCGATCGTTTCTGGGCAACGGCTATGCCTGTTTGGGAGGGCACTGATAAAGATGGCAACAAGCATCAGATTGTAGTTGGTAGCTATGCCGAGCTAAAAGAGCTCAGCGGCAAAGAGCTTGAGGATTATCACCGTCCATGGATTGACGAAATTGAGTTCGAGAAAGATGGCATTCACTATAAACGCATCGAGAAGGTGATTGACGGTTGGTTTGAATCTGGTAGCATGCCATTTGCTCAGTTCCACTATCCGTTTGAAAATAAAGATAAATTTGAGCAGAATTTCCCCGGTGATTTTATTGTTGAATACATTGGCCAAGTTCGCGCCTGGTTCTATTACTTGCACGCGATTAGTGTTGGGTTGTTTGGCGAGGCGCCGTTTAAGAACGTGATTGTGACTGGTAATTTAATGGGCAATGATGGCTATAAGCTCAGTAAATCACGCGGTAACTACACTGATCCAAACGAAGTTATGGATAAATATTCAGCTGATGCTGAGCGGCTGTTGCTGCTGGGTTCGCCAGTTATGAACGGTGAGGACTTTTCTCTGCAAGACAAGGATGTGTCAGATGTAAGCCGCAAGCTGGCGATGATCTGGAATATGTACGACTTCTTTACGATGTATGCCGAGGTTGATGGCTGGGAGTGGGATGGTAAATTAGATGACCCCCTAGATTCACTGACTAATCCGATGGATGTTTGGATTGTTTCTAGGGTTCATCAGCTCACAAAAGAGATTGACGAGCAGATGCAGCGTTATGACTTGCCAAGCGCAACCAAGCCGATCTTTGAGTTTGTGGACGATGCGTCAAACTGGTACGTGCGACGTTCGCGTAAACGGTTTTGGAAAAGTGAGGACGATGCTGACAAAAACGATGCCTACAAGACGCTTCACTACGTGCTGGTGCGTTTGAGCATGATAATCGCACCGTTTACGCCATTCTTGGCTGAAGAATTGTATCAGAAGCTTACAGGCGGCGAGTCAGTGCATCTACTTGATTGGCCGGAAAGCGGTCAAATAAATGAGCTATTGATAAGTCGTATGAAAGCCATTAGACACTTGATAAATATTGGTCTAAGCCTGCGAGCAGAGAATGGTATTAAGGTCCGCCAACCTCTCTCTTTGGCTAGAATAAAAGGGTCGTATAGAGATTTTGAGCGGGAACTCTTAGATATGATAAAAGACGAACTAAACATCAAAGAACTTATCGTAAATGAAAGTAAAGCGGACCCAGACAAATCGTTCCTGGAAAATCTAAAAGAAGAAAATTTTTCACAACTTTATCAGATTGAACTCGATTTATCTATAACGCCGGCGCTCAAGCGGGAAGGGATGATGCGCGAAGTAATTCGGAATGTGCAAAAAGCTCGTAAGGATGCTGGGCTTAATGTTGATGATCGTATCCAGCTGTCGCTTACTACCGATGATAAGGAGTTAAGCCAAGCTATTAAAGAGCACCTAGAAACTATTCAGACTGAAACGCTTGCCGTCGAAATGGCCAAGAGTGTTGATAAATATACAACTGATGTCAAGGTGGAAGGTCGGTCCCTCACAATTGGTTTGCAAAAAAGTGCTTAATTGCTCAAACACCAGCCTCACTTAGAGCTTTGACAAACAGAGCCTCCTCTGTTAAACTCTATCGGTAACTAAATTTCTAATCAAAGAAGAAAGTAAGCAATGAAGAAAGCTATTATCGCGACAGGTGGCAAGCAGTACCTGGTCGCCGAAGGTGAAACCCTCGAGGTGGAGCTTCTAAAGACGGAAGGCAAAACTGCAACATTTGTGCCCCTTCTTGTCATTGACGGTGATAAAACTACTGTTGGCACTCCAGAAGTAGCTGGAGTCAAAGTAACCGCTGAAATCGTCGAAGACGATGTTCAGGGAGAAAAGGTCACTGCAATCCGTTACAAACCTAAAAAACGGGTACGAAAAGTGCGAGGCCACAGACAAAGGCACACGCTGATAACTATCAAAAAAATAGCCTAATAGTCAGCTAGCTAAATCGGTGCCTCAAAGAGCCCTTTTAAAGGGCTCTTTTTAATTTTAGAAATCTATAACAATCAATCTTTCTTATCTGGACTTGTGTTCGCAGTCAAATAACATCATACTAAGAACAAAACCGCTCAAGCTTATGAATATCACTCATTTTAATCTACATAGAATCAGAGACCTCTTGGCGTCGATTCTATTGCTGATTCTGCTTTTAGGGGTAAGCATGCAAGCGGTGGCTGGTGCAACAGCCAAGGGTTATGCCACAGATGATAATGAACTGGTGCCAGGCATGGTAGTAGCCCTTAGCTCATCGAGTACACCTGATACGCCAAAGGTGGAGCGGGCAGCTTTAGATAAAGAGCCCAAGGTTATTGGGGTTACGACTACTCCCAGCGATGAGCTAGTGACAATTGCCAGTTCCAGGGATACGGTTTATGTCCAAAATACTGGAGAAGCTAGTGTTTTTGTGTCAGATCTTAATGGGGAGATAAAAAATGGCGACCTGCTGGCCCCTTCGCCGTTACTTGGAATTTTAATGAAGGCTGACGAAAGCACCGCGCCGATTATCGGCATAGCACTCGAAGATTTTAACTTGGATAACGCGGAGGATAAATCTGTAAATTCGCAAAATGGAGTTAGTAATGTAAAGATCGGAAAAGTAAAAATCAATCTGGATCACAAAGCTGCCTCGAACCAACAGGCTAGCGCCACTGATTCATCACTGGAGAGGTTGGGAAGGGCAGTTGTCGGTAAAGACGTGGGGGAAATCCAGGTTCTCGCAGCTCTGACTATTTTCTTAGTTGTTTTAGTGGCTGAAGGTGGAATTATCTATGGTGCAGTCTCAAGTGCTATAACAGCAGTCGGGCGTAATCCGATGGCCAAGAAGATAATTCAAATTGAAATGTTAAGGGTGGTGTTTGTAGCGATGGTTGTCTTAGGTGTGGGTGTGGCGGCCATATATTTGATTTTGTGGCTTTGAATAAAATATTAATCCAAAAAACTAATTAAGGTGTTGTAATATCGCGCTAATGTATTTATAGTTGTGGTGGGACATTGTATCTAAATACAAAAAAATAAGAACCCAAAATAAAAACTCAATAAAATCTCATGGAAGATAATTCCATCACACCAAACCAATCGAGTGTTCATGACCCAAATTCTTTGGAGGCTCCTGCGCAATCTCAGTCTGTAGCCGATTTAGCTGGTCTGCAGAAAGATTATCCCATAGAGACTCTAGAGGTTAGGTCTGAGGGCGATAAGAGTCCAGCAACCAAAAAAGTTGAATACGTTCCAACAGTACGCTCAGTGCCTTTTTCTAAGCGTAAGGCAGTCCTAATTTCTCTGGGCATTACCTTAGTGGTGGTAGTTTTAACTGGAGTCAGCCTGGGCTATCTGGTTAGAGAAAACGCTATGGATAAAAATAGCATTGAGAGGAATATCCCAACTCAAGGTGTCTCGATGGGGGATCAGGGCGTTGGCTCATCACTACCACAGTTTAATAGCGATCAACCTTCACTGCTTGTTGACGGAGACATAATAACTAGGGGCGAACTAAAGGTATCCTCTGGTAATTTCATGACTGTTATTAGAGCCCAGAATCCGACAGCGGACCAGGTCATAAATATACCGGCTGTTTCCGGGGAACTTTGTCTAAGTACCAATAATTGTTCTTATGCCAGCCTAAATGATTTAACTGAGGTTCAAGGTTCTATTGTGGCTCCTACAACACTAAACAGTCAAGATGGAGAGGTCACAATCCAAGGTGCCTCTAACAGAATTAACGTAACCACTACTGGATCTGTTATTACTATTACAACGCCACAGGCCCTTAATACGGCCGCTAACGTTCAGTTTGCAAACCTTACGCTTAGCTCTCAGCTGAAGGTAAACTCAATCAGCGTAAACAATGGTGATCTTGTGGTGTCGGCCGCAAATGGTAGCATTCGTTTCATTGATGGAGATCGTACATTTCGGTTTCCAGCAGGCGGCTTAGCTGATCAGACAATTTGTACAACCCAAAATAATTGTAACTATGGAACCGGCAACGGCGATATAGTAAATGGTGGTCAAATTGGTCCGATTATTATCGGTACAAATGATGCCTCATCGCTGTCCTTGTATACGAATGGTATTGCTAGGTTAAACATCCAGCCCAACGGCAACCTAGCAATTGACACTAATACCTTGTTTGTTGATGCGGTCAATAATAGGGTTGGTATTGGCACTACAACACCCGCGGAGTCTCTATCAGTTAACGGCAATGCTAAAATATCTTCTAATCTTCAGATCGGAAATTCAACTGCCCCACCCGGTCAGTGTTTTACACTCAGTGGTTTCGTTAATTGTAGTGTCGCGCTTAGGATCGATATGAACTCAACTGAAACTAGCAGCAGAACCTATGGAAACATATCGAATATTAATTTAAGCCCAACGTCGGGACCTAATGGGGCAACTAACATAGGATCTTTCATAGATTTTAATTTAAGAGGTAATCAAAACTTTACTGGCACTAATCAAGGAATGAATATTCAAGCAACTTCAAGAACTTCTGGGGTGGTAAGCTCGCTAACTGGACTTAATGCTTCGGTATATTCACAAGCGGGCAGCAATATTGTAAACGCGACAGCAATCAATGCAACAATAGGGAACATTTTAATGACTGGTACTATTCAAAATGCCACTGGCATTTCGGTTAGTTCAATTAGTGCGGGAAGCATTCAAAACGCTGTTGGAATGCAGATAGCTGGTCAGACTGCAGGAACTAACGCCAATGTAGGGCTAATGATACACGAATCATCAACGGCTAGCTTGATACTGGCAGGTATGAGTGGTAGTCCAAGTAGTGGTATTTTTTTTGGCATACCTGGACTGGGCGGGACAGCCAATCTTTATCTAAGTTCAGGTGGTGCTCTAGCGACCAATGCTAATTTAGTTATTCAGGGCACAGGGACAAACACTATCGCTGGGAGTACCAACTTCGACTCTAATACCCTATACGTTGACTCTCTTAACAATAGAGTTGGTGTCAGCAACGCCTCGCCATCAACCGCCCTAGATGTTACGGGCAGTGTGAACGTTTCTGATAAGCTGCAGGTTGGTGCGACTGAGTCAATCAGTCAATGTTCGTCTGTTATAGGTCCCATAACTTGCGACTTTGGGCTCAAGGTATATAACTCTTCATCAGAGGCTCTCAATGCCTCATTTGGCGTAGTCAATAACTTGGTTATGCCTGGAACCAACAATAATGCTACAGAGAATTCGGCTAGCCATAATTCCATAGCTGTAGCCGGTCACGGTACATTTATAGGTTCTCAGATTGGAGTTCATGGTACCTCAGTGTATGCAGGAACAGGATCTGTGGCTAATTTAGTCGGTGTCTCTGGTCGTGCCAATGTGCTTGAGATGGCAACTGGTGTAGTAACAAGTGTTGCTGGGCTTCAGGGGTCTACGTCCATAGGCTCCGTCGGTTCTATAGGTACTGCATATGGGCTAAATATCTTATCAGCTAGCACGAATGGTGGTGTCATATCCAACAACTATGGTATAGCAATTCAGAGCCAAACGGCTGGCGCTAGCAATTACGGTGTCGCCATCGGATCTGCCTCTACTCAAACCCTTTGGCTGCAGGGCAATGGCGGTACCGCTAATACTGGTATAGGCTTTGGCTCTGCCAGAGACACCAATCTTTACAGAAGTGCTAGTGGTATTCTTAAGACAGATGGAAAACTCATTGTTGGAGATAATACTAAACCACTATTCTTTGGGGAGCTTTATGGCAGTGGTCCAATAGAGTCACCAAATCTACTAGTTAACTTAAACACCACTAGTCCAAACTTCCAAGTCGGTAGTTATACACAATTAAACCTTGATCCATCGGTATTATCTGCTGGTGGAATAGGTGGAGCCCTGTCAGTTACTTCCGAAGCCACCAGCACAGGAGACATTACTCAGATGATTGGTGGAGCGATTGGCGTTGCACACCTTGGTGGCGGTACGCTGAGTCACGCTGTTGGTCAGCAGACGGGACTATTAAATGCTGGCGCAGGGTTGATATCTGATGCTACAGGTCTTTATGTTGCTGTTCAAAATACTGGTAGTGGTTCCATAACTAATGCTGACGGCTTATATATAGACACTGTTAATGCTACGGCAGATGCTTACGGTATTAGGATAAACGGTATCTCTGCTGGTACCAACAACTACGGCATAGCCATAGGCAATGCCTCTACCCAAACCCTCTGGCTGCAGGGTGACAGTGGTACCGCTAATACTGGCATAGGTTTTGGAAGCGCTCGAGATACTAATCTTTATCGAAGTTCTACTAATACTCTCAGAACTGACGGTTCATTGCAGGTTTCAGGCAACATGTCTATAGGTAGTTTAGCAACCATTGATAATGATATTGCGCTGAACATCCGCGAGGAGTTCTCGAGTATAAATGTTGCCAACTCAGCAATAGGCGGTAACCTGATAATTAACCCAGGCGCTAACACATTAGGTGGAGGGATTGCCATCAGTGGGTCTGCGGAAACAGAAGCCTCAAATCCTTTTGATATAGGTATGTTGGTGTCTGTTGCTGGATACTCTGTGCATAAGGGGTTTGGTAATTTATCACGCTTGCATGGTCTTGGGGTGTTGGTGGAAAACTCAGGCTCAGGATCGGTAAGTATGGCTTCTGGCTTATATGTGCAGGCGGCCGGGGGTGGCGGGGTGAGCAATATTGTAGATAACTACGGTGTATTAGTAGAGAGTCAGTCAGGTGCGCAGAATAATTATGGTATCGCCATTGGTGAAGCATCTACTCAAACCCTCTGGCTGCAGGGTGACAGTGGTACCGCTAATACTGGCATAGGTTTTGGAAGCGCTCGAGATACTAATCTTTATCGAAGTGCTGCAAATGTACTACGAACCGATGATAGCTTCATCGTAGGAGCCGATCTAACGGTTGGCGGAGCTGTTCAGCTTAACTCTACACTAGAGGTGGCCGGTGCGGTTACTCTCAGCGGTAATTTAACCGTAGTTAATGCGACTGTAAACGGTGTCCTTTTGGTTAACGGTAGTCTTGAATTGAACGGTCATGTAATCAGTGGCAATAGCTCTGGGTCAACCACTGTTTCTGCGGGGTTAGGATCTGAGTGTGGTGATACGGCAATAGTTACGATTGACGGCAATGACACAGCTGGCACAGTAAATATAACTACTGGGGCTGGAGCTTGTAGCCCCGGTGAGCTAGCCACAATAACGTTCGCTAATACGTACGGAGAGGGGCCGAAAGTTACTCTTACTCCAGCAAACGCCGCCGCCGCCAGCCTTCAGTATTATTCAGGATCCGCCACTACAACTGGCGTGAGTATTGATAGTGCAAGTGCGCCAGCTCCAGCAACTAACTATTTATATAATTACCAGATCATCCAATAAGTCAGAGCAGTCTGTGGATAACTATTGATGTATAAAATTCATCAAACAGATTTTGTAGTACTAAAATCAACATTAAATTAGAAAAAACCACTAAATAGTCCTGTTTTGAGCTAATTAGCCAACAGTTTATGAACTTTTGTGGTTAATAAAACTACGAAAAAGTATAAATTTTAGCAAAATAGTACAA
>CAZWRG010000011.1:0-31113 GCA_964636355.1 uncultured Candidatus Saccharibacteria bacterium | reverse complement strand
ATTATGAACTAAAAACAATAATCACACCAGAACCTCATGACTAACCAGTACCATTAATGTGTCCGATCGGACAGGTTTATGGTACTTTTTATAATTATTTTTGTGATTATTGTGGGGAGGTTATGGAGTTGGCCCCCGTCAAGATTTGGCGGGGATTTTTGGGTTAATTTAGATGTTGATTAGCGGACGATTATATTGGAGGCGCGCCAGTTGTTGCCTTCTTTTACTAAGGTAATTTGAAAGTTAGCAGAAGTTCCACCGAATTCGTTTGTTGGCAGGTTCTCTACATAGCGTTCATACATAACCTTACCACCACCCTTTAGGATGATTGGATCAATCATGTAGGGATCTTCCGCTTTAAGTCCGGACATAGAAGCTACAAATTCTTCTTCTGTTTGGTTCTCGCGTAGCCCAGAGCTCGTCAGGTCATAGGCATCCCCAACCTCGCCAGTAACCAGACTATTAACTACGCTATTACCAACATCAGTTGCCTTACTATCTTGACGGTTGTCGTAAAGTGACCTGCCCAGGAACCCGACCAGCAGTGCAACCACCGCAATCGCCACCGTCATTATTATTACTTTGCTGTCCTGCTTGTTGTTCTTCTTTTTATTCATGATGTAGATCTCTTCCTTGTTTAATTAACTACTTTTGCATATTTTTGGCTGCTACCGTCTAAAGAGCCCGTTTACTGTATTACTTGCTGCCTCAGTCAATTGCTGCGTCTGAACTAGCCTGCTAGCAGCGCTTGAGGCAGTGTTAGCGGCAGCACTTGTCCCACCTGATACTTGTACGAATTGAGCTCCCCCCCTTATGACACTTGGCACTGACACACCACTTCTTTGATACACAGCCGTTGCAGCAGCTCTTGCAGCAGCCCTGGCTGCTGAATTAACGGACGCTTGAGTACCACCTGACGCTGCAGCATTAGCTGCAGTTTGAGCTGCTGCGTTTACCGCGGCGTTTACAGCTGTTCGATGCACTGACGACTGACCAGCCAATGAATCCGCCTGTCCCCCAAATACATCTTGTACTGCAGCATGGGCAGCAGCTTGTGCGATTGCTTGACCAGCCACCCACGCACTGGCAATATTAGGATCCTGCCATCTTGTGCGACAATAAGTTTCCCAATTATAGAACCTGTCAGCTGCATTATTGCAATTGATCGGGCGGGGAGAAGTGAAGGCAGCGAAGGTGCCGGCATTAAACTTGTGGCCACTGTTGTAGCTGGCGACAAATTTATCAAGAATTAAGTTTGAGTCAAAGCAGCCTAACCCATCCATCGGAAAGCCATTATTAACTCGCCACATGTTTAGATTAAAGACTGTTAGGTCATCATAGACTTTTGAATATTTTCCATTCGCTAGCGTGTTATAGCCCATAACAGATAATGCCCACTGGATTCGCTCAACCTGATCAGGCATATTATTTACGCCCTTGCAGAGCTTATGTCCTTTCAGTAAGTCCCAGTTTTGAGCTGGACGACCAGGCGCGTTTGTTGACTCTCTTTGAACCCGTGCAGCTTCAGCCGATTCTACAAACCTAATGAAAGCTCCGGCGTCAAACTTATACCCGGCTCTTTCATCGCTGACTAACTTCGCATGATCGGCGCGGTTTACTTTACATGTTTCTGGACCGCAGTTAAATATACCTGTTACTGGGAGGCCACGAGCCTGCTGATAGAACGATACAGCTTTTTGCATTTTGTCATCGTATCTACCATTGACCGTAATCACTCCATCAAAACCGCGAGCAATCAGGCGACTCTGAAGGTTCTTGACCACATCGCCGCTGGCTCCCTTGCCTAACTCTTGGTCGGTGAGTGGGTCTATGTAGTTACCACGCTTAACGGCATCGCCGGTACTTATACCATTGTCGCTAACCCACTGAATGGCTTTTGCAAAACTATGATCTTCGTTAACGTCAGCAAACGAACCATTTAATTCAACCTCTGGACTGCCGGCTACTCTATACAACATGACGGCTGCTGCCTGGCGGGTCAAAGACGCTGTTGGGCGGAAAGACTTGTCTTCATAGCCTCTTAGGATTCCCTTGTCATGAGCCCAGGCAATTTCGTTACAGAATGGATGATTAGATTTTACATCTGTGAATATGTCTGGTTTTCCAGCCTCGCACTTGGAGCTCTTTTCATCTGCCTTAGCAAGACGGTACATAAAAGCAGCGGCAGCTTGGCGGGTCACTGGCAGATTAGGTCGGAAAGTTCCGTCGGCATAGCCAGAAATTATACCTTCTTGGGCTGCCCAGTCGATCACGTAGCAGTAGACGTAGTTGCCTGGGATATCCTTGAATGGACCAGGCTTACCTGTTCCACATTCGGTGGGCTTACCAACCATCGAATAGCTGCTATCCGCCCGGGCAATGAATACAGCCATGGCTTGACGCGAAGTCTCACGGGCTGGGTTGAAGTATAGCCGTCCAGCATCTGGAGCTTCAGGGTCGTTGTTGGCTGCGTCGCCATTATTGCCGGCCTGGTTGGATGATGAACCTGAGTTTTGATTATTGCTACCAGAAGCTTGCTGGCTACCTGATGATCCTGATTGGCCGCCGCTACCGCTAGAACCTGATTGCGAGGTGTTAGAGGTGTTAGGAGTCTTAGGCCGGGCTGGCTCTTTGCTGCCCTCAGAAACTTTTGATTCTCCAAGCCACTGAATTGCTTTGTAGTAAGGGTGGCTGCTGTTAATGTCCACAAAAGCCTGGGCGGAGCTACTTGGATTTGGTGCTCCAGCTTCGCGGTGAATCATAACCGCCGATACTTGACGTGAAATAACCTCGGTTGGGCGGAAAGTTCCATCGTTGTATCCGCTGGTTATACCTTTTGATTTTAACCATTCTATATCTTTACAGAACTGATGATTGCCCTTGACGTCAGTAAATGGTCCGGGTTTACCGGAGCCACATTTGCTATCTGAAACGCTTGGGCTACCTGCTTCTCGATACATAAAAGCAGCCAATGCCTGGCGGGAGACGGGAGCAGTTGGCCGGAATGTGCCGTCAGCATAAGCCGTTGCTATGCCCTTACTCATAACCCACTCAATTGCCTGACAGAACATATGATTGCCGGCTACGTCTTTGGCTGGGCCAGTTTTGCCAGATCCACACTTGGAATTATCAACTTTGGGGCTGTTTGCACCGCGGTACATAAAAGCAGCAGCCGCCTGGCGAGACAGTGGCTCTCCTGGATTAAAGTAATTCGAACCAGTTGAGGCGCTGGAATAAACCGCCATTGCTACACCAACAATCGCAAAAGCCGCCACTACAATTAGAATTCGCGATTTTTCGCCGCTTAACAACTTTTGCAAGAAACCTTGGTTTTTAGTTTTTGTTTTTCGTGTTTTTGATTTGCTGCGAGTCGACTTCTGCCTGGGCATTGGTGTTTTCCTTTTTAAATTTTTGGGCTAATTTTGTATATTCTGTTAAACAGTATCATAAGCTTAAGCTTATTGGCAAATATAAAACTATATTAATAAAAATACCGCTAGAATAATTATGATCACTAGCGTAATGCCGAGTCCGATGAACATTGGCTTAATTGACGAGCTAGATTCTTCTTCTAATACTGGCTGTGGATAATTCTGCTGTTGAATATCCGCCAGTTGTGGTGGTGGTGAAACCACGCCGACATTTGATGGCTGGGCGGGGGCTGGCGGTGATTGCGGCTGGGCTGGCTGGGCCGGACTTGGGCTGTCAATTGGCTGAGGAGACGCTGGCGGCGCCTGAACATCAGGGGATGGCGGCATATTTTGCGGCGTAACAACTTGGGGCTCGGGGCCGGGTTGATTAGTTGGGCTAATCGTTTGAATAACTGGACTTTCTGGCGCCGGATCGGGCTGCGGCGCAGGTGGCTGGGGTACCAAGCCCTGCTGCCAGTCAGGCCTTCCAGCATCTGATTGGCCGTTTGGTTGTTGATCTTGAGGATTCACTCCCACTCCTTTTGATTATTTATTAGCGTTAGCGAAATTATAACATCCTGAAGTTATATTTATTAAAATTATAAATCTCTAACCGCTGACTAGCTGATACTTGTCACCATCAAACACCATCGCCTGATTGTCATTCAGCGGCCTGACATCAAGTCCCGGGTTTTGCTTAGCAATTGACGGGTACCGGTTGGCGAATCTTTCATCGCTGCTGTCATTGTGTGGTACAAGCATGATATCTATCAGCGCCAGCCCGTCTAAATCTTCTAAATCCTTATCAGAGGCCTCATCGATACTTTGTATGCCTCTAAGACTTGGCCCAGCGACAATCGCACCGGCGCTTTCTCCAATATAAACTTGCCCACTGTCTAATAATTTTCTAACTATTTGGTGGTAGCCGCTGTTTTTCATTGCGCGGCAGAGTTCAAAAGTATTGCCACCGGCTACGTACACATAATCAAAGCCAGCTAAATAATTATTTAACTGCTGCGTATCTGATCCAAACTCCATTAAATCGACAGAAATTGTGTTATTTAAACCAATATTTGCCAGGTAATTTTGAAGATCGCTTAATTTTTGAGCTCTTTCCTCGGGCGGCTTACGGTCTTTGGCATTAGCTATAATAACACCGCTTAAATCCTGTGGCGGTTTGTTAAAAAGCTTAAAAAGTGACTGCTCGTCCGGAATCCGATAAGACGACAAATAAAGCTTCATGTTATGGGGTGAGGCGGTTAATGTCGCGGGGGAAGAGAGTGGCTTCTTTGACGTTATTGAGGCCAATTATCCGCTGAGTTAGGCGCTCCAGACCCAAACCAAAACCACCGTGCGGCGGCATGCCATATTTCATAGCGCTTAGCAGCGGCTGAAAACCAGCATCGGTTGGATCATATCCCTTATCTTTCATTTGTTGGACAACTTTAGGGTAGCGATGTTCGCGCATACTAAGCGTCACGATTTCAACGCCGCGGAATAGCAAATCAGCCCGATCGGCAATCTCCGGGTTCGATTCATTCACCTTGTGATAAAACTTAAAAGTCTTGCTATTTGCAGACCAGCCTGTCACAAAAACCGCTTCGCTTCCCTTGTTTTTCTTGGCCCAGTCGCAAATCCACTTTTCTTCAGCCGGCGATAAATCATCTTCGCCAGTGAAGTCTTCTTTGGTGGCTTTTTTATAAAGTTCGTGGATCTCGTCAATGGTCATCTCTGGAATCACCTCCGGTAAAACCGGCTTGGTGGCGTTCCAGCGCTTTAGTTCTGTTTCGTAGTCTGTCCAGATCTGATCAACAACTTTATTTAACAGCTCGCCTAGGAATTTCTGAAGATCGCTAAGTTCAATAAAACCCATCTCGCCGTCAATAGAAGTGTATTCACTCATGTGACGAGTAGTAGCGCTCAGCTCCGCCCGAAACACCGGCGCGATCTCAAAAACCCGCTCAAAAACACCAACCATCATTTGTTTATAAAACTGCGGACTTTGAGCCAAGGTAGCGGTCTTGCCAAAGTAATCGAGTGTAAAAACTTCGGCGCCGCCTTCGGTTGCTTCGGCAAGTAGTTTGGGGGTATGAATTTCCGTAAAATCTTGTTGGTAAAAATGACTCCTAATAACTTGGCAAATGCTGGATTGAATTTCAAAAATTGCCCGCTCCTGCAAGTTACGCAGACCAATAGGCCGGTTTTCAAATAGCGTGTCCAGATGCTCTGATTTGTGACTCAGCGGCTTATCAATTTCAATCGGCGGTTCGTCCGTAACCGGCGAAATAATTGTCAGTTTTGGTTCGTGAATCTCAGCCCCGCCAGGTGCTCGCTCATCTTCAACCACGCTTCCGCTAACACTAAGTACCGTTCCAATTTGCAGACCGCGTAGTTTTTCTACCTCGTTTTTGTCCTCTACTAAAACCTGAACCAGCCCGGACCGATCCCGAATATTTATAAATGTCAGGCCGCCTAGTAGGCGCTTTTTATGAATCCAGCCTTTAACAGTGACTGACTTTCCGATTTTGGTCTTTAGTTGGTTTGCTAGAATTCGCATAAAATTTCTCCAGGTTATGATGCTTGAAAACGGCTACAGACGGATCATAAGTTGATTGTTCGCCCTAACAATCAACCGACCCGGGAGATTAATATTATTTTTCCGAATAATCATTAAGAGCTATTCTACCACCTCAGAGTCATCAGGGGTAGTGTTTTGTGACTTGTTGGCCGCTTTAGATGACTGTGGCGGCAAAGTCTCATCTGTTTGTTGGTGCTGCTGATGTTCCTCTTTAGCTTGCCGGGCCGCCACTGCCCGCAAATTGTCATATTGATCAAATTCATCAATTATCTGCTGACCAATTAGCTGCTCCAGGACATCTTCCATGGTGATAATCCCAACAAATTCTTCAAAACTATTGACCACAATAAACTGCTGACGGCGAGTCTTGAGAATTGCCGCCAGCACATCGACCAACGACTGCTCCTCATGAACATAGGCCAGATCAGATCGCATAACATGCCGAATATGACCACCAGCTTTAGCGCTAATTAAATCTTTTAGATAAAGTGTGCCAACTAAATTATCTTTTTTGCCCTCATAAACCGGAAATCTGGAAAAACCACTTTCGTGGAGCTCGGCCATCAGGATCGGACCGACGGTATCATCAGCTGAGGCCAACTTGACCACTCGTCGGGGAATTAAAACATCTTCTACCGATTTATCGCCAAAAGTTAAAGCTCTAAGAGCCAGCTCAAGCTCTACCTTTTCAATTTTATTATCCGGCTGAACCTGCTGCTCATTAATTAGGTCGAGTAGATCCTGTTTATCATAAAGCCCGGTGTGAATAGTTACTGGCTTATGCCGGTCAACAAACCCAGCAACACCATTTATAAAAGGATGAAGATAGTTGAGTAACCAGGCCAGCGCCGGCGCTATTTTTACGGCCAGCCAAGTGCTGAATTTAGTTACTTCGCGGGCCGGCAGCCAAACAAAAGCAAACCAAATTAGCGCCGCCGAAGCAACAATCGCAAACCATACTGGCGCGCTTTTAGCTATTACCACAAAGAAAATTGCATTACTAAAGATCACCGCCGCCCACAACACCGCGCCTAAACTAGGCCCAAAAGCGACTGCTTTATACAAAGATCCGGCCAACTCATCACCCTCGCGGGCACGCCGCCGCAACTCACGCTCGGAAACATTTCTATAAGATTTAAACAGTCCGACTGAAACCAACGACACCGCCGCCAAGATCATAACCAAAAGCGTATTCATAAAAACATATTAACAGAAATATCTAAAGGCGCAGGTCTTTGATTTATCGACTTCTCTCATCATGCTATTATGAATAAGAACAATTTAGGGGAAAATATTTTTTATGAGTAAACGTTTTTTGATTATCTTGGTCGCTATCGTAGCCGTATTTTTAGGCTTGTTGGTTTTTAACAAAAAAGACGCTCAGTCGCCTGATCAAGACAGCCAGGCCAGTTTAACTGAGCATGTTTATGGCAATGCCGATAGCCCTGTTCGGCTGGTAGAATACGGAGATTTTGAGTGCTCGGCCTGCGGATCTTACTTTCCGCTTATTCAACAAATCAAAGAGGAGTATGGCGACCGAATTGGTTTTCAGTTCAGACACTTTCCTTTGGTAGAGTCTCATCAAAACGCATTAGTTAGCTCACGAGCTGCTGAAGCTGCCGCGAATCAAGGCAAGTTCTGGGAGATGCATGATTTGTTATTTGGCAACCAGCAGGCTTGGGCCGGCCAACCTAATCCAACGCCAATGTTTGAAAGCTACGCTGAAAGCCTGGAGCTGGACATGGATAAGTTCAGGGAAGATCTAAAAAGCCCGGAAACTAATCGCATTGTTCAGGCCGACCGATCTGAAGCTCGCCGCAAAGGCTACACCGGCACACCGACTTTTGAATTAAATGGCGAGAGGATTCAATCCCCAGGCTCAATCGAAGAATTCAGAAACATAATTGACCAAGCCTTAAACGAACAATCCTAAACTAAAACCGAAATGGACGCGGTGGGAAATGCTTAAAATCAGATTAGGTATATTACAGTCATGACACCTCTGCAAGAAAGTTTGGTGGTGCTTGGTTTGGTTTTGGCGATTGCCCGATTCATCAAACGCGGCTCCGGCGTGTTGCAAAAGTTTTTTATCCCCAGCTCGCTGGTGGCTGGTTTTATGGGTCTAATTTTAGGGCCGCAGGTTTTAGAAGCCATTCCCGAAACGATTACCGCTCAGTGGTCGACTTTTCCAAAATATTTAATTAATGTCGTTTTCGCCGGACTTTTCCTGGGTAAGATCATTCCTGATCGTAAAAAAATCTGGCGGATGGCCGGACCAATGCTAGCTCTGGGTAACACTTTAGCCTGGGGTCAATATGCCCTGGGCTGTTTGCTGGCGATGTTTGTATTGGTACCGATTTTTAACACCAGCCCGCTAGTGGCCTCACTGATAGAAATTAGTTTTGAAGGTGGTCACGGCACAGCAGCTGGGCTAGCGCCGACTTTTGAGCAACTCGGTTGGGCTGAGGGCACTGATATTGCACTGACCATGGCTACAATCAGCATTATCGCGGCGGTTCTTTTAGGAGTGTTTTTTGTTAATTGGCATAGCCGGCATTTTCACAGCAGCGGCATCAAACAAGCTGACCTGGAGCGGCGCCAGAAACAAATGATTAGAAGCGGCTATAACTTGATTCGACTAGGCGAAAAATTCAGCACTAACCCAAAAGCCATCATCATCAATTTATTTGCTTTCGCAATTGCGATTGGAACTGGTTGGCTGCTGTGGCAGGGCTTGATAATTACTGAGGATTTTTTGTTATCGGGCGTTACTGATATCAGGTTTTTCAAATACCTGCCAATGTTCCCGCTAGCGATGATTGGCGGCCTGATACTTCAAATGCTGCTTAGAAAAATTAATAAACAAACCTTGATTCAACGCCGAACCGCCGAAATAATCAGCGCCATAGCTCTCGACGTCCTGATTGCCAGCGCCATTGCTACAGTCTCGCTGAGCGTTCTCGGCAACCAGCTGCCAACGGTTATAATTCTGAGCGTCTCTGGAATTGTCTGGATTGTGCTCGGCTTTTTGATTCTAGCCCCTGTTATGTTTAAAACTTACTGGTTTGAAAAAGGCATTACCAACATGGGGCAATCAATGGGCATGACAGCCACCGGATTGTTAATGCAGCGGTTGTCAGATCCCAGCAATAAATCAAAAGCCCGCGAAAGCTTTGCCTATAAACAACTGGTTTTTGAGCCGTTTATGGGCGGCGGTATTGTAACTGCCTCGGCAGTGATTTTTATAAATGAATTTGGGCTGCTTACGACCCTGATATTATCTTCAGTAATTATGATTTTTTGGCTGGTAGTCGGGATTTACATGGGCGGCAAGCGATCCAGAGCCACCTAGCCTGCTTATTGTCGGTGCTTGATAAAAACATTGGTAATCAGTTTATGAACATCACAAAGTAGCAACGTAGACATCACCGGAAGAACAACGGCCATTAAAGCATCGGCTGAATCGAGAGCAACTAAACCAAAGTATTGTCTTAGCGGTGTTAGGAAAATTGCCAGGTTTATAAGTATCGAACCACCTATCGCAATAATTAATTTAAAGTTAGGTTTGATGAAATTATAGGCCCACGATCTAAATTCAAAATTCATGTTAAATGCATTGGCCCACTGAATCACAATTAGGCTCAAAAAAGCGGCGGTTCTGGCATATTCTTCGCCATGAGGAATCAGCTGATTAAAAATAATCAGGACGCTGATCGCCATAATAACTGCTAGCAGAATTGACCGACTAAGCATATAGCCGTCCAGCAGCGGCGACTTAGGATCTCTGGGCGGCTGCTTCATATGATGCTCCTCTGCCGGGCTTAAACCTAAGGGAATCACAGCTACGCCATCAGTCACTAGATTGACCCACAGAATCATCACCGCTGTTAGAGGCAGCGGCATATTAAACAGTAAGGCCAGAAGCATTATCAGTATTTCACCGCTGTTTGTGCCAATTAAATAAACCACCATTTTGCGAATATTAGCCAGCACTGTCCGACCCGAGCGAACAGAATTCATAATTGTCTGGAAGTTGCTATTAACCAGCACAATATCACTGGCGTCTTTAGCGGCGTCTGTGCCGGCGCCCATCGCCAGGCCGGCATCGGCCTCTACAAGTGCCGGGATGTCATTAACTCCATCACCGGTCATGGCTGTAATTTCGTGGCCTTTAACAGCTTTTAGCAGGGCATATTTATGTTCTGGCAAAACTCTGCCAAAAACGGTAGCCGTTTTAAGTGAGGCAACTATTTCATCTGGTTTGCCATCGGCCAGTACGCTACTTTCCATTACCTGATCACGACTATTTGCAATGCCCACTTTTTGAGCAATATGACTGGCTGTTTCAACATGATCGCCGGTGAGCATCACCACTTTAATACCAGCCTGGTGAGCTTGCCTAATTGATTCTGAAACACCATGACGCAGCTGATCACTGAGGCCGACAAAACCATCTAGCTTCAGACCGGCCAGCACCATTCCACTAAGTTTGTCGGGTACGGTTTTTAGGTCTTTTTGAGCAAAACCAATCGTCCTATAACCTCGTCCAGTAAAAGTTTTTAAGCCTTCTTTAGCAGTTTGTAATGATTTATTTTTTAGACAATAGTATAAAACCTGCTCTGGTGCGCCTTTAACATAAAGCGAATAACCACTGCCGTGCTGCCATAAAACACCGCTAAGTCGAAGTTTTTGATCAAACGGGAACTCTTTGATTTTCTTCCAGCTTTTAGGAATATTTATTTTTTCTACTTTCTGATGAAGAATTTTATCAAGCGGGTCTTCGGTGTTATCAGCTTCACCATTTAAACTGGAGCGCACAGCTTCATAAAAAGTATTTTGATCTTTATGAGTTGTAAAAATATCGGCCACACTAAGTTTGTTTTGAGTAATCGTGCCGGTTTTATCGGTGGCAATCATAGTTATCGCCCCCATAGTTTCCATGGCCGAGATGTGCTTGACCAGCGCTTTATGTTTAGCCATTCGCCGGGCACTGAACAGCAGCACTAATGTCATAGCTACCGGTAAACCTTCCGGAACGGCTGACACCAAAATACTCAGCGTGTAACCGACCGCTTCATCAAGCTGAATACCACGCCGAATAGCCAGCCCAAAAACTGTCACTGTTACCACCGCAATACCAATCAGCAGCTTTTTTGTCAGATCATCAATTTTTACTTGAATTGGGGTTTTGCCATCGTCAGCCTCAGCGGCCAAGGTGTTAATTGCTCCCAGCTGAGTATTATTGCCGGTTTCAGTGACCAGGAATAAACCCGACCCGGCGCTCACATAGGCGCCCTTAAACAGCATGTTGGACTGGTCATAAATCTCTTTTTTACCATTGATCGCTGTTGCCTGTTTGTGGATCGGTAGCGATTCACCGGTTAATAAAGATTCATCAGCCTGAATATTATTGGCTTCAATCAGTCGACCATCGGCCGGAATTTTTATACCTTCGGAAATATAAATAATATCTCCGGGCACCAAAAGTTCGCTAAGAATTTTATTCTCGTCACCATCGCGCATCGCGATAACATATTGTTTGTCTTGTTCTTTTAGAGTTTTAAGCACCCGGTTAACTGAAAACTGCTGAAAATAATAAATTATGGCGTTGACCACAACAATGACACTTATAATTATGGTTTCAAACCAGTGCCGCTCAAAGGCGCTAATCAGCGCGGCGACAATTATAACCAGCACAAAATAGCTGGCGAATGGCTCAATAATCCGGCGCCACAACGGCACCCGCCGCGCAGTGAATATATTTTTCCCATAAATTTTAAGCCGCTGCTTGGCTTCAGCGCTGGACAAACCTAAACGACTAGTTTGAAATCTATCTAAAGCCTCCTGGACTGCTAAATTATAGATTGGTTTTTCTTTGTCTAAATCATTATTCATAAAGCTACTGCTTATTTTAACATCTATTAATTTGAGCCCTATCCCAAAATCCAACTTCGGTCTAACCAAAATAATATCGATGTTCAGTCACCATAAAATCAAAAACCAGCAACTAAACTGCTGGTTTTCATATTTTTGCTACCGGCTAGTAGTTTATAAACTGTTGCCAGCCCGGTCGGCGTACTTTTACTTCCACGTTTGTACTCCGTGATATTATTTTTATTTTTACGGACATTGCCGCGACCACACCCCTTCTGTTCTCACACCTCATAAGAACACTTATCTCTTTTTTGTTGTTTTTGTCTTCTGTAGCTTGAAAACTACTTTTGAAGTAACTTTAGTATCGCATAAGCGTCTTAAAGCCGTCAAGCACAATGGGCGATTTTTGGCGCTTATTGTTATTTGATATAAAATAATTACCTAAGGAAGACTGAAATAAAAATGCACGCTGATATTTATGCCGAACTTAGTTTAATAATTTCACTTGGAGCGGCACTTTCTTTTATTGTTTATAAACTCAAACAGCCGCTAATAATTGGCTATATTTTGACTGGTGTTCTGGCCGGTCCGGCGCTGCTAAACATCATCACCAGTGATCGGGCAATGACCGGCATGAGCGAGATTGGCATTGCTCTTTTGATATTTATAATCGGCCTGGAATTAAGTCCGAGGGTTTTCTTCCGGCTCCGAAAAACTATTTTCTTTACTACCACGATTCAAATTGGCGCCGTCAGCGGACTGGGATTTTTAATCGCTCGCAACATGGATTTTGGCCGAATGGAATCAGCTGTCATCGGCTTGGCTTTATCCCTGAGCAGTACAATTATTATCGTCAAATTACTCAGTGACAAAAGAGAAATAACCAGACTTTACGCTCAGATAATTATTGGCATGTTAATCCTTCAGGATTTGTTCGTGACGGCTGGAAAGTTCGGTCTGGCAGCCCGCACAACTGACGGCACCACCGATGATATGATCAGGCTGGTAATCCTGGGAATTGCCGCCACCGGAGTGCTCTATATCACCAGCCGGACTTTGGTTCCTCATCTCACCAAAGCGATTGGCAAGTCAAAAGAAATTCTTCTGCTGTTCGCACTAGGCTGGGGCCTGGGCTGGTCGCTACTGTTTAGAGAGGTTGGTTTTTCGATAGAAATCGGAGCCTTGTTTGCCGGTGTCAGCTTGGCGCACTTGCCTTACAGCCGCGAAATGACTTCCCGGTTGAAGCCGCTCAGAGACTTTTTTATTGTTATATTTTTCATTACGCTCGGCCAAGGATTGTTACCGGATCGATTAGGTGAAATAGCCGGGCCGGCGCTGATTCTAAGTGCTTTTGTGTTGCTTGTTAAGCCATTTTTTGTGCTTATTAGCATGGGGCTTTTGGGCTACACCAAGCGAACTAGTTTTAAAACTTCAGTTGCTCTTGGCCAAATCAGTGAGTTTTCTTTGGTCTTCGCAATTGCTGCCGTGCACGCCGGCTTGGCTCGTCATGAAGTCGCCGAAATCTTGACGCTAGTAGCAATCATCACCTTCGCCGTTTCCACCTACCTTATTAAATATGACGACAAACTATTTTCTAAATTGGAGAAAAATCTGCAACTATTTGAGCGCCGAAAAACCATTCAGGATAAAAAAATTGTCAGTCGTCATTTCCCAATTGTACTTTTTGGTTATCGGCGCAACAGCGGTGAATTCTTAAAAACTTTCCGTAAAATGGACAAGCGTTTTGTAGTGGTTGATTACGACCCGGATATGGTTGAAGCCATGGAAAAAAATAACGAAGAATATCAATACGGCGACGCTACTGATTCTGAATTTTTAGAAGAATTACAACTGGAAAAATCCAAGCTAATTGTCTCCACGATTTCGGATTTTAAAACCAATGAATTTTTAGGCAGCTGGCTAAAAACCCACAATCCATCGGCGGTGTTTGTCTGTACTTCAGATAACGCGACTAACGCCTCAAAACTGTACAGCGAAGGCGCTAGTTACGTTATGATGCCACACTTTGTCGGCAACGAACGACTCAGTGCATTTATTAGAAAAAATGGCTTTAGCAAAACCGAATTTAAGCACTACCGCGAAAAACATTTGGCCTATCTACAAGCCCACTACGAGCCCAGCTTCGAAGAAGCGTAAAGGCCGTGCTCTTTTATATAAGCCATGACCGCCGGATGCAAACCATCTGGAGTTTGGCCGCACTTAAACTTGAGCCGTATTGCCGATGATGAATATTTAGCATTTTCAGCTTCAAACAAATGATAGTCCATATCCAGACCGCGAGTTAATCTAACAGTTTCAAGTAATCTGTTAACTTGAGGCGCAGAATATTTCCTAAGCCCGATTGCGAACTTTAAGTCCCGAATCAATTCATCAACCTGTGGCCAATCAGCAAAATGACTTAGCATGTCATCACCAAACAACATGTAAAGCTCGGCGCCGCCAAACCGATTTTTTAAAACCGGCAGGGTATCAGCCGCCGTAAAGCGCGACTGATCAATCATAATACTGCCGAGTTTTGGCTGGTTACGAATCGCCAAACGAACCATTGTGTCACGATGCTCCAAGGCTTTGACGCCCTGCTTTCGCCTGGGCCGAGGCTCAACTAAAAAGAAAACTTTATCTAGCCCACATTGCTTAATTGCCTCCAGCGCAAACGATACATGACCCTCGTGAACCGGATCAAAACTCCCGCTATAAATTCCGATTTTGCGCATAACCCAATTCTAAACCAAACCCAACAGATAAACCATTTAATACCACTCAAACCACTTAAGCCATTCAAAAACATTCTCAAAAAGTGTCCGGCCGGACACTTTTTGAGAATGTTTTGTCAGTTTGCAGGATTCGAGACGCAGTAGTTTACGGAGAGTGCTATTTCTAGTCTTCTTTAGTCGAGTTGGGGTTGAGTTAACGCTGTACGGTTACTTTACAGGCTGGGCAGCTAATAGTTGTCGGTGTTAGGATGGCATCAACTAGTTGCTTACAAAACGGGCAGGTCACGCACGGCATGAGGTTTGGATCATCAGCCGCGATTCGGTCGTGATCAAGATCACACAGCCCATCACAGTTGGCTTTTTGATGTTCGTACTGCTCTTTGGTTAACTTTGATTTAGGCATTACTTATTATGCGCTACAGCCGCACTCTCCATAATACTTACCTTTTTTAACGACAGTTTTGACGTTCTTTTCATGACAAATCGGACACTCCTTGGAAACAAACTCACAATCCTCAAGAGATTCAGTAGCCGTATCATCAGAGTTATCCAAACCATTAGGCCTTAATAGCGCGTCAACATCATTATTGCCATTAGAGCCACCCGGACAGGAACTTGATCTGGCGACCATTTTTGCTTGAGTTAATACCTGCTGCATAATGTCAGCCTGACCAGTGGACGCCAGCTGCCTGGCATGTTCAATCCTAAAGGCTGCTTCTGCCCCAAATACCCGAGCATCAATTCTAGTGTCATGAACACTATGTTCAACCATTGCGTCCTGAGATAATTTCGCTAAATATCGACTAGCCGCCCTAGCTGTCTTTAACCCAGTCGCTGCTTTTATCAACTTTTTAACGACCGTATCTACTTGTTCTTGCAATGACTGCTCGCGCTCATGGCATTCCTGTGCGTAAACCGAATAATCTTGCCTAGGCTTTGCTTCGCCAAAAAACGTACCATCCGCCGAGTCATCATACAGCTTCACCAAATCAACCACTCCATTTTCAAGTCGGCTTTTGTGAATCAAAATAGGGTAATCCAGTAGCTCTGTAGCAGTTTTATCACCTAGATCCACATCCAGTGATTCACCTAATTTAGTAAGTGTTGCTGCATCATGACGTGGTGCATCCCAAGAAGTTTTTCCGGCCACAAAAGCACTCTCAACCATAAGCTGTCCATCAGTAACTGTCGTAACTTGGATTGCACAGCTCATGGTGTCCGTAAAAAAGCCAATGTCACTCATTTCCTCTTCGCTCATGTCATCGGCGGCTCGGGAAAACACAACAAAAGCATAGTCCTCTAGCAGCCCACGATCATAAAGGTTTTGGATGCGCATCATATTCCTTGTTTCAGCTTTGGTACGATTTTTCATCTGACTGCTACCAGCTGCATACTTTAGGCTATTTTTTTGGATATCCTCATTAGTTTGGCCGTATTGAGTTATCTTCCCGTATTCATTAACACCCAGCTTAACTCTAGTAATATGGCCACTTTTAATGACTCTTTCGATTACGTCCTTCTGAACATTTACCCTGACCATTTGCCTGGCTTCTGTGTCATTATTTGCTGCTAACTGCAAAGCATCAGCCAAAGAGTATGATTCATCTGGAGTCTGCCGAGATTGCTCACTGGCAGAGACGGCAATCGACCCAATAAACTCAGCTGCTCGTAGTCGATTTTCAATATCATAATCAAGTTCTGCCACAGGAAAAACTGGACCAATAAATTGCTCACCCTCGACTATTTGCTCGAACCTAGCTTCTACAATCGAAGCACCGTTACCCATTAAAAATACCCTCTTTTCCGTTGCAGAAAGAGGGCCTAAAATCAGACTTCTCACTCCTGCTCGGGAGTCTGCCATACTCGGCAGATTATTGCTGTATCGGACTTAGGCGAGGCTTATTAGTTCTCGCAATTACCGTTGCGGCACAGTGCAGGACTCTCACCTGCTTCCAGCGTTTTTGATGTTAATTCTAGCGAACTAATAGTAGTGTATCATGCTTTGCTCACGCTATATGTAGTAGTTTTTATCACTTTTGGTATACTGTGAATTACCGTGATAAGAGAGTTTGATTACGAATCATTAAGTCTTGAAGACCGTGAATCAATTCACGGCGCCTTAGCCGAGACCACCTTAAAACACATAGCTGGATCAGACGGGTTATTCAGTGAGCTGGACTTAGATCTCGTCAAAAATCCATCACAGCGCCTTGAAATCACCCACTTACATCCTCAACCTACCGATCGAACTGAAGTTGCTACTCTAGCCGACATTGCCAGTAAAAACTTATCGCCCTTCATCAGAGAATCACTACAAAAGCAATTAACAGCCATTAGCGCCATTAGGCAGCTTCTCAGGCAGGGAGTTAATGTTTTTCCAGTGACTACTCATCAAAAGATTCAAGACGTGGCTATATGGGGAGCAAATTTATCTGATTGCCTGGAAGAAGAACACTGGCAGGACCAAATGGGTCATGTTATTAGTCGCGGCGTTACAACAATCGGTGCCTTTGGCATGGCCGCGTCAGAAGTCCTGCAAAAAGATGGCCATGTATTTATGAGCTTTCCTAGAACCCCAACCATTGAAGATCTAGGCTTCGATGAAAAACTGGTAAAAACCAACAACAAAAATATGCGTAAAGAAATTCATACCTGGCTGGGTCAGGATTTAATACACAAAGTCAAAAGAAACAGACTCGGCCGAGCGCTGAATATTGCCTGGTCCGGTAAAACCGACAAAATTGAATATGGTGACAATCACCAGCCTACTTCAATTATGCTTGGACGGGTTGGCCTGGGAACATTGGATATAGTTAAGAGAGGTGTGGTCCTGCCAATTGTGCTATGGGACGGAGATGACCCGGTGTTTGAGATGGGAGAAATTACAGAAGTTGAATCTCTTGATGATGTGGTCGGTCTTCAGAAATGGCAAGCCGAGACACTGGCCGATAGGCTAGGCCTACCTCACTCGGCAGTGACTGTTGAATCTATTTAGCCTTAAAACTTTTTAGAGCGTTATAAAAAATAGTGTAGTCCGGCTGAATATTCCGATCAGTATAGACAAAGAAGTATTTATGAGCGCCCTGCCTTGGGCCAGTAATGGTAGTTGAATTTACTGAACCTTCGGTGCCTGTGCCGGTAACATTATCATTAAAACTAGCCAAATTACAGATAAAATCAACCCCTTCCCATTTCGATGGCTGCGGAGTTGGGGCTTGATCATTTGCCTGGCGAGTAAAGTTTTTGCAGTTTTCCGATAATTGACGATGCGAAACACTGTCGCCAGCGACATCAAGCGGCAGCAATCGATTAACAGCGATGTCCGGCGGAATAACATCAATGTAAAGCTTCAGCCACCGATTTTCATAATTTTTAACGGTTGATTGCCAGGTAATGCTGCGTTCGGTTGGAACATTTTTTCGTTCAATCTCTTTCCAGCCCGCCGCTATCTTCATGCTAAATAGTGGCTCATCAACAACCACCTGCTCAATTTCGGCCTTTAAATCCTCCTGCTGAGGCACACTGCGACCGGCTCCAACCACCTCGCCGCTGTCACTATTACGCCGCATATCCCAATAAATAAAGCCACCTAAAACCAGGCCAATTAAAACTACAACCAGCATTAATTTTAAAAATTTACGTCCGCGGCGCTTGTGCTTGTAACCAGCGCGATATTTTCTAGCCATAACTAAATTATACTACTACCAGATTGCGACTGCTAAGACAATTAAGCCTAGACCTATTCGATAATAAGCAAACAGCGACAGAGTGTGATTAGCTAAAAACCTTAGCAAAAACCTAATGGCCACCAGCCCGCTTACAAGAGCCGCTAAAACACCGGCTATAAATAGACTTAATTCCGAATTAATTTGAGCGAGGGCCTGCGCGCCAAGCAACACTTTAGCGGTAGCCCCAATCATAATCGGCACTCCCAGCAAAAAAGAAAATCTGGTAGCGCTAACCCTATCTATTCCAAGGATTAACCCGGTGGCAATCGTGCCGCCAGACCTGGAGACTCCCGGAACCAAAGCCACCGCCTGAGCAACACCAATCGCTAGCGCTTGTTTTTTGGAAATATCAACCAGCGAAGTTTTATCTTTATTTCTAGCGGCGATCTTTTCAGCAACAATCATGATTAGCCCGACAGCAATAAGATTAACCGCCACTAAAGATGATGATCGAAAGGCTGATTCAGCGGCCGAAGCCAGCAAAACTCCAAAAACAACCGCTGGAATAGTAGCTAGAATAATCCATTTAACCAGCTTTTTATATGGTCCTTTTCCAAAAATCCCTTGAATCAACAAAACTATATCCTTATAAAAATACCCCAGCAGCGCCAATAAAGTTCCAAAATGCAGCGCTACATCAAAGGTTAACCCTTTCTCAGTCATACCAAACAGATCTCTAAATATCACTAAATGACCGGAGCTGGAAACCGGAATAAACTCCGTTAAGCCCTGTACAAGCCCCAGTATGATGGCTTCAATTATGCTCATCTGGAATAAACATCACGCCTTACAAATAACAACCAGCCTACAATAATTAACACCACACAAAAGATAGCCAGCACAGCCATATTGCCAAAATCTAAGCCGTTGTCTAGTATTCGACTGTTATTAAAATACCTAAACGGCGAAAGATAGTTTAACGGCTCCAAGGCCTTCACTGTTCCGACTAAAGATGTCACCAGGTAACTAACAAATGCAAAAACTCCCGCCAAAGCCCCAGCCATACCTCGACTGCCAATAGCCGACCCAACCGCAAAGCCAACCAAGCTAAGCGCCATCGACACCAGCCACTGAGCAAAAGTCACCTGCATGACTCCGGACACACTAACCGACTCACCGATTAACAAGACTCCTAGAATTGTGCCGGCCGCCAGAGCCAAACTAACAACCGCCAAGATAACCATGCCGGCTAACAGTTTCTCAAAATAAACACGAGTTCGGCTGACCGGCTGAGCCAATAAAGTCTGCAAAGTGCCTTCGCCCTCTTCGCCAGCAATCAATCCAGTGTATAAAATAATTCCGTAAATAAACGTTAAAAATATCATCTGCATAAAGACTTGCAGCTCGAGAAATCCTTCAATCCGCTGATAATCGGCCGCTTCACCTAAAATTGCCCTCATCGATTCAGGCACGTCTTGCAGTGATGAGCCAAAAGAATCCTGAAAAGTCGGGAACAACACCACAACAAAAACCGTCATGGCCAGCATCGCCAAGCTCCACCACAACATTCCCCAGCGTTTTTGATAGAGGGTTTTTAGAAAAATGTTCTTAAGCATCATCGTCCTCGTAATATTTCATAAATATTGATTCCAAATCAGAATCACTCAGCCTAAAACTATCAATGCTATAACCCGCCAACAATCTAAGCAATTTGTTGATATCACCGCCAAAAGTACCGTGAATTACGTTTTGTTTATGGCTCAAAATATTAACACCCGCCAATTTGGTAAGCCGCTTTTGCAAATCTTTGCTGGCTGACTTCAGGTCAAAAATCATCGGTGCGTCAAGTGATAAATCAGACATTGGCCTAGAGGCAATTAATTTACCGTTTTTAATAAATGCCACATGGTCGCAAATTTCCTGCACTTCACTGAGCACATGCGACGATATAAAAGCCGTACCGCCCGCAGCCTTATGCTCTAAAATAATCTTATTAAACTCAGCCTGAATTAACGGATCCAAACCACTGGTTGGTTCGTCCATAATAAGCAGATCTGGTTTATGCATCAAGGTTGATATCAGACCAACTTTTTGCTTATTCCCGCGGGATAAATTCTTGAACTTTTTACTTAGATCACAGTTTAATCTATCGGCTAAAACCTGAACGTATTTTCTATCAAAACCGCCGCGCAGGTTTCCTAAAAACTCCAGCTGTTGCCAGCCAGTTAAGCCGCGGTCCATCGATGTATCACCAGCTAAAAAGCCGATATTTTTTCGGATCTCTACGGAGTCTTTTTGGCTGTCCAGCCCGAAAATTTTTACTTCACCGGAAGTTGGACGAATAAAATCCAGCAGCATGTTAATGGTGGTCGATTTGCCAGAGCCATTAGGCCCCAAAAAACCAAAAATTATACCCGGCTCAACACTCAGGTTAATGGCTTCGACGCCTCTGGCATTGCCATATTTTTTGGTCACATTCTTTAGCTGAATGACTGGCCTGGACATGAGTCTATTGTACCGTATCTTTAATTGCACTTAAACGAGGCAGAAAGCTCTGCACCGCGCCTTCCATGCCCAAAATTCTGAGTGCGCCAATCAAAACATAAAGCTCATCAATTTTATTAGGATCTTTTACTGAATTGCCTTCAAGAGCGCTAAAAAACTGCTCGACTTTTTCTACCAACCATTTTTCATCATCCGGCTTTATGAGGTTACTTTTAAGCTTTGGCTCCTGAGCAGCTTGGACAACCTCCAGCGATCTGGCTGAACGATCACGCTTAATTAAATGGCCGCGCTTTATCAGGCTGTTGATATGCAGCGCGACGGTGGCCACCGAATTATAATTCAGCCCGCTCATAATCTCACGGTAACTTGGGCTATAGCCGTGCTCCAGAATAAATGTCTCGATAAACTCTAACAGCTCTCGTTGTTTTTTAGTCGGCCGGGTTTTGGAAGATTTTTCAGACTGCATCTTTATCTCCTTATTTTATCAGGCTTTACGCCCGCCTTTTGCGGGGGAATTTTTCCGGAAAAACCCACAATTTGTACCAAGCATAATTCCAAACCGTAAAGAATCCAGATGCAATAAACGGCCCCAGCTCAATGCGATAACCAAAGCTTACCCAAGCCTGGATAATTACATAATTTAGCACTAAGTTGACCAGACTAATGATGATGTACCTGGTGGTAACTTCAGTCTGGTGTTTGGCCAGTTTTGGGTTATCAAATACCCAATAACGCTGCAGCAGGTAATTTACCACCCAGCCAACAATGTAAGACGCCGAGGTTGATAACCACAGAAAGCTTGGCCCTAGCAGCCAGTTCAAGCCAATCAGAACCACATAGCCGGACCAAAAAAATGCCCCGCCGCTAATCAAATATTCAACAATCCGTCGAACTTCGCGCTCTTCTTTTTTTCTTAGTTTTCTAAATTTCATTTTTGTTTGGTTTACCGCTTTTAGTTCATTATAACAGAATAGCTTAAGCTGTATGATCGTCTATAAACCGCTGCAGTTTTTGCCTAAAATTAGCTTCTGAAAACTGCTCGGCGTGAGCTCTTATTTGATTGGTTGAATATTTTTTAGGGTCAAAATTTTTTAGAACCTCTATTAGCGACTCCGGAGTTTGTTCATCAAAAAACTCGCCACTTTTGCCAGGCACCACATAATCCAACGCCCCACCGCCCCGAAACGCAATCACCGGAGTACCAGCGGCCATCGCCTCAATAGGAGCAATTCCAAATGGCTCAACACTAGCCATGATAAAGGCTTCTGCCTGGACAATGTAGGAATATTTTGTATCGTCAAAAACGCCACCCACAAACGTAACTGTTGGCCCAGCACTTCTTTTTAGGGCTTCTAATTCCGGCCCGTCGCCAATAACAGTTAGCGGCAGTGATAGCTCAGTGCACGCATCTACAATAATTTCTACTCGTTTCCAAGGGACTAGCCTAGACATGGTTACCAACCCAGACCTGTTGCTATTTTGAGCATAAATTTTCTTGGGCATCTTGACCGGCGGGAAAATGACTTCAGAGTCACGCTTGTAGTAAGTTAGTATATCCTGCTTGGTAAAACTTGAATTTGCGATAAAATTATCCACCCTTTGGGCCGCCAAATAATCATATCTTCTCATCGGTTTGAGCAATAATTTTAAACCGAGACGCATAGCCCAGTATGGTCTCTGGCCCGGGTGTGCCATATATTCATCGTAGTGCCTCCAGTAAAACTGATTAACTGAATGACTGTAAGATATATGCTTAGCTTTGTTGCTTAGAACAATAGACTTAGCTTCGCCATTTCCGGAACTCGATATCACTAAATCAAAATCGCTCAGGTCAAGTCTAGAAAACCACCATTGACGTAATAATGGTAAAAATTTACGCAGCTGCCTAAAAGGAGGATGCTGTAAATAACCAGTAACTACTTTATTATCTAGCTTATTTCGCCACTCCTCGGAGCAATAAGATGTATATATTGGTGCCTCTGGAAACATTTTGTGCAATTCATACACAACCTGCTCTGCCCCACCCCCGTATAGCCAGTCGTGAACAATCGCGACCTTCATTTAGCACCAACACCTGTAAAAACGGCTTTTACAGTTTTAAGCAAAATTGTTATATCGTTCCAAAAGCTCCAATTTTGAACGTAGTAAACATCTAATCTGCGGCGCTCATCAAAGTCAATGTCTCGCCGGCCGGAAATCTGAGCCAGCCCGGTGAGTCCTGATTTTACGCTCAGAATGGCGTGTTTTTTCTCGTAAGCATTGAGCTCCTGAGCAATTAACGCCCGCGGACCAACCAGACTAATATCGCCTTTGAGTACATTAAAAAGCTGTGGCAACTCATCAAGACTGGAAGCTCTTAATAAACGGCCAAACTTGGTAACCCGGGGGTCATTTTCTAAATAATCACCGTTATCCCGATACTGCTTACTCAACTGCGGTTTCCCCATGGCCGCAAAAGCCTCTTCCGGTGTCATTCCATTATATTTTTGCTTAACTGTTCTGAACTTATAGCAAATAAACTCTCGGTTATGCCGGGTAAGTCTTTTTTGGCGAAACAGTACGCCACCCTTTGGGTCAAAGACCTTAATCATGATGGAGACAAGCACCAACAGTGGTGACATTAAAACTAAAGCGATACTTGAAGCCGCTAAATCAAACAGACGCTTAACTACCCGTCCCCAACCAATCAGCGCCGTTTGATGAACCGCCACCACTGGTAATCCGGCGTACAGATCAACCGTAATATTACCTACAAACAAGTCGGTGTTGCCCGGCACAAATCGATACGATGCATGATTTTCGTGAGCGTAACGCAAAATCTCGTTGTTTTTATGCTGATCTTTGTAAAGTTCGGTTTGGATAATACCGTGGATTGGCCGCCGCAGCCGACTAACTGCCTCATCAAAGTTCTGGTAGTTCCCAAAACCGCTAACATTTCTTCCGATCACTGCCAAAACTGCCTGACCGGTATTTTTAGTATCCTTGATAGCCTTGGCCATATCCTCGCTGGCCAGCGTGTCTCCCACAATCACCACATTGCTGATCCCAATGCCGTATTTAAACAGCTGACGACGAATTATTTTTAACATTGACCTAAACACCACTAAAAAGCTAAAGCCTAAAACTACACCGTAAACTGGCACCAGGCGAGCCGGGAAAAGCTCTGCACCAGCCACAAAATCGTAACCTAGCACCACCAAAATTCCCATTATCGAACCCACGAACAGTCTGCCAAGCTCGGCAAAACGCTTCTCAAAAACTCCTTGGTTATAAAGCCCAATAAAGGCGTGCACTAAAATCCAAAGCGGCAAAACCGTCACCACAGCCACAAAATAATCCACAGCGGTTATTTGCTCGATTAGCGGCCGCGGATCAAACTTAACCCTCAGAATATAAGCACAAACAAAAGCCGCCAAAAGCGCCAAAAAATCACCAACTACTAATAGCGAGGAGTAGGCAAGTGAGGCATTATTTTTCATATTTCTGCATACATTGTACCACTTGAACTTTAGGGTGATTAGACAGTTCGCTTTAAAGCGTTAATACTAGCCAAAATCTTAGGCGTAGCATAAGGTATTCTTATGAAACACATTCTGGTGACTGGCGGGGCGGGTTACATTGGATCACATACTGTCGTGGAGCTTACTAGCGCGGGTTATTTGCCAATTATTATCGATAATTTCATTAACAGCAAGCAGTCTGTCTTGTCTAGATTAAAACAAATAACTGGCCAGGAAATTCCATTTATAGAAGCCGACCTTTGTGATAAACCAAAATTAAGTCAGGTATTTGAGACTTATAATTTTGAAGCGGTCATCCATTTTGCCGGACTAAAAGCCGTCGGTGAATCAGTCGCTGAACCGCTCCGGTATTATCAAAACAACCTTGTCTCAACCTTAAACCTTTGTGAATTGATGGCTGAACACGACGTAAGTAAACTTGTTTTTAGCTCTTCAGCAACGGTTTATGGTGACCCTCAATCTGTACCGATTCCTGAAGATGCACCACTTTCGGCCACCAATCCATATGGTCAAACCAAATTAATGATTGAAAATATCCTTAGGGATTTGGTGGTTGCGAGGCAGTCGCTGTCGGTAAGTTTGCTGCGTTATTTTAATCCAATTGGCGCTCACGAAAGCGGACTAATTGGCGAGGATCCAAACGATATACCAAACAATTTATTGCCTTATGTTGCTCAAGTAGCCGCTGGGAAATTACAGAAACTTCGAGTTTTTGGCAGCGATTACGATACGCCGGACGGTACGGGCGTACGAGATTATATTCACGTGGTCGACCTCGCCCAGGGTCATGTCGCGGCCCTAAAAAACATGCCGCCGCCTAGCAAGTGCGAATCATTCAACCTCGGAACTGGGCAGGGCTACTCAGTTCTAGAGGTTATTAAAGCTTTTGAGAAAGCCAGCGCTAAAACCATCCCTTATCAAATTACTGATCGACGACCGGGCGATATTGCAAGCTGTTATGCCGATCCGTCAAAAGCTAAAAAAGAGCTCCACTGGACAGCTAAGAAAACCTTGGACCAAGCTTGCTGCGACGCTTGGAAATGGCAAAAGTATGCCTCAGGCCTTGATCAGTGAAAAACTGTGTAGCGCAAAACTATTTGCAGGTTGCGATTTACAGTCTGAGTAACTGAATTTTGCCAGCGCCAAGTATCGTCAGCTCTAATTATCCAACCAGCAATGCCGCCACCCCAAACATAGGTTAAAAACAGTATCAAGACCAAACCGGCTTTTAGTTTTTTGTTGGCAATTGACCAGTTTATTGCCTGAATCAAGACTGCAAAAATAAGTATTAAAATCGGCAAAGTATAGCGCGCCTGAATCGCTTCAGCTTTCCACATTTTTAGATATGAACTGTAATTAAATAACCATAGATTAGACAAATATAAACCGCTCAAAACGAGCACAAATCGGGAATACTGATTCCTCCATAACTTCCGGCGCTGTTTAATAACGGCCGCTAACCCTGCAACCGCCACTACCGTGGCCGTCCAGATCGGCAGTGGAAGAAGCGGCTTAACTACAATTGGTCCAAACGGCTCTCTATCAGTAGCGCCCGCTGTTGGTGTGTGCTGGAAAATAGCAAAGTAGCCGCGCATCATTCGACTGATCCAATACTGGCTAAAACTTAATGGATTGCTGTACGGTGGTTCACTGGGCCGATTCTGGGCATTTGTAACGTTATTTCTATACCAAGGCCCAAAATCCTTGCAAAAATCAACTGACTGAACCACTTCGCAGGCTGGCCGGAAGCTACCAAATTTTTGATAATTTCCAATGTAGCGCTCGGCAGCTACTAAACTAACCCCCGCAATGCCGACCACCAATAACACTGCGACAATTCCCCGCGGAGCCTGGCGCCAGGACTTGCTAATAAACTCTTTAAGCTGACGGCGATTTCTATGCCAAATAACTATGAGTACATACATAAAAATAATCAGCATTAGCGGCGCGAAAGTTTGCTTAGCCAGAGCCGCAAAGCCACCGAAGAACACCATTAGAGCCAGGTTTTTAATTAAGTTTTTATCACTCCTAATTAGCCTCAGGGCATACAGCAGAACCACTGGAGCAAGCAACATCATCAAATTGTCATAATTTACATGAGCCGCCAGAAACGGCACAATTGGCGTCATCACAAAAGCCAGCAGCACCATATTTACAAGCCGCCGCGACATTCCCCATTCTAAAAGCAGTTTATAAAATAATCCTACTGATCCAGCCATCATCGCCACATTGATCAGCCGCAGCGCAATAACTGTTTGCTCAAAGCTCAAAAAAACATCTAGAACTCGATACGGAAAACTCATTAGCCAGCGATAAAGCACCGACAACTCCCGCGTTAGATCACCAACATAGCCGGTATCTGAAGCCTGAGAACTTACAAACGGTGACCACTGCTCAGAATAAATTTGAATTGCGCCAACGTGCGCAAATTCATCAAACGGCAGCGGATAAATTGCCGAAAAAGCCAGCCAAACCGACTGCACCACCAACAGTCCAACAATTAAATATATAAATTTTGGACTATTTAAAATCCGATGAACCACCGAAGATAGTTTGTTTATAAAACCACTCATATGTTTACTTAATATAGCAACTTTAATCGGCCGGGGCTTATTAAAATTAAGAATTATACCTATAATGGCTAGTTGTAACAGGAGGGTTCATGCCAAAAAGTCCATTTCAAGAAATTTTTAAAGCTTATGATGTCCGCGGCAAGGTTGGCTCCGAATTAAACGCCGAAGTGGCAACTTCCATCGGCCGGGCAGTGGCTGACTGGTTGCCAGAAAAAGGCATTGTAGCGGTTGGCCGAGACATGCGACCCGACTCCGAGGAGTTGGCGGAGGCTATAAAAAACGGCCTCATTCAGCAAGGTCGCGAGGTCTGGGATATCGGCCAAGTAACCAGCGACATGATTTATTTCGCGGTCGGCGCCAATAACCTAGCCGGCGGTGTGATGATAACCGCTTCACATAATCCAGGCGAATATAATGGCATCAAATTTTGTCGCGAAGAAGCTAAGCCAATTGGTCAAGAATCTGGCCTGTTTGAAATTCGCGATTTGGCAGAAGCCGGCAATTTTAGTTTCGTCCAGACCAAAGGAAAAATTACCGAAAAAGACGTTACCGAGGCTTGGATAGACCACGTTTTATCCTTTATAAATGCTGCTAAATTAAAGCCACTTAAAATTGCGGTTGACGCCGGAAACGGCATGGCAGGCAAAATCTTCCCCGAGCTTGAACCTTACGTTCCGTTTGAAGTAACAGAAATGTATTTTGAACTGGACGGCAGCTTCCCAAATCACATTGCAAATCCTTTGGAGCCCAAAAATCTGATCGACCTGCAAACGGCTATAAGGCAGAATTCGCTTGATGGCGGTATTGCTTTTGATGGGGATGGCGACCGGGCGGTGTTGGTTGATGAAAATGGCGATGCTCTAAGCGGTACCGTTATGACAGCCATCTTAGCGGAATACTTTTTAGACAAACATCCCGGCAGCACAATAATTCTGAATGCCATTTGTGGTCGAGCCGCTAAAGAGGCTGTTGAGGCTGGCGGCGGCAAAAGTATCCGCAGCCGAGTTGGACATTCGTTCATCAAAGCTGATATGCGTGAACACGATGCGATTTTTGGCGGTGAACACAGCGGTCATTATTATTTTAAAGACAATTTTATGGCGGATAGCGGTTTAATCGCGGCCATCATAGCATTATATGTAGTAGGTTTAAGCGGCAAGAAAATCTCTGAACTAGCAGCGCCGTTCAGACAAGCCTACCAGCAAATTACCGAAACTAACTTTGAAGTTCAAGACAAACAAGCCACTATCGAGAAAATCTCCGAAGCTTTCCCGGGCGGGAAACAAGATTGGCTGGATGGTCTGACAGTAAACTTTGAAGACATGTGGTTTAACGTCCGACCTAGCAACACTGAGCCACTGCTCAGACTAAACGCCGAGGCTAAAACTCAGCTGGCGCTCGATGATTTAGTCACTAAAGTCACCAAATTAATAAATTAAGTATCTCCAGCAAAATGACGATGTTTTATCTGAAAACAGAAAATGATTATACTGACAGAATAACCAACTTAGGGATATGAAAAAACCACTAAAATTAGTTATACAAATTCCCTGTCTCAACGAAGAGGAAACTTTGCCTTTGGTTTTAAAGACTATTCCTAAGAAAATTAAAGGGATCGGTTCAATCGAAATATTGGTTATTGATGATGGTTCAACCGATAAAACTATTGAAATTGCCAAAAGTTTCGGTGTGAAGCACTTTGTTCGTCACGCTAAAAATATGGGGCTAGCCAGATCATTCCACGACGGTGTTAATTACGCACTCGGTATTGGTGCCGACATTGTGGTTAATACCGATGGCGATAATCAATATCCTCAAGAGCGTATTTCAGATCTGGTGCAACCAATCCTTGAAGGCCGGGCAGAAATTGTTATTGGCGATCGTCAAACATCAAAAATTGCTCATTTTTCTGGATTCAAAAAATTGATGCAGCGTTTTGGCAGCTGGGTTGTCAATAAAGCCGCTGGCACTGATCTGCCAGATGCTGCTAGTGGATTTCGAGCGTATTCCAGAGAGTCACTAATGCGAATCAACATTGTGACTAGCTTTAGTTACTGTATGGAAACTATTATTCAGGCCGGCAATAAGCGCATCCCAATAGAGAGTATACGTATTGAAACCAATCCCAAAACCCGAGAATCACGACTATTCAAAAACATCTGGCAGCACATGTTCAAATCCAGCACCGCAATTGTCCGTAGTTTTATCATGTACCGTCCTCACCTAATATTCATTTCCATTGGGGCAGCATTTCTAATATTAGGTCTGGTACCTTTTGTGCGCTACGTGGTTCTATACCTCGACGGCGACAGGGGTAGTCACATACAATCATTGCTGCTTGGATCTGTGTTACTGTTTTCTTCTGTGATTTCCTTTGCACTAAGTATCATAGCTGATCTCACGCGTACCAACCGAATCCTCCAAGAAGACAATTTAGAACGAATCAAAAGAATTCAGTTTCCACATTCGCGCCAATAATTTACTGCGCGTCCATCCATGGTCTCAAGGCTTAACATTTCATTTGAAAATCGTGGCATCTTCAGCCCATAAAATGATCTTCTGATATTCTTACGATTTTCTATACCGAATGGCAATAATTGACACCAGACCGACAAGACAATCCAGGACAAAGGTCAGTATACGCCAGGCAACGATTGCACCTGCAGCTACTCCAAAAAAATCATACACCAGTTCCCTTATTCCGATACCCCCGGGTGCAAACACCGCCAATATCCCTAGCGCAAAGGCAAGCGTATTTGCCAACACAAGACCCAGGATATTAATTTGTAACCCTAATGCATATGTAAGCAGGATAAATGCACCGCCGGCAAGCAGCCACGAGACCGTAGAAAGAGCAACCAGTCGAACTAGCTGTATTGACGGCACATTAAATTCTCGGCCCCTAAACTTAAGCCCTGATGCTCCTTTTTGTAGCACCAACCACACCACACCTGCGGCCACTATACACGCTGGCACCGCAAGAAGCGGTTGTACTCTTGCCGAAAAAAATACGGTTGCAACAAAGCAACTTGAGACCATTAGAGACAGGTTTTCAAGTAACTGGGCAAGTGAACTCTTCCTAAAACTCATCCCAAGCTTCTTGGCGTATACTCCCCTAAAGGAAAAAGTGAACAGGCTGGTAGGTAAATATTTATAAGGCTGTGATGCAAAAAACGCCAACCATTGATCTCGTGGCACGTTCTGCATCACCAGACGACAAGCATAGAGCCAGTGCAAAGACAAAAGGCCATAAAACCCGAGGAATAACGCACCCGAAGCAACTACATACATCCAGTTAACGATAAAATCTGTACTGTGTATTTGATCTACAAGAGCACTAAAGTACCGATACGCAAAAACCAGAAGCAGAAGTGTTAGTATACTGCTAAACAGGCTGGTGATCACTCTTTTTGAATGCATATCATTGCTTCCTGGCAAGAACCAGCGTCCAAGGCAGAGGGTTCTTCCGGCTTACAACTGGCCCAAAATGTTCCCTAACAAATCTTTCCAGACCACGAGCCGACCAGTGGTTGAGGTGGCCAATGGTATTTCCGAAATCCTTAAGATACTTTCCCCTTACCATATTAAGTATGCGCCACAAGGGTTCTCGTGGCACGCCCAGAATAAGCACTCCATCATCCTTTAGAACTCTGCTAATTTCGGCCAGCGCCTTGTCTGGGTAATCCAAATGCTCCAAAACCTCCAGCAAAAAAACTATGTCAAATGTCTTATCTTCATGTGTAAGCTCGTACACGCTCTCCTCAATAACTTTTACCCCGGGATTAAGTTCTTGGGCCTTTGGAACGAGCGCCGAAACATACTCCGAGGCAAAAAAATCAGTATTGTCGTTGAGCATAGCTTTGATGCGCGCTGTTGAATACCCCTCGCCGCAACCTAATTCAATTGCCTTGATCTTTTTACCGCTGCTAATCTTGCTGGACCGATCCACCAGGTCCTGAACAGCTGTAAAATAGCCATCCAGCAACCTAGCACCAATAAATCCCTGGCCCTCCTCGGTGTACTTATGACCAAAGTCTTCATTTTCTGGTGTCGCCTTCAGGATCAACTTCTCGTTTTCGCTAGTCATGAAACCCTACTCTATACGCTTTGTTAGATATCCTCTCGAACCTCATACTAACATATCTATATAAAAGTATTTTGGTGCGGCTATGAAGCCTTAAAAAACTACTATGTATCGATGAGATTATAAGATCTATACTTCTTAATGTAATAAATACAATCCCTATCC
>CAZWRG010000010.1:0-36858 GCA_964636355.1 uncultured Candidatus Saccharibacteria bacterium | reverse complement strand
CCAACCCTCAATACCGAAAACAATGCAACTGTTTGGCGCAATTAGGCCAATAATATTATCGAGCACAGACATATTGTAAAGTTTCCCACAATAAGTTTATGACCACAACTGGCGGCTTAATTTATAGAATAACAGATGAAAATAAATGTTGTTGTGATAAGTACTGTTGTAAATATATGTAAGCCCGGTTGCACCTCTATAAGAATGTAGCTATACTTGGGAGTAACAAAAATTGCAAATAATCCAAATAACAATACGTGGAGGGTAACAGTTTTATGGCACGACGAAGCCGTGATGAAGATCTACTTATGGAAGACGAGCTAACCGCAGCTTTCCTTGATCAAGACGATGATATGCCAATGGCCGCCGATGACGCCACCAGCGCAGATCCAGTAGCTCAATCAGATGACTGGGACGAAGACGATGCCGTTCCGGGTCAGCTAGCGGTTGATGTTTATGAAACTAAAGAGAAATTGGTTGTTAAAGCCCGCACCGCTGGTGTAAACAAGCATGATCTAGACGTAAGCATTTCTGACAACACGCTGAGTATTCGCGGCACGTTGTCGGCTGGAACCGAAGAAGACGTTGAAAATTACTTTGTTCAAGAGTGTTACTGGGGCGAGTTCTCCAGAAGCCTGGCGCTTCCTGTACCAGTGAAAGAAGATGAGATTGAGGCTGTGCTAAAAGACGGCGTACTAACCATCTCATTCACTAAAGTGAAACAAGACACAGTTAAGAAGATCCAGATTCAATAAGACGCACTGTTGAAACTCTAAAACCGGCTGTTTATTTAGCAGCCGGTTTTACATCTCAGCCTCTAAATGTCCATGAGATCTAATTTGCTGGCTAAATATAAAATGCCCCGCGCAATTAAGGACGGGGCATTATTGTTTTGGGCTAGATTTTTATCTATGAAGTAGCGACTCTTGATAGAACGAACTTAACAATGATTTGGGCCAGAGCTACGATAACCAGACCAACCAAGGCAAACAAGATTGTGTTTTTGGCGGTTGTGACGTTTCCGGAATCACCACCAGATAGGATGTACTTGATACCGCCAACGATTATCATAATAACGGCGATCACACCAACTACTACTGATAGGATGTTGATGATATCTTCAATTAGATTATTGACTGTGCTTTCGGCTTCACCGCCTGGCTGACAGTCACCAGAATTAGTAAAGCTCAGATTAGCACCTTTACACAGGTTATCCTCAATATCAGCCTGGGCGCCAACCGTTACTGGCACAAAAGCCGGCACCAACAACGCCAACATAACACCGGAGCTTAAAATTATATTTTTCAACTTTTTGATCATCTTGTTTACCTTTCTTAAGATTCCCTTTACTTATACCACAACCACCTTAGCCGTATCAAGAATAATCAGCGAATTTTAAATAGTACAAATTTGGCAATTACCTGGGCCAAGGCTACGATAACCAGACCAACCAAGGCAAACAAGATTGTGTTCTTGGCGCTAGATGTGCTGTTACTGTCACCGCCGGACATTATGTACTTAAGCCCACCGATGATAATCATAACAACAGCGATTACTCCAATCACCACGCTAAGCAAATCAATCACAGTAGCGATGGTTGAGTCGAGACCGCCAATCAGTCCGGCGTCATCACAGGCTTTCCCAGTTACCCCAGAAACTCCTTTACAAACTTCGTCCTTAGGTGTCTGAGCCACGGCACTGGCGGGAAGAGCCAAAAAAACAAACATTATAACGATAGCTGTTACGCCAAGGCTGATTTTTTTTATGATGTTCATTTGTTCTCCTTTATAACTCACTTAACACGAATACTACGATTGATTGGGCTAGGGCAGCAACTACAAGTCCGGCCACAGCATACAGGATCATATCTTTGGCTTTATTAATTTTGGCCGGGTCGCCAGTGGATAAAACATATTGCAGCCCGGCAATTATAATCACAATCACGGCCGCAACTCCGGTCACAATTGCCAAAATTTGTGTGGCTGTGGTGATGATTCCATCCTTGCCATAGATTCGATTGGCGCCTGGTGTTTGATTGCGATCAGCACAAACAGCCGCGTCAGGAGTCTGGGAGCAAACCGAAGCCAACGGATCAGCAGCGTCCGCGCTAACAGGGATCAGCAGTAAACCCATAAACATTAAGCTAGTTAAAAATAGTTTTAACTTATTCATACACGTGAAGCCACAAAAGTTACGATACTAAATGACAAAATGCAAACGACCATGCCAATAAGGGCATACAAAATTGTGTCTTTGGCTTTGGCGGTAGCCTGGGGGTCGCCCTGGCTAATGACATATTTTAGACCACCGTAAACCACCATCAAAACGGTCAGCGCTCCAGCAATGCCGAACACCAGCTGCAAGATACCCTCTATAGAGCCGGGGGTAAGATTAATAGCCGGTAGACCTGTCGATCTGACATCTTCATTTATTTGGGCAAAAACCGCGATATGGATATTCATTACGCTATACTTCCTGCGATCAGATTAACTATTACTGTTGCCAGCATAGATACCAACAACCCAATTAAAGCATTAAAAATTGTAGTGCGAGCATTTTTGATATTCTCCGGCTCGCCCTGGCTAATTATATATTGGACTCCACCATAAATCACAAAAACAATCGACACAATACTGACGACCCGAAGCATTATTTCAAACACCGCGGCCAAGATTTTTCCAGCATCTTCCGGTAGCTGAGCATTAACATTACACTCCTGCTTGCCGTAATCCCACTCAAAATCCAAGTACTTATACCAAGTAGGGAAGGATAACAAACTCCCGCTCTCTTTGGTACAGTGTTCAGCTCGGGCTGCCTGAGCAGGCGTTGGCGCCAGAACAAAACCTGTAATCATCGTTAACCCTATAACCAAACTAACAAGCCATGTTTTCATCATAAAACCCCTCCTGGTACCAGCCATTGCAATACTGCGTAGATAAAGAAATAGGCCACTAAGCCAATGATAGCATTGCGAATTGTCTCCTTAGCCTCGGCGGCTTGCTGAGGATTGTCTTTGGCTGAGGTATACTTAATACCGCCCCAAACGATCATTACAGCAACCACCACGCCCACCAAAGCAGTTAGTGCGGTTATGAACCGGAAAAGGTAGTCAATAACCGGACAGTCACCTCTGGTTAATGGCCGGGCTGTGCACTTACCTTCAACTTTATGAATTGGCTCCTCACCATTTGCTGCCTCGGCTATTTTACGATCGGTATACGACTGAGCCGCTGCTACGTTTGTTTGATGAGCAGAGCAAGACTTAGCAGAATATGACGATCCTGCAATTACATAGCAAAATCCAGGCTGGAAGCCAGAAAACCCACTATTCTGTTCACGAATAATCGCAGCAATGCCATCGTTACACTGAGTTTCGTTTAAGTCCGACGGACTAAAACTAGCCTGATGATAAGAGTTAATACTTCCCGATAGGGTCATACACCTTGCTGTACCGCGATTATCATTTGTCTCGCGTGCCTGAGAGCATTTAGGCGAATTGTAATCATGCGCGACTACACTGAATCCAAACTCGTAGCATTTATCTCTTTGGGGAGCCGACCCGGTGAAATGTCTAATCAAATTAGCGCTTGAACCATCACAACTAATCTCTACGGCGCTGCCGCTCACAGCATTCCAGCAAAAGGGATTAGCCGCAGCTTGTGCACTGGGCATATTAATAACCGCCGGGCCTATCAATGTAGCCATAAACATAAATCCGGCTGCTAGTTTGACTATGAAATGTTTTTTTATCGACACTGGGTGATCTCCTCTGCGGAAATAGAGCACAGCTTATAGGCTGCTTCATCTGTTTGACCGATATCTGTTAACCCTACACCAAACCAGGCCGGCTGGTCGCCCAGGGTGCAGCTAAATAACACTGAGCTCTGGTCAGACTCTCTATCAACCTCTTGATTCTGGCAATTATTCTCGGTCAAAAGCAGCCTTAGTGGTTCTGCAACCTCTTGATTGAATTGTGCTTCATTAGTAAATCTGTCGCTCAGTTCAGGCGCCAGCATTGCGTATGCTGCACCGGTATTAGATTCAAGAATGTTTTGTATAAATATCGATTCCCTTGAAACGGGAGTATCCGAAGAGCTGTCTTCTTCATTTTTAGGGCTTATAAAAAGGCTTGCCAAAAGTACCAAGCCAGTCAAAATAAGCAGAATTATCATTAAAACAACTTTTTTGTCGATTTTCTTTTTAGGCGGCGGCGCCGAGGCATACTCTTGCAAAAAACCATAGTCTGGCCTGACGCCGTTTGGCGTCTCGGGAGTTTGGTTTTGATTATCGTTTTGCATGACTTGTAATTATGTTAAGGTATTAGTCTTTTATGCACAAGGGTGAGTAGCAAGAAGTGCTTATGTATATTCTATCGGTTATTGTGATATTATTTAACCAAATGCGAAACAAGCTAACACTCTTTATTTCAGTTCTAATTTTGTCATTATCCTTTATTAGTTCGGGGTTCATCCTACAAAATAAGGGGAAAGTTTTTGCAGACGCCAGAGATGACCTTAACTCATACTGCGAACAGAACCATTCACGTAGCCTGCCAAACGGCTCAGATGCCGAGATTATATGTAGAATTGGAGACCCACAAGACATCTTAAGAGACGATAGAGTGGGCGAGTTGTGGAATGCTTTGTCTGAGGAACAAAAATCTACAGCAAGAAATGAGGATCATTGTGAACAAATCTACGATGATCAATCCATAATTGATAGCTGTAAGGACCTTGTTAACGAGCAAACTGGTGCTGCAGAGGTACAGGATGCGAATTGTGAAAACCGATCTGCAGCGATGGGCTGGATAATGTGCCCGCTTATTTATGCAACGGATGAAGCTCTTGAGTGGATAGATAATAGTATCGAGAGTCTGCTGGAAGTTGATCGCAACAGATATGACAACCCTGAGATGCGTGACGCCTGGGCTAATATCAGGAATATAGCCTATCTAATTCTTGTGCCAATTGCCTTGGTCATGGTTATATCTACCGCTTTGGGATTTGAATTCATTAGCGCCTATACAGTTAAAAGGGCTCTGCCCAGGCTTGGGGCGGCGGTAATATTTATTGCCCTGTCTTATCAGATAACCATACTACTCATAGATATATCTAATGGTATTGGCTTTTCTACCAAGGGGCTACTGCAAGCACCATTTAATATGGGAGGGGACATCAACCTGCAAACCTTGTTTGGCGGTAGCCCCCTAACCAGCATAGTGTCGCTGCCTGTTGCCGCAGTCGGTGTTGTGCTGATAGCTTGGCTATTTGGCGGCACATTGCTTTTATTTGCTGGTTCGGCATTCCTAGTGCTCATGTTCCGCCAAATACTTATTGTTGCATTGATGCTTGTAGCACCACTAGCCATACTGGCCTGGATCTTCCCAGGAAACGACAAGCTATGGAAAACCTGGTGGGGGACATTCTCTAAGCTTCTTATGATGTTCCCGCTCATAATGGCGGTTATATCTGTTGGCCATATTTTTGCCTGGATTTTAGATCGACCTAATGAAGGTGGTGTTGCTGGGGTTCTTCAGCCGCTTATGATCCTAGCCGCCTACCTACTCCCATACGCAGCAATTCCATTTACATTTAAATTTGCCGGCGGCATGTTCGCAACTATATCTGGAATTGCTAATGACCGCTCGAAAGGCCTCTTCGACCGCCAACGCAAAAAACGTGCAGAGAAGCTGGAGCGTGCCAAACACGGGAATATGTTTAAGGGCGGTACTTCGTCAAACTTTAGAGGAAGGTTAAATAGAGGTGCTGCTGGAGCAATGATGTTAAATCAGGCCGGTATAAACCCAAGACATATGCGCACCAGACTACGCACTGCCTTGAATGATGCATCTGAGAACGATGTGGAAGATGCAATGAAGCATGAATCGTTCACTCCGTGGAGTGGCGACGATGCCAAAGTATGGGCATCAAGATATGAGACTCATGACCAAATAGCTGCTGAGCTTGAAAGACAGGATGCTGGTAGATTTGCAGGAGAAGCCAACAGGGCGCGCAGAGAAGAGGCAGTGGCACAAATCATGAGATCTCAAAAAGAAATTGGACACGAAACGTTTCATAAAGCTCGTGTTCGCGCGCAGGCGAAAACTGGAACAGGGTATCAATACACCGATGAAAATGGCCAAACTCAGGTTGACTACTCAAGAATGGTAGATGACATAAACTCTGCTTACGGTAACGACCGTAATGGCGCAGGAAAAGCTCTAGCAGAAATGAGGGGTGCTTTGGCGCAATCAGGACAAATAGGTGGAATGGCTGGCTACGGAACTTGGGCTCAAGCCATGGAAGACAGGTACCATGGCAGAATTACTGAAGAGGCTGCACACAATATGATAACTGATGATGCTATTGATTCTGTATCACCAAGTCAAGCACTTTACGGCAAACCATCTAGCGCAGCTGCTCTTGCATCTGCGCACAGAAGAAGAATACAAGCGATTTCGGCTGGAATACAAAATGGAACACACAACATGAATGACCTAAGTGCTGCCGTGTCAGCGGCTGCTGGCCTTTATGATGCTATGGGACAAGCGTCTCCCGGCAATGCCAGTGCGTTCGCAAACGAGCTTATGTCAGCAGATATCGGCCTGCCTGAGATCAGCATACCCAACGCAAGCGGTGGATCCACTACATTAAACCCCGGAGGCACCGTGAGGGAGTATATAGAAATGCAAATGGCAGGTAATGACGAGTTCAGAAATAGACGAAGAGACCTGGCTAGCTCAACACTAGCACAAGCAGCTCACCAGGAAGCGCTAATTCGTGCAGCCGCACCTACACCTACGCAGGGCGGGACTCCTGGCAGCACTCCTCCTGGTATGCCACCAAACCCGCTAGGGTAGTTCATAAGTAGGTTGATAATTTTTTTAGGGCTATACAAACCACAACGTTAATTTAAATTTTGACATATATTTACCTTTATGTTAATATGTAAATTCAATGGTACGTAACACGTCAGGACCAGAATTACATCCAACCCCTCTCAGACCCATCGAAGAGGGGCCGGTACCGATTCGTCGTATTGATACCCTAAGGCTGGCTATCGGTGGTTTGCGTGACACCATAACAGAGATACGAATTTCAAGAGCCGAAAAAGGACTTGCCACCTATGGCGAGGATGCAGATGTATACGTAAATGCAGCAAGAGAAAGCCTGGCTCTCCAGGAGCCAAAACCAGCCTATGACCCCCTTAAATCATGGCAAAGCAAACATCGCTCACTCCGAGGAGGGTTTGGTGAAGTCGATAGAGAACTTCCTTCAAGTACATCAGGCAGCCCTCGAACATCCATACAAGGAATGGCTCTAGTGCGCGCTAATCTACGGATAGATGCTACAAATAAACGTCGAGAAAACGTGGACAAATATGTAAGACTATATGGTGAAGAAGTAATGACCGATAAAACTGCTCTCAAAGAAGAACTCAAAAACGGACGATACACCCGCAGCGAAAAGAAAGCTATGAAAATTGCAGAAAAGTCAACACGAAGAAGCATCAGGTCCAGCAACAGAATATACCGGCGCCTAGGCAGTGCTACCGAACAGCAAGATGTAGCTGGCACAGTTTCACGTAGCCGCAGAGATAGCGCTAGGCGTAAAGTAGATCGTCTCTCTACTAGACTAGAGAAGAGACGTGAAAAAAGGCTATCAAAAATAAATCCAGAAGCCTGACAAACGCTCTACCCTCAACCGAAGCGTTGGCTTTATACTTTTTTGGTTGTCCTTTATACTTAAGCGGTAATGGGCACCTATAAAGTAATTCAGGATATTGAGGCCGATGATAAGCTGCTCGGGCCGCTGAGTCTCCGGCAATTTATATACGCCGCTATTGTGGTGGCTATGGGGTTTGTGGCGTTTAAGCTGGGCGAGCTAAGCATCTTCCTGGTTATTCCGTTTATTCCGCCGATTATATTTTTTGGCCTGCTGGCTGCTCCGCTCGGACGAGAACAATCCAGCGAGGTTTGGCTACTGGCGAAAATCAGATTCTTTTTAAAACCTAAAAAGCGGGTCTGGAACCAAGACGGAATACAGGAGCTAGTGACTATAACCGCTCCTAAAAAGATAGAAAAAATATTATCCAAAAACCTCTCTGAAACAGAGGTTAAAAGCCGTCTGGAGGCCTTGGCTAACACCATTGATAGTCGCGGTTGGGCGGTCAGAAACGTTAATGTAAATATGTTCGCTCAGCCTGCTTACGTAGGCGGCGGCGATTCGGATCGGCTGATGGACGCTAGCTCCATGGTGGCCGAAGTGCCGTCTTATGACATTACAGCTTCTGATGATATTTTGGACGAGCAAAACAACCCGCGGGCTCAAAACCTGGACAGATTGATAAACCAAAGTGCTCAAGCCCGCAAACAAGAGCTGGTTAATATGATGCAACGGGGCAGCGCAACTGCGGCAACAAATGGTGCCACTGCTCAAAGTGTGGCGCCACCAGCCAACCCACCGCCACCAAGCACTAATCAGCAGGATTATTGGTTTATGAATCCTCAAGCAGCCGCGCAAGCAACAACTCAGGTTGCTGCTCCGGCCCCAGAACCAACCGTCACCCCTCAAGACGAACAGCAGTTGTTGAATCAAATCCATGCCAATAAGAACAAGCCGAGTTCTCAGGGGCACATGCGAGTACTGCAGCCAATTGATGATCAGACGGCCACCACGCCACCACCGACTCAGCCAACGCCTGCACCAACACAACCAACTATGACATCAACCCCTGATCCTGCTATACTGGGACTTGCCAATAATGACGATCTAGACGTGGCGACTATTGCTCGGCAAGCGCATAAAACCGCTGATAAGCAAAAACCGTCCGATGATGAGGTAGTCATATCGCTTCACTAGGGGTCAAAACTGACATAAAGGTGGGTATTTAAACGTTTCATGAATCCTGATACACAAAACCAACAACCAGCCATGCAGCCTGGGGCGCCAGCCGGCGGACCTTACCCCAACCAGCCCCAGCCACCGGCTCAGGATATGAGTTATGGCGCCTATGGGCCGCAGCCATCAGTGGCTGGAGCCTATCAAAATCCTAATGTTCCGCAGCCGCAAATGGTTGCTCAGCCGCCGCAACCACAGAACCAAGCCGCTCCTCAGCCAACTCCTCAGAAAACCAATCCTAATAGCACCCAAAATATGCTGCAAATTGCCGAAATTCGTGACGGGGTGGTGATTATGAATGACGGATCTTTCCGCTGTGTGGTGATGGTAAAATCGATCAATTTTGATCTGATGAGTCCGGAAGAGCGTGATGCTGTTGAGTATTCTTATCAAGGCTTTTTAAACTCGCTTTATTTCCCGATTCAAATTTCTATCAAGTCCCAAAAAATAGACATTCGACCATACTTGGAGAAGCTTGATAAAATCCGCCAGGAACACGACAACATGCTGCTGGCTTTACTAATGGAAGACTATCTGGGATTTGTGGATAATCTAGCGTTGCAAACCAACATTATGGACAAGCGTTTTTATGTGACGATTCCATATTTCCCGGTGGCTGATATTCAAAAAGCTCTAACTCAGAGTAAGAACTTTTTTTCTGGTCTTAAGGGAATGTTTAGCAATCAGGAACAGCGTGTGGTTATAAATGAGCAGGATCTGGCTAAGGCCAAGGATGAACTTCGTAACCGTGTGCAGGCAATTTTAGGCGGCCTGCAACAGTGTGGCATTCAGGGACTACCGCTCGATACCCAAGAGTTGATTGAACTTTATTACGGCACCTATAACCCCGACACTTCTACTCGGCAGCCGCTCAAAAATTTTAATGATATCAACACACCAGTCGTTATGAAAGGCCAGGGCATGGCACCGCAACCCGGGCTGGACAGGAGCCTAGAATGATAAATAAGTTCAAAGTTCAAAGTTCAAAGTTTGAAAGTAAAAGCCTTTCTACTTTTTGTTTGCTGCGAGAGACAATGGACAAGAGACTACGAACGGAGTTCGTCCATGGCTAAGAAGCAACCGCTTGATCCAGTTATGATTGCTGAGGCTCAGCGCAAGGCCGAGCAGCAGGAAGTTCAGGCTGCTTTTCAAAAAGGAATTACGGCGCTTCGGGACTTCATCGCTCCGGCCAGTATGGAATTTTCGGGAACTCATTTTCAGCTTGGCACCAGAATTGCTCGAACTTACTACGTTTATGGCTATCCGCGGCAGGTCTTTACCGGCTGGCTTTCCGGCATGGTAAACCTCGATGAAGTGATGGACATGTCGCTGTATATTTATCCGGTAGAGAGCCAGGTTGTTCTGGAGAACTTACGTAAAAAAGTGTCACAGCTGGAGGCTGGATTACAAATCGATGCCGAAAAAGGCCGGGTCCGTGACCCCGGCAAGCAGGCCGCCATTCAAGATGCCGAAGAAATGCGCGACAAACTCCAGGTTGGCGAAGAGCGCTTCTTTAGGTTTGGGTTTTACTTTACGCTTTACGCCAATAGTCAAGACGAGCTGGAGTTTGTTACTCACAAAGTAGAGTCAATGCTTGGCCAGCAGCTAATTTACTCCAAGCCAGCCACTTCTCAGCAGGAGCAGGGCTTCAACAGCACTGTGCCGCAATTTACTGATCAGCTGCAAATTAGACGCAACTTCAACACTGGCGCGTTAAGTACTAGTTTTCCATTTACCTCAGCTGATTTAACACAAGATAACGGAATTTTGTACGGCATCAATATGCACAACTCCGGTCTGGTAATTTTTGACAGGTTTTCGCTGGAAAACGGCAATGCAGTGGTGTTTGCTAAGTCTGGTGCCGGTAAATCATTTACGGTCAAACTAGAAGCTCTGCGCAGCATGATGCTGGGCACTGAAATATTTATTATCGACCCGGAAAATGAATATCAGCGGATGGCCGAAGCGGTTGGCGGTGCTTACGTCCGGCTGAGTTTAAACTCTCACACTAGAATCAATCCATTTGATTTACCTAAAGTTGTCGACACCGACGAGGCTGATAACGCCCTGAGGTCCAACCTGATAACCCTTCATGGACTACTCAGGCTGATGATGGGGGGCGCTCAAGCTCAAATGGCTGGCGACGGCAACAGCATGATAGCTCCAGCGCTAACCCCAGTAGAAGAATCTGATCTGGACGCCGCTTTGATCGACACCTATGCCAAAGCCGGCATCACTAACGATCCGTTGACTCACACCGCTCAACCGCCGACCATTAATGACCTTTACGACACCTTGCTTCATATGGGTGGAACTGGTCCGCAATTGGCCCAGCGGTTGCGCAAATATACTACCGGAACTTTCGCCGGAATTTTCAGCCAACAAAGCAACATCGATATTAATAATCAACTGGTGGTGTTTAATATTCGTGATCTGGAAGACGAGCTGCGACCGGTTGCTATGTATATCGTGCTTAATTTCATATGGAATAAAACCAAGGCTGATCAGAAGAAGCGAATTCTAGTGGTGGACGAAGCCTGGCAGCTGATGAAATACGAAGATTCAGCTAACTTTTTATTTAGTTTGGCTAAGCGGGCTCGTAAATATAATTTGGGAATTACTACCATTACTCAGGATGTCGAAGACTTCATGGGCAGCCGTATGGGCCGAGCAATTGTAGCTAACGCCAGTATGCAAATCCTGCTTAAACAATCGACCTCGGCGGTTGATGTCCTGAGCAATGTCTTTAAGCTGACCAGTGAGGAAAAAAAGCGGCTTAGTCAATTTCCAGTCGGCCAAGGGTTGTTTTTTGCCGGACAAAATCATGTCCATATTCAAATTACCGCCAGCCCAACTGAAACTGGATTAATTACCACCAACCCCGATCAAGTCAGGGCTATTGAAGAGCAGGGATATTTTGACTCTGGCCAAGGAACAATCGACCTAAACAACCGCTTATCTCCTGGGTTATAATGATTTCATAAAGGTAGATTTATGCCGGTTTATGACCAAGAAAAAACAACCAATACACCTAGTGCTGATGGTTCTCATGACGACATGGGCGTTCACCCGGAGCGTCGCGAGGCCGAAGTTGCTGATTTAGAGAATCTTTATAATGCTGATTCAGCCGGCACCACTGCAGATGAAAAAGAAAAAGCCAAACTGGACGACCAAGTCGGCGAAGGCTACACCGACGAACCCCCAACGCCAAAAAAGCGACGCTGGCTAACCAGGGATAAGGGTATAGCCGGGGCAGTAATTGGGGTTACTGGCGGCGGAATTATAGCCACAATCCTTTTCTTCTCCCCGGCAGCTAAGTTAAATGCGATGCTAGAAAATATAAACCAAAGGGCATTTGCTACAGTTAGCGGAGCAGTTGAAAAACGTATGGGTTATTTGTTTGAGAGATACATGATTACACGAATAACCGGCATGGAGACCTGTAGAGCTGCAAGGAGTATTGACTGTAAAGTTAACTATAATAAGGGGCTAGTTAGTAGTTTGTTCACTCAATGGCAAGACGTCAAGGCAGAGCAAAGAATGTTTGACAAACTCGGCTTTCAGCTCGAATCCCAGAAGAACCCAGATCAAGACACGGGGCATAGGTTTATAGTAAGGGATCGTGCTGGGCGTCAAATCTCCTCTCTTCAGAACGCTAATGACTGGAATAACTTCAAGGGTCAATATAAAGGCGGGCACAGAGCTTTCGGAAGAGATATCAATAAGGCAATGAAGGCCGAATTTGAATGGTATCAGGTCCTTCAACGTCGATCCATTAGGAACACCCTAAAGAGAAAACATGGTGTTAAATTCTGGTGTTTTTGGGCGTGTGACAAAAAAGACTCTTTGGAGGATAAAAAGGATATGAAGAAAGCAAAATATAAAGCGAAATTCGTAGAGCGTTTTATCTATCCTAACTCTCCGAGATACGGAGCTATTTTAGACTGTTTGATGGCGGGGGGTGTTTGTGATACAGATAAAATCCGACAGAAGGTTGACGTCACAAAGCTAAGTAAAGAACAGTTGGACGATATTGCTAATGACTTTACCAATAATCCTAACCGTAGCTTCTCGCAGCGAGTTATGGCGGATTTCATCGAAAAATCATTTAGGACGGCAACCGGCAAAGCAGCGGCCCAGACAGTAACAAAAGCAATACCATACGCCGGACAGGCTCTGCTAGCCATGATGACCGTCGAGATGATCGACAATCTAGACAATTATTTAGAAAATGGTGGGCTCACTAAGATGGCAGCAGCTATAAACACGGCGCAGTATGTTCATTATTATTCAAACATGAGATCGCTGAATGACGAGGCTAAATCTCACGAGTTAACCCTAGAAGAACTCGGACCAGTTATAGAAGATTTGCAAAATGCTGAACAGAGCCACCTCTATCAGCACCACAACGGTGCGGCTGGGTCGGAGAACCATATTGTCTCAGACCCTGACTATAAGTGCCCGGATGGTAAACCAATACCGGACGGAGAGCTTGTTTGCGAGGAGAAGAAATTTGACAGAAAGTTTATGATTGAGGAGATGAGGCAGAACTCCGTGATAGATGGTTTAAGTTCAATTTTTGAGGTTTATAGAGACTGCTATAGTGTCGTTGGGCCACCAGTACCAGTACCTGAAGTCGGCGGCAGATGTATAGGCGGAACAAACAAAACAAGGACCCGATTTGTACTCAATACAATAAATAAAACCTCTGAATTCTTTCTCGGACCAATCTCTAGCGGTCTGCTTGCAATGGCTAAAGCAAGTCCGGCTGGATACGTAGTAGAACTGATCGAGGAGAAAAGCGCTGAATTGTCTACCTATATTTTTGAGAGAGTTTTTCCTTTGCCGGTTCAGATAGATAGCCCCGGAAGAGATAAGTATGACGCCCTTGAGGCAGGCGCAGAGGTGGTTTCAACCGAATTTGCAAAGGGAGGTATAGCTGAAGATGGTTCTACGTATGGTATCGGTGCACCGCCAATTAGTGATGAAGACTATAGCCTGGCAGCGAATGAATATTTAACGCAGCTTGACTATGAGTTTAATAGTAGTGATTTGTGGACAAAGATCGCCAGTATCGACCAGCCGCGGTCACTTATTAGCCGACTAGCCTTAAGTTTTCCCTTGAATTACAACCACTCAACTATAGTTAATAGTTTGGCTGTGTACTTTAATGGTATGTTTTCAAACACTTTGGTCATATTCTCGAAAATGGCACTTCATACAGTTGGTGCACAGTCACCGATTCAGCAGCAGCTGTCAGTTAATCCCTTTGGGATTGAGAGGTATGGCTACCGACTTGATGATCCTGCTTTAGCCAGAGATCCGGATGAGCTTACGGATGAATTCTGCGCGGAGTCCAGGAAGCGTCGTGAAGAATCGAAAACCGAACACCCAGTAACTGGATTTGATATGTATACCGTAGCCGACCCGTGCTTGCTAGAAGAAGTCGTGGTTGAAGCTGGTAGTAGCATTTATATCGATGAACCTGATGATGGAACAGCCATGGGTGGTTCTGTTGGAAATGGAAGCTTACCGACCGGTGAAGCCCGCGAGCTCGCCCAGCAAATACTTGATTCAGGTAAGGTAACTGGCGCATTAAATTACATGAACCAGATTAGAGCTGTGGCTAGTGGTGATAATTCGTGTAACGTCAGTCCAACAATCTTAGCCCTAATTAAAGCTATTTCTGATGATTTTGAAATTTATATAACATCACTTAACCGTAAATGCACTGGTGTATTAACAGCCTCTGGTACTGGTAGTTATCACTGGCGGGATGGTGGTGGACACGCTCTTGATATAGGGATAGTTAATGGTAAGTCTTCGACTGGAGCTACTCAAGAAGACCGAGCATTATTAGAGGCGGTCCTACCGATACTCCCCTCGGGATCTGGTATTGGTCAGGTTAACTGCCGGTCTACACCCCTCAAGCTCCCGCAAGGAATCACTCAGTTTAACGATAGCTGCAACCACATCCACATACAGGTGCCTGTGAAATGACAATATCCTATAAAAATTTCAGGATTTTATTCATAGCTTTTATTTTTATTGCAGTTCAACTAGCCTTTACTTTTAGTGCAGTAAGAGTTAGTGGCTTAACTCAAAAAGATCGCGAGAGATTATATACCCCATTTTATGATGAGGAGGTTAGTTGTGAGGTTGGCGGCGGGTCGGCCAGTGCCGATGGCAAGCTATTTATGATTGGTGACTCAATAGCTGCTGGCGCGAAGAACAATCTTGAAGATCAATTATCTGAAAAAGGCTTTGATCCTGTGATAATTAACGCTCAACCATCCAGAACCCTAACCCCGGGCCCGGGTGAGCTTAATGGGCTGGGTGTAATTGATAGAAGTACCGATGATATTAATGGGGCCAACGTTATAATAATTGAACTTGGAACAAATAGCGTCGGGTTAACCGATGCGAACATAAGTGATGCCATTGGCAAGATTAAAGAATTAAACCCTAACGCTCAAATTTACTGGGTTAATGTGGGAGCTGATAACGGCAAAAGAACTGGCGCCCCGATTGATACGAGCTCATTAAATTCAATTATCCAAAGAAATTCTCAGCTTGGTTTTTCAATCATCGACTGGAGTAATATCGTTCAACAAAATCCAGATTATATAGATGGTGGGGATGGCCTCGGGGTTCATCTTTCGGGTCCAGGAAAAGATGGCTTCGCTGGGTTAGTATCAGAGCGAGTAACCAGTGGAGCGGCCTCACGGACAGCATCTAGCAGTGGTAGCACTTGTGCTTGTTCTGTTCAACTATCTGGGAAAGATAATATCGAGAAAGTTTGGAACTATCTTATAACTACTATGGGCTTCAATGCAATTCAAGCGGCCGGGGCTATGGGTAACCTAAAACACGAAGGAGGTTTTAACCCTAAAATTGTGGAGTATGGATGGGGTTTCCCGCCGGAGATGGATACCATTCCACCTTCTGTTGGCCCAGCCGGACAGCCAGGCTATGGAATCGTGCAATGGACTAGCCCTGGGCGCAAGGCAGGCCTCCAAGCTCTAGCAGACCAAAAAGGACTACCAGCCAGTGACTTAAGTGTGCAGCTGGATTTTATGAAATCTGAGCTAGAGGGTCCGTATAAATCGGCGGTTTTAGATCCTTTAAAAAATACCAACGACTTATCTACTGCTGTTTCTTTGTGGCAAGATAAATACGAGGTGGGAACAAGATTCCAGCCCCGGATGGATGCCGCTCAAGACTTCTTAAATCAGTTTGGAGATCACACCGCTAGTAGTAGCGGAGGCTCTTCTGGCGGCTGCGGCACTTCAAACGGCAACTGGACTTGGCCGCACGAGAGTTTAGACGCTACCCTAACAAGTTGCTTTGGTCCCAGAGATAAGCCAACCGAAAATGCGTCATCAAATCATATGGGCATAGATATTTCAAAAGGTGAGGGAAATAAGATTCTAGCAGCTGCGGCTGGAACCGTAACTTTTGCCGCAAATAATGGAGGTGCTGGACTAATGATAAAAATCGATCATGGCGGCAACACAGAAACTCAATATATGCACAACATTAGACTGCATGTAAAAGTTGGCGATAGTGTTGAGGCTGGCCAACATATATCCGATGAGGGCACCACTGGTGAGTCGTCCGGCAACCATCTGCACTTTGAGATAATACGAAATGGCGAGAAAATTAATCCACTGGATGAACTAACGATTCCTGAGGGAATCGCGATAACCGGCAGCAACTGTACATCATCGTCAACAGGGGGGCAGCTGTAATGGACTACGATAATTACACTAATCAAAATAATATTTACCTACCTCAAACATCCAGGCCCTCAGCCTCTAATTTGAGGAAAAGATTAATCCTAAGTTTTGTTGGTTTTGCTTTGCTTCTGTTTGGCTATTTACTTTTTTCATATGGATTTATTGAAGTTGAGATAGTAAATCCAGAAAATGGAAACTTATCCTATAAGATTAATGACCAGCACCAAAAATACAATGAATCCTCATTTAAGAAACTTGTTAAAAGAGGCAGTTATGAAGTTTTAGCATCACAAGACAGTAATAACAAAGTGGGGGTGATTGAGTCTGGCGGCTTCTTGTCCACTAACAAACTCAGCTTAGAACTAGAATCACAAAAGAGCAGAGAGTTTATTGGTGATAGTCCGGCTTCTTGTTTTGAGTTTATCAAGTCTAGATTACTCAGCTGGTCTTGCTTTGGTAATGCCGAGGGTGGCAAAGTGCACGCACCGGCCACCACCCAGATACCATCACTTAATAAGTCGTTTAGTGTATTTGGATATTCTGGTATGAGGTTAATGGACTTTTTAAGTAGTGACGGCCAGACCTACGCTCTAGTTGGTGTTGACTATGATGACGGTAGTCAAGTAGCACTTTATGAGTTTGATCCCGTAACTGGAGTTATTGATTCTACTAAAAGTCGACAAATCAATGAGTTGCCGGGTGGTAAAAATTATCAGGCGAGCCGGGTTGATGATGGTTACTTAATTTATAGTGATGATGGTTATGAATTAATGAAGTTTAAAGATATTGGTAGCGAAATAACTAGAATTAATCGCCCTGATGTAAAAGACGGGCTCAAGCTATATTCGCTCCAAACAAACCAAAACACTATAGTTATGGTTTTTGGACACGAGTTCACTGGTAGCGAGATGGGGGGAAGTTCATTCTTTCCGTCATACCCAAAGAACGATAAGCAAAATTCTGGTGATGGTAGAATTAATAACTCTTTTGATGAAGGAATGGACGGCGGCGAGATAGTTTTAATAAACGGTGATGATCAAACAGTGATTCCGTTTAAAAATAGGGCTCACCAAATTCGTTTATGTGGCGAGAAGATGATTTGTATGCTCCATGAATCAAAACTTACTTTTTATGAACTAAACGCCACTAAGTTAACGAAGTTATTTCAAATGACTGGAGTTAGCCAAATAGAAAGCAGCGGCAAACATTTACTGGTTGTTAAAGATGATGGTGTTATGGTTATGGATCCCTTAACTAGGCAAGGACATTATGAATACATGTTTGGCGGCTACTCGTTTTGTGGCATCAAACCACTTGATAAGTCTTATCTTGTTTGTGTGAATTCAAAGCAGGACAACCGGAGGCAGTCTGTGCTGAGAATCAACATGGAAGTTGATAGCACAGACTATATTGATCAACAGATCCTTGAACTTCAAGAGTTGCAGGAGGTGAAATCTCTGTCTATATACAAGAATCTCATTTATTTATCTCCTGAGTTAGGTGAGCTTACGTTCGATGAAAAAACTAAAATGCTTGATCACAATCCCGAAACTAAAAAGCGGGTCAATGAATCAATCAACCGAAAAATTAATGAATCTGGGATTGATTTAAGAAAATATACAATTATTAACCCTTACGACAACTAGCTTAGGGGGATGATGTGGCAGTTGTCCATAAAGTGATGGACAACCACGTCGGCATCGGTGGTGGTGATGAAGGTTTGGTAGCCGGCAATTACTTCGGTCAGGGCCTTGCGGCGCGAGCCATCAAGCTCACTAAAAACATCGTCCAGCAGTAGGGTTGGTTTGACTCCTCTGGCTTCTTCTATAATTCTTAGTTCGATAATCTTAAGAGCTAATAATATAGTTCTGATTTCGCCCCTTGAGGCAACTTCACTGGCCGGGCGACCATTGAATTCCAGTAACAAATCCTCACGATGCGGGCCCAAGCCAGTGTAGCCCCGTTCAATGTCGATATCCTGGCGTTTTTCCAGGGCTTTTAAGAGGCTCGAGGCGTATTGATCGATATTACAACTCGCGGCATATTTCAGCTTAATAGAGGCGGTTTCGGATAGAGAAATATCACGATAAAGCTTTGGTAAATCCTGATTGATTTTTTGGGTGATTTTAGTGCGTTCAGTGGCAATTCTAGCCCCGATTTCACTTAATCTAAAATCCCAGGCAAATATTTGACCTTTAGCAGAATGGCCCTTTTTTAGCAGGGCATTTCGTTGCGCTAATGTCCGCCGATAATCACGCCGCAAACCAGCATAGCCAGGGGTTATTTGCTCCAATAAGTCATCTAAATAATCTCGTCTATTTTCTGGTGAACCGTGCAGTAACCGTAAGTGATTAGGCTCAAAAAGAACTGTTGGGATTGTTTTTTGAAGTGATAAGCGGCTTAATTTTTGATCTTTTATGATGAATTCTTTTTTTACCGCGCCGGAATCCTGGGGAAGGAATTTTACTGACCGGGTGGCGCCGGATTCGCTAGTGTCCAGCCTCGCCCAGTCGGCGCCAAAGGCAATTATTTCACTGTCTTTTGCTCTAAATGAACTACCGCGAGACACCACTAAAATCGCTTCAAGTAAGTTGGTTTTGCCAATGGCATTTGGCCCAACAATAATATTAACTCCGGAGCCAAACTCAAATGAGTCGTCACGATAGGATCTAAAGCGCTGCAACCGAATGTTATCCAACATACGAGTAGAAAGTTAAAAAGTTAGAAAGTGAAAAGTATGATAACGTCATAAAGTTTTTATTAATCCTGATAACATCTTTGATATCTCAGCGGCATCATTTATTAAACTCTTAGACTCAGCGCTATTTATATAATCAAGCTCCTCTCCAAGCCTAATCATTGACCTAACCTCACCACACGAGCCTTTAGCTATATATAAAAATTGCTTAAATTCCTTGTTGCTCTTGCGCTCAAAACCTTCGGCAATGTTATTCATTATTGACACACAAGCTCTTTGAATCTGTCCATTATACCCATAATCATTAGTGTTTTTAGTTAAGGTATATGTTTTAACGGCCAGTTGTTTGGATTTCTGCCAAGCGATAATATCTTCAAAAGAATTAATCCTCATACCTAAACTCTACACTGTTTATTAAGAACTTCCGAGTAACAACTCTAGACTTTTTACTTTATAAACTTTTAAACTTTATACTAGTGCTTTACGATTTTAGGGGCATGATTACGTGGTGGTAATCTTGGTTTTTTGGATCTGTTAGAACTGTTGGTTCAAGTTTGCCGTTAAAAGAGAAGCTGACGTCTTCGCCATTTAAGGCGTGTAGGGCGTCGAGGATATATTTGGAGTTTAAGGTTATTGTGCCATCGCCAGTGACTTCAGCACTGGCTGCCGAGGTGTTTTCCCCAAGTTGTGAGGCAATCGACCTAATGCTAATTTGCGAATCGGCTTGGCTTAGGGCGATTGTGACACTGCCGGCGCTCTCCCGAGCGAACAAGCTGGACACTTTTGTAATATTAGTTAGATCAACTCTTTTAACCTTGGCTGAGGATTCAAATTTATTTGGTATAAGTTTGCGGTAGTCTGGGTATTTTCCTTCTATTAAACGAGTAACCAATTCTATATCACCAACCTTAAACAAAACCTGTTGGTCATCATGAGTAACCTCTACGGTTTCTTCACCTTCGCCCAAAATTCTAAGTAAATCCTGAAGGGAAGTGGCCGGGACTAGTAAATCAACCTCCTCCTTGGTGCTCATGAGTTTTTTCTCAGCCAAACGATAGCTATCGGTGGCCACCATAAACAAAGAACCATCGTGACTGTGCAAATAAACTCCCGTTAAAACCGGGCGAGCTTCATCGCTAGACGCCGCTATCACCACCTGCTGCAAACCAGTTTTTAGTATTTTACCGGCTATCGACCAGCTTTTACCCTCGGTTATAGCTGGCATTACTGGATAATCCTCGGCACTAATACCGTTAATGACTGATTGATACTTATCGGTGCTGATATGGAGTTTATTGTCTTCAAGTTTTAAGTCAATTACGCCGCCCGGAAGACTGCTCACAAAGTCTTGCATTAATCTGGCAGGGACGGTGATTGAGCCTTCTTCGGATATCTTAGCGCCGATGTAGTGAGTGATAGCAATGTCTAGGTTGGTAGCTGCAATGGTTAGGCGATTACCAACTGTTTTTACTAAGACGTTGGATAGTATTGGCAAGGTTCCGCGAGTGCTGGCAACTCGACTAACATTGCCAAGTGCTTTTGAAAGATTTTCTTGAGTTACTTGTAATTTCATTATTATTTATCCTTTTACTTAGTAGTTCTTTTTATAGGCTGTGTGGAAGATGTGTATAAAGGCTGACTTAACAGAGGTGATAAACATCTAAAATATGTGTCTAAGTGGTGGGTAAAAAAGTAGTACAACTTGTTCAAAACCCGGACATTTACCCACATAGATGCTTGGTTGTGGTTGGTGGTGTGTAAAAGAAATGATTTTTGAACACACACAACCCACAATTGCTCCACAGCTTGTCCCCAACTTATCAGCAGACTTTTAGCAATCAGCTGCTTAGCCTGCCAAATTCCATCTTCCAAATTCCATATTCCAAATACCACCTTCCAACCTCCAGTCCTACGCATAAAGTCGCTCCCTAATTTCCTCAACCGCGTTTTTAATATCAACGTCAAAAGTTACCTCTTTTTCGATTTTATCAACCGAGTGCATGGCGGTGGTGTGGTCTTTGCGGCCAAGCTCACGGGCAATCTTCGGAAAGCTTAAATGCAGCTCACTGCGCAGCATATACATTGCAACTTGCCTGGGAACCACAATGTCTTTATCGCGTTTAGGTCCCAAAATATCCTCGATAGTAATCTGAAAATGTTTAGCAGTGCGTTCAATGATTTGTTTGGCACTAATATGTTTTGGCCGGCTTTTACTGCCGCTGAGTAGTGTAGTAGCAATTTGTATATCCGGCTCAAGACCGCGCATTTCACAAAAGGCCAAAAGTTGATTTAAAGCGCCCTCAAGTTCACGAATGTTGGTTTGAATTAAATTAGCTAAATATTCAACCACTGGTGCTGGCAGGGTGATGTTATGAGTATCGGCCTTAGTTTGCACGATCGCACAGCGGGTTTCAAAGTCCGGGTTTTGCATATCAATGCTCATCCCCCAGGCAAACCGTGACCGCAGGCGCTCCTCTAGGGTTGGGATGTCTTTAGGCGGCTTATCACTACTGATTATAATCTGTTTATTGGCCTGATGAAGAGCGTTAAAGGTGTGGAAAAACTCTTCTTGAGTCTTTTCTTTACCGGCGATGAACTGGATGTCGTCAATGATCAGAACATCAGCACTGCGATAATAACCAGCAAAATCGGTGTTTTTCTTAAACCGGATTGCGTCTAGGAATTCCTGAACAAACTGTTCGGTAGAAATATAAACTACATGCGCCGCTGGATTGTTGGCTTTAATGGCGTTTCCAACAGCCTGAATTAAGTGAGTTTTGCCAATCCCAACACCGCCATATAGAAACAGCGGGTTGTATTTGTCGCCCGGCTTTTGAGCCACTCCTTGGCAGGCAGCATAAGCTAACTCGTTACCAGAACCGACAATAAATGACTCAAAAGTGTACTTTTCGTTTAGTCCCTGACGATATTTATGGGAAATTGAACTGGGCGCCGGGCGGGTGGTAGTGGTCGTAGTGGCAACAGTTTTTTTAACAGGGTTAGTTAGCACCACGGTGTTGTCGTCGTTGCGTTTCTGTGGCGCCAAACCAGAGTCGATTTTATACTCGACCCGAATTGGGTTTAAGCCGTTTTTAGCCAAAATACTGGTTATTAAAGGGTTATATTTTTTCTCAAGCTGGTTTTTGATAAAAATATTCTGAACAGCGATTACCAGCACATCGTCTTTCAGGCGCAGCGGACGGGTGTTTTTAAACCAAGTAACAAAATTGCCGCGGGAAACAGACAGTTCAATCTCTCCTAACACCGCTTGCCACAGTCCGTCGTACATACCCCTCCTTAAAAACTGAAACTTCCTAAACGCTTACTATAGACAATAATACCAAACTTTTCCACAGCCTATGTAGATTCCACAGCAAAAACTATTAAAAATCCTAAAAACAGATGATAAGTTTTGCACACCCAAATGTCACCCCTGTAATAATTGTGGAAAGTATTTGTGAAATAGTGGATAACTTGTTAATATTGGTGGGTAAATATTGTCAAAACTACGTAGACAAAGCCACCCTAAAACAAATTTTGTCACAACTAGTTTAACTATTAGGCAATCAGGCAAACAGCCGTTACAATAAACCCTAAAGAGGAGTTAATAATCTTATGCCAAAAAGAACCCACCAACCAAAGACCCGAAAGCGTGCGCGCGTTCATGGTTTTATGAAGCGAATGTCGTCTAAGGCAGGGCAGTCAGTCATGAAACGACGCCGCCTAAAAGGCCGCGCAAAAATCTCCGCCTAAATACTTATCAATAAATAAAACTTGTTAAATGTCAAAATTTAACAGGAAAGGGCAGTAGCCGAAATAATGATAGCTAAACTGTTTAGATTCCATGGTCATGGATCTCTGCGGTATGTTTATCGACACGGCAAAACTGTCCGCGGCCAGTATTCGGCGCTCAAGTTTGTGGCCAACGACAAGCGAAAAACTTATCGCCTAGCGGTGGTTGTTAGTAAAAAAGTTAGTAAATCGGCGGTAGTTAGAAATCGAATTCGCCGCCGGCTGTATGAAGCAGTTAGGCTTGAGGCGCCAAACTTAAAGCGCCCCGCTGATATGGTTCTGACAGTCTTTAGCGATCAGCTAGCTGATCTGCCAGCAAGTGACATTAAAAAAATAATTAACGATCATCTGCACCAAGCCGGACTAATATAAATTACAGTGAGTTTGTTCGTGTTTTGTTCGGTTTGTTCTATTTTGTCGCTGTTTAGTATCGGTTTAGTCATGTTATGATTATATGAATTAGGAGGCAGTAAATGTTTGATGTTCTGATTGTAAAACCGATTTTCAATCTACTGGTTTTTATCTATACCCTCTTGCCTGGGCATAATTTTGGTCTAGCGCTAATTATCTTTACGGTTGTGATCCGGTTGTTGATGTGGCCGCTAGTTAAGAAGCAGCTCTATCACGCCAAGGCTATCAGAAAACTCCAACCAGAGCTTAAAAAGATCAAAAAAGAAGCCAAGGGCGATCGCCAAAAAGAATCAGCCATGACAATGGCGCTTTATAAAGAGCGTGAAGTCAGTCCATTTGGTTCACTTGGCGTGCTGGCAATTCAATTGGTGGTGTTGATTGGTTTGTATTCCGGGTTAAACCGGGTAGTAAAGGATCCGCAGGCAATCATTGATTTCTCCTACTCTTTCATGCAAAACCTCAGTTGGATAAAAGTTTTAGGTGATAATATTAGTCAATTTGACGCTTCTCTGCTTGGGTTTGTCGATCTTACCAGAGCGGCGCTTGGTCCCGGCGGCATTTACTGGCCGGCCATGATAATTGTGATTGGGAGCGCCGCGTCGCAGTATTTTCAGTCCAAGCAATTAATGCCGGACGACAAAGACACCCGCAAGCTGCGCCAGATTATGAAAGAGGCCAGCCACGGCAAACAGGCCGACCAAGCCGAAGTTAACGCCGCGATTGGCCGCAGCACCCGTTACTTTATCCCAGTTATGATTTTTGTTTTTACCGTCAACCTGCCCTCGGCGCTTGGTCTTTACTGGCTGGTCAGCGGTGTTGTAGCTTACTTGCAACAGGCTAAAATCTTAAAACAAGACGAAGACGAGCTTGAAGAAGTTGCCGACAAGGCCAGCAACAATCAAATAATTGAAGGTGAAGTTATTCAAAAACCCAAAAAACCAAAATCTCAAAAAAAGAAGAAAAAAACCTCCGCAAAAAATAAAAGGAGGAAGTGATGGAAAATAATTCGACAACCAATCAGCCAAAAGTTGATGACATTGAGGCGGCTATTTTGTACGCCAAGAAGTATCTAGAGGATATTTTGTCATTTTTTGGACTTAACACTGATATTTATGCCACCACCGAGGACAGCGAAGTTATTGAGCTAAGTGTGCCAAGTTCGCACCTGAATGGCTTTTTAATTGGCCAACACGGCGATACGGTTCGGGCGCTGCAGTTCACGGTCAGTAATGCCCTTCGAAATCAAGGTTATGTGCACACCAGAGTTAATGTTGATGTGGCTGACTATAAAAAAGCTCGCGCAGACAGATTAGCCGAACAGGTCGAGAAGTGGGTTTCAGAAGTTAAATCCAGCGGCCAGGAAATGCGCCTTAAGCCAATGAATCCTGCCGATCGACGAACCGTCCATCGGGTGGCGAATGACGCTGGCATCGAAACTAAATCCGAAGGCGAAGGCCGTGACCGCCACGTCGTACTGCTACCCAACACAGCAAAAGACAAAGTGTCGTAAACACCCAAGGCCTAGAGCCTAAATCACCTATAAACCAAGCGATAACAAATGCAGGCCGCAAAGTTACTTACTCAAATCAATGATGCTCCAGTAGATCTCTGGGGTTTATTCGGATGTTTTTTGTGGGTAGATTAATCATTTAAGACTGCGCTGATGTCAGTAGACTGTCGGCCGTCGACCTTCCTAATTGTCATACTAGTGAAGATGATGGTTTTTTTAACCGCGTTAATTACTGACACAAACAGATACAGTAAAAGTGGAGAATGGCTCACTGTCGTAAGCATAGTAGCCAGGAAGTACTTTTGTAGTCCCAGGAACTTTGCTGATATTTTATTGACTGGGCGCTCAGTTGGCAACTGCTTAAAATTCTGCCACTTTTTGCGAACTGGCATGTTCGCATTGAGAGTTAGTAGGTAGTATGATAATATCCACCGCCATTTTACCCAGTAAACTAGGCTATTCAACTCCTCGTCCGTAGTCTCCCCTATATATGCGTCAAGACCATCACTATTTATCTGCCTATATTTAGGCTGGAGTGATGACTGCCCGAAGACACTGGAGCTACCACCGCTTAAATACTTATACGTGACACTAGATATGAACTTTAGGCTACTGGAGTGTTTTATGTATGACAGTATGAACAGTAGATCTTCGCCAAAACTTAAGTCCTCGCGAAACTTAAGCCCGTATTTTCTAATGATGTTGCGCCGGAAGAGTTTATTCCAGAGATTGTATAATTCACCAGAAGAACCGATTGATCGTACAACCTGTTTTTTGATTTCGATCTCACTGCCTGTCACTGTTCTAGGGGTTGGCTGTCCTTGACTATAGTTTATTATCAGGCCGTGTTTTGTCTGCAGATCAATCTGCCAGCCGGAAACAACCAAATCAGCGTTCGTTGACTCCGAAGCACTCAACATAGTTGATAAAGCATTTTTTGCCAGGACGTCGTCAGCATCACAAAACAAAATGAAGTCACCGCTGGCTTTAGTTAAGCCTGTGTTTCGGGCGCCAGAGGGACCCTTGTTGCGTTGATTTATCAGTATGATGCGGCTATCGTCTTCTGCTAGCTTTTCAAGGATTTCGCCTGTGTTGTCAGAGGATCCATCGTTAACCACAATGAGCTCAAAGTCTGTAAAGTCTTGCTCTAGTATACTGCCTGTCATTTTTTGAATGGGGCCTTCCGAATTATAGACAGGTACTATAATGCTAAGCTTAGGTGGCTTCATTGTGCTCACTATATCATAAGAGAAGCCGGGTCTAGGTGCATAATTTAGTGAATATAGTGTGGCTTTAGCTGATGAGCTTGGCGATGAGAAGGCTCAATATTGATACTCGAGAGTTGGCGCCAAAGAAGTTTTTATTTTAAGTAATTATTAAGGGTATATGTTGGGCGTAAAACTGATATAATGGGGGCGATAATGTGGAAAAAGTTAACGAAAAAATACAAATACTCACTGATACTGTTGCGCGAGCTGGTTCGTGCAGACTTCAAAGTCAAATACCAGGACTCAATATTAGGGTACCTGTGGTCAATCCTAAAGCCTTTGTTTATGTTCGCAATTTTGTATGCGGTCTTTGTCAGGGTGCTTCGTGTGGGACGGGGTGTGGAGGACTGGCCAATTGCACTATTGACCGGGGTCATGTTGTGGCAGTTTTTTGTTGATGTTGCTAGCGGGTCCCTTAAGTCTATCGTTAGCAATGGCAGTCTTCTGAGAAAAATAAAGTTTCCAAGATACATTATAGTTATGTCAGGCACAGTTTCAGCGTTTATTACGCTTGCTATAAACTCGATAGTGGTTGTATTGTTTGCAGTTGTTAGTGGTGTAAGGCCCTCATGGAGTCTTCTTTGGGTTGTTCCTTTGGTGGTTCAGCTTTTTGTATTTGCACTAGGCATAGCCTTTTTCCTGAGCGCTGCATATGTAAAGTTCAGGGACCTCAAGTATATTTGGGATGTTGTTTCGCAGGGCTTGTTTTACGGATCCGCCATCATATACCCAGTGTCGTTTATTGTGGCTATTGGAGACAATGGTCGTTTGTTGGCCCAAGCAGCACTAGCTAATCCTGCAGCTCAGACCATACAGGATATTAGGCACATTGCGATAAATCAAGATGTTCCATCTCTTTGGACAATAACCGGCGGAAGCAGAATCGCATACTTATTGCCAATTGGCGTAACGATTCTTACTTTTGCGTTTGGTGCCTGGTTTTTCCGAAAGCGCTCAGCTTATTTTGCGGAGGATGTCTAAGTGTCTAGTAATATAGCGGTGCAGATTAAAGGTGTAAAAAAGCAATTTAGGCTACCGCACGAACGACATGATTCAATCAAGGTGAAAGTACTTGATACCCTAAAATTGAGCAATAAAAACAGAGGATACACTGACTACAAAGCGCTTAAGGGTGTTGATCTTGATATAAAAAAAGGTGAGTTTATTGGTATCCTTGGCCGAAATGGCGCCGGTAAAAGTACTCTTCTAAAAATCATTGCCGAAATATATCAACCAAGCGAAGGTTCGGTTAAGGTTAACGGTAAGTTAGTGCCTTTTATTGAGCTTGGAGTCGGCTTTAACCCACATCTGACAGGCAGAGACAATGTTTATCTAAACGGTGCCATGTTCGGCTTCTCAAGAAAAGAAATTGATGAAATGTATGATGACATTGTAGCTTTTGCAGAACTCGAGAAGTTCATGGATCAGAAGCTAAAAAATTATTCTAGCGGTATGCAGATACGGCTGGCGTTTTCTATGGCGATTCGTGCCAATGCTGATATTTTGCTGCTTGACGAAGTTCTGGCGGTCGGCGACGCAGCTTTTAAGCAAAAATGCTATGACTATTTTGATATGCTGAAAGACAAAGGTAAAACCATCATTTTGGTGTCTCATAGCGTGGGTGTTATACGTAGGTTTTGTGATAGAGCTGTATTAATTGATAATGGTAAGGTGGCTTTTGACGGTTCTGCCGACGAGACAGTTGAAAAATATCTGGATATGTTTCGTAAACATGAGCCTGTTCAGAAGAAAGAAAAGAAAAAGCCCAAAGAAGATAAACTTGATAAAAGAGTTTTAATTAAAAACGTTCAATCGACCTGTAGTTTTGATGCGATTAATGTTGATGTTGATCTGGCATCTGACGAGAACCTAGACAATATCAAGTTGGCGTTGCGTTTTCTCGACAAAAGCAATAGAGTGGTAGCCGGTATCAATACACAGAGTATAATTAATCCACTTGCCATTAAGATCGAGGCCGGTAAGCCCAAGAAAGTTAAGCTTTCGATGCCGAATATACTCGGCAACGGAAACTTTAGTGTAGATATAAGAGTCGGCCCGATGGTTTATACGGGTACAATTCACGACAAAGTAAGTGGCGTAGCTCATTTTATAAATTCTAAAGAAGAGGTATATTATCCAGTTGCCATGCCGACTAAGGTAGAAATTGAATAAGGTAGTATGACAAGAAATAATAAGACCGCATCAACAAAAAGCAAACAAGCTAATCCGCAAATAAGTATTGTAATACCGGTTTACAATGTCGAAAAATACCTAGAACAATGTATACAGAGTATTGTGTCTCAGGATATCGGCTTTGAAAAAATCCAGCTGGTCTTGGTAAACGATGGCTCAAAGGATAATTCTGGAAAAATATGTCAACGTTACGCCGATGAATATCCAGATAATGTAGCATACATTGATCAAGAAAATGCTGGTGTATCTGAGGCAAGAAATGCTGGTGTAAAAAAAGCAACCGGGGATTACATAGGGTTTGTAGATGCAGACGATTATCTTTCGGTGAACGCTATAAGCGGAGTCATGGAGTATTTCCAGACTGCCCCGGCGGATGTAGACGTTGCCACAATCAGAACTGTTCAGTTTGGTTACTATGTCGCTGAGCGGTCAATTAACGAGAGGTTTAATTTTGGGACAACAACAGTCGACTTAACTGATCCGGATTGGTATGATGTTAATCCGCGAGCTGCGCCTTCATTTATCCGATCTTCGGTTGCCAAAAAACATTATTTTCACAAAGACATAAACCTTTATGAAGATACACGCTACATGGGTGAGGTCCTGTCTGAAAATATGAAATTAGGCGTGGTGAGTAAGGGTGTTTATTACAATCGCATACACAACGGTGATGATAATGCCTCGCTGACAACCGGTGCTGCCAAGCAGCGACGATTCTACATGGATCCACCAGAGAAGGTTTCATTGTTCCTTTTGGAGAACTTCAAAGGTAACGACAAGTACCCTCCACTGTATTTTCAATATGTTGCACTGTATGAGATGAGGTGGCGAGTATTCTACAATCCTCACAATCCAAAAGCTATTCTATCCAGTAGCGAGTATAAGATTTACAGGGATACTAATAAAAAGATATTAGATTTAGTTAGTGACGAGGCCATTGCTAGCTTTAAGTTGTACAGCGTTATGCGACGCATGTTCTTGCTGAACATGAAGCACTCTTCCGATATTGCAGCCAAGGCCAAGCTGAGTCCAGAAGGCCAAGTTATGCTAGGCGATACAGTGTTGTTTGACTATGGCGAAGATGCGTATATAAAAATAACTGATCTGCATTTTTCAAAGCACCAGCTGTCGCTTGAAGCTTTCTTGTCGGTTCCTTTAGTCGGTGGCGCAAAGCTTAAATTACGAATTGATGGTAATGATAGAAGTGATCTCCTGGTGGTGCATGGCAGCGATGCCCTAAAAAACAACACAGCCCTCATGTACGACTCAAATATGCCAGACGGGATATTTTTATCAGCCACTATACCAGTACAAAAGGATATTGTTCAGAGCATCGATTTTACTCTGGTGGCAAATGATTCAGAGCAGGTTATTAGCAAGCTGCGCCTTACCTCCAATTTCCGCCATGCGGCTGGGTATGATGGCAGTTATGTTGTAGTTAGGAAGTTTGGTGGATTTGCAATTAGTCCAGCCAGGGGTAACTTGGTAATAAAGGCAATTAAGGCGCGCATTAGATATATGCTAGAATTAGCATTACGGGTTCTTAGAAAGGTTAAAAGAATATGTATACAGATGATAAAAACGCTCAGGTAGTTCTGGCGCTTTTGAAGAAGTTTGGGGTTAGAAAAATAGTTATATCACCCGGCACCACAAATGTGCCTGTGGCGCGGTCGGTTCAGAATGATCCGTTTTTTGAGGTGCATTCTGTAGTTGATGAACGGAGTGCAGCGTACTTTGCTACCGGTTTAGCTTTTGCATCTGGTGAACCAGTGGTTATATCGTGTACTGGTGCCACAGCTTCACGAAATTACCTATCAGCACTAACAGAGGCATATTATAGAAATCTGCCAATTATAGCGCTAACATCTCAGCACCATACACCTGACTACAGTGATTTTGTACCGCAGGTTACCGACAGAACCGTATCGCAGAACGATGTGAAGCGCTATGCTGCGCTACTTCCTGTGGTCAAGGATGGATCAGATTTAAAGCAATGTATTTTTAAGGTAAACAAAGCCCTGACAATAGCTACAACCAACGGCGGAGGACCAGTACATATAAATCTGCCCGTATCTCCAGCGTATTCATTTACGACAAAGACATTACCGGATTACCAAAAGATAGACTACTATTCAGCCGAGACAATGCCAGTCAAAAAGCTCACCTCTGAGATATCAGGCAAAAGAATAGGCGTGTTTATTGGCTCTCATAACCCGTTTGATGCGAAGACAATTAAGAATATAAGCGGATTTGCAAAAAAAACCGGGGCGGCAGTATTTTACGATCATACCTCGAGCTATGTGGGCGAGAATGGTATATTAACGGCACAAATTTCTGACCTACTGCAGACAGACAAAACTCCAGATCTTATTATTGACATAGGGGCCATAAGTGGCGACTATAGTGCGTCAAGGCTTTTTAATGGCGTTCCCACCTGGAGGGTGTCTGAGGATGGCGAGCTTCACAACAGGCAGGGTGTACAAATTCTGCAAAAAGTCTTTAATTGTTCCGAGGGTTTCTTTTTTGGCGCTATGCTTGACGGTCTTTCTGGTGCAAAAACAACAGACTATTACAAGACTCTGCAGAAATCCGTAGAGAAGATAAAAATTCCTGAGGTGCCACTCTCTAACACCTATATATCTCAGAGGCTTTCAGAAAATCTACCGAAACACAGCATCTTCCATATGAGCATTCTAAACAGCTTACGCAATATGGATTTCTTTAAGCTGGATAAGAGCATTCTGACTAGTTGTAATGTGGGCGGTTTTGGGATAGATGGACCGGTATCTACTTTAATTGGCCAATCAGCAGCTGATAGAAAAAGGCTGGCTTTTGGTTTAATCGGTGACCTGGCCTTCTTCTACGACATGAATGCTCTTGGTATGCGTGACATAGGCAGTAATGTTCGGATTCTTCTGGTAAACAACAATAATGGAGTTGAGTTCCGACTAAACAAAAAGTTGGAGAACCAATGGGCCTCTGATACAGACAGCTACATATCTGCGGCGGGTCATAATGGTAGCGCAAAAGCGTGGGCGGAATCACGGGGCTTTAAGTATCTTACTGCTTCAACCAAAGAAGAGGTTGATTCCCAGATAAAAGAATTCTGCAATAAGGACGTTAATCATTATGGTGCGCCTGTCCTATTTGAGGTATTTACTGAAGTACACAATGAGCAAAAGGCGGTTGACCTTATCAGAGGCGCGAACAATTCAGCCACAAGAAAAGTACTTGAACAGACACCAGGAGTCAAAAGAATTGCAAAACGGGTTCTGCCCGGTAAGGCAGCTAAGCTGTATAAGAAGATAAAAAGAAGGGCCTAAGAGTAGTATGGCTCGGTCCAAAACAGTTCTTCTATTGGGTGGTACTGGAGCCATGGGTGTGTATCTCGCCCCCGAGCTATTAGAGCTTGGGTACAACGTCCACATTACCTCCAGGAGTAGTCGCAGCTCAAATCATAAAAATCTAGAATATATTCAAGGAGACGCCAAGAACGACACATTCTTAAAAAGTCTCCTGAAGGACAACAAGTACGATGCAGTTGTTGATTTTATGGTCTATCATACCGATGAATTTCAGCAGCGGGTAGACCTGCTTCTTAAGAATACGGAACATTACCTGTTTTTATCATCCTATCGTGTTTACGCTGGGTCTGATAAGCCCCTAACGGAAAAGTCCCCGCGCCTGCTTGATGCTGTGAACGATGAAAGATACTTAAAGACCGATGAGTACGGTTTAACTAAGGCCAGGCAAGAAGATATACTTAAAAATAGCAATTATAAACACTGGACTGTGGTGCGTCCGGCCATTACGTACTCAAAAACTCGCTTCCAGTTGGGTACCATGGAGGCTAATGAGTTCTTGCACAGAGTGTTAAGCGGTAAGGAAGTTATATTTCCTAAAGAAATGCTTGATAAAAAGACCACTATGACGTGGGCTGGAGACGTTGCTCAAATGATAGCCAGCCTAGTGCTCAATCCAAAGACCTACTCCGAAACCTACACTGTTTCTACATCCGAAAGTCACACTTGGCGAGAAGTGATAGATATATACAAAAATATTGTAAATTTAAACGTCAGGCATGTTTCTCTTGCTGATTACGAGCGAGTTATCGGTCGTCACTATCAAATTAAGTATGATCGCATGTATAACCGTACAATAAATAATAAAAAAATATTAACAGCCACCGGCCTCAAGCAGAAAGATTTGATGAGCTTAAAAGAGGGTCTAAAAATAGAGTTGGAGAATTTTATAAAAAAACCAGAATTTGGCAAAATTGACCGGAGTAAAGATCGAGAAATTGATAATTTGATATCTCCACCTATTATTAGTTTAGGTATAGCCAAAAAAATAAAAAATAAGCTTCGAAGAGTAAAAAGATTTGTTCGGAGTAGGCAGGAGGCTGATGGGGCTATTTTATCTTTGGGTGGATACTATAATTACGGTGGCCTGATCCAGAGGTATGCATTGCAGACATTCACCAGGAAGAATGGGTATAACCTAAGGGTTTTTAACCTAAGATACATGAATAAATTTGGAAAAAGAGAGGGTGACCGAAGGAATCTTGAGCAGTTTGCACAAAAATACATCGATCAAGAAACATTTCACCCCTGGTTTAGCGCATTTTATGGAACATATATTGTCGGCTCAGATCAGGTGTGGCGCGATTGGTTTGGTGGGGATTGGAGCAGGTTCGGAAATTTTTTCTTGCGATTTGTGAAGAATAAAAAAGCAAAAAGAATCGCATATTCTGCGAGCTTTGGCGTAGACGATCTATATAGTGCTGGCATTAATGCCAGAAACAAGAAAAAAATCGTACGTCTTATCAAGAAATTCGATGCAATTTCTGTTCGTGAAAATTCAGCTGTAAGGTTAGTAGAGCAGCTTAAAGGCAAAGCAACAACATGCTTGGATCCCTCACTTCTATTAACTAAAGATGACTACTCAAGGCTTATAGACCAGTCCTCTGCTGTAAGAGAAGTGGAAGTTTTGCCGGTGTTTTCTTACCTGCTTGACCCAACAGAAGCCAAAGAAGATGTGGTTAAATCGTTTGGCGAAGCTAATAAAACCGAAACCACAAACATTCGCCCTAGGAACGGCAAGCGGTTGCCACCCATGGAGTTATGGCTCAAGTGTTTCAGGGATTCAGAGATCATAATCACTGACTCTTTCCATGGCGCAGCATTTTCAATAATAAACAGAAAAAAGTTCATAGTAATTGGTAACAAAACCCGGGGCTTGGCACGTATGACGGACCTTCTAGAGCCGCTAGGATTAGGAGGCAGACTGATAAGCGAAGATGATTTAGACACTCTTGAGCTAAGTGATCTCATGAAACCAATTGATTGGGAGAAAGTTGAAAAAATTCTCAATGATAGAATTAAGGATAGCTCAACCTGGCTTTTGTCAGCCCTCGAGAACTAGTCATTTTCTAGCCTAACTATTTATCTCGAAGCGCGCTCGAGCGAATTGCGAAAATAGTGCCGTTGTCAGTTTCAGCTTGAGCATACAGTACGTTACCAATCGTAATCCGTCTATTAAACGCCATAGTCGTATTCATTGGTACGGACGACACTACCTCACCTGTCTGAACATTAATTTTGGCTGTGTTTGTCTTCGTTGTCATCTGACGAGGCTTAATAAAGTCGAAAAATCTAAATTCTTCCAACGCGTCTGCTGGTATAAAACGCAGCCTATTTGCTCTTTTTTCATAAGCGGTTCGGTAGTATTCTTTATTGGCTACGGTTATTTTGTCGACGAACTCAGCTGCAACCAGGTTGGGTATATTTTCAAATTTGTCTGATGTGGTTGGTGTTATTTTTTGAGTGGGTGATACAACCGACATCCATTTTGACGTTATGGGAACGATAGGTATGTTTTCTAGATCAGCTGCTGGTATCACATGCATGTTTCTGCCAGCATGATCGTAGGCTGTTCTTGCGTACCAAACACCATCGATCATTACTTTATCAATAAAATATGCCTGTGTTCCTGCAGAAAGAGTCGGCCCAAAAGTTTGGCTGGGCAATGAGACCTCAACTTTTTTGGTATCTACGCGTAGCTGCATCCAACGAGGCACATCTAGCGACACAAAGTTAGAGTTAGTACTGTCACCTATCTCCGAAAAATCACTATACTTGTAGAGATTGTTAGAGCCGTTGTCAGCAACGGCTTGCATATACTGAGCTCCGCCAAGCATGACTTTTTTATTGAAGGTTAGCAAGGTGCCGGCTGGCGTTGTTGATACCGTGTTGTTGGAGAACGCATCAATCTTAGCGACACTAGTTTTTGTTGCCAAAACCCGAGGATTTGTAAAATTATAAAGCTTAAACTCGGTAGTGTCGGACGCTTTAATAAAGTGCGGTCTGCCAGCGTTGTGGTCATACTCGGTACGATAGTACTTGACGCCGCTTACGGTAATCTCGCTTAATATTTTGCCAGCCGACTGGCCACTGACTGGTTGAACATTGACGCGTTTCAAGGGGTTAATCTTATTAGTTTTGTTGTCAACGGATATCCACCGAGGGGTAATATTGTTAGTTGGTATATCGCCAATATCTTTTGTCGGGATGCCTACATAGTTATTGTTATTGTAATCATATTCAGTTCTTGCATGCCAGCTACCGTCTATCAAGATCATATCGACAAAGTATGTTTGCGCACCGGGAGATAGCACAGGGCCAAAGCGTTCTTTGGTAATGAGATTTACTTTTTGGGTGGAGCTTTTTATTTGCATAATACGCGGGTTAGCCAAAGATCTAAAGCTATTTGTTGTACTACCAAACCAGCTTTCAAATGCTTTTACGAAATTGTAGCTGCCCGTATAGCATCTACCCTTGCTTCCTGATGCCGGGTGCATAGAATAACAACGAGGGCTTTTTGCATCATTAGGGTGCGGGCTATTAGAGTGATTATTGAACACGTGTGGGGTGTAGCAGTAAAACGCAGAGGTGGCGGCGTTTTTTATGTACACCGTAACATAGTTTACTTTCGAGTATGGGTCATAAAACTTAACATTTTGACGAGGATAGAGATTGGGGGAATAGTAGTTGGTTTTTTTTGTGCCACAGGTCCACGATGAACTGGTATACCACCAATTGTTATTTTTCCTTGCTCGCTCAAAATGAAAGCGTAGAACCCAGGTGCCGTTGTCTATTTGCCAAAAAAAACTGGAACTTGAATCGCAAACACCACTAGTTGGACATGCGTAGCCCATTGCCTGTCGTATTGCACGAGTGCTTGGGCTCGAATCCGTTATTAGGCTTTGTTCTTTTTGCAGAGTGGCAATTATAACTTTCGGGTTAACTCCATATACCTGAGCTGAGTAGTATATTATTCGCGCTGCAGATATAGTAGAGCCACAGGGCGCGCCAGCTTTAATGTACAGTTGCTTTGCAGCCTGTCCTATGCCTTCTGCATCACAGTCCAACTTAAAAGATCTTGACTTTAAGACACCGCTCTTGGAGTTTAAGAAGCTTTGAATTTGACTTGCGCTCATTGACTTTGCATCTAGAAAAATCATATCGTCAATTAAGTATCCGTGTTGGTAGGCATCAACACTTTTACTAAATATACCTTGAGTTAGAGCAAGTGAAGTAAATGCGAAAATAAACAATAATGTATACCTGATGATTTTTGTGTTGATAAGAATTGAGATTGCTCGGTTCATGATTTAATTTACCTGAAAACCAGTGGTATAGTTACATTACTGAATTCGTTACCATCTTTTTGCGTTCCGAAGAAACTTATTTGGCCATGTTTAGCATTCGTACTTATTGTAAGATTTCCGGAGAATTCACCACTAACGACATTAAGGCTTCCAGAAGTCACTACGCCGCTAATATCGTCTGATATACGGTAATATACAGATTGTAGTGTGGACTTACCGGCAACGGTTACTTTTTTATTTGTTATTCTTTGGTTGGGCTTTGGTGCGTAGACACCTATTTGGCCAGAGCTCGAGATAATGGGGTTTGAGGTGGATATACTTTTTGGGATGCTTCCGTGGGTATCGTGTATGCCGGCAGACCCTTCATCTTCTCTGATGCTATTGCCTGGTTGGCGATCTTTTGCATTATCATGTATATCGATATCGGCTACGTTAAAGTCGTTCTGAGCAGAGGGTAGCTCACTTGTAGATTTGGCATCACTGGTCAAGTTGCTTGGGTCGGGTTCGCTGTTTGATCTCCGGTTAAGCAGGAAATAAGAGCCGCCTAGTGCAACAATAGTGACACTTATAATAATAACTAGTAAGGTTTTTTTCGTGGGCTTTGACATACTTTTTATTTTAACGCTTATGGTCTATTTATTATAAAGCAAAACAGGATCTATAGGATAGGGATTGTAT
>CAZWRG010000009.1:0-37989 GCA_964636355.1 uncultured Candidatus Saccharibacteria bacterium | reverse complement strand
GAGGTAGAAAGCAGATACTATTCTATAGGGTGCTTTTAGGCTCGCAAGGCTAAGGTCTATTAGTCCCTTCAGAAAACTTATAAAAATCATTACAAGAAGCAAAAAATGCTTCTTAAAAACTAAAACCAAAATTAAAACATAGATGCCTAAATCAAATACATATGGGCTGATAAATCTAAAACAAAAGATTATCAAAACCATCATATTTTCGGTTACGGGCGCAATCTTTGGATTATCTTTAGCGGCCATAAGGCCAGTAGAGGTTCAGGGTGCGCCCTCTACGTATTTGAATTTTCAGGCTCGTCTTTTGTCAAACTCTGGGGCAATAGTACCGGACGGTAACTACCACGTAGAGTTTAAGCTTTATGATCAGGCAACGCTTGGATCGGCATTGTGGACAGAAACCTGGACAGGCGGAAGCCTGGTTTCTGTCAAGAATGGTTATCTGAGCGTTCATTTGGGCTCGGTCAATGCTTTCCCTGGAACTATTAACTGGAGCGAGGAGCATTGGTTGACGATGAACATCGGTGGTTCTGGTGGGGTCGCCAGTTGGGACGGAGAGATGAATCCTAGGATCAAGTTAACCGCTGTGCCGTTTGCGTTTCAATCAGAACAACTGGCCAAAACGGTGGGCTCTAATAAAGGCTCTCTGAAGTTTGGTTCGGTTACAAATGATCCTAGCCTAGTTCTGCCAAATGAATCGGGAACGCTTTGTGTCCAGAACAGCAGCAATTGTGGCTTTTTACAGGGTAGCGGAACTGCCTTTTTGCAAGGTGGTAATGATTTTGGAGGTACAACCGCAGGAACTATTGGTACTGTCAATAACGGTGCTTTGAATTTTATAACAAACAACACTACCAGAATGACCCTCCAGTCCAATGGCAACTTAGCGGTGAATACAAACACCCTATTCGTAGATGCCGCTAACAATAGGGTGGGTATAGGTACAGCCACACCAAGTCATACCTTAGACGTTACCGGCAACGCTCAGGTAAGTGGCTATATGCAAATTGGTACTAACCCTCTGCCAGTTGGTACCTGTCAGATAATTGCCGCCACAGTACCCTGTACGCAGGGGTTAAGAGTCACTACTCAATCAACAGAGACCAACCGAGATACTAGCGGCATTCACAGCTCCACGACCATCACCGCTCCCTCAGCCAATACGGGAGCAAATCGTTCACTAGTTTCAAGCCTCAGCTTGAATGGTCCCAGTAGCTATAGTAGTGGTATGGGGGCTGACGTCTCAGCAACAGCCTTAGGTGGTGCCACTGTCACGAATATGAGCGGTCTGATTGTTAGGTTATACTCCGGTGCCAGTAGTACTGTAACCAACGCTATAGGTATTAGCACAACTATAGGCGGGCCTTTAATGACTGGCACAATTCAAAATGCCACTGGTATTTCAGTGAACTCAGTTAGTTCTGTAGGCTCGGTGCAGAATGCTATCGGTATGCAAATCCATAGCCAGACTGCAGGCACAGATGCAAACATCGGGCTAATAGTAAACGAATCGTCTACGGCTAGTCTACTGCTAACTAGTATGACCGGCAGTCCCAACGGCGGTATAACTTTTGGTTTCCCAGGAATAGATACGGTTAATTTATACAGGAGCGGGGTAGGGCTACTGAGGACTGATAACAAATTAATTGTGGGCTCCAGTGCACAAATTAACTCTGGAGCTGATGCCAATATTGGCCTAGTCATTCAAGGTGCCGCTTCCCAAACTGCCAACCTCCAGGAGTGGCAAGATAGTACTAGTGCCGTACTAGCTTCGGTAAGTGCTTCTGGAGTGGGATCGTTCTCTAATCTATTGCAAGGCGGCAATCAGGTCTGTGATAGTACTAACAACTGTAGCTATGCACCAGCAACAGGCGGAACTGGTTATATTCAAAACCAAACAGCCGTATCGCAAGCTGCTGGCTTTAACATATCGGGTAGTGGCATAATTGGCGGCAACTTAACAGTTGACACCAATACCCTATTTGTAGACGCTATCAACAACCGGGTGGGGATAGGTACAGCCACCCCGAGCGAGACACTGGATGTAGCAGGGAATGCTCGGGTGTTGGGTAGCATGGCTTTGGGTAACAATACATCAACCGCCAGCGACGGGACAGCCTTGGCTATTAATCATGTAACTAATGCTGCAGCTGATCCTCTCCAGTGTTTATTTGGATGTTATGCAATGGCTCTAATCAGCAGGATAAATACCACAAATACAGTGGCTGGGCTTGGCGTGGGAACATATGCGCAAACAGGAACAGTTGCGGGTAGCTTTACGCTGGCACAGGCCAACGGTATGCGGATAGATTCAACAGCCCTGGGCTCAGGAACAACCATTACAGATAACTACGGTATGTACATTGCTAATCAAACCGCTGGGGTTAATGATTACGGGCTGTACATCCAAGGAGCCGATACCTATGCTCTTTGGATTGATAGCGGGGTTACTCGCTTAGACGGAGATGTGATTGTTAACGGTGGAAACTTTACCTCGAGACCAGCAGTGGATTCTCCGATTGGTTACCGGGTACAGAACGCTAACGGCGCGACGCTGTTAAGCGTAGATTCATCACAAGCTAGCAATATAGCGGCTAATAGTGGCGCAGAAGTGTCCGGAACTTTTACGACCAATTGGTCGAGCGTTGGTTCTTCTACAATCACCAGGACGACAACCGCTGCCAATGTTGCTGGCGGGGATGCGGCAGTCAGTGTGGCCGCTGGCACAGCTTCCGGTAATGGAGTGCGTAATAATCTGGCTTCGAACCCGTTGACCAACACTCAATACACTATAAGTTTTTCGGCGAAGCTGGGCTCCGGTTCGGCATTCACCGATCTTGAAGTTGGCTATTCTTATAATGGTGGAACCAGTTTCACGTCTTGTAATAATTACTCGACCAGAACAATAACAACTACCGATTGGGTGAAAGTAAGCTGTAGTTTAACTACTCCAGCAAATGCTGTGACTAACCCTGATTTAATTATTCGGCAGCCAACTTCAGCCGGCTCAGCTAGAACTTTCTATGTTGATAACCTAACAATGATGGCGTTTTCTGATTCGACAACTACCAGCACACTTCGGGTAGGCGGTCCTACATCACAAGGTCTGACCTTGTTAACGTTGGACTCATTCGCCGAGCGGCCGTGGTCTGGATCTGATAACTCACTTTACGGATCGATGTATTACGATACGACACTAGGCAAAATCCAGTGCTACGAATCGGATGGTTGGGGTGCTTGTGGTGGCGCACCAGATAATATTGTTAACCTGGTGCCAGAGTATGCTGGTTCGGTTCTGAATGGAACCGGCGTTGGAACGATGACTGCCGACCTTTGCTCGGATACATTGAATATCAATGATTCCGGAGCAAACGCTGTTTGCGGCACAGGTCAAAGTTATAACTTCTACAAGTGGACTTCGCCGCAAGCTACTGAGCAGACTTATAGTGTCTATATTAGTTATCAGTTGCCGGCAACCTTTAACGGTTTTGCTGATCAGGATACGATTCGATTAACTGGCAGAACCAGCTCTACTTCAGGCAACAACGGCATTACTTTTGCACTTTATCAGGCTAACGGTGTGCAGTGTGGGGCTACTACAGCGGTTAACGACTCTGTTGATACCTGGCAAACAACCACCTTGAGTGGTGACGAAACAGCTTGTACATTCGCGCCCAATGACATAATAACTTTCCGCATCAACATGACAGCGATGAATAATTCCAGCGCTTACGTAAGTAACTTTAGCTTTACTACGTTAGGTAAATAGAACTACCTCTTGTACTAAGCTGTTGCAATAGAGTACAATTTAAGCATTAGAGTGATGGTAATTTATAGGGTTTTCATACCATATGAGGGTTGCAAAAAACACAAAGCTAAAAGCTAAGCCAAAACGAAACTTGGGCCCAGCTGCGCCAAGATATATTCGTGTTGGCAGGTGGATGGGCAAACATCAGTTTGCATTTAGGGCGGCTTGTTTAGTGTTTGCGATTTTAATTGGCTTCAGTTTATTTACCCAGCTGATTACAGAGATATTGGTCGATAAAAATTATAAATTAACTCCTCAGGCCAGGCAGGTTGTAGGGGCCACTCCCGGTCTTTATGGCCAAATGTTGAAGTTTGATTCAGAAACCAACGCTTACCAGTACAATGCCGATTATCAGCCGGGCTTTGATATTGAGGGCAATAACGGAAGGCCTAAATTCTCAGCTAGTTTTAGCAAAATCCCAGAAGAGGGCATAAAGGTTGAGGATCGCCTAACCAGAACAACCCTAACTTTTAAGCCAAAATTCGCCGTGGCGCCACCCAAGCAAGACAACGACAAGCTACTTTATCCAATAAAAGGCCAAAATGCCGTAAAAGTTTTTACTTTACAGGCAACTGGTTTTAAGGAAGATATAATTCTTAACTCATATTTCAAAGATAGTCTGAGCTATACATACGAGCTTGATTTAATGCCAGGCACCGAGGCTCGGCTTGAGGACGATGGCTCAGTCGGGGTTTATGGTGTTTCGCCGGCGCTACTTGGTAATGTGTCGGCCGCCAATGAAAAAGATCAGGAGTTGTTAGAAAAAGCCCGGCAAAATTCGGTAAAAAACACTTTAATTTATCGAATCCCAGCTCCATTTGTAAAAGAATTTAACTCCAGCCAGTCCAAGGTGAACACTTGGTTTAGCCTCAGCGGAAACCAGCTGACAATACACGCCACTAACCTAAAAGACGCTTCTTATCCGCTATCGATTGACCCAAGTGTTTATGTTGATACGGTTGCCAAGCTGATGCGCGGAAATAATGAGACAAATATTGACTTTGATGTTAATAATGAACTAATACAAAAAGGTAGCACTACAGGGGCCAGGTTTGATACATTGACATCTTCTATGGCTTTGCCGGAGGCTCGCTGGAATCATGGAACGGCGGTCGCGGGTGGTTATATCTATGCCGTCGGTGGCTCCAATGGTAGCAATAATCAATCTTCAGTTTACTGGGCAAAACTTGATCCTGCGAGCCATTCTATCGTCAGTCCCAACCCGGGAAATGGTGCCTGTACTGATTGGTGTACCGATAGCGATTATAATTTACCAAGTCCCAGAACTGCCATGTCGGTGGTAGCTTACAACGGATTTTTATATGTTATTGGCGGCAAGGATGCTAGCTGTTCTGGGGCTCTTAATATATGCAGCACAGTCTACATTGCAAAACTGGGGGCCAATGGAGAGCCTAGTTTGTGGCACCCGACAGATGAAAATCAAAACAACTGGAGCTATTGGTATGAGGCCGGAAATCTACCCTCTGAGAGAGGCTTCAGCTCAGCAGTGGCCTATAACAACCGCATGTATTTATTGGGCGGTCAGACCAATAGTGCGGCAGGAGGGGTTAATGAAGTTCACTTTACAGATATCAACCCCACTGGATCATTAGGTTCATGGACGGCGACCACCAGTTTACCGTCAGTTAGGTTTGGGCACAGTGTCCAGGTTTATAACGATTATCTATATCTGGTTGGCGGCAATAGCGGCGGCTCATCGCTGCAAAGTTCGGTGCATTATATAAAAATTAAAGCCGATGGATCTTTAATCAATAACTGGCTGAGTACCAATAGCTTTTCTACAGCCAGGCAAAGTTGGGGCGGCAATTTTAGCACTATCTGGGGCGGCTATTTATATATAGCTGGCGGTTGCGCGACAATTGATGCACAGGGTGAGTGTACGTCTGGCGGTATAAGCGGCGGAGGCAGTATTGAGCTTGCCAGCATAAACGCCGATGGCAGTTTATCTAACTGGGGAACAATCAGCGGTGTAAATAATCCTAGAATTGGCTATGGTCTGGTTGGGTGGCGAAATACAATTTATTCGGTGGGCGGCTGCACTAGTCAAAATACTACTACTGGCAGCTGTAACACTACCAGCAGTTCAACTTCCTATGGAATCATCAATCAAGATGGCGATGCCAGTACCGTGGCTAGCTCGGTTTCAAGCGGAAACTCTCCTTGTAATGCACCTTCATATTCAAATTGTGACCTACCTGGAACATCACACATCGGAAGTATGCTAAGTGCCACAGCGATAATGAACGGTCATCTTTATATAATTGGCGGCTGCACTAGTACTGGATGTGCGACCACTGGCAACGTGGCTTATGTGGCGATTGGTAGCGATGGTTCGCTTTCCAGACCAGCAGTTTGCCCATCAGGTTCTTATCAGGGAGGGTCCTGGTGTGTCGACAACGTAAACACTATTAGTGGCGGATTATTGGCGGCTGGCACAGCGATCTTTAATAACCGAATTTATGTGGTCGGTGGACAAACGGGCGGGTCTTTGAAGGGCAATATTTATCATGTTGGTATAAATATTGATGGAAGTCTGGACGGAGCCTGGCAAGTGCAAAGTTTTGCCAGCATTGGAGCTACCTCGGTTTCATATACTTACGCCTATGCTCGGGCTAACCCAAGTTCGGCCGGTGTAAACCCAGGAAATCTTTACATCTTTGGGGGTTGTAGCGGCGGGGCAACTGGTGCCGGTTGTCCCAGTGGCTCAAACACACAAGCGGTTTATAAGTGCAATATCACGACGTCTGGATCAATAGGAACCGGCGGAGCCAGTCCGACTTGTACTACCAGCGGTCAATTGCAAATCGGCACTGTTCCCGGCTCAACCGGCACAGGCTTAGCGCTTCACTCAGGAACAGTTTATGCGAATTATATTTACCTAGTTGGTGGCGTAGCACCGGGTCAAACTGACCTTAAAACTCTTAGATATGCCAAATTTGATAACAATAATAATGTTGTCGCTGCGGTTGGCAGTGGTTGGGCGGAGCCAGTCGACAGCAATGGTGATCCGGTCGAGATGTCGATTGGTCGCCGCCGCGGTACCAGTTTTGGATACAATGGTTATTTGTATGTAGTCGGTGGGTACGACGCTGGTGGCGGTGGAGTATTATCGGACATTCAATTTGCCAAAATTAATGTTAGTAATGGTAGTTTAGAGGCTTTTAAAGAGTCAGAAGTTACCATTAATCAACGCTGGGGATTAAGTGTACCGGTTTCAAGTTCTTATGCCTTTGTTATTGGCGGCTGTATTGTTGGAGCCAGCCCAACCTGTAACACAATGACTAATAATGTTCAGACTTTCCAGCTTTATAATAATGACAGCGGCAGCCCGGCAGACTACAGTTCAGCCAGTAATTTATTTGCCAACGACCGGCTAGGGGCAAGTTCTACTATTTATAACGGCTATGTCTATGTGGCTGGTGGTTGTGTGTCGCTGGATGATTGTTCGGATGCTACAAATAGTGTTCAATATGCGCCGATTAACGCCGATGGCAGCATTGGTAGCTGGTCAGCAGGCGGTAATCTGCCGGCTGACAGAGCTTGGGGACAGTTAGAGCAGGTTGGCGGCACGCTTTATTACGTTGGCGGTCAAAACGACGCTGGAACCAGCCAGTCGACGGTATACTATACAGCCGCAATCACAGGAGGAAATCCGACGTGGTCGGGCAGCCCGGCAACTAATGGTTTGCCAGGTTCAAGGTCGCAGCATGGCGCTACTGTTTGGAACGACAGAATTTATGTGACTGGCGGTAATGGCAGCGGCGGCAGCTGTACGTCTGGTGTCTGCGACGATGTGTTGGTAAGTCCAAGTCTTTCCTCTGGTGGAAATATAAGCGGAGCTTGGTCGACTGGTTCAACCTCTTTTAATGTAGCCAGGGGCGGACATACAACCATTGCTTACGCAAATAACCTATATATTTTAGGCGGATACGATGGCTCTAATTATTTAAACGATGTTCAGTTTTCGCAAATTCAACCCAACGGTGATACTTCTGGCTGGAGCTTTACTACCAGCTTGCCAGCGCCAATTAGGCAGGGCGATGGGTTTGCAGCTAATGGCTACATGTATTTATTTGGCGGGCGGTCAACTGATAGTAGGTGCGTAAATAAGACTTTAATTGCGCCGATTAGCGCCAACACTACGATTGCTAGCGGCAACAATCCAACCGGAATTGGTGAATGGTATGAAACCAACGTTCGATATGACAGCAGGAGATACGGCGTATCAGCTAATTATTACGAAGGCAAAGCTTATTTATTTGGCGGTGGTTGTCAGCTGCAAGATGCGCCGATTGTTGAATCGGTAACGCCGAGTACTTTTTCATCAAACACGACAACTCATAACGTCAATATGCCAGGATCGGTTGCTGCCGGTGATTTATTAATTGCTCTATTCACCAACGATGGTAGCGCTACTGTCAGTGACCCTGATGGAGCTGGCGGTTGGGAGCAAATAACAACCCAAAATAATGGCAATAGTGTCAGGGGTTCTGTGTGGGCAAAAGTAGCTACCGGATCTGAGGGTGGCACTTCCGTGAACTTCCAAACTTCGGCAAACGAAACCGCCGCTGCCCAAGTTTATCGGATTGCGGCTGGCAGTTGGTCGGGAAGTTTATCAACTGGGGTTGATGCAGCTAATGGTCCCTCATCAACCACCTCATCACCCAATCCTCCAGGACTAAATCCGGCTGCCTGGGGAGCTGAAAATACTCTGTGGCTAGCCTATGCGGCGGGCGGAACTTACACCTCAATCAGTAGCCCCCCCTCTGGTTTTAGCGATCCGCAGCATTCTAATGGAGGCACAGGCACTTCCGGGGCTAGTGTGGGTTCGGCCAGAAGGTCTTCAATAAGTGAAAGTGAAGATCCGGATTCTTTCAGCATGAATGCTAGCCAGGCAAGCACGACTTTCACTATTGCTGTTCGCCCAGCCGCTTCTTCGTTTGAGCACACTGGGAATGATAGAGTCGTTCAGACTACGCTCTTGTCACAGCCGCAAGTCGCTAAGTATTCTCGTATGATCGATGTTGATTCAGATGTTTTTCCAACTCATTGGCTATTAAATGGAATCGATAATGCCATTGGTGCTCGCTGGCTGTTGAATTACCGATCAATGACCAACATTACTACTAACTGTACTTCGCCAGCCATGACAACCTGGGGACAGGATACTAACTTTGGAGCAGTTACGCTGGGCCAACCAGAAGCTTACACGCCGTTAAATGAATCAGGCTCAAACACTAATTGCGCTCGGTTTTATTACTTGGTAGTGTCAATCGATAGTTCGCGGGCGTTTGGCTACCCGGAGGATGTTCAAAGAGGCCCGACTATCACTGACTTGTCACTGTATTTTACCTCTGATCCAAATAAAAGATTGCGTCACGGCAAGACCTTTACGGGCGGCGAGCTTCAGCCGCTTGATACGCCGTTTTGACGCCTGAGTGGAGTACAATAAATATATATGACTAATAAAATTCCAACCTCTTGGTTTGATGATGACCCAGAATGGCAGGCGCTTAAGCAGAGGGCTGAAGATCGGCCAGTGAGCAAAGACCTAAAAAGTCGCATGAAATATGCTAAATCAGTAGTCAACCGGCAGCCACCTATTAAGAGAAAGCCTGAATCAAAAAGCTCGGCCGAACATTCTAGTCGGTCTTCTGAAGAGGTAGTGCTGAATTTTAAGATAGCTCTTCCTAAAATAAAAGCGCCAGATATTAAGGCGATTTATGCTGACAGCAGAAGATTATTTACAAGATCGGGATTAATGATCGCCAGTTTGTTAATAATTTTTGGTGGTCTATATGGTTTTCAAAAATGGTCGAATTCACGCTATGAGGGCCGCACACTAGCGGGGGTAACCGCGACGCAAGGAGTCGACTTTAAACCGATATTGCCGCTTGAAGCAGTGTCTGGCGAGTCTGATATTGAAATTCGACGCGACCCAGAAAAACAGACCTTAAACTATTCATCAGAGTTCAATGGGGCGGTCCTGACCGTTAGCCAGCAAGCCTTACCAGAAGATTTTAAGAAGAATCCAGATCAGTTGGCTTATGTGGCTAAGCAACTTCGGGCTGATAATCCGATTCAGACCCAAAAAGGTTTTGTTTACGTCGCTACTGATGAAGAGTCCAAGACCCAAACGGCAATTTTTAACACCAAAGATGCATTGGTGTTCATAAGGGCTAACGCCAAGCTCGATAACGAAGACTGGAAATTCTACATAAATCAGTTAAGCTAAAACAATATTTTCCTACTGGTATTATACGGCTAGTTAAAGTGTTAAGATGAAGAACGATATAATATTTTGCGACGTGGCTTTTTGTAAACAAACTTGAATAACAAGTCGCAGTTATTCAAGCTATTTTCACCTAAATTGACATTAATTACAGGTTATAACATTTACATTTAGGTCGTGAAAATGTTACGCTTAAGGTAAGTAGTAAGGGTAACAAACATAATGGGAAAAGTCATAGCCATACTCAATCAAAAGGGTGGGGTCGGTAAGACCACCACGGCGATTAATCTGGGTGCCTACCTCGCAAAGGCTAATAAAAAAGTTTTGTTGATTGATTTTGACCCTCAAGGGAATGCCACTAGTGGACTGGGGCTGAGTAAAGAAACTGCCGAGGTCACTAGCTATGACATTTTGTTTAATCCCGGGGAGCTCATAACCGCTATCCAGGAATCGAATGTTCCAGGTCTAAATGTCATTGCGGCAAATGCAGGCTTGGCGGCGGCAGAAGTTGAACTGGTCGATAAGCCCAATCGTGAAGTAGCACTCAAAAACGCAATAACTCGAAATCTGGATTACGATTACATTTTAATTGATTGTCCACCGGCTTTAGGGCTGTTAACCATAAATGCTTTGGCTGCGGCAGATAGTTTACTTATTCCGGTTCAGGCAGAATATTATGCACTTGAAGGCTTGAGTCAATTATTAAGCGTTATGCAAAGAGTTCGCCAAGGACTGAACAGTAAATTAGAACTGCTTGGTGTTTTGGTGACGATGTATGATGGTCGAACTAGTTTATCGGAGCAGGTTTATGGTGAACTAAAAAAACACTTCAAAGATAAGTTGCTAAAAACTGTAATACCAAGAAATATTCGTTTAGCCGAAGCACCAAGTTATGGTCGTCCAATTTCTGAGCATGATAAATGGTCAAAAGGGGCTAGGGCTTATAAACAGTTAGCCAAAGAGGTGCAAAATCGTGAATAGTTTTCTAAGAATTAACGGGAGCAATGAGTTATGAGCGCAAAAGGTTTAGGTAAGGGGTTTGACGTTTTAATTCCTTCTAACTTCGATGAATCCATTCTGATAGATGAAAAGGATCGAGTACAAAAGTTGTTCATTAGTGATATTTCACCGAATCCCGACCAGCCGCGAAAGACTTTCGATAAAGAAGCCCTGGAAGAACTAGCCAGCTCAATAAAACGATACGGAGTTTTACAGCCGTTGATTGTTTCGCCTTCTGGTGAGGGCTACATACTGGTGGCTGGTGAGCGTCGTTTGCGGGCGGCTCAGATTGCTGGCTTAAATGAAGTTCCAGTAATTGTCAGAAAGCGCCAAGAGTTAGAACAACTTGAGGTTGCCTTGATTGAGAATGTTCAAAGAGTCGATTTATCGCCGCTGGAACAAGCTGTGTCGATAGAAAAATTGCACCAACATTTCAATATGAGTTATCAGGATATATCTAAGAGGCTAGGGAAATCACTGCCAACTGTCCATAATATTGTGCGACTATTGCAATTACCTATAGAGGCCAGGGATGCTCTCCAGGATGAAAAGATATACGAAGGTCACGCCAGGGCTATTTTATCGATCAAAGACTTTCCTGATAAACAGATCGAACTACTGGGCTTGATTATTAAAAACGGTTGGTCAGTCCGCCAAGCTGAACAATTTGCAGTGAGCATCAAAAGCGGGGCTGAATCTAAAAAAGCTGCTCGTTCAACAATTATTGAAAACCCGGCCACTAAGCGACTCGGCAAGATCTTAAACACTAAAGTTACCGTGAAGCGAACTGCCAAAGGCGGTCGGCTGGAGATTCACTACAAAACTGATGAAGATTACGAAGCTCTCATCAAAAAACTTAATGAGCTTTAGTTTTATATTTTAGTAATTTTCTGATATTTAAAATCCCAGAGAAAAATCCAGAGCAGGGACTAACATTAATAAACCTGGGCTTTATCAAAAGGGAAAACTCGAGCACCTAATTCGCCGACAATATCATCGACTGAAATAGTCCCAAACGCCCTAGAATCTAAAGAGTTGTTGCGGTTGTCTCCAACTACGAACACTTCACCATCAGGTACAGTTAAGTCAACGTTGCCAGGTGAAATCTGGGCCCGCTCGCCGTACTCTGAGCTGTCGGGATTGAACCCTTCAGGATGTTCGGTGTTATAAATTGTAATTTGGTTGTCTCTAACAACAACTCTTTCGCCAGGCAGGCCAATTACTCTTTTAATCAATTGCTTATCACCACCACCGGTTGCCGTGGCGGTCCCGTATCTGTGAAAAACTACTACCTCGCCGCGCTCGGGAACGTAATCGCCAGATGTTAATTTAGAGATAGTCACTGGCATTTTCCACACAATTAGGCGGTCATTGTTTTGAAGCGTGGTTTCCATGCTTTCGCCATCAACCTCATATGACTGAAAAACAAAAGTAGTCAGCAAAATGGCTAACAGCGGCGCGGCTATTAAAATCAAGATTGTTGAAAGAGCGCTTTTCCAGCCATCACCACTATTTCTTTGTCGTAAGTTAGTCACGACTACACTAGAGTCAGATTCGGCGTCTTTTGGTTCGTAGGGTTGATTTGTTGTAGCTACAGGTTGAGTCTGGCCCGAGTGCGCAGGTCTGTCTGGCTGTTGGGGGAGATTAGCAGGGGTAGTTTGTGCGCTGACGTGAGAGCCCTGCATTGAGTTTATAGGCTGTTGAGGCGGGGCATCAGTCGGTTGTGGATTTGAAGAAGTCACCGGAGAATTACCTCCATTTTGACGAGGGTCACTATCATTATGATTGTGCGTTAATGGCTGATCAGAGTTTTGCTCCATACCATATAAACTATATATCATATTGCTGCTGCTTAACATGGTAATTATTAGTACGAGCCAAGACCTATGGTGATATATAAGAATGTCTAGGTTACGTTCAGCTTCTTGATTTTACTAAGCTGACTATACACAATTACAGCCAGCATAATCAAAGTTAGATATATGTGGATTGCGTTCGGGAGTCCACTAAAGAAATTCCATTGCACTAGAAAAGCAACCAGAATGCCCCACAGCCATTTTCGACTAATCAACCTCATAAACAGAAAAAATAGAATTGATAGAAAAATGAAGACGCCCAGAATGCCGTTTTCAAGTAATATCTCAACATATTGGTTTTGTACTATCTCGCGCTTACCTATTTGAGAAGGGAATGATTCGCTTAGTACGCTCCCGGAACTACCGATGCCCGCCCCGAATATTATTCGTGGTAGATTGTCATTCCAAGCATCTATCCCTAGTGTTGATAGCCTTAGACGAGTGTTGGTAGACTCTTCAACATAGCCATCAAAAGCAGGCTTACTAGAGTGATTTTCGGGAACAACGGACGATTCCCGGGTTTTGTGGTTTGAGCCATCTAGGGCTGCTGATTCGTTTTTGCTATGAGGTTTACTTGCTCTAGGGATTTCTAGTTGACCCAAGGAGAGTTGATTAACGCTAGAGTTAGCTGCACCTAAAAAGGTTATATCAATATCGGGGTTTATGGCGGCAGTCGATGCCTGAACGAGTAGGCACGTAATGAGGCTCGCTGATAAAATAGCCAAGACCCTTAGTATCTTGGTTAAGTTGTTCGCACTAGTAATGAGTATTACAGTTAGTCCTGCAAGGAAAGCATATATTGCACCGCGACTTAAGGTTATGAGTAGGGCCGTTGTAATGATGAGTAGAATTAAACCGCCATGTTTACGCTCAGTTTTCTTTTTAATTAGCTCATAGCTTAAAATTAAAGCCGGAATTAGAAGAATACTACCGAGAAATTGTGGCTCGATAGTGAATAGGTTTGGCCTAGCAAATCCAAACTGGCTGGTTGTGCACCCCAGACACAAAAGAGATGAACTCCTGTCTAGCCATATTCCAGCGATCATTTGTACTACGGATAGAATGCTCATAATAACTGAGCTCAATATAAGTAGGTTGACAATCAGAGGAATTAATTTGTAGATCTTTTCGTAACTTCTTACAGTTGCTAGGTAGATAATATATAGCAGCCCCATTAAACCCAGGGTCAGCAGCCCACGTAATGGATTCATAGTCCAGAGCAAACTAAGCGCCGCCAGAATCAAAAAGGTGGATACCAATATAGTTCTTTTGCTAAAGACTAATTTAAGTATAGATGGCCAGATTACTGATAAGCCTAGACACGCAAGAACGACCACATACAAAACAGTAATTGATACCTCGAAATGCATAGAGTCATTACTTCCAAGACTCAACAAAGGGTGGTAGCTAAACCAGATCATTAGCGGGGCAAATAGCCAGCATTTTTCAAAGCGGTTCAGAGATTTGCTGCGGATAGTATTTATAAATTGCTGGTAAACCGACTTCATATTAGAACTTAAGCTTACTTGGGTTATATTGTTAGCTGGGCAGTTTGATCTCAATTATACATCACATTATGTGTATTGTTTATCTGACAGTAGGCGTAAGTTTGGTCAGCAGGCTCTTATATCCAGGCTTGTGTTCGTAAGTTTATGTATGATGATAGCTGCTGGCTAAAATTACTTTGAAGATAATAAGCAAAGCTTTATACTTATATAACGCAAGATGGATAATTTTAAAAGATATAGACCGAGTCGAGACAACCCAAAATCAACCGATGGTTTCATGCCACGCAAATCAAAATCGGCTAAGTTGAGCCTGCGCTCAAGCAGACTAAAGTCTGGCGTAGCTTATCCTGAGAGTTCAGGACTTAGGCGAAGGATTGATGATTTTAGCGGTCCCGAGGGATTCAGGCCGATTAATCGCAACCTAAATCGTGGTCTAGGTAATACTGTAGATAATCCGCGAAATGAGAGAAGGCCTGCCAGGCACGGAGACGGAAGTATAAAAATTGGCCACAAACAAAAGTTGGCTGATAAAAACGCATCTAAAAAACCAAGCAGCAAAACCGGTAGATTTCGTCGTAAGCTCAAAGAGCTATATTTTTTTAATCCTTTTAGTAGAAAAAATTGGACAAAACAACGAGCATTAGCTAGTGGGTTAACACTGGTAGTGCTTAGTGGACTAGTGTTTGGTGGTTTTGCGTGGTGGAACTTACGTAATATTTTGCAGGGCGGAGGTGGCGCTGTTGCTTTACAGGAGAACGTCGATCCATCTTTATTGCGTGGAGAGGGTGATGGCCGGGTGAACATACTCCTGTTAGGCCATGGTGGTGCTGGGCATGACGGCGCTGAGTTGACCGATACAATCGTTATTGCCAGTATTAATCCTATTCAGAAAGAAGCCGCTCTTCTTAGTATTCCTCGTGACTTGTATGTTCAAAATAGTGCCGGTAACTATAACAAGATTAATGAAGTTTTTATAAACGCCAAGAATCTTTCATTATCGACTTCTGGTCTAAGGGGTAGTAGTAGAACTAAGGCTGCCGAAGATGCAGGATTCAAAGCCATAGAGCAGATGATTAGTAACAAAATTGGGATCCCTATTCACTACCGCGTTATGGTTGATTTTACTGGATTTCAAAAAGCCATCAATACAGTTGGCGGTATAGATATAGATGTTACAGAGGAACTTGCTGTTTATGAGTGGTTTGGTCCTAGTTTTGTACTCGATGTAAAGCCGGGCAGGCAACACTTTAATGGCGAGCGGGCTCTAGGTTTTGCTCGTTCTCGCAAGGGTGTGAATGCTGGCGGTGACCATGGTCGCGCTAATCGCCAACGCGCAGTGATTACGGCGTTTAAGGACAAGGTATTATCTGCCGGAACATATAGTAATCCATGGAAGATTAGTCAACTCATGTCTGATTTTGGCAAACATGTTCGTACCAATATCAGTGTCGATGAAGCTCTCAGGCTTCGTGAAATCGGTAACGAGATTCCAAGCAATAAAATAGCCTCGGTGGATTTAGTGACGGCGCCTAATGATCACATCGTTGGAACCATGATTAACGGCTTGTCGGTGCAGATTCCAAAGGCTGGTATTGATGATTACAGTGATGTTAAGCACTTTGTTCGTAACCGGCTCAAAGATGGATTCTTAGCTCAAGAAAACGCCACGGTGGCAATTTATAACGGCACGATGATTACCGGCCTGGCTAATCTGACATCTAAAGATCTAAAATCCTACGGCTACAACATCAGTGCTGTCAAAGATGCCCCCACTAAAGGAGTCCAAAAAACCATCGTGGTCGATCTTAGGAAGGGCCAGAAAAAATACACTAAACGATATTTAGAGAACCGATTTGGCACAACGGCCGTTTCTTCCATCCCAGATGCTAAAATCAACCCCGGCGAAGCAGATTTTGTTATAATATTAGGTCAGAATGAACAAACTCGTCTCGCGAACTAAAAAACTCCGGCCCAAATCCGGATTTTCATATTTTGCACACTTGGGCTTAACTTTGCTTCTGCCGTTTCTTTTGTACATTTTAGTTGGGATTGGTTTCCCGGTTTTAGCTTGGGCGCTAGTTATTCTCAGTAAGTGGCGAATGTTTGCCGTCAGGCCGCGTTATTGGGTGGCTAATATTCAAGCCAACGCCGTGGATATTATTGTTGGCTTGTCAGCAGTTATCTTTATGTCGGCCGCAGGCACCGGTGGCTGGCAGCTAGTCTGGGCAGTGGCTTATGGTGTTTGGCTGGTGTTCCTAAAGCCCGGTGCAAGTGTATTAAAGATTTCGCTGCAGGCTATGGTGGCCCAATTAACTGGACTGATGGCGTTATTTATAGTTTCTGGCGAAACGCCGCTTTACGCGCTGGTTATCTTTAGTTGGTTGATTTGTTTCTTCAGTGCTCGGCATTTCTTCACAAGCTTTGAAGAGTCTCATACATTGCTTTATGCTAATACTTGGGCATATTTTGCCGCGGCCTTAGTGTGGGTGTTGGGTCACTGGCTACTGTTTTACGGGGCTTTAGCTCAGCCAACCTTGCTACTTACTGTGGTGGGATATGGCCTGGGTACTTTGTATTACCTGGATCATCATGACAAACTAAGCACTCAGTGGCGGCGCCAATTTGTGGGCATGATGGTGGTGATTATCGCTATTGTACTGACGCTTTCTGACTGGGGCGATAAGACTCTTTAAGCATCGATTTTAAGCAGGAGGGGGAGTTATGGAAGATAATTCAACGGGGACAAATACAGCAAAAACAGCTGCCAAGCCGCCCAAAAAAACATCGACAGATCCGAATCGTTTTGTGTCCGGGCTTACAGCAATATTCATGGTTTTAGTAAGCGCTGCAGCCGGGTTTGCCGGCGGCTGGTATGGCTCAAGTGCTCAAATTGAAGACTCAAAAGACATAACTGTTAGCCGACAAAATATATCCGATGAAGGTGAGCTGGTTAGCAGTATCGCCAAGGAAGTAGGCGCTAGCGTGGTTTCGGTGAACGTTGTAACCGAGAGGCGTTCAAACAGTTGGTTTAACCCCGGACGAATTGCTCAGCGCAGTGCAGGGACGGGGTTTATTGTTAGCGACGATGGTATTATCGTCACCAATCGCCATGTGGTGGATGGTAGCAACCGGGTTTCTGTAACGCTGTCTGATGGAACCGAGCTTGAGGATGTTGAGCTTCTGGGTCAAACCGGGCAGGGCGATTCGCTGGATATAGCCTTTTTAAAGATACGAGATGCCAAAGGCAAGGACCTAAAACCGGTTAATTTAGGAGATTCCAGCAAGATAGAAGTTGGCAACCGGGTTATTGCGATCGGTAACGCACTGGGACAATTTCAAAACACCGTCACAACCGGCATTATTTCTGGCTATGGTCGAAGTGTCGAGGCCTCTAGCGGTCCCGGTAGCGGCACAGAGACCCTTCAAAATTTATTCCAGACCGATGCTGCTATTAACCAAGGTAATTCCGGCGGTCCACTAGTGAACATTAACGGCGAAGTAATTGGCGTCAACACAGCGGTAGCCGGTGCCGGCGCTGAAAATATTGGCTTTGCGATTCCGATAAATGATATGAAGGGTTTAATTGATAGCGTGGTCGATAGGGGTACTTTTGAGCGGTCTTACCTAGGGGTCAGGTACATTTCTCTAACTGATGATTACGCATATGAACTGGATATAGACACCAAGCGCGGGGCTTATATTGTGCCAAGTTCTGAAGGAAGTCCATCAATTTTAAAGGACAGTCCAGCAGACAAGGCTGGCTTAAAAGAGCGCGACATAATCACTAAAGTGAATAATGACGAGATTAATGAAAAGAACAGTCTAGCCTCGGCAATTGGGCGGCATCAGCCCGGCACAGAAGTTACACTCACGATTGTACGAGACGGCCAAGAACAGACGCTAACAGTCACCCTTGAGGCGGCGCCAGAAGGCTAGGCTTCAAGCCTAATATCTTAGAAAAACTTGTATAAAATCTTTTTTGTCGGTGATCTTGTAGCCATGAGAGTTGGCGATTTTTTCTAAATCCTGATGCTGTGGTGGCAGTGATTCGGTGAGCACAAACCGCGGCTTGTCACTCAGACTGTCAATTTGATCAAACATTTCACGGTATAGTTCCAGGCCATCCGAGCCGCCAAAAATGGCGTGCGGCGGTTCAAACCGAGCAGCCAGGTTAATAGTATGACTATCCGGAACATAAGGTAAATTGGCACAAATAATAAACTCCCCAACACCTCCCTCAGCCCCACTCAAAGAATCACCTAAAACATTCTCAAAAAGTGTCCGGCCGGACACTTTTTGAGAATGTTTTAGGAGGTTTGCTTGGGTGATTGTTATTTTGGCTGAATGGCGACGCGCGTTCTTGGCGGCGATTTTGAGGCACTCTTTATCAATGTCGGTAGCAATTACATTTAGTGTAGGGAGTTCAAGCTTGGCAGTGATGGCGATGCAACCACTGCCGGTCCCTATGTCTACAACACTTTCAACTGTCAACTTTTGACTTTTTACTTGCTTCAGCAGGAGTTCGATCATTGTCTCGGTTTCAGGGCGCGGCTCCAAAGTGTGCGCATTTACTGAAAACCAACGGCCATAAAATTCACTTTTGCCGCGAATATAAGCTAGAGGCTCGTGTTTTGCCCGCCGCTTCATCATACTTTCTAACTTTCGAACTTTTGAACTTTCTAACTCATATTCTGGGTGGGCTAACAACCAAGACCTATCCTTACCAATAACATCACCAAGCAAAACCAAACAATCCAACCGAGCAGTAGAAATTGCAGACTTCTCTAGGTAGCTTATATTTTTTTCTAGCCAATTACCGATTTGCATCTAATAAGTATACCAGGGTCCAGGCAAAGTAGTTGACAAAAACACTAATGCTTGCTATTATAGGCACATAAATTCTTAAAAATAAAATCTGAAAACAAAATAAAGAAGGATAGTAAGATGAGCAAAGAACAACCACAAGTAGATCCGTCCGTAGAATTAAAACAGGCTGAGCAAGAAGTTGGCGAGGTTCTAAGTCTAGCTCAAAGAACTGGTATGGTTCACCAAACGAAGGCTGAAGCTGATCGCTACGGTGTTAGAGCTTCAGTGGCAAACTATGCGCATTATGACGACGTAGATGAATCTACGGTTTCCTATAGGAGCTCTCGACGTCCTTCTATTGAGGTAGAAGATGCCGCAATTGCCAGGGTGACAGGCGATGATGAATTCTCTCAAGCAAAAACTAAGGAAAGAACAGGTAACTATTCAACTGGAAGTTTTGTGGATGGCGATGTTGCGGATGGGGTTGTAGTAACTAGACCCGACGGTTCAGGCGGTACTTATAGAGGCCGTATTGGTGGTTACGGAAAGTCCAATACCGAAAAGGCTACGGCTATTATCGCCCAGCGTGCTGCAAAAAGAGTAGGGCGGGCGGTGATCGATAGAGCAATTTCTATAGGCGAGGAGCTAAAAGAAAAGCGGGAAGACAATCAATAGGAATTGCACAGGCAGATAGTAGGTTTACGATTTTTTGTGGCGTTACTGCCGGCTATTTGTGGGATTTGCTATTGATTTAGGAGTTCGTGTTCGGCTTTTTGGAGTTCGGTGATCAGATCGTCTATGTCGCCAGCCAGCGCGGCGGGGATGTTTGAGCGGGAATAGCCAATGCGGTGATCGGTTATTCGATCTTGAGGAAAGTTATAAGTCCGGATTTTTTCACTGCGATCACCGGAGCCAATTAAAGATCGTCTTTGAGCGGTTAGTTTGGCGTTTTCCTCGTCAATTTTCATTTGTAGCAGCCGAGATCGGAGCACACTCATGGCTTTTTCTTTGTTCTTGATTTGTGATTTTTCGTCCTGGTTAGTAACCACAATCCCAGTCGGCAGGTGAGTTATACGAACTGCCGAATCAGTGGTGTTAACAGATTGGCCGCCATGGCCGCCGCTGCGAAAAACATCGATTCTGAGGTCGTTAGCGTTGATTTCGATGTCTGCTTCCTCGGCCTCCGGCATCACCGCAACTGTGACAGTGCTGGTGTGGATCCGGCCTTGAGATTCGGTAGCTGGAACTCGCTGCACGCGGTGAACGCCGCCCTCAAATTTCAGATTTTTATAAGCTTCCAGGCCATGAACCGCGAAGACAATTTCCTTAAAACCGCCAGCGTCAGACGGGCTCTCGCTGATTAATTCTGTTTTGTAATTATGAGTTTCGCACCAGCGGACATACATTCGGTACAGTTCGCCAGCAAAAATTCCTGACTCGTCACCACCGGCCGCGGCGCGAATTTCTATGATCACGTCCTTTTCGTCGTTGGGGTCTTTGGGGGTCAGGGCCTCGATAAGACGGGTTTCATTAATTACCAAGGCCGATTCTGTGCTCTGGAGCTCTTCTTGAGCTAGCGCGGCTAATTCGTCATCTCCAGCAGCAAGCTCAGAAGCTTGTTTATGGGATGCTTCTAATTTTTTTCGCTCATCAAACAGGGCAATAATGTTTTCCAGCTCAGACTGTCTTTTGGCAATTTTGGGATAATCTTTGGAGCTAAAAATCGCCGGATCTTGCAGTTTAGTCTGGAGTTCTTGTAGTTCTTGCCGAAGGGCTTGTTCTTTTTCTTGCATAACTTTTCTTAGTATAAAAGAAAACCGCCTCCAAAGATATGGAAGCGGCTTGTAATTGTTGGTAGTTATTTGCGTTTTAGGGTGCCGATTTTTTGAGTTTCTTCGGCTTTTGGTGCCTTGGTGCGGGTTTTGCTAGCCTTGGCTTTCATGGCTTCGGCGCGAGCTTTGGCGGCTTCTTGGCGAGCCTTAAACTTATCAACGCGGCCTTCGATGTCCATCAGCTTCTCTTGACCAGTGTAGAATGGGTGCGATGAGCTGCTAATGTGGACCTTTACTAGTGGATAAGTAGTTCCATCAAGCGTGATGGTATCATCGGTAGCAACCGTTGATTTGGTTAAGAACGTAGTATTGTCGTTGAGGTCCTGAAAAACCACCGGGCGGTAGTTGTCTGGGTGAATTGATTTCTTCATTTGTATAAATCCTGGCTTCTTTAGATTTAGTCGGTTAGCAGTGAGCCGTGGCTGCAGTCGACGTTTTGTTTAACTAAATGATAGTACTTCAAAAGAGCTCTCTTGTCAATCTGGGGTTAGTCTGTTAAGCTACTCAGGTAATTAATTAAACAGCGGGAGAGGAAATCCTTCCGAGTGAGCTTGTCTCCAGGCTTGCATCGGTTGCTCATCCGTGAAGAACGAAAGGATTTACAAATATGGCATCAGTCGATGTTGATATTAAAAAACTATTAGAAGCCGGCGCGCATTTTGGCCACAAAACCAGCCGTTGGCATCCAAAAATGGCACCGTTTATTCACAGCAAGCGCGGTGGCACTCATATAATTGATTTGACTCAAACAGTTTCGGCGCTTGAAGAAGCGTTGTCATTTATTGAGAAAACTGCCAGCGAAGGCAAACAAATCTTGTTGGTTGGAACTAAGCGACAGGCTCATGACGTTATCAAAGAAGCAGCTGAAGCAACCTCTCAGCCCTATGTGGTAGAGCGCTGGTTGGGCGGAATGTTGACCAACCGAAACACCATCGGCGGCCGCATCAAGTATCTAAAAGACCTTGAAGAAAAGATGGCTAGCGGCCAGCTGGAATCAAAATATAACAAGCTTGAAGTGCAGCGCTTCCAGGAAGAAATTGATGAGATGAATCATCTTTACGGTGGTATCAAAAATCTTGGAGCACGTCCCGGCGCGGTTTTTGTAACTGATATTCTGCACGATGTAAATGCGGTGCGCGAAGCTCGTAAATTAGGTATCAAAGTTATTGCTTTGGTGGATACAAACGCTGATCCAAGTCTGGTTGATATGCCAATTCCATGCAACGACGATGCTATAAAATCTATCAAATTAGTGGTTGATTACGTGCAGCAAGCAATCGAAGCTGGCAAAGCAGCTCACCAGAAAAAAGCTGAAAAAGCATCGCCTGATAAGGACCAAAAATAGTCATTAGGGCAAGACTCAGTTAACAATTTTTCATTTACCATTTACCATTTTCCAAATTAATTTCCGTTAGCTAGATATAGAAAATGGTTTTAAAACTAAAAGTAGCAACTATAAATTTATAAAAATTAGAACAGAAGGGAAGAACATATGGCAGACATTACAATCGAAGAAATCAAGCGCCTACGCGAGCTAACTGGCGTTGGTATTACAGATGCCAAGGCGGCGCTCGTGGAGGCCGAAGGCGATTTTGATAAAGCACTTGAGGCAATGCGCAAAAAGGGTTTAACAAAAGCTGAAAAGCGCGGTGAACGCGAGGCCCGTGAGGGGATTGTCGGCACTTATAATCACGACAATCGTATTGGTGTGTTGGTGGAGGTAAATTGTGAAACCGATTTCGTGGCCCGGAACGAAAACTTTGTTGAGTTGGTCCGCGACATTGCCATGCACATTGCGGCCAGCAATCCGGAATTTGTATCAACAGATGACGTTACCGAAGAAGCAAAATCCGTTAAAAGAGCTGAGTTTAAAGAGAAGGCTAAGGCTGACGGCAAGCCTGAAAACATGATTGATAACATCGTTGAGGGAATGCTTAAAAAGCATTTTGCGGAGCGCTGTCTTTTGGATCAGCCGTTTGTCAAAAATCCCGATCAAACTGTTGGCGAGTACGTCAAAGAAAACATCGCTAAGCTTGGCGAAAACATCGTTGTGCGAAGATTTAGTCGTATCGCCCTCGGCGAAGTAGAATAAACCACCAAGCATAAACCGACAGCTAAGGTTATAATGTAAATACATAACCTTTAGACAAGGAGTACCATGAATCCAAATCAAGTCATTGACCAAGCTAAATCAAAGTTCAGCCAGGCGGCCGATCATCTAAAAGAGGAGCTCAAAAAAGTTCGCACTGGCCGGGCTCATCCAAGTATGCTGGACAGTGTAGTTGTGCAGGCTTACGGCACACCGATGCCGCTTAATCAGCTGGCTAGTGTGAGCGCGCCAGAGGCTCAGCTGCTGCAAATCACGCCGTTTGATCCGAGCAATCTTCAAGTTATCAGTGCTGCAATTAGAGATAATCCTAGTTTGGATATGAATCCGAGCGATGACGGGCGCGTGGTCCGGGTACCAATTCCGCCGCTTACTGAAGAGCGTCGCCGCGAATATGTGAAATTAGTCGGCACTAAAGTTGAGGACAGTATGGTTAGCTTGCGTAATGTCCGGCATGAAGCTATGAAAACAATTGAGCAGCTCAAAAAAGACAAGCAAGTTGGCGAGGATGAGGCTAAGAGCTTACAAAAACAAGTTGACGAAGCGATGGCTCAGGTAAAAGCTGACGTGGAGGCCGCCGCAAAAGCCAAAGAATCAGAAATCATGACAGTTTAGCTGAGCAAAATTTTTTAATAGATTAGGAATTGGCCATTAAAGACAATAAATCTATCCCATCTCATGTCGGGTTCATCCTAGATGGTAATCGGCGGTGGGCCAGAGAGCATGGCTTGCCGACGCTTGAGGGTCATCGTAAGGGCTACGATAATCTAAAAGAAATCACCAAAGCCGCCATAAACAGCGGCGTAAGTTACGTTTCGGCCTATATTTTTTCTACCGAAAACTGGAGCCGCACACCAGAGGAAGTCAAATACCTGATGGATTTGGCTTATCGAATGCTGACCAAAGATCTTAAGGAGCTAAATAAAGAGCAGATCAGGGTGATTTGGCTGGGAAGTGAGCAAAACATTAGCCAGAAGTTACTCAAGGCTATCAAGAAAGCCGAAGATTCAACCAAAAATAATACCCGCGGCACGTTGGCGCTGTGCTTTAACTATGGCGGTCATGATGAGCTGGTAAACGCAATTAAAAAGATTGTCAAAAGTGGCTATGAGCCTGAGGAAATTACAGAGGAAGTCCTGTCATCGACACTTTATGGTGGCTCTGATATTCCGCCGGTTGATTTTATTGTTCGAACCTCCGGTGAACAGCGACTCAGTGGTTTTATGCTGCATCGTTCGGCATATTCGGAGCTTTATTTTACCGATGTTTTTTGGCCAGATTTCGATGAGCAGGAGTTACAAAAAGCATTGACGGAGTATGGCCGCCGCCAGCGACGGTTTGGTAAGTAGAAAGTATAAATTGGCGCTGGTTCTTTGCTGATTATCACAACAATCTATATACTAATCGTACATGAATATATTCTTACTTATTTTGGGGTTGGTTTTATTTATTGGCCTAATTGTGGTCCATGAATTCGGTCATTTTATTATGGCCCGGCGGAATGGCGTTGAGGTTGAAGAGTTTGGAATTGGCTTTCCGCCGCGAGCTTGGCTGAAGCGAATTAAAAGCAAAAAAGGCGATTATGATTTTACGCTTAACTGGCTGCCGCTGGGCGGCTTTGTAAAGCTCAAGGGTGAAAACGATTCTGATACCGAGCCAGGAACTTTTGGAGCGGCAACCCTGCCCGCCAAGATAAAAATCATGGTCGCCGGGGTGTTTATGAACTTAGTAACTGCTTTTGTGCTTCTAACAATAGTGGCTTTTGTGGGTATTCCTAAACTGCTGGAAAATCAATTTACAGTTGCCAGTGATACAGAAATTGTAAAACAGCAGCTTTTTGTAGGCTATGTTGAGCCTGATTCGCCGGCTGCTGAGGCTGGTCTTAAGCAGCGTGATTTACTTCTGGAACTCAACGGCCAGAAGGTTACTGATCCACAAAACTTTCCGGACCTGACCGAGCAATACGCCGGTCAAGAAGTTGACATAACCTATAGCCGAGATGATCAGCGAATAGAGACTTCGGCGCAACTTAGAACTACCGAAGAAGTTGAGCAGAGCAAGGACACTGATCAGCCTAAAGGCTTTTTGGGAATAGCACCCAGTGCTTACACTGTACAGCGCTCGACTTGGTCGTCACCGATTGTAGCAGCTGGCCTTATCAAGCAGTTTACCACCGAAACATTTAAAGGGTTGGGTACGGCACTAGCCAATGTTTTTAGGGGCGAGGGCAAAAAAGCCAGCGATCAAGTGGCTGGTCCAGTAGGAATTTTTGTGATCTTAAAGGACGGCACCTTGCTTGGTTATGAGTTTGTGCTGCTGATTATCGCGGTTATCTCGCTGACGCTAGCGATTATGAACGTCCTGCCAATTCCGGCACTTGACGGCGGCCGACTGTTTGTAACTTTATTGTTTAGGGCCATAAAAAAACCGCTGACCAAAGAAATGGAAGACCGCATTCATGGAACTGGCTTCGCCTTGTTAATGATGCTGTTCGTTCTAATTACAATTGTTGATGTTAGAAGATTCTTCTAATGGGCCGCCGGCTTTGTGAGATAAAATGAGTACAGCCAGCCAGGAAAATCAAGAGGAAACTCCAAAAAATAAGTTTGGCTACGGACCGCTGGCGGCGGTTGTTGTTTCGATTGGCGTGTTCTTTAGTTCGCAGTTTTTAGCTGGGCTGTTTATTGTGCTCCCGCTGCTTATTTTGGCCGGTGGAGCCGAGAGCGCCAGCAGTCTTTATGCTCGCTCAACAGTTGCTAAGTTTGCCACTTTCTTTTTAACCGGATTTTTCACACTTTATTTACTGAAGATTTTCCTCGGCTTCAGAAAAATGACATTTAAAAACATTGGTCTGATAAAACCAAAGCTTAATGATTTGTGGTACCCAATCGTCGCGTTGTTTGTATATTATTTTATTTTGATAATCGCTATTAATTTGGTGACGGCTTTAATCCCCGGCTTTAATGCTTCTCAAAGACAAGAAATTGGCTTCGATACCAATGTTGAGGTGATTATGCTGCCGCTAATATTTATTAGCTTAGTGGTTGTTCCAGCCGTTTCGGAGGAGATTTTGTGCCGTGGTTTTCTTTATAGTGGGCTTAAAACCAAATTGCCAAAAATTTTGGCGGCTATCATTACAAGCATACTGTTTGCGTTGGCGCATTTGCAGTGGGGTAGTGGCAATGCGCTGCTTTGGGTGGCTGCCGTAGATACTTTTGTGTTGTCGATGGTTTTGGTTTATCTGCGCGAGAAAACCGGCGGCTTGACTTCGCCAATAATTCTTCACGGGCTTAAAAACGGTCTAGCCTTCATGACATTATTTGTATTTGGAGGTTAAGAGTGTATAATAAGTTTATGCATTATTTTACTAATGTTAGCCGAATTTTACCGATCCCGCCCGCTTAGGGGTAGGAATATTTTTAATTTAGAAAATTGCAATTATACCCCTCGTCAGAAACGAGGGATTTTTATTTTAGGAGATCACAAATGATAGAAACATTAGCAAAAAGTTTAAACATGGCAGTCGAGACATGTTTTGACCTAGAAGACATAAAAACAGCTGAAGTTAACCAAAAAGTGGCTCAGTGCGACGTTCTTGGTCTAGAAAATATACTTCACGCTGCCCGCGTTGGACAGCGTCCAGGCCTGAAGACCGAAGTAGCAGAAGCACTTGCATCAGGGTGCGTCGAAACAGTATCTAAGATGGAGCTCATCGCTCAAGACCACGCATTAGTGGCGGCTGAACGAAAAGCTGCTCGATTTGCTGTACAGAACTTCGATAAGGATAGTAGAATGAGACGAGATCAGCAATTAATTGAATGGAATGAACTAGGTTACGCCTTATGAGATTATCCCAACTATTTACCAAAACCCGCAAAGACGCACCAGCTGACGAAGTGGCCAAAAACGCCCAGCTGTTAATTAAAGCCGGCTTCATTCACAAAGAAATGGCCGGAGTTTATGTATTCCTTCCGCTTGGTTTAAGAGTACTTGAAAACATCAAGCAGATTGTCCGCGAAGAGATGAACGCCGTGGGTGGGCAAGAAGTGCAAATGACAGTTTTGCAGCCCAAAGAGATTTTTGAAAAAACTGATCGCTGGGATGATGCCAAGGTTGATAACTGGTTTAAAACAAAGCTTTCAAATGGCACTGAGCTGGGTATGGGTCTGACTCATGAAGAGCCAATTGTTGACATGCTGAGTGATCATTTGAGTTCGTACAAGGATTTACCAGTTTTGGTTTATCAGATACAAAATAAATTCCGTAATGAGCTGAGAGCACAGGCAGGCTTGCTTCGTGGCCGAGAATTTGCCATGAAGGATATGTACAGTTTTGCGCGGTCTCAAGATGAACATGACGAAATATATGAAAAGGTCGCCGCGGCGTATCATAAGGTTTATGAACGATTAGGAATTGGTCATATAACTTATCGAACTTATGCTGATGGCGGGATTTTTACATCTCGTTTTAGCGATGAGTTTCAGATGCTTAGCGAGATAGGCGAGGATACAATATTCGTAGATGAGGAAAATAAAATTGCTGTCAATCAAGAGGTCATTGATGATCAGCGGCTGGCAGCCACGAACATCGATAAGTCCAAGCTAAAAGAATATAAAGCCATAGAGGTCGGTAATATTTTCCCTCTGGAGAGTAAATATACTGATGCGCTGGGAGTATATTACACTGACGCTGATGGCAACAAACAGAAGATTATCGCTGGTTGTTACGGGATTGGGGTTAGTCGTTTGGTGGGAGCTTTAGCGGAGCATTTTTCGGATGATAAAGGGTTGGTTTGGCCAGAGAGTGTAGCGCCGGCAAAAGTCTATCTCGCCAGGCTTGGAGATACACCTTCTGTGGTGTCAGCGGCTGATGAGTTATATATCCGCTTGACGGAATCTGGAGTTGCGGTAATATATGATGACCGCGACACTCGTCCCGGTGAAAAGTTCGCCGACGCCGATCTTATGGGAATTCCGTATCGATTGGTAGTCAGTCAAAGAACGGTGGACAACGGAGAGCACGAGTTAAAATCTAGAACTGAAGCCGAAGCTAAAATGCTTAGCACAGAAGAAGTAATTAATTCATTAACTGAAAAAAATTAATCTGCTATAATCATTGGCAACGCTGAGGGTCTGAAACTAATACCGAATAAGGAGTATTTTATATGAAAAAACAATTTTACCTGACTAAAGAAGGGGTAGCCGAGCTAAAGACTGAGCTGGAAGAGTTGATTGCCGAACGTGGACCAATTGCTGAACGTATAAAGACTGCTCGCGAATTTGGTGATTTGAGCGAAAACGCTGAGTATAATTCGGCACGCCAAGAACAAGAGCGGGTTGAAAACCGAATATCTGAAATCGAGAATATCTTACTAAATGTAGAAGTTATTAAAAAGCCAAAAGGCGACAGCGTGGTTCAACTCGGCTCAACCGTTAAATTAAAAGACGGCGGCGGAAAATCCAAAGAGTTTCAAGTAGTTGGCACCGTTGAGGCTGATCCGCTAAATGGCAAAATTTCTGACGAGTCACCAATTGGCCAGGCGCTGCTTGGCAAAAAAGAAGGCGATGAGGTAGAAATCAAAACTCCTGCAGAGACAGCGACCTATAAAATCGCTGACATTTCCTAACTCATGCTCTGAGAAGTGCTTGGTGGGGGTTTAAAGATTATCGTCTGACTATTCCGAAAGGCCACATTTTAACCAATCACAATCGGTTTTTGCGGCATGATGATATGTAGGAAATACCTAGTTTAACCAATAATTACTGATATAATACTTAAAATGGCGAATTTAAAAGAACTCAGAGACGAGCGGTTGCGCAAATTGCAGGATTTGACCGAGTTAGGCGTAAATGCTTATCCGGCAACGTCAGAGCGAACAAATCTGATTGCTGATATAACTCAGAATTTTGATGATTTTGAAGGTCAGTCTGTGGTTTTGACTGGTCGGCTGGTGGGTACTAGAAAATTTGGCAAAATCGCTTTTTTTGTTTTAAGAGACGAGTCCGACAAAATTCAACTTTTCTTAAAACACGATCTGGTCGAGCCGCTAAACGCGAGTGACAGTCAGCTGGGCTTTGATCAGCTAAATCTTTTGGATCCGGGTGATTTTATAGAAGCTACCGGGCAGGTTATCAAGACTCAGACTGGTGAAATATCAATCGAAGTTAAAAATTTGCGACTGCTGACCAAAAGTTTGCGGCCAATGCCAACTGAGCAAGACGGTTTTACCAACAAAGAAGAACGTATGCGCCGCCGATACGTGGACATGAACGTTAACCCAGAAGTGCGACAGAGGTTTATTAGGCGGAGTAAGTTCTGGCAATCGGCTAGACAGTTTTTGATAGATAATGGCTTTGTCGAGATAAATGTTCCAGTGCTGGAGCATACCGCCGGCGGGGCAGATGCTAATCCATTCACCACTCACATGGATGCCCTGGATCAGGATTTCTATCTGAGAATTAGCCATGAATTGCCGCTCAAGAGGTTGCTGGGCGGCGGTTTTGAGAGAGTTTTTGATATTGGGCCGCGGTTTAGAAACGAAAATTATTCTGACGAACACTTACCAGAGCATGTTGCTATGGAGTGGTACGCTGCTTACGAAGATTGGCAGTGGGGTATGAAATTTACCACAGAATTTGTACGCTACATCGCGCAAAATACCTGGGGCAGGCTGCAATTCACTCTGGCAAACGGCCAAGAAGTTGACCTCAGCCAGGATTTTAAGGAGATAGATTATGTTCAGATTATCCAAGATCGCTATGGTATTAATCCCCTTGATTGTACGCTTGAAGAGGTCAAGAAAGCGCTCGCAGACAACCAGCTAGAAGTTGAAAAATCCGACAATATTAACCGGGGAATTGATAAGCTTTGGAAGAAGATTCGAGTAGAGCTTCCCGGGCCGGCGTATCTAATCAACATCCCAACTTTTCTGCAGCCGCTTGCCAAGGTTCAGTCAGATCGCCCAGAGCTCAGTCAGCAGTTTAATTTGATTCTTGGCGGCACGGAGGCTTGCAAAGCTTATTCAGAACTTAATGATCCGGTCGATCAGCTAAATAGATTTGTTGAGCAGCAAAAAATGCGCGATGCCGGTGATGATGAAGCCATGATGCTGGATATCGATTTTGTTGAAATGCTGGAGTACGGCATGCCGCCAGCTTGTGGTTATGGTCATAGCGAGCGACTATTTTGGCTGCTGGAGGGCGTAACGGCCCGCGAAGGCGTGCCATTCCCGCAGCTTCGCGCCGAAGTTGATGAAACCACCAAAAATCTCTACCCAGATTTAAATTTATGAAACACTTGGTCGCCCCCTCAGTAAACGTATTTGTCCTAAAAAACCAAAAATTTTTGCAAATTGGTTACCGGATAAGCTTAAGCAGTTTTAAAAAACCTCGTGTTGTTGTATGTTTATGTAAATGAGTTCACTAGAGACACTACGCGTAAGCCCCTTGGTTGTGGAGGCTTTTAGTTTAGCTGAAGCGCTCACTAAAGATATCCAATCATACAGAGTCCCAGAGCAGTCATACTTGGAGAAAAGATTTGAACAGCGTGTCGCGGAGAGTCAGCTATTGTTGAGCTTGACTGTTAGGCTGTCATCTGCAAGTTATCTAGGGACATCCATAGAGGCAGCAACCTATTCGGTATCAGAAAGTGATAGAAGTGTGGAGGGTAGGGTGACTTTTCTAAAGGGTGATTTTAGGCGATTCAGAAAATTGACTAGAGATCCATTTACTGAATATATTTTTGATCACTTTAGGCCTTACGCTAATTAAGATCTATGATTTATTAAGAGCTTGGTCTACGGTAGTCTGCATTGCAGGCCCTAGTGTTTCAAGTACCTCATTTGGCGAACTGAACGGCCCAGGAATTGGCCGGCCAATATGGACATATGGGTGGTTGGTTTTGGTTGGTTCGCCATGTCGCCCATAAAACATGCCAACTGGCATCAGAGCATAGTCTAACTCTGGATCTAATCCACAAGCAATGATACCTATACCTGGTTGCAGCTTCTGAACTCTAGTAACGTCTGCGTTTTTGTCGTCGTTTCTGGTGCCTTCTGGAAAAATAGCCATGTGATTTCCGTCATTAATTCTTTCAATAGATGCCGCAATTAATCTTTTTGTGGCAAGCCTACGGGGTAAGGTTTTTGCTTCGTCGACTGATCCATCGCTATTTAATACATCTTTGGCGCGGAAAGTCGGCACAGCTCCCATGGTGTCGAGTCCATAGCGAAGAATTGGTTTATATATTGATTTTTTAGCCGGTATAAAGGTATTGCCAGTCATTGGACGAAGGGTTTTTTCTCGTTGCGCCATGGAGGCCACCGTAAATTGATCATTAAATCTCAGATGATTGATGGCCATTAAGATTCTGGTGCCAGAATTCAGCATCTCTGTTATAGCTTCTGGGGCGCCTGGGTCGTAGCTTACTCTTGGCCGAAAAGCCAAACTCATCCCAAGGTGACCGAGCCGGTTGGCGATTTTATTAGGCCTGTAATCCGTGTAAAATTGGTAAACCTCCTCAGAATTTTCTAAAGTTACTTTCGGCCTCATAATTTTCTGCTCCGTTTGAATAAAGTTTTGCTTCATTATATGACAAATGTAAAGTTTAACCATAAGCAATTTTGTTTTATCGGTTTATGTTGTAGAATCATCCTCTAATGTCTATAGATGATTTTGAAGGTATTATTGGTAACAGTTTTCCTGAGGATGAGCTTGCCGAACTAAGGGCTTTGGTTGATGGTCAAGAATCAGCGCGGCCTGTTGAGCCGCTGCCGCCATATTTTGTTAAGTACTTACTTGATCTTCACAGAGGAGCTCCGGAGTTCTTTGATGGAAATCCTGGGGGTGGATTGATACGGGGCATCGATTACCAGCTCAGTAACGTGTTTAGGGATTGTGCTGAAATAGAGCAGGAGCAAACTTTAATTGTAGAAAACGCCCGGCTGGTTCGTTACGCCGATGAGGTTAGTGATCGTTTAATATTACTCGATGAAGGGCAGAAGGTAACTGGTGTTTATGCCGAACTGCGAACTGGTCATCATTATAATATTACAGAATATGCTGGCTGCGAGGCGGAGGTTGCAATTACAAATGAACCGGCGCTTTACTTGGTGCTCAGAGAAGGAGTTTTAGAGGGTGCGTATGATGAAAGGGAGTATTTGGGAACTGTTTTTGTGAGTTTAAGCAATGGTCGGCCAGACCTGTTCAAACAAAAATAAACAGCCCACAGCACGGGTGGGCGGCGCTGTGAGCTGTTTTAGTTAACCTAAGTTACTTTTTGGATTTGCTTTTTATAGCAATTTTTTTAGGTTCGGGCAGTTCTTTGAAGGGAACGGTGACTTTGAGAATGCCATCTTCCATATTGGCTTCGATGCCTTCTTTGTTAGCCTGTTCCGGCAACCTGATTCGACGATAAAAACTGCTGCTAGTTTCCCTTAAAACATATTTTTTCTTCTTGTCTTCTTGCTTTTCGTGCTTTTCAGCTTGAATCTCCAGCATGTCTTTATCTACGCTGACGTTGATGTCAGAATCTGTAAAGTTCGGCAAATGAGCCTCAACTACCAGTTGTTTATCATCTTCGGTATAGACGTCTGTAGCCGGAAGCTGCATCTTGGGCATTGTTGCAGCCCAATCATCGCCAAAGAATTGTTTTTGCAAGGATCGCATTTCTGCGAATGGATCAAATCTAACTAGATTATTCATAAACCCTCCTTTCTGGTTGTTAAGTGAGAGGCGACTACCTCTATTAGAATTATAGAAAATTAGCACTCGTATGTCAAGAGTGCCAGTAACGCTTGTGGATATATTTAGCGCTTAGCATTGTATATAGCGCAAGAATATTGTAATTTTTTGAATTACTGATATATACTTCTTTTATGGCAACTACTACTAAGAAACCAAGTTCGAGAGCAAAAACTAAAACCTCAAAAGCAAAGGCTAATAAATCAACTAATTCGTCTAAGCGAAGTTCAGCGGCAAAGGCAACTTCAAACGTAAAATCAGTTAAGAAGACCATTGATAAAACAGTTGAGATTAGATCGGTTAATTCTGGCTCTCGGAAAAAGACTGCGAGTAAGTCAAATAATAATTTTTTGAGCAATCTCTGGACAGCTTCGTTGGGTCGGATTCGCAGCCTTAATTTGATGGCTGCTGGCTCGTTTTTGATTCTAGCAGTCGTGGCAGGGGCAGTCATGAACACCACCTCAGAGCAGCTAACCATCGGCTATCTTGCCAAAGATGTGTTGGCTAGCACTGACCAAACTGTTTTCACTCCGGCAGTTAAGGTCATTTATGATCTTGAAATTCGTTGGCTGGTGGTGGCGGTCACTTTATTGTCAGCTGTTTTGCCACTGCTTTATTTGAGCAAGCTCGAGAATAACTATCAGGCGTACCTTGCAAAAACCCGCATGGTGCCATTTAGGTGGATTGATTATGGTGTGATTGGTGGTTTGATGGTGGCGATTACTGCGCTGCTTAGTGGTGTTTCTGATCTGTTTGTTCTAAAGCTCTTAGCTGGAACGGTGCTGGTTGCAAGCTTGGCTAATTTGATTGCTGAGCGTCAAAACAATGCCGCCGCTAGACCAGTAAGGGGCGCCTACCTGGTTGGACTATTAGCCGGAATTTTGCCAATGATTGTAATTGCTGGTTATGCCGTCAGCACAATTGTCTACGGCATGATTCGTTCTCCTTGGTATGTTTACGCGCTTTACGCGGTTCTAGTTGTTAGCTTCGTGCTAGTTATGATGAACCTCTGGCGACAATTTGGTCGAGCCAAAGACTGGTCAAACTACTTGGCAGTTGAGCGAAATTATCTGGTGATTAGCACGGTTTCTAAGGCTGCGTTTGCGATCATTTTGATTGTTGGTCTGCGGTCTGTTTGATAAATGTCCGAACTGCAAATTGTAAAAATTGACAAGCTGGTTCACGGCGGGCAAGGGCTGGGCAAATTGCCTGATGGCCGGAAAGTTTTTGTTTGGAATGCTCTGCCGAATGAAACCGTAAGTGTGCGGCTTACTAAAAAGCGACGTGATTATGCTGAAGGAGTCGCCGAGGATATTATTGAGCCATCGATTGACCGCATCAAGCCTGTTGATGAATCATATCTCAGCACCAGCCCCTGGCAAGTTATGAATTTTGCCGCCGAAAACAAATACAAATCAGAAATTTTAAAGGAGACTTTTCAGCGTGAAGGTCTAGACCTGCCTGAATTTGATTTTGTGACCGCTGGGGAAGAATTTCACTACCGCAACAAAATGGAATATAGTTTTTGGGCTGATGACTTGGGGCTGAGTCTGGCTTTGTTTAATCGCGGCAGCCATGGCAAGCGAACCATCAAAGGCAGCAGTATCGCTCGGCCGGAAATCGACGCGGCGGCTAGTAAAATTTTGGATGTTTTAAATAAAGCTAAAATTCGCGGTTCGCAGCTTAAAACAGTCATGCTGCGAGTTAATAAAACCGGCCAGGTTGCTGCGGCCATATTTGTTAAAGATCAGGCTTTTCCAAAACTGGATTTTACAGATTGCTGCCAGGGTGTGGTGGTGTATTATTCAAATCCTAAAAGCCCAGCCAGCATTATTACCAGTGAGCTGTACAGCCAAGGTCAGACACAACTAACTGATCAAATTCTGGATGTAAATCTTTCATACAGGGTGACTTCGTTCTTCCAGGTTAATTTGCCGATTTTTGAAAAAGCACTTCAGAAAATAAAAAATAATTTAGCCGTCCCCAAAGATAAAATTATTGATATGTATTCCGGGGTCGGTACAATTGGTCTGGCGGTTAATGCCCAGGTTTTGGTGGAGGTTGACCCGCAAAATATTGCTATGGCCAAACAAAATGCTGCCGGTCAAGCTCGTGTAATTGAGGCCAGCACCGAGCAGGCTCTCGAACATATAACGAGCGATTCAACTTTAATTTTTGATCCGCCGCGGGCTGGCCTCCATGCAAAAGTTGTAGAAAAACTTTTAGATACTTTGCCGCCCAAAATTATTTACCTCAGTTGTAATCCATCGACTCAGGCCAGAGATGTGTCGCTGCTTAGTAAAAAATATAAAATCAAAACTTTTGAGGGATACAATTTTTTTCCGCGCACGCCACATATCGAAAGTTTAGCTATACTAGAAAGAAGATGAAGATTCACAGATTTTATGTACCAAACATCGAGCTAAAACATGATTTTTGGCTGCATGATGAGCGGCTGCTTCACCAGTGGAGCAGGGTTTTAAGGTTTCGGCCTGGCCAACAGGTGGTTTTATTTGATGGGCTAGGCCACGACCGGCTGTACAAAATTGACGAAATTAAAGCCAACGAGGCTCATTTGCTGCACGTGACTGATTTTGAGCCTAAAACTCCCCAAAAGGATATTTATTTACTGTGGTCGCTACTCAAAAAAGATAAAAACGATTGGGTTTTGCAAAAATGCACCGAGCTCGGCGTGAGTCATTTTTTGCCACTACTGGCTGATCGGTCAGAAAAAACTGGGTTTAATGTAGACCGGGCAGAAAAAATTGTCATTGAAGCCGCCGAACAGTGTGGTCGCAGTGACATCCCAAATGTTCGTGAACCAATGCGCGTTGAAACCGCCATCCAGCAACTTAAGGATAAGGTTACTCTTTTCGTCTGCGAACAAGATGAAATGACTGATGACTGGAGACAAGAGACTAGAGACTCCAAGACACCAATCGGTGTTTTAATCGGTCCTGAGGGCGGCTGGTCTGACGCCGAAAAGAAATTATTCAAAGACTTAAACCTAAAACACCTAAGTGTACACAACTTCACCCTCCGCGCCGAAACCGCCACAATTGCTGCCGTAAATAAGTTGACCTAAGCACCGGTAAGAAGTTTTGAGTGACTATCTTATAAAAAGTATGATATAGTGAATTAATAGGAGTCTACGTTGTGAAGAGGTTAAGTAAAGCCCTGCTTAGCGGAACAGTTGGAGTCGGATTGGTGGGTGGAATGGGCGTTGGCGCTTTTGAGTTGCTGGCCGAGCCATATGGACCAGAGGCACGTCAGTGTGCTGCTGATTTTGATGATCGCTACACTGGTGAGGTTGTGTCAGAAGATCAACTTCCTGAATCTTGTAGAAGACTTACAGAATTAATCACATCAAGAACCACAACTATCAGTACGGTTCAAGCTGATGGAGCTGTGAATGTGGATACCGAAACAGAGTATATGATACCTGCTCCAGAAGAGTTTATTGCGCTAGCAGATATGCATGATGAAGACGAAAAAGATAGTTTCTATAAAGCTTCGATTGTAATTACAGCACTTTTTTCTCCTTTATTTGCTGGAACCATCCACGGCCTTCTATCTGTTAGGGGTATTGATAACGATCAGGCACCTACAGAAGAAAACTGTTACAATAGTTAGATGAACTATTGGAGGGAGCGAAGCCAGCCGTATAAGCCTGGCCAAAAAACACCATTTAAAGTAAGCCGCAGCAAAATTGAGCTTTTTATGCAGTGTCCACGCTGTTTTTGGCTAGATGTGCGGCTCAAAATTACCCGCCCCAGCAGCCCGCCATTTAACATCAATAAAGCTATCGACGAGCTTTTCAAAAAAGAATTTGATAAGTACCGAACAGAGAAAAAGCCCCATCCGCTGATGGTTGAATTTGGCGTTGAGGCGATTCCGTTTGATCATGAGCAGCTCGATACTTGGCGCGAAACTTTTGTGGGAATTGTGACCATTCATAAAGAAACAAATCTGCATGTTTTTGGTGGAGTTGATGATATTTGGGTGGGCGAGGATGGCAAATTAATTGTGGTCGATTATAAGGCCACCGCCAAAGACCGCGATGTTTCTATTGATGCCGATTGGCAGATTAGCTACAAGCGCCAGCTAGAGGTGTATCAGTGGTTGCTCAGGCAGAACGGTTTTGAGGTGAGCGACACAGGTTATTTTGTCTACACCAATGGCCGCATGGACCTGGACGGTTTTAATGATAGGGTGGAATTTAAAACCAAAATCATTCCATATACCGGCAGTGATTTGTGGGTTGAGCCTACGCTGAAAGAGATGAAAAAATGTATGGATGGCGACATGCCGCCAGTCGGCAGGGCAGCCATGGGCGGCGATTGCGATTTCTGCACCTACGCCAAAAGACGCACCGAACTAACCATCGCCCACCTAAAAACCCCCAACCCCCAAAAAAACCTCAATCCCAAAAACCTTCCTAACCCCAAAAAACCTCAATCCCCCAAAACCCCCTAAGCCTTAAACTCCCAAAAAAGTACCAAAAACCTGTCCGATCGGACACATAAATAGTACTAATTAACTACAGGCTGCAGGAATGATAATTTTATTTGTTGATCTTAAGTGCTTCGTACATAACTACATAGTCTGCCAATTTCATATCTGAAATAGCTTCATGAATAATATTTTTGTGGTCTTCCGGAGACTCCCAGACGCTTTTTTGAATTTGGGTGAAAGATAGCGCTTGGAGCAGGCGACGAAACTGCCGGCGTTTATATCTTTCTGCCTCTGGTATGTCAAAAATTACCATCAAATGAGCACCAGAGCCAAGTTTTTTAGATTGGAGGGGTGAAATTTTCTGCTGGGCCTGCTCGGAAAGATAGGGGTTACCATTATCGTCAAACCTAATGAGTCCATCTTGTTTCGCGCTGTAGTACGCATTCTTAAGACTGCTGGGTTTTTTGCCTGAAATACGTTCCAGGTCTTTAAAGAACAGGCTGGGCTTGAAGCTGAGCTTGATGTTCTCTTGAGTGTACGGAACAAGCCCTTTAAGTACATATATCAATGCCGTACGCCTATATAAATTACTTTTGTTCATAATATAAATATACTATAAATG
>CAZWRG010000008.1:0-41345 GCA_964636355.1 uncultured Candidatus Saccharibacteria bacterium | reverse complement strand
AAAAACACCACCGCCGGCAATGCTTCCAGCGGCGACGCAACAGCCAGCGCCAATGTTGCAAACATCATTAATAGCAGTTTTAGCTTGACCGACTGGTTTGGGCTATTGTTCATTAATGTCTTTGGTAGCTGGAATGGTAGTTTTGGTGTCGATACTGCTGCTGGAAATCAACCCAAGTCTCCGGCTGCAAACAAGCCAAAGACATCTGGCTCAGGAATAGCGCTTAGCAAAGAGGATGTTAGGGTGTTTAGGTTTGTGCCAGCCCAAAATGGTACACATCGTTTAGAGCCGGTTGGTAGCGCTCAGTCATCAACTGGCTCAGGAACAGGCAATAACGACGGAAGTTCCGGTGTTCAAGCTGCTACCACTCAAGACTCAGCATCTAATCCAAAAAATAGCTTAGCTTCGACCTCAACCTGGGCTAGTGAGTCGGCTGAGCCTAAATCTCCAGATCTGTGGATGCCGGTTATTGGCTTTATTGCCGGTGGCTCGCTGCTTGGCATAGAGCGCCTTACATCTAATCGCAACCGCCAAAAACTCCGGGTTTAATCCCCCATAAAAACAAAAAACCCTTACCTTAAGATAAGAGTTTAATAAAGTTTTTGGTGGGGGTGACAGGACTTGAACCTGTGACCAATCGGTTATGAGCCGACTGCTCTGACCACTGAGCTACACCCCCTTGTCGAGGCGTAAAGGTTTGATGCCCGAGCTGCCGACAAAACAAATTTGCTCGGCAACTTTGGCCATCAAACCAAGTCCTCTCCTTTTCCGACTCGAGAATCCTCTCTCGAATCGGGATGAGCCGCAATCTATGTTAACAGAGAGAGTATAACATTATGTTGTATAATTACTCCAGTCATGTTCGATAAAATAAAAAACACTTATTTTAAATACCAAAACCATCCTCTGAGCAAAGAGCTAAAGGATGTCAGGGTTTTGGGTTTGATTGTTTTTTGTGTGATTGTTTTGCTGGTTAGTTGGAGCGGCGTCAGGGTCATTGAAACCAATTACAAATTGCAGCGGCAAATTGCTCGCATGGAGGAAGAAGCCAAGATATTAGAGCTGGAAAACACCAACAAAGAGCTAGAGAATAAATATTATGAAAGCGATCAATATTTAGAGCTCCAGGCCAGGCGGCAATTTAGTAAAGCCGCGCCAGGCGAAACAGTTCTGCTGGTTCCTGAGCAAGTAGCCCTGAACCACACAGCCGATCTATCAAAAGACGCAACCGAAAAGGCCAAATCGTCTCCTAAAAAACCTTTTTATCAGCGCAATTTTGAAGCCTGGATGAACTTTTTCTTCCGCCGCAATTTAAGTGTATAAACAAACTTTACTCTATATCACTGTAGGCATGCCACGTTTTACGCCGTACTTCTATCATTATGGGACTGCTGCCACTCCTTCCACTGCCACCAAGTTGATAGTTGACTTGGTGGTCAAGACGTTCTACGAGTTGTTTGAAATATTCTGTTGCTTCATTGACTGCTTGTCCGGAGGCGCTCCAGACGATGATTTTGGTTTTAATCGGTTCAGTAGACGTTTTATTCAGCTCAAGTCTTTGTCGCAATATTTGTTCGCCTATTCGTACACCGGCGGTTAGATCGCTGCCGTTTTGTATATCTAGTAGAAATAAACCTATCTCTGGGTCATCAATAACCGCATCAATACCTCTAGGTGAAGTAAACGCTAGTTCATCTTCGGAGGTGAAAGAAGTGTGACTTTGGATTGTTTCACGCCATTGTTTTAGCTGGGCAGGATCATCCTCAAGTATAACGGCTTTTAGCCCTGATTTTTCCGGACAAAATTCTGCACTCATTGACATGAGGCTATTTTTCGAATAATGACCTAGTCGAAATGCTTTGTAAAGATCTACGCCTCTAAACCCTTTAAAAGCGTGCCCTATGTCTATTGATTGCCAGTGTACAACAGGCGATGACAAATCAGCAGATTCCACTAATTGACTAAGGTCTTCCGTGACGGAGTCCCAGGTAGCAATGAATCTTTGCCCGGAGTCTTTGCCAGCTTCTTGCTGGATCATACCTAGAGTACTTATATTCTCAGCACTGAAGCGTGCTATTTCTACCTGGCTAGCCTCGCTGAGCTCGAATTTTTTAAATTCCCAGTGTTGACCATGTAGATTGTCGGCAATGAAATGGGTATGGAGCGCAGAGAGTAATTTATCCTCTTCGGGTGTTTTATCTCTGCCCAACGCGAGATCCAGCTTAGCGATAAGGTGGTTACCAACAAGTAAGCGCCTTGTTAGCTGTCTTGTTTCCCATGGCAAATGAGCAATCAGCAATAGTCCTTCTGAGTGTTCTGGGTCAAGAGTTAGTGCCTCGCTATCCTCGGCCATTCGAGTTACTATTTCCAGTAACTGATCACCTGTAGCTGGGTCATCGCTCCCAACAGCAGCTTCGATTGCTGACAGATATTCAAATGTTTTTGCGGGCCAGAGATCATGTAGGTATTTTAGCGCTTCAATACCCTCTCGACTGTCATCTACTTGCAGATGAATATCATCCAAAAACTGTTGTTCCGGTACCAGCTCTACAACAGCATCTTCAGATAAAGCCAGATCTCCGAGCAAAACATGGACCGGCCTACCTTCGTACTTATAGTTTTGCTCAAAGTGGTAACGTCTGCTAAAAACGCTTGGCGCTACGTCATCGATTGCCTCGTGAAGTCGCATGATGGTTTGATCAGTGTCAAATTCTGGTTGTATTACACAGCCTGCAAGCGATTGAGTCAGTCCATCATTAAACTCTTTGCCTATAGCCGTACTCAAGTTCATATCTAGGCTAGAGTGTTGAGATCGCAAGCTGTGTGGTTCAAGCTCTACATGTATTGCCATAATTTATAATTATGTTCTCTTATATCGAGATTGCAAGCATGAGCATCTTTAATTATTGCGGATGGAGAGCAGAGCCATGCTGCCATCAAAGATCGTAAAATAAATAGGGAAAATCATTGCCTGAGCCGGATTGCCAAGACTTGCGACTATGCTTAAAAAACTAGCTACAAAGAATAATGACCAAAATCCAAAGCTTTCATTTTGTGGGTTTTGAATCACCCGTTTATAGGTAGGAGCTGCACCAACGAGATGGGCGAAAAGACTTATTGCTAAACTGACTAGAGGCGAGTTAAAAATTACCCAGACCAGTAAACTGATAGCTAAAATTGCCAGACAAATGTATTCAAGTTTGCCAATTTCTCTTGTGCCTTTTAAAAAACTGCCGATGCAGATAACCGCATTTCCTAGTAAAAATATGGCCGCTAAAGTTATCGATGCTTTTGAGCTGCCGCTGGCTAGAACCCCACCAAAGCTAATAATTGCCAGCAGCAACCAGACAGTCCGGCTAAAAAAGCTTGGTCTGTATTTGCCGGTAAATATTTGTTTTGTACCAACCAGATACGATGCGGCGCCGAAGAATAAAATGAGGATATTAAGCATTAAATTCACGGTGTGATTATAACAAAGGCAAACATAACTAAAGATTTATAAGCCTGTTTGTTTGCTAATTACTTTATGAACTTTATGGATTTTGCTATACGCTCAAAATCTGACAAATATTTGGTATTATCTATATCCGGATCAGTTTCATCATCAGGCCAGTCATGATGATATTTTTCCCTAAACTCTACAGAGACAATATGGTCGCCGTCATCAAAGTAGTAGCGATGATAGGTAAAAGACTCGACTTTCGCATCCGGCGGTCCCAGGTAGTCAGCCCGTGAGAATATAGCCCTGTGTCCATCATCTCTAACGCCTTCAAAAATAGTCTTGGCAAAATAGTCTTCTTCAACAGAGGCTAATCTATATTTTTTGATTTGTGGCAGGTTTCTTATGCTTGGAATTCTAAGCTTTTGAGGCTTTGGATTTCTGATTTGGTGAGCAAATGCTCCGGATCTTCAGTAACAACGTCTTTTATGAGCGGGTAAACCGAAGTCAGGCAGCTATCCCGATAAGTGCCGTTTATAATTTGAGCAAGCCCTGTCTCCTCATAAGCCACTCGGGTTCTATAATCGCTCCGCTTCATGAGGTTATCTTCAATTTGTACTTCTGCGATTTCTTCAGCTGGGATTGGATGAAAACTTATATCAATGTCAGGGATGATATCAGCCGCGCATCTTTTTGCGAACTCTAAAGCCCGCGGCATGTGATAGGCGTTGGTGACTATTCCGACTCGTCTCGGGGCAATTTTATTTATTTTCCAGTAATTAAAAGTTGCGACGAAATTATGATGCGTGCAAGGCAGTGAATAAATTTCCTGGATTTTTGCGTTGCTATACTTCTCTTTCAGAGAGTCAACTACGTCATCAACCTTTTTGGAGGTGTCGGCTATCCCAACGTTTTTCTCATTGTATCCACCTACCACAATGAACTCGGCGCCGGGATATTTTTCAATCAACTTTGCAGCGGCGATTATTCTCGACTCGGTGCCGATATACATCCCGTCTTCACTGTTAACGAATTTGCCGTCAAGGTTTTTGGCCGCCCCAGACAGTACAATAATATAATCGTAATCCATAAGCTTATTTCATTATAGCAAAATAAGAATATACCATTGAGGCGCTCCAGTGACCAAGAAAAATACCCGTCACAAGGACGGGCACTTTTCTTGGTAGCGGGGGGAGGACTCGAACCTCCGACCTTTTGGTTATGAGCCAAACGAGCTGCCACTGCTCTACCCCGCGGCGTCGACACGTGATTATTTGTTTGCCTAGTTGACCACAAAACAAGTTTGCTGGTCAACAATACCAAACAAATAAAGTTGCCTCCTTAAAATTTTCCAAACGGTCGGCAAGCTCCCTGGTTTGAAAAATTTGGTTGGGCTGCACTCTGTTGTGCATTGTGCAGGAGGGTCGAAACTCTCCTGCCGCTGTTTAGCTTGGCTATAGTAACAAACAGAGGTGAGTATGTCAACAGACCTGAGGGCAGGTTGAAGCTTTAGCGATTTACCTTTAATATAGGTTGTAGTTAGCAAATATGAAAAAAGTTTTAAACAGAATCAAAAGCAGATCGACCATGCGGCTTTTGGCCAAGCATGAGAGGCGCCACGCCCGGCGGATTACTGACGCGGCCGTTAAGCGCCGCATGAAAGTCATTAACAAGGAGTTTAAGGCTGGCTTTAAGATGCTGATGAAACATCCGGATACGGTGACTTTTTTTGGTTCAGCCAGGTTTGACGAGAATCACAAGTATTACAAACAGGCCAGGGATTTGTCGCGGCAGGTGGTAGAAAAATTTGGCTCTACGGTAGTTACTGGCGGCGGCGGCGGGATTATGGAAGCCGCCAACCGCGGCGCCAAAGAAGCTGCCGGCGATACAATTGGCATGACAATCCAATTGCCGTTCGAGCAGGTCACCAACCCGTACGTTAATTATTCGGTTGATTTTTATTATTTCTTTAGCCGAAAAGTAGCGTTATCTTTCACAGCTCGGGCTTATATTGTTTTTCCGGGCGGCTTTGGCACGATGGATGAATTTTTTGAGGTACTCACCCTCAAGCAAACCGGCAGAATTGATCCAATTCCAATAATTTTAGTTGGCAAAGAATTCTGGGATCCGCTGATTAAATACTTTGAAGAAACCTTGATAAAAGATTTTAAAACCGTCAGCCCAGAAGACGTAAAAAACTACCATGTAACAGACGATAGCGAAGAAGTACTGAAGCTCATTTCACGCCCCCTAAACAGAAAATTCAAATAAAATAACCCCGTTTCCGGGGTTATTTTTATAAGTGGTAATTTAATTACCAGCTGCGACGATTGTCACCGCCGAAGTCGCGACGTGGGCGATCTTCTTTAGGACGAGCTTCGTTAACCGTAATGCTACGGCCACCGACATCGCTGCCGTTCATGGCTTTTTCAGCAGCCTTGCCTTCGTCGTCGTTCTCAAACTCAACGAAACCAAAACCTTTGCTGCGGCCTGTGTCGCGGTCAGTGATGACCTTTGCGTACGAAACAGTACCGTGAGCACTGAAGATCTCTGAGAGTTCTTCATCAGTTGTGGCGAATGGCAATCCGCCGACAAATAATTTGTACATGCATTCTTCCTTAATTAAAAACTTTAGCAAGGTACGACCGCTTACTGTCTTTTGCTTTCGAACTGTCGAGCCTTGCCTGGAGAACCATGTAACACATCGAACATTCTTTTGCGAACAACAGATAAGAACCTGCGAGTAAATTTAACCACACCCGGTTAATAATAGCAACAAGAAACATAAGTATATTGACAAAAAAGCAAAAGCATGTATAATACATAGTGTTGATGCATCAAAACAAACATTACTAAAAGTAAAAAAGGGAAGGGGAAAGCATTTAGCTTTTAAGGGCACTAATGTGTTAACAAATGAACTAGCATACGAAATGTTGCCAACTAGCAACGAAACAATTTTACAAATTGATTCTGATCTTAACGATCTGTTTTCATAAAATAAAAACTAATAAAAGAGGAAATATGTTAATTCAAGACATTAAACCAGCTACAAAAATGCGAACAAATCGCAAGCAAAAATTACGAATGCGAGGCCGGATGATCACCATCATCTCTGTGTGATAAGATTCATCTAGCAAGATAAAAACGGGCGTCAATTGACGCCCGTTTTTCTTATATAACTTTTCCGGTGTGTCTGATTCTTTCAGCTAACTGGGAGACGCTAAAAGAATTGCCATTTCGTCGCAATCTTTTGTCGCTGGTCATAGAGCTTTCGACACGGTCTATGAAAGCCTGGTAATCCTCGCCAGGCTGCAAAAGACCAATCCCTAGGCTAGCGCCAGCGCCAAGCTCCATGGGCAGGTCTTGCGATAGTATTGCCTCGTTGATTAGTTTTCTGACTTTGTTGCCTACTCGTTGCATACTCTCAAGCAATTCTGTTTCAGAATAGTTTCTTTCGCTGCCAAAATTTGGTAATGCAAGCTTGAACTCATCACCGCCGTCCCGCCAAACATAGTCATTTGCCCTGATAATACTTGATAATGTTTGGCCAACGCGTTTTAAGACCTCATCTCCTTTAGCGTGGCCGAGCCGATCATTTATCGATTTAAAATTATCTAAATCAATAAATATAACCGCCAGCGGTTCTTCTCGGTCATGGGCTCTTTGGACTAACTCAGGGAAATCCTCTTGATAAGCTCGCTGAGTACCAGTGCCAGTTAAAGCATCTATTTCGGCGCGGTCACGATGCAGCGCGTTGTCAGTTTCTAGATGGCTAATTGTACGATTGAAGCCAGCAGCCATAAGTGCCAGCTCTGCTGCATGACGAAAATCCCGCTGAGGACTTGTAGCTCCAGTGGATAGCTCAACTAGTTCAGTGAACCTAAGCGGTTCTTTGTGCTCTATACTGCTCATAATAAAGTTTTATATTAACATGTTTTGTAGAATTAAGCAATACCATTTATCCGAAAAGCCTATAAAATAAAAAGCCTACTAAATCAGTAAGCTTCTTATTATGGTAGCGGCGACTGGACTTGAACCAGTGACCCCAGGCTTATGAGTCCTGTGCTCTAACCAACTGAGCTACGCCGCCCTGGTAATGAGACAAACCTGCGGTTTTTCTCATCGCGCCGGCAAAATGGAATACATTTTGTCGGGCTGCTCTTTTCCCTTGTTGCTATTGAAGGCAGTCTGGATAATCTGTCCAAATTATACTCCTCATCAAGCCGACTCCTTACAAATTCGAGAATCCTCTCTCGAATTTGGGGTTGGCCGCAGATGAGCGCAACAGGGGAGAATATAGCATGTTTTTGGCTGTTGTTCCAGGGGGTAGCATATTTTTAGCTGATTATATCCATTGATGGAGTTCGGCATTTTGAAGACGCAGGCTGTAGTCTAGGGGAAATTCTGAACGGATGACACTGCGCAGAGCTCTGCCGAAGCCACCGTGGCTTACTACTAAGATGTTGTCTGCCTCTAGGCTTTCTAGCCATTTTAGGGCTAGTCGGGCTCTTTCAATTAGGACATCGTCTGTTTCAAGATCGACAATCCCATCGAGATCAAGATCTGGCGACCAAGGCTGACCCTCCATGCTGCCAAAATTACGCTCGATAAGCAGGTCACTCTCTATTATTTTTGAACTTGGGTAACTTATCTCACTAGCAATTATTTGTGCTGTTTCTAGGGTTCTGGACATTGGCGAACAAACAATCAAATCAATTTTGTAATCTTTGGCCAGCTGTCCGGCTTTTTTGGCCTGCGCACGACCTTCTTTTGTTAGTGGAGTCTCTGTTCGGCCAGCAAACCTGCCTTGAACATTTAATTCACTTAGCCCGTGGCGAATATAATATAGTTTTTGCATTACAGCTACATTCTATATCAGTTTGGTACTGTTGGTAAGGTTAAGGGTGGAGTAGAATTAGAAGATGATTGATCAACTTGACCGCGGAGTCTACGTTTTAGCCGTTTCCGGTGGTGTCGATAGTATGGTTTTGCTGCACATGATTGCCAACAGTGAAGCGTTGTCAAACAGAAAGTTTATTGTAGCTCATTATGATCACGGCATTAGGCCGGATTCTAAGATTGACAGAGAGCTGGTCCAGCAAGTGGCTAAAAAATACGGATTGCAATTTGTCTACGAAGAAGGAAATTTAGGCAGTGATACCAGCGAGGAGGCTGCCAGGAAGGCGCGTTATGAATTTTTGCGTGCGGTGCTTAAATCTTCAGGTGGTCGGGCGATTGTGACAGCTCATCATCAGGATGATTTACTGGAAACGGCTATTTTTAATATGCTGCGCGGCACTGGTCGGGCCGGGATGGTATCTCTAAAATCAAGAGCCAACTTGATAAGGCCGCTGCTTAATAAATCAAAGCAAGAGTTGATTGCCTATGCCAAAGACCACGGGCTGGTTTGGCGCGAGGATGTTACAAATTCTGATCTGCGCTATAAGCGAAATGTAATTCGCCATAAGCTGATGGCTAAAATGACTGCCTCACAGCGAGAGCAACTGCTTGGCTATATAAAACAGCTGAATCATCTACATAACAAGCTGGAGCTGGAGCTGACAAATCATTTGCATTTACATCCTGGCTATAGTGAGCTCGATAGGCATTGGTTCATTATGTTGCCGCACGCGACCTCAAAAGAGTTAATGCTGGTTTGGTTGCGCCGCCACAAGGTGCTGAATTTAAGCTCTAAAAAATTAGAAAAAATCGTGACTTTTGCTAAGACCGCAAAAAATGGCAGCCAACTTCAGGCTAGCAAACAGCTATCGATACGGGTAACCAACGAGTCTTTGATAATCGAATCATAATCTCTAGCGCCCCGCTTTAACACTCTGTATAATATAAGGTTGATGGGTGTAGTTTTTGAGAAAGTTTTTACTTAAAGTCTAGCGCTAAATCAGCCATAGTCATCAGTTTATACCTATCAGATGTGCAAATATAACAACCTAACTAGCCTGCACAAAGGAGATTAATTGTAGTATGAGTTCACAAAAACCGTTTCGCGGACCCTCCGGAATGAAACCGCCCAAGCGCAAAGGTACAAAAAACGCGATGTTTATTGCGATTGTGGTTTTGTTTGGCCTGTTTTTCTACTCCTATTCCCAACAATCCAATCCGGACTTGGAAGAGCGGCCATTAACAGAGGTGATACAGCAAGCTAACGAAGGTCAGTTTGAAAGCATCACCGTCACTGGCGACACTTTAGAAATTACCAAGCGCGGCGAAGATTCGCCGTCAATTAAATCCCGAAAAGATCCTCAAGTTGGCTTGCGCGAAGAAGGTCTTGATACCGAAAAGACACCAGTTACTTATGAGCAGGAGTCTAACGCTGGCGGAACCTGGGCGATGATTGGCATTAATCTGCTGCCGGTGTTGATAATTGGCTTCATTTTATTTTTCATGTTGCGGAGCGCTCAGGGTCAAGGCAATCAGGCGCTTAGTTTTGGCAAAAGCCGGGCCAGACTTTATGGCAACGAGAAAGACAAAGTAAATTTTGCCAGTATTGCTGGTTCAGACGAGGCTAAAATTGATCTTCAGGAAGTTGTAGAGTTCCTAAAGTATCCTAAAAAGTTCGAGTCCGTCGGTGCTAAAATTCCGAAAGGTGTTTTGCTTGTCGGGCCGCCGGGAACTGGTAAAACCATGCTAGCTCGGGCAGTGGCCGGCGAGGCAAATGTGCCGTTCTTTAGCATTTCCGGCTCTGAGTTTGTAGAGATGTTTGTAGGTGTCGGTGCTTCTAGGGTGCGCGATTTGTTTGCTAAGGCCAAGAAGAACTCGCCATGTATTATCTTTGTTGATGAAATTGACGCAGTTGGCCGCCGCCGCGGTTCTGGTATGGGCGGTGGGCATGATGAGCGCGAACAAACGCTTAACCAGATATTGGTTGAAATGGATGGTTTTGAGCAAGGCACTAATGTGATTGTGCTGGCCGCAACTAACCGGGCTGATGTGCTAGACCCAGCACTGCTTCGCCCTGGTCGTTTTGATCGCCGGGTGAATATCGGGCTGCCGGATCGCAAAGATCGGCTGGCGATTTTGAAGGTTCATTTCAAGAACAAGCCACTGGCAAAAAGTGTTGATTTGGATGCGCTGGCCGCTAAGACTGCTGGTTCGTCAGGCGCTGATTTAGCTAACATTGCTAACGAGTCGGCAATTGTCGCCGCTAGAAATAATCGCAAGGAAATCAATCAAGTTGATGTAACTGAAGCCTTTGAAAAAGTTGCGATTGGTCCGGAGCGCAAGAGCAAGATAATGAATGACAAGGAAAAAGAATTAACAGCTTATCATGAAGCCGGGCATGCGATTGTCGGCCACGTTTTGCCGGATAGTGATATGGTGCACAAGGTTACTATTATTCCGCGCGGCGGCACAGGCGGTGTAACCTGGTTTATCCCGCCAGAGGACAAGAGTTATCACAGCATTATTGAATATAAAGATGTTCTTGCTCGAATGCTGGGCGGCCGTATCGCTGAAGAGGTTATGTATGGATCAGACCGAGTAACCACCGGCGCGGGTTCTGATCTTCAAAAAGCCGCAGAGCTGGCCAGGGAGATGGTTGTTAATCAAGGCATGGGCTCTAAACTGCGCGATCAGGTTTTTCATGTTGAAGAAGGAATCATGCTGGAGCGAATGATGCATGAGCGTCAGTACTCTGATGAAACGGCCAAAATCATTGATGATGAAGTAGAGGCGCTGATAACTGAAGCAGCCAGCCGGGCTCGAGCGGTGGTCAAATCCAACAAAGATAAGTTAGAAGAACTAAAGGTGGCTTTGCTGGAAAAAGAGACCGTTGAGGCCGAAGAAGTGCTGGAGATTCTCAAAGGCTCTAAAATGCCTAAAGCAGCCGCGCTTTACTAAAATCCCTGAGTTTTATTAAATCCACTGGTCGTTTAAAGGCCGGTGGATTTAATTTTGTGGATGTTTTTTGGCGACTTTCAACCTATAATTAGAACAAGATGAACAAATGGATTAGGCGCGCAAATAAAAAAGTTGGCGTTAGCGGCGCGGCGGCTTTGCTTGTAGCGGTGACTTTGATTGGTCAGCTGCTTGGCTTTTTGCGTTACAAGATGGTCAATGCCAACTTTCCGCTGACGGGTCCGGAAAGTACTGATGCTTACTTTGCAGCCTTTAAGATTCCTGATTTCTTTTTCTTTATGCTGGCGGCCGGAGCTTTGGGCGTGGCGTTTATGCCATTTTTATCTGACAGGCTTGAGAAAAATGACCGAAAAGGCGTTTGGAACTTAGCTAATAGTTTAATGAATTTGCTGGCCATAATTATGGGAGTTGTCGGTGTAATTATGTTTATTTTTGCCGAGCAGCTTTTAAAGTATGTGGTAGCTCCCGATCTGCCGCCCGAAACTATGAGTAACGCTGTTACGATCATGCGCTTCATATCATTTAACCCGATGCTGTTTGCTATTGGCGGTGTGCTGGCCAGCACCCAGCAGGTTTTTGGACGATTCTTCTTTTATGCTATGGCGCCGCTGGTTTATAACCTGTCGATTATTGCTAGCGTTGTACTGTTTAGGGATAATATGGGTCTTGTTGGCTTAGGACTTGGCGCCTTGATTGGAGCTATTTTGCAGCTACTGGTTGTCTCGCTGGGACTGATTGGCGCTGATTATACCTACCGTCCAATAATTGCCTGGAAAAACCGTGAGTTCAAGCAAATTCTGCAGCAATTGCCGCCGCGTTCTTTGGATCAGGGACTGGACTCATTTAACTCAATTGTAGAGACTAACTTGGCCACCCGCCTGGGGATTGGTAGTGTGACTTTTTATGAGAACGCTTATATTTTGCACACTGCGCCAATACTACTGATTGGAACAACTATCTCGACAGCCGCTTTTCCTAAATTAACCGAACGGCTTAGTCAAAATCGTTCCGACCTATTTCGCAAAGAATTCCTGCAAATTCTGCGGGCCATGATTTGGATTACCATGCCGGTTATTGTGGTTTGTTATTTTGCCAGGGCTTATTTTGCCCGTCTGATTTACGCTGATGCAGCGCCAGAAATTGCCATAATTTTTGGATTTTTTGCCGGCGCGATTTTGTTTAGGGTGATGTTTGCAATTGTGTCCAGATGGTTTTACGCCCAGAAAGATAACCGTACGCCGCTGTTTGTTTCATTGTTTTCAATCGCGCTTAATATAACTTTGGCTTACTTGCTGTCTCGGCCGTCAGCTTACGGTATAGCCGGACTAGCAATGGCTCAGTCAATTGTGGCAGCCACCGAAGTTTTTGTGCTCGGGGCTATCATGCTTATCAGGGACAGGAAGTTATTTGACGCTCATTTCTGGGGTGGTATTGTCAAAATTATATCGGTGACTGGCTTTAGTGTACTGGCTACATTTATTATGATTTCCATCTTGCCGCTTAATGTGGCTGATCGTGGAGTGGTAACACTTGGGGTTAAATTAGGGGCGATTTCATTGGTGGCCTTTTTGGTGCACCTTGGCGGTTCCTTGCTGTTTGGACTGGAGGAAGCCGGGCCAGTTGTCCGCCGAGTCAAGCAGTTTGTGTTAAAGCCAATCAAGGTAGAATTTTAAGCTGCCATTCAATAACTTACCGACCTCTGTTATAATCTGTTGAGCATGAACCAAGACCATATTAGAAATTTTTGTATTATTGCGCATATTGATCACGGCAAGTCGACCTTAGCCGATCGTTTGCTTGAACTAACTGGCACGGTAGAAAAACGTTCTATGAAAGCCCAGCTGCTTGATGGAATGGAGCTAGAGCGTGAAAAGGGCATTACCATTAAATTGACCCCTGTTCAGATGCAGTATAAAGGCCATCAGCTGAACCTGATTGACACGCCTGGTCACGTCGATTTCAGCTATGAGGTATCGCGCAGTCTTGAGGCCTGTGAAGGGGCTATTTTGGTGGTTGATGCCAGCCAAGGTATTCAGGCCCAGACATTAGCTAACGTTTATTTAGCAATGGCGGCTGATCTAAAAATCATTCCGGTGCTCAATAAAATCGACCTGCCAGCGGCTGATGTGCCACGGGTCACCAAGGAAGTTATTAGTTTATTAGGCTGTAGTGAAGATGAGATTTTGCATATTTCGGCTAAAACCGGCGAGGGCGTCGACAAAGTTTTAGAAGCGGTCGTCGAACGTATTGATCCGCCATCTGGCCAGCCTGAGCAGCCGACCAGAGCGCTTATTTTTGATAGTTATTATGATGATTATCGCGGTGTGATTTTGTACGTTAGGATTGTGGACGGTAATTTGCAAAAGGGCAGTGAACTAAAGATGATGAGTACAAATAGCCATGGATTGGCGCTGGAGGTTGGGCATCTAAATCCGGCGATGTCGGCTGATAAGCAGCTTAGTACTGGCGAAATTGGTTATATTGTCACAAACCTGAAATCAACTCGTGAAGCTAAAGTTGGCGATACGGTGACGCTCAAATCGTCGCCAGCCGAGAGCCCACTGCCCGGCTACAAAGAGGTCAAGCCGTTTGTGTATGCTGGTATTTTCCCGGAAAGCAACGAACATTATGCAGAACTCAAAGATGCCATTGAAAAATTATCACTCAGCGATTCTGCGCTGCAATATGAGCCGGAAAATTCTCCGGTACTGGGGTTTGGTGTGCGGGTCGGTTTTTTGGGACTGCTTCATATGGATATTGTGAGAGAACGTTTGGAGCGCGAGTATAATTTGAATCTCATCATTACTAACCCGAGCACTGATTATCATGTGAAGCTTTTAAATGGCGAAGAACTGGATATAAAATCAGCCAGCGACCTACCCGATCCTGCCAAAATAGCTTCGATTGCCGAGCCATGGATTGATGGCGAAATAGTAGTGCCCAAAGAATATGTCGGCGCGGTTATACAGCTGGTGTCCAGCAAGCGCGGTATTCAGAAAAACCTTAGTTACGTTGATGCTCAGTTGGCGCTTGTCAGTTTTGAGGCGCCGTTGGCTAATCTTTTGACGGATTTTTACGATCAACTAAAGAGTGTTACCAGCGGTTACGGGTCATTCAACTACGAGCTCAAAGACTACCGCGAAGAGGATTTGGTGCGAGTAGATTTTTATGTGGCTGGCGATATAGTTGGGGCGCTTTCAGTGATGGCTCACAAATCGGAGGCCGATAGCCTGGGTCGTGAAACAGTTGGAAAACTAAAGGAAGTTATTCCGCGGCAAAACTTTAAAGTGGCGCTGCAGGCAGCAATCGGCAGCCGATTTATCGCCCGCGAAGATTTATCAGCTTACCGCAAAGACGTTACCTCGGGGCTTTATGGCGGCGATGTATCCAGAAAGAAAAAAGTGCTCGCCAAGCAGAAAAAGGGTAAGGCTCGCCTCAAGCGTTTCGGCAAAGTCGACATCCCCGCCGAAGCTTTCACCGTCATGCTAAAGCGCGATTAATCATCGTGAAGAGCAGCCGGTTTGACGGACCGAAAGAGCTTATGTTAATATTCAATTAACTTGTACTTTTGGTGGAATAAAATAAACAGGTAAAACAATAATGGATCCATGTCTACTCGCAGATACTGGGGTAAATCAAACAGTCACTTTGATGCTTTCGAGCGGAATTATTCTAATAACTTTTGCACTACTGTTTTTTACTAGAAAGTCTCATGTAAAGTACCGACTTTTAGTCGCAGTTTTAGTATTCGGCTTTACTGTATTAGCTAGCCCGGCCAGCTTTGCATATGCGCAGAGTGCTGATGATTGTACTCCAGGCACTAGCGGTAACGGTGGTGGCGAGAATAACCAGACACTAGGACTAGTTGATGACCAATTAACAATGCAGTTTCCAAGTGACGATAGCTGGGATACGGTAACGACATATGCTTACTACGCAGTTTTGGCCAATGATTCTGCGCCAACTGACGATCCGCTCGACTGGGATACGATTGATCTCGATCCAAACACAGCAGGACGGCAGCTTTCACGAAGTTTCCAGCATCCAGATGCCCCAGTCGAAGAAGATTGTGAGATTGCCAGTGTAGCCGTAGGTACGCTTGGGGTTCTCATAATTACTATGAACTATAGCTGTAGCTATTTAATTGATGAAGATAATTTTATTTATGAGACACTGGTTATTCCAAGCGACTATCAGATCCCACAATTTCTCTACACTGCTAATACTCAAGGCGGTCAGCCAGCCCCCGTGCCGGCAGTGGTGACAATTCTGGCCGAGCCTAATCCTAGTGCTGGAGTGGTGGTTGCAAATAATGATGAGTGGGTCTGCACCCACGGCTCATCGCCGTGGTACGGAAATTTACCAGATAACGACACAACCAGCGTTGGAACGATTAACCCAGCCTCTGTAGATTTGAACCCCTCTCTGCCGGGCTTGCAGCAAAGTGTTGTTGCAACAAGTAATCTGGGTAGTACATATCAGCTTAGCGTAGATAGCGCTGGAGAATTCACTATTGATGTTATAAATATGGTTGATGGCGATACAGCCACTAGCTTCACAGCATACTACACTATACAAAATTCAGCTGGGACGGTATCAAATGTAGCAACCATTAAAGAAGGTAACTGTCCAACCTGAGATTAGGTAGCAGATTGATTAATTGATCATCACGGGCATGCCTTCGTTGGCATTAATGATGTACAGCATAATGTTGATGTAAGTATAGCCAAAGCCATCACCGCTATTCATGAGGCCAAAGCCAATATTTACATATGTGTAGGCATAGCCACGTGAGGAGTTGAGGGGCCCTGCGCCAATATTTGAGTAGATATATGCGTAGCCATTACCCGAGTTTGCCATAACCTAAGTCCAGCTCGCCGGGTTAGCTATAATCCTAGCCGACCAAGGTCCAAGTTGCGCGTTATTTAAGATGTTAGCCCGTAGCCATATTGGGCTGGATTCAGCACCTGGCGCTAGGTTGCCTATGTTAATAGCATTGGCGTAGGACACGTTGTCTGTCGAGATTTGGTACTGTCCAATGATAGATGGGCTGGCATCAGAGGTGGCATTTAGGGATACAGTTATGTTATTGGCCGTCATAGTTGAACTGTTATTCACTACCTTAAACTGCTTAGTAACGCTTGATCGCTGGGTTATATTTCCAAAATCAAGCTGGGCTGTGATATCATCACCGTCCAGATCAACCACCCTTAGCCTATCGGGGCTTTCGGTTGTGGCGATTGAGCCGTAAAGGTGAACAGAATAGACATTGTTGTCAAATGCAATCCTTACGGCCTTGACGTTGGGCCAATCTACTGTTTGTATGTCGGATCGATGTAACGGTGAAGATTGCTGAATTGTGTGGGCCGGAACATATGAATAGGACGGCTCGACAGTCGTCCAGTTGCCATCTTGCCCGTTTGTCGTGTCTGTTGATGTCTCTATGGTATTTGGGATGCTAGGGTTGGCATATATAAAATAACCCGTTATATTGCGCATTTCAGGAAAAACAAATACAGCATATGTTTTTGCGCCGCTCGCATAGGTAGAGTGCGACAGATCAACCCGATAAGCACCTCCATTGTGCGTTTCTTCTCGGTTGAAGTATGACATATGAGTTTGGGATATGGTTTTTATTGGACCACTGGGTTGTTTGTATACAAGGCCCAATGTCCCGTCAATATCAGTTAGGAATCGATAGCCTGGTACGTCTGGGAAGCTGCCTGCCATTTAGATTACCTCGTTTCCAATCTTAATTGTGTGGTGATTCCAGCTGCTACATTATTGCCGCTGCCATCACCGCCAGGGCTAATTATACAAAAGCGGATATAAACACCAGCATTTAGGTTAGTTGTACTAATAGTACCATTAGTACCAACATATTGTCCGGCAGTGATTGTTGGTAAAACAGAAAATATTGAGCTCCAGCTGGATGATGGGTCAGCGGTGATTTGTACATCAAATTCTGCGGTGCTGGCCGGCGGTTGTTTAGCGTTAACGTCAAAGGCCAGGATTCTGGCATTGGCATCTAGGCGATAGATTGGTCCTTGACCATCACCAGCAGAAACATCATCGTTAAAATACCATCCAAAAGTCCGCGGCATGGCTTGCCAGGTAGCATTACTGCCATTACTGGCTCTTAAGAATTGGCCGCTGGTTGGTGCTGTTGCATTGGAGGTTCTAACGGTAGAGGTTGAGGACCTTAAGCCACCAGCTGCGATAACGCTTGGCGCTTCAGCAGTACCTTCAAGATCTCCGGCTAGCTGGATGATACCTTTATTGCCGGTAGTGGCATCTGGCGCTGTGCCGCTGGCAATCTGATTATCAACGTATTCTTTGGTTGCTTTCTGTGAAGCAATGCGCGTGTCGCTGTTAGCGGCGAGTGTGTTGTCGGTGTCGATAGCGCTATTTTGAATAGCGTTGACGATTCTGGTGTCGTTACCGGCGGCGATGCTGCTACTACTTGTACCAACCGGTAGATTAGAGCGGGGGACTGTGGTCGGCAGCTGTGCTATCGGCAGACGAGCGTTGCTGTCTAGCTCAGCTACGCCATTGGCTGCGCCTTTGGCAGTAATTGGTACATAGGATCCCGATTGATTTGGCAGCTGAGAAACTGGAATTGTGCCACTACCATCCAGGCTTGCATAGCCATTAGGCTGGCCTTTATTAGAAGTATCTTCCTTGGCGTTAAGCGCGGCCTGGGTAGCAGTCGATATCGGTTTATTAATATCAGATGTATTATTGACATCACTTAGACCAATGTCGTTTTTGCTGAGAACAACTTCGCCTTGCTTGCTGTTGACTGATATTACTGGGGCGCTAGGGATAGGCTTCCAGGTGCCATTACCGACATTATCAGTCATTAATACATAGTCAGTTATCGGTGTACCGCCAGTAATTTGGATGCTTGGTAGGGTTAGCTTGCCGGTCATGGTGTCGCCGGCTTTATTAAGTTTATTATTGAGCGCTGGCACTGTTGGCACATCGGCGGTACCAGAAAGGTCACCGGCTAAACGAATTTTGCCTTTGGTGCTGGCGGTAGCGTCAGGTGCTCCAGAGGTTACGGCTTCATCAATATAGGCCTTGACTGCTTTTTGGGTCGCCAGTTTAACGTCGCTGTTAGCCGATAAGAGAGGGTCTGTATCCAGATATGATGTGGGGATTCGATTACTTACACTAGTTTGAGCAGCGTTTGCCGCCGACTGAGCATTATCAGCGGTCGTTAAAGCATCGTCAGCACTGGACTGGGCATTTTGAGCAGCGGCCAGCGCGTTCTGAGCATCAGTCTTGGCCTTGGCTATGTCAGCAGATTTTTTTAGGGTTCCATCACTATGATGCTCAACCTGGAGGTATTCATTTAGAATATCTCCCCAGGAGCCAGCGTCATTACCAGGTATTGGTAGCCTGGCCATCTGTTAACTTTCCTTTGGTATGGTTAGGTTTATTTTTATAAGCATGAGTTCTTTGTATTCTACATTAGATTGCGACCTCTGTCATTTAATAACATTAAGCTTTAAGACGACTGCTTTTTAATGAGTTTAAAATGGTAGAATAAATGAATGAAGCTTGTGCTTTTAGTATTTTCAATTTTTATTTCAATTCTGATCAACACACCTCAGCTAGCCGCTCAGTACGGAAGTGATGTTTATGGTGGTTGTGAATTTGGCCGGAGTTGCCCGGAGCCAGTTAATCCGCCAACCATCATTGAGGTTCCAGAAAGCCCATCCAATCCGCAACCAGGCCGAGTTTTCTCAGTTAACATAACAAATGACCAAAAGTTTTCTGGTCAGAGTTATCAAATTATTATTACGCCAAATTTTGATGTTAACCAGATCGCTAGGGTGATTGTTTTCCAGGGTTCCGAGCTGGTCGGTGAGACTACAGTGGCGGAGGGAAGTGAGTTTGTAATTCTTTGGAATTTACCAGACTTTGGTCTTTATGACCTACGAGTGGTAGTTGAGCTAAAGGATGGGGCAAGCATTGAGCAGAGTTTTAACGTCGAGGTTGTGAGCGATGATCAGACCGATGAAGGCCCGGCCAGTGATTTAGATCCAAGTGCTGACATATCTGATCTTAGCCCTGCGGTAGCCACCTCAGGTATTGCCAGGACAGTGCAGCAGGCTCGGGATGCAATCGTCAGGGCAATTGAATCGACGCCGCCAGCAGTGGCTTATTCGATTCCGTATTTATTTTTGGCATTTTTGGGATTGCTGCTGCTAATTTTGCTAATGCAAACCAAAAACCAACTTAAACATATTGCGATTATGTTGCAGTTACTAGATAGGGACAAGCAATTAGCCGATGAAAAATCTAACTTTATAATGCTGGCTTCCCACTATATTCGGACGCCGCTGACTGTTATTAATGGATCAATTGAAGTGGCTGCGATGAACCAATCCTCAGATGAAAAACTGGCTCAACTAAAAACTAATGTCGCTGGGCTTCAGGCCCGGTTTGAATCAATCCTTTCAGAGGTGACTAATAACCAGGATTTGGCAAATATAACTCCGCCAGATGTCCCTAAAACTAAGCGGCGGCTCTACAAATCCCCTGGCATAATTATTCCAGTGGTTTTAAGTATCGTCGTCGTGGTGGCCATTAATGCGATTTATCTGGTAGCTCAAAAGACCCAACTGTATATTCCTAACATTTCTCTACAGCTAATATTGCTTTTGGCGGTGTTTAGCGCGTTTTATGTTTTGTGGAATCGACGATCTTTGAGAAAGGTTGAAGAGGCTCGTCTAGCCCTTCAGCGGGATTACGAACTAAAGCTTGATCAGGCGCGCAATGCTTTTATCCAGCGGGCAGCTGATGAGCTTAGTCCAAAAGTTAGCGCCATTGAGGCCGCGGTGGATCAATTTCCAGTTGACGATAATACGACCAGACTCCAAGGCTCGACCGCTCAGCTGAGATCTGTTATTAACCGATTCCTCCTGGCCGCCCAGCTTGAGCGTGGCAAGATCCAAAAAGCGGCCGGCCAAGTTGCAACTGTTGCGGTCATAGAATCAGTTATTGCGATGTTTATGCCGATGATTGAATCAAAAAAATTGCGACTTAGTCGCAGGCTTCAGACGACTGTTTTGTGGCAAAATCAGGCTTTGTTCCAGCATGTCTTACAAAACTTGTTTGATAATGCCGTTAAGTACACTCCTGATGGCAGCCGTGTAGAGGTTGGCTCGAGGCAATATTCAAAAAATCGGGTTCAGGTCACAATTCGCAATTATGATAGCCGAGTTGATCCGGAGATAATGGCAAGGCTATTCCAGCCGTTCTCGAGAGCCGAGGTCGAAACTTTCAACTCCCAAGGTCTGGGTCTGGGGCTACATATATCGCGACTAATCGCAAGATATCTGGGCGGTGATATTACTCTGGAGTCGAGCGAAGGCGGCAGCACCTTAGCAAAGGTGACTCTGCCCATCAGACTACGTGACAAATAGTTTTCAGCGGTTTCTCGTGGCACAACCGTCTGCTATCTGCTATAAATGATGCATGGTAAATAAGCTGGAGAATCTTCGCGAGTTTAAGGAGCTCTTAAAGGGCTATCGGGTCTCCCCCGCTGGTAAAAAAATCCTTGAGTCTACCAAGCTTGCTTTGTTAGTGGGTCCTAGTTCAGCCGGCCGCAATACAATTATTCGCGAGCTAACCAAGGTCAGTAATTATCATTTTATAGTCTCCGACACTACTAGAAAGCCGCGGGTAAACGACGGAGTTTTAGAACAAAATGGCGTTGAGTACTGGTTCAAAACCGAAGAGGAGTTTTTAAGCGACTTAAGGGCTGGTCTTTACCTTGAGGCCGCGGTGATTCATGATCAACAAGTCTCAGGCATTAGTATTCGCGAGCTATCAATTGCCAACAAACGCGACGAAATCGCAATTACGGACATTGAGGTTGTTGGGACGCAGAATATAATTAATGAAAAACCAGACACCGATGTTTTCTTCATTGTGCCGCCAAGTTTTGAAGTTTGGATGCAGCGCATGGATGGCCGTGGTAAAGTTTCAGCAATCGAGAAACGCCGCCGACTAGAAAGTGCCGTTAAGGAGTTCGAGATCGCTCTTCAAAGTGATTATTATATTTTTGTGGTGAATGACACTTTTGAACATTCAGTGGAGTATATCAACCAACGGATGTTGCTTGGTAAGCACGACCCACTTCGTCAGAGGCTAGACCGAGAAGTTACTGAGCGATTACTAATTGAAACCAAGGCATATGTAGGCAAATATTCTCAGTAGCTGTGAACCATTTGTTTAAAATGCAAAACAATTGTATTATCAGCTTATGAGAAACTTTGAAATTAACCCAAATGGTCCGTTGGAGGATATTCTCAGTAGCCTTCAGTCGTGGCGTAGCCGACGGTTCTGGAAGAAAAGCCAAGGTATTATTAACGGCATGGAGTATGGCACCTATCGAAGTGACAGTCGGTATGTCTTGGTAAGGAAGGGCCGAAAGAGTGGCTGGATTAGGATGTCTGACGAAGACAGGATTCTAGGCACCGAAGTGGCAAGTGAGGTTGATTATACTCTGGATGAGTTCTCAGGCTCATTAAGTCACCTTGTGGTAAAAGAAGAAAGACAGGATCCAAACACAGGACTGCTTATTTCCAGGGAATTTATGGGCACTGCTGCTGGTGGTGGTGTAGAAATGGGTCTTGGACGCCAAGAGGTAATTGCTAAATTAGGTCTAGCTGCTTTGATCGCAATTCCTGAGAATCGAGAGGTGGCGCTAGATCTGCTTCAATTACCACAAGTAGATTGATAATTTTGATATTGCGATGAGGAAACCTATCTCGGTTTCCTCATTAGCACTCTTGACACACGAGTGCTAGCTATATTAAACTGGCACTGAGTAAATAAGAGTGCTACATATGACTGAAAGACAGCAGCAAATTCTACGAGCTATCGTTGAGCAATATGCCGAGGTTGCCAGCCCGGTAGGTTCAAGCTTGCTGGCTAAAGTCTTTGGTGTTTCCTCAGCCACTATCCGGAGTGAAATGGCTGAACTTGAGCGGCTTGGTTACATCGGTCAGCCGCACACCAGCGCTGGACGGATTCCCACCGACAAAGGCTATCGGTTTTATGTAAATAGTATTGCCGAAGACGACCATAAACATCCAGAAGACAGACGAGCTGAACGGGCGCTCACTGCTCGCGTGACTCATGGTGGCGTGCCAGAGCGCACTATTCGAAACGCCGTCGACACCTTGGTTGAACTGACGCACAACCTTGGCCTTGCCACAATAGGTAATCAGTTGTATATGAGTGGTTTGTCTAACTTGTTTGGCCAACCGGAATTTATGCGCAGTGCTCAGGTGCAACAAGTCGCTAGTCTACTTGATAATCTGGAGCCATGGCTACGTGAGGCCGCACCAAACGAACCACTGAGTGTATATATTGGTACCGAAAACCCAATTGGCCGGAGTGCTAACGCAACGCTGATTATCAGCCGATTCCGCAGTCCGTTTTCAGACAGCAGCTATATTGGCGTGCTGGGCCCAACCCGGCAGCAATACCGAGATGTAATGGGATTGGTTGAATACGCCGGCAAAGCATTAGAGGAGGTTTTGTATGAGTAATCCTGAAAGGCTGTTCGCAGACGCACCATTCATGGGCTTATTCGTAGACGCTTCATTAAGATCACATGAAGAAACTGGTGATTGTCATATTTCTCCTGAAGATCGGCGAGTTTTGATGGGGGTATTTGGGCTTGAGCCAGGCGAACAGCAACATATGCCTACCTTGCAGAAAAGCGAGCCAGGGAAATTACAGAAGATCTAAATATTACTGATTTGTTCGGGATAATCGTAAACGGAGAATCGCATGACTAAAAAACCGACTATAAAAGATTTGCAGCAGCAGATTGGTGAGTTGACTGAGGCTTTGCAGCGCGAGCGGGCTGATAGTCAGAATATTCGCCGTCGTCATGATGAGCAAATTGCCAGCCTCAAATCAGTTATAAAAGCCGGCGTGGTTCGTGATCTTTTGCCGATTATTGATAACTTTGAACGAGCGCTTGGTCACGTGCCAAAGGATCTGGAGAGTAATGATTTTGTTAAGGGTGTTCAGGCGATCGTCAAGCAGTTTGAAAAAACACTTGGAGAAATTGGTGTTCAGCGCATCAAAACTGTGGGTGAAATTTTTGACCCGCGGTTACATGAGGCGGTGAGCATGGATGACTCTAGCCAAGGCACTGTTGAAGTTGTCTGCGAGGAACTTCAGTCCGGTTATACTCTGGGTGACGAAGTTATCCGTCATGCCATGGTGAGAGTGCGGATGGAGCAACCGCAGAGCAAAGAGCAAGGAGCAAAGAGCCAAGAGGAGAAAAAGACATGACAGAATTTGAACCACCGTTTGATTTGGCTGCTGAATTCCAGGATGGTGAAAGAGTTGGTTTAGTAGCCATGGAGGACGCTTTTGCCATGTTAGAAGCGGAAGGGAGTCGAGTTGCCGGCATGACAAGGCGACAGTTTGAGCGAGACAGAGAGCTGCTCGAAGAGGACCCAAATGCATACTTCGAGAAAGTAGCACGTATAACACGAATTTGTAATGCATTTGATAAGGCATATAAGAAAGAGGAGGAATAAATTATGGGAAAGATTATTGGAATTGACTTAGGAACAACTAACAGCGCAATGGCAGTCATGCAAGCTGGTAAAGCCGAAATTGTGGCTAACAGCGAGGGCAACCGCACTACGCCAAGTGTCGTTGCGGTCAACAAAAACGGCGAACGGCTAGTTGGCCAGGTGGCACGTCGTCAGCAAGTAACTAACTCCGCCAACACTATTTATGAAGTAAAGCGACTAATTGGTCGCAAATTCAGCGACAAAGAGGTTCAGCGTGACCTCAAACTTATGGGTTACGAAATTGTTAAATCTGGCACCTCTACCAAAGTAAAAATGGGTGACAAAGAATACAGCCCAGAAGAAATCAGCGCCATGATTCTTGGTAAGCTAAAGAGCGACGCCGAGGCTTTCTTGGGGCAGCCGGTCACTGAAGCAGTCATAACCGTACCGGCATATTTTGATGATTCTCAGCGTCAGGCAACCAAAGACGCTGGTAAGATTGCTGGGCTTGAAGTAAAACGAATTATCAACGAACCAACCGCCGCTGCTCTGGCATATGGCTTGGATAAGAAAAAGGCCGATGAAAAGATTGCCGTCTATGACCTTGGTGGCGGTACGTTTGACGTATCGATCCTGGAGCTGGGCGACGGTGTGTTCGAGGTGAAATCAACCAATGGTGATACCCACCTTGGTGGTGCTGACTTTGACCGCGTACTGGTGAATTACTTTGCTGATGAGTTCAAGAAAGAACACGGCATTGATATTACGGATGACAAGGCCGCCATGCAGCGTCTGCGTGACGAAGCCGAAAAAGCCAAGATTGAACTATCGAGCACCAATGAGGTCGACATCAACTTACCGTTCTTGACCGCTGATGCCGATGGTCCAAAACACTTCGAGACCAAGCTTACCCGGGCTAAGCTCGAAAGCCTGGTCGGTGATCTTATCGACAAGACTGCTATCCCATGCGAAAAGGCGCTTAAGGACGCTGGCCTAAAGGCAAGCGACATCGATGCGGTGGTGCTGGTTGGTGGTATGACCCGTATGCCAGCAGTGCAGGAAAAAGTAGAAAAGATTTTTGGAAAAGAACCCATGAAGGGTGTGAACCCTGACGAAGTCGTGGCTGTTGGCGCTGCTATCCAAGGCGGCGTATTGCAAGGTGATGTCAAAGACGTGCTGTTGCTCGACGTGACGCCTCTTTCACTCGGTATCGAAACACTTGGTGGTGTGGCAACTAAGCTGATTGAACGAAACACGACTATCCCAACCAGTAAGTCGGAGACATTCAGTACCGCTGCTGATAACCAGCCGCAAGTAGAAATTCATGTCGTGCAGGGTGAGCGCGAAATGGTGAGTGATAACAAGTCGCTTGGTCGCTTTGTACTCGATGGTATTCCACCAGCGCCACGTGGCGTACCGCAAATTGAAGTCACCTTTAACATCGACGCCAACGGCATCTTGAACGTTACTGCCAAGGACAAAGGTTCTGGCAAAGAACAATCAATTACCATTCAAAACAGTGGTAATTTGGACAAAGACGAAGTCGAGAAAATGGCCAAAGAAGCCGAAGCCCACGCCGAAGAAGACAAGAAAAAGCGTGAAGCCATCGATGCTCGTAACCAACTCGACAGCGCAGTCTACCAAGCAGAGAAGCTTAAATCAGATAACAAAGACAAGATTGCCGAAGAAGACGTAAAGACTCTCGATGAAGCTATCAAGGCTGCCAAAAAAGTAGTTAAAGACGAAAAAGCAGACAAAGATGCACTTGAGGCAGCTGCCAAAGAGCTGACCGACAAAATGATGCCTATAGGTGCAAAGCTGTATGAAGCCGCCGGTGCTGATGAAGCAAAAGACGGTGACTCAAAAGACAAGGACGAGAAGTCTGGCAAAAAATCTGACAAGAAAGACGCCCAAGAAGGCGAAGTCATCGACGACAAGGAAGAAAAGTAATGGGTGGCGGAATTGACGGAGGCACCGGCGGTGGACTGATCCCGGTGCATGAGGTATACGAGGCTTTATTTGAAGAGAGCCGCCGCTCAAGTGCAATAGCCAAGACCGGTGCGTTCTTGAGAAGAGTGCTTTCTGGCCATACTGAACCTGGGTTTGTACAATCAGCTGAAGCGGGCTCAGGCAGTCTTACGAGTCCAGACGTTGATCAAGGCGAGTATCTGGAGTTTCTCGAAGCTGCGAGACAATCAGTCCGCCAAAAAGAAGGTCAATAAAGTACAATATTATACATGGCTAAACGAGATTACTACGAAGTACTGGGAATAGGCAAAGATGCTTCGGCGGATGAGATTAAAAAGGCGTTTCGTAAAAAGGCAATTGAGTACCACCCCGACAAAGAGGGTGGTGATGAAGCTAAGTTCAAAGAAGTTAATGAAGCTTACGAAGTCTTAAAAGATCCCGCCAAAAAGCAGCGCTATGATCAGTTTGGTCATGCCGGCGTTGGCGGCAATGGCGGTGGTAATCCGTTTGAAGGCTTTGGAGGGTTTGGCGGTCAAGGGCAAAACATCAATTTTGACTTTGGCGATATGGGACTGGGCGATATTTTCAGCAGCTTTTTTGGCGGTGGTCAGCGGCCGGGTCGTCAATCAAGAGGCCGCGATCTAGAAACTAACGTTAGTATTTCGTTTGAAGAAGCGGTTTTTGGCACTGAAGTAGAGATCAGCCTGAGCCTAGAAGACACCTGCGAGCACTGTAAAGGCACAACCGCCGAGCCAGGCTATGAAATGAAAACCTGCGATCAATGTGATGGCAGCGGACAGGTGATGCATGTTATGCGGACAATGTTCGGTAATATTCAGCAGGCGACAGTTTGTCCTAAGTGTAAGGGCCGCGGTAAAATTCCAGAAAAAGAATGTAGTGTTTGCGGCGGTAAAGGCACAAAGCGCCAAAAACAAGAAATTAGCCTTAAGATACCAGCTGGCATAGATGACGGAGCAACCATTAGGCTAAGAGAGCACGGCGAGGCCATTGCCAACGGGCCAAAAGGTGATCTGTACGTTAATGTTCGGGTTAAGCCGCACAAGAAGTTTACTCGCGAGGGCGATTTGATCTTGAGCGAAGAAACAGTTGATATGGTTGATGCGGCGCTTGGCACTGAGATAGAGGTTGCTACAGTCGACGGGCCGGTAAAAATGAAAGTCCCAGCCGGCACCCAGTCCGGGACGGATTTTAAGCTTTCGGGACACGGCGTGACTCACTTAAAGCGCGACAGCCGCGGCGCTCATATTGTGACGATCAATGTTGAAACACCTACAAAATTATCCAAACAGCAGGTTGAGCTGTTAGAGCAATTCAAAAAGACCAAAAAACGCGGCCTATTTTAATAGACAAAAATAGCCAATTGTGCCATAATATAGGAATGTCTGAAGTTCAATTAAGTGTGTTAGCAAGTGATCGTGATCGGTTTGTGACTGAACAGGTTGCCAGCGGAGAAAAAGCCGGTGTTGCCGAGGCTGAATATCAGCGGCAAATTTTTGCTATGGCTCGTGATGAAAGCGAGCGTAATGTAGTATCCATGCCGTGGTTACCGCAACTGCCTGAAGCCTGGGCTCAGGAGATTTATGATCGAATCGAAGATGCAGAACGAAGGCTTGCCGCACCGAATTTACTTGGCGTTGAATATGAGGAAGGTGTGGCGGAGACTGATGATCAAATAGAAGTTATCCGCCGTGATGAACACTCAACTGGTGTGCTCTTGACGGCTGAACATGCAACCGGCCCAATAAGTTGGGTTACTGGCAAGCGGCGCTTTCCGGATGCTGGCACTGGAGGCTTAACAGCTGCTGTAGCAGAAGACTATGGAACTGGACTTATCATGGTGGGTCGCCAAACTAGTAATGTACCGTCTGACCCAGATCATCCCCTAAAAAGCGTTATTCGCCAACATCTATCAGATGCAGATGGTTTCATGTCTGTGCATGGCATGGCTCGTGGTAAATTCATGTCTGTAACAGATCGTACTGAGATACAGGCCAGTTTGGGTCTCGGTATAAATCCTACTGAAAAAATGTGCGAATTAGCAGATAAAATTGTACAAAGAGCTAAGGATGAGCTTGGGTTGTACGTTGTGGTAGGGAATTACGATGATTATTTTGTGCAAAAAGAACATTCTACCGATCTAAAGCTGAATAAGGACGGCACTCCTTATAGGAATCGTCTAGCTGCGCTGCGCCCTAATATGACCACCAACGTTGCTCGTCAAGAAATTGAGCAGCAAGGTCGATCTGTTCCGGCAATCCAAGTGGAGCTTACAAAGTTTTTGAGAGTTTCGGCGATTGACAGCGAGAAAAGAGATCGAGTTTCTAAAGTTATAGGTGTTGCTTTGGGCTACAAGTTGTTAGAGTCTATTATTGACTTATGTTATGTAGAGCAGCCACCAGAAGCCGGCCAGAAGAAATAAATTAATACAATATAAGGCGAATAATATGACACACAAAACAGTACTGATTATCACCTCTTACCGAAGTAAGGTTATAAATTGGGCAGACCGCGAAAAGTATGTTGAAGAGTTTTACCAGAATCTAGAAGAGTCCTTGGAGAAGGTGAAAGTTGTCTATACAACTTATAACGATATTGTTACGTCGGTTATTAACAATCGCGTGCAAATGATAGATGTTCGGCATAATGTACCTCTGGATAAGGTGGATCTTGTTCATTTTAAAAACTGGATGTTCGATAATGAGCATGCTTCACTCATCGCCTTTTACCTAAAGACTCATCGTATTAATTTTTATAACGAAGAAGTGGACGCCGGTTTGGCCTATGGTAAGATTTCGCAAATGTGTCGATTGGCTATTGGGGGCGTGCCGGTTCCAGACTCGATTTTCGCAAAAAAATCATTGTTGCGTTCTTGCTTTGCAGAAAATACATTACCTAAGCCATTCGACTATCCACTCATTCTGAAGGCTGATGACGGAGCCAAGGGTAACGATAATCATTTAGTTAAAAATAGTGAAGAAGCGGTAGCAGTTCTTGATGCTGCGGCTGAGGACAAAGAATTTATAGTCCAAAATTTCATTCCTAACGAGGGTGATTATCGTTATCTGTTTGCCGGGATTGACTTAGATCCCCTGGTGTTTACACGTACAGCTCAAGAGGGAACTCACTTAAATAATACATCTCAAGGCGGAAAAGGCTCCTTTATCGATCCATCGACAATGCCCAAAAGTCACCTAGATTATGCACGAGAAGCCGCTCGTATTCTTAGGCGAGAGATTAGCGGCGTCGATATTATAGTTAATAAAGACACCGGAAAGCCTTATGTTTTGGAGGTCAACTCTACGCCGGCCCTTGCTACTGGCTACGGCGTAGATAAGAAGATAATCTTATTTAAGAATTTCATCAATAGTCAGCTAAGTGAACAAGAGGAAGAATAGTCAATGCTTAGAAAGCGTAAAGTTACCATTGGACGTGTGGAGCGGGTTTCTTTCCCAGCTGCTGGCATAAAAGGGCTGCCAGTAAAAATTGATACCGGTGCTTATCGGTCATCAGTATGGGCTTCGGATATCAAGGAGGAGGCGGGTCATTTGCGCTTCAAGTTGCTGGGGCCTAAGTCTGAATATTATACCGGCAAAGAGCTTGTAACTGACGAGTATAAAATAGTTGAAGTTGAAAACTCATTTGGTCAAAAAGAAAGCCGCTATAGCGTGTTTTTGAGTCTGCAAATTGGCGGCAAAAGAGTCAGGACTAATTTTACGCTTGCAAACAGGGAGATGAAGACGTATCCTGCGCTTATTGGTCGTAAGCTGCTACGCAATAAATTTATTGTTGATGTATCAATCGGCGACCCCTTACCTGACGAAGAAAAGGATCATACGGATAATTTGGATTAAGTTTTATGAACATAGTAATTCTATCAAAAGGACCAGGGAACTACTCCACTAAACGGCTTAAGGAAGAGGCCTTGTTGCGCGGGCACAATGTAAGGATTGTTAACTATGCAAGATGTTTTATGGCTATCGAGAAGGGCAATCCAGTTGTGTACTATAAGGGGAAGCCGCTGACCGATGTTGACGCAATTATTCCTAGAATTGCTCAGAGCTATACCCGCTATGGTTCGGCGGTGGTTCGTCAATTTGAAATGCAAGGCGTGTTTACAACTGTCAGTTCGATTGCAATTGTTCGTTCTCGGGATAAGCTGAGGTCCTATCAGTTGCTGGCGAAATCTGGGGTTGGTATCCCAAAAACCGTTCTGGCCAGGGAGACTTCTGACTTTGAAGAAGTTTTGGACCTAATTGGTGGTGCCCCGGCAATTATTAAAGTAGCCCGCGGAACTCACGGCAATGGCGTGGTGCTAGCTGAAACCAAGAAAGCCGCCAAGGCTGTAATGCAGGCCTTTTATGTTGAGGGTGTGAACTTTTTTGTCCAAGAATTTGTAGAAGAATCAGCCGGCGAGGACATCAGGGTGTTAGTTGTTGGTGGGCGAGCGGTAGCCAGCGTCAAGCGCAAGAGTTTGGACGATGATTTTAGATCCAACACTCATCAGGGCGGTGTCGGTGAAAAAGTTAAGCTAACAGATGAAGAGAAGAAAACTGCTGTTCGGGCAGCTAGAGCCATGGGGCTGCCAATTTGTGGGGTCGATATGATGCGCTCCGGCCGAGGACCATTAGTACTGGAAGTCAACTCATCTGCTAGCCTAAAAACTCCAGAAATGTTAACTAAAAGAAACGTCGCCAGTAAAATAATCGATTATGTCGAAATCAATGCCCGCGGAAAACGCAAAAAAGACAAAGTCGGCGCCTAGCGGTCGATATATTTGGGTAATAGTTTTATTATTAATATTGGTCATCGGCGGGGCGCTATTTTTGGGCACGCGAAAAGCCGAGACCAAAGTTCAACTAAGTTCAAAGATATTTAAAGTCGATGTAGCCGATAATCCTGAAGCTCACTCCCGGGGCTTGTCCGGACGATCCGGCTTAGGGGAAGATCAGGGCATGTTATTTGTATTTGATAAGCCCGCAGTTCACTGTTTTTGGATGAAAGACATGAGCTTTGATATTGATATTTTGTGGTTTGATAAGTCAAATAAGCTGATTTATCAGGAGCGTAATGTATCACCATCAACTTATCCTGGCCAGCGATTCTGCCCTGATAAGCAAGCCAAATACGTTTTGGAGGTCAAGGCCGGCACGGCGGAATCCTTAGATCTCAGCCAAACTGAAGAGCTCCAGATATTTAACCTTTAGCAATTTTACGGCTAACTGATATTATTACTTTATGAACTGGCTTATTTTATTAGCCCTTATTGCCATAGTGCCAATTGTGATGGCAATTGTTTTCCGAATTAGTGCGGTCTATATTTTTTTGAGCGCCGCCGCGGGCAGCTTGCTTGTTTCCTATGTTGGTGATGACGCGGCTTTGGCACTCAGCATGTTTTTTAGGGGCCAAAACACAACTGTTATTTCGCAGTTTATATTGCAGCTTTTGCCAGTGGTGTTAACAATCTTGTTTCTTAAAAAGACGATACCGCGCAGTAAAATAGTGCTGCATATATTTCCGCTGATTACTAGCGGGCTGATGTTAGCGGTGCTGGTTTTGCCATTTATTGATACAGCTTCTCAGCAGCAAATATTTGCCAATCATTACGGTGAAATGCTCAAAGAATTACAAGATTTAATTGTTGGCGCGGCGACGCTGTCGGTCTTGGCGCTAGCTTGGGTTTCTCTTCGTCACAAAGAAGGTAAGAAATCTAAAAAGTCTAAATTACACTAGCGGTGCTGGTGGCTGAGTGGGGTTGATGGGCTGCTCGGGGAGTCTGGTGTTTTGCTTGTTATAGATGTCCTGAAGTATACCCATGCCAATAGTGCCAACAGCAGCCAGTAGCACAAAAATTAGGGCCGCCTGCTGTTTGCCGCCAGTATATTCTTCGGCCGCCTGTGAGTAGCGCCACATCCAGTAATAATTAACCAGCGGTATAAATAATAAAATGCCGTGCGGGATTTGCTGATTGGTTTGAGTTCGTAGAGTCCTGGAAGTACTGATTAGCCAATATAGACCGTAGATGACTCCAGTGAAAATAGCAGCTAAAAAGACCAGCAGCAAAACCAGACTTAGCAGCGATAAATCGTTGTTCATCGCTTTGGTGCCAAAATCTATAGCCATAATCCCGACGTAGCCGATAAATATCATGACATACGGGAAGCCGGCTACGAATAACGGATTTCTAACTTTCAAGGCTATGACCTAAACTGTTGCCGCAGGCGGCTGATTATTTGAATCTTGCTCTGGGGTTGTTGGTTCGGCGGCTACTGGCTCTGCAGGTGCAACTGGCTGCTGCTCTACTGGAGCCGGAGTCGCTACAGTCTGCGGATTAGGAACATCGGCTGGAGCAGGGTTGGGGCTTGCAGCAGGCGCTCCATCTAGCTGATTATAGGTGTTTTGGACAATCGCTGCGCCAATACTGCCAAGTAGCCAGAGTAGAATAAAGGCTAGCACGGCACTCATCTTTTCGCCAGTGACCTGCTCAACTCCTTCACTGTATTTCCAAAGCCACCAAATGTTGACAAATGGAATGATGATCAACCATGCGGTTGGTATGTTGGCGCCGTTAGAGTTAAGTTCACCTTTGGTTTTTACTTGCCAATAGATGGCATAAATTCCAAAAGTTACAAGTGGTAATAGGGCTACAGCTATAGGGTTACGATTTTTCATTTCTTTCCTTAATCGTTAGTTGACTTTAAATAAAGCTTAAGGTTAAGCAACAATTTATGCAAGTAATTATTAACTAGCGCTCATGCTTGCACTCAGGCTATTTAGATATAATAATTGACCTAATATGAGTGAATTTGATGACGGCTGGATGGAATACGACGATGATTATCTAGCCCACGCGAAAGCTGAGGCAGAACAGCGTTCTGTTAACGAACTATCCTATGATTACTATGAGGACTATCCTCCTCATCAACCTAAGTTTGAGATTGGCCAATACGTAGCCGATCAGGGGTTCAGCGTACCTTTAATAAATGACCAGGCCGAATGGGAACGGGCGTTTGATGAAGGTAAAGCTATGCTTAGAAGTGAAATGCCTCAAGATTATGATGGATTGTCTGGTCTGCTGCCAAGTGAGGTTTTGGCTAATTCGTTAATGCAAATATGGGTTGAGTCAAATAATGAATATGCTAGCCAATTAGGTAAATTAGTACTCGATGGTCTGCGCAATGGCGATATGCCGACTGATGCATACATGAATATGTTCAGGGGGGAGTACCGTACTTGGTCATATTGGGAAACAGAGCGCACCAAGAGCGCTGCATATTTTGGTGCACTCGATCAACTAAACATACATAGCATTTCTGCCTCTAAATGGCGTTATATTGAAGGAACTAACGTGTCTGTTTTTGCCGACCCTCATATTGCAGGCCGATATCATTTTGGCGTCCTGCCTTTTGACCCTGCGAACCCTGACGGGTACCGCAGCATTGGCAGCTATCAGTTTGATTCAGGAGAATATGACACCCCGCAGCAATTCAGAAAACATGATGTGCCTTTTGTAGCTAGACCGTTCGTTGAATATTACGAACAAATCCGTAGCTTGCCTCGATTTGATAATACTCAGTGCCCTGTGCTTGAACTACAACAAGACCCTGAAGGCAACATCTACTTCCTGCAATACCTCAAGACTGGACAAAAACAGCAGTTGACTGAACCATTCGATTTGCCAAGCTCTGATGATACCTTTCGTACTCTTAATGTACGTGGAGTAACGCCACAAAGTGGCAAAAACATGAGAATGTACATGGCTCCGAACTTGCTTACAAAAGGCATGGAAGGAGAGGCTATCTTTTGCGGGCTAACCCGTCCTCGTGGCATTGAAGTACAATTTGCCTCAAGAGTAGCAGAATTCATTTTGCACGAAGCATATATTAGTTTTCAAAATAACCATTTTGATGCTTCGCCCTTGTATCGCCCACCCTTAGCGGCTGGTTTATCGAATTGCTATCACAGCCCTAAACCAGTGCTCCAAAAAGTGGGAGAAATTGTAGATGAAGCCCTGTTTACAAAGGTGAGCCCCTTTAGCCGTGAAATTGTTCCTTACATTGATATTAAAGTTACTTCTAATGGTCATGAGGCTGCTATTGAAAGTGATTGGGACGTTAAGACTATCGCCTACGAGGACATACAAACTCCCAGTAAAAGCCCCTAGGCAATAACTTTTTAGTTGACACCCACTGGTATCAACTATTGCAAATAAAACTAAACGTAGCTTTAATGTCTGAGGGCAGGATTTAGAATATCTCAGCTAGGATTCGGCTAGCTCGCCCAAGACTTCCATGACAATTTTTTGCCACGCGAAACCTCTGTCTTCTTGATGGAGTAGCGGCGACTCGGCTGCCAATATACCACCCGGACGGCCCCAAGACACAACCAGTGGCGTCTCATATAGTAATTCTGGTTTTGCTTCTGGCTGTTCTGTAACAACGATTCGCTCGTAAACGAATTCGCCCATATCTATCGGCCGGTTACGCATTATAAAAACGGATAATACATCATTTAGCCTGGCTACCGGAGTCTCGCTGGTAAATAGAGCATTATATTCTTCAGCATCAGGTGGGAGTTTCAAGTCTTCGGTGTAAGGCCGCAGTAATCTGCTGCATACACGACCAATTTGACGCAGTGTTGGGTTGGCAAAAGTTCGATCTATTAAAGTCCCAGGTCTATTATGGTCAAAGCGCGCAATTTCATATGTTTCAGTGGCGTGCGCATTTCGTTGAGCTTGTATAAGGTTGAGAGTTTCTATAGATAGCATAACTTAAGTATACAACGCGACCTTAATCTAACCATGAGCTTATAGTAGCTTTTATTGAGGCCTTAAGATTGAAGGAACAAGTTGCAAACTATTGCAACTAAAATTCAGGAAATAGAGCGTACATCGGGCTTCCGGGTAGCCGTTTTCTGAAACCTGATTTTGCTTCAGCGATATCTTTATTAAAAGGAAGGTTAATCCACGGGTCCATCCAGGTATTCTTGTGGCGAATCAAATAATGTCCGGCAGGGTAATGTTTAGACTTGCGTATCAGTACAATTGTTCCATCCTTATAAATTTTTGATTTCAAATAGGGCTTAACATATTTTGCCTTATAGGGCTTACCTGAATTGTTTAGTGCTTTGGCGAAATCCTTAACCCAAAATCGGGTACTTGAGGCTTGTTTTGTACCTAAAGATATTGCAGCTTCTTTGTACGAAAGCCCTAGGGCGAACGCATAACATGCTATGCCGCAGCCGTAATCAAATTCTTGCGTGACGCTTTCTCTCATTTCTAAGAGTGTAGAATTTATAATTTTATAAACAAGCACAAACCAAAAAAAAGAGCCACAATCAGCTCTTTAGTTCAAACTTTCTCATTAGGGTCATCCGTAGGTTTAAATTAGAAGGGCAAAGCGCAAGCTATTGCAACTATTTTGCGATTAAATGCGTATCATATCCCAGACTTACCAGCTCGGTAAAAGCTTTCCAAACATTTTCTGGAATGTCTTGTTCTACCTGAAAACCTAGTCCCGGGTATTCTCTTATACGTTGCATATCCCCGACCATTACGTTGATTACATCTTTCTTTGCAATTCCACCATTCATGTATTCTTCGTAACTTAGCTTGGGCGATGTAATGGAAATTTTAACACCATCACCTGGCCACTGTTTCAGAAAGGTAGCCAAGGTTCTTCTTTCCATATACGGCTTTTGTATCAAAATCATTGAACTATACTCAACACCCAGCTTAGCTAGTAGAGCGTGAGTAAATCGTATGTTCTCACCAGTATTTGTAGATTTATCTTCTATAATAATCTTTTCTCTATCAACGCCAGCATTCATTGCAATATCAGCAAAAGTTTCTGCTTCGGACTTATCAAACATGCCCTTAGTAAGCTTGCCTAAACCACCAGAGAAAACCAAGTAGTCGCCGTCATTAGCTAGCATTAGCTCGCTTGCTCTTTCTGCAACTCTCGTATCGTGGCTACACAAGCAAAAGATAATATCACTCTTTACTGGTGTCTGGTGCAGTTGAAGATAATCCCAAAGAATTTTTGCTAACTCATCAACTTTTTGTTTGTCTTGCATTTCTTTATGATAAACAAAAAAGAGTCGTAAAACGACTCTAGTTCGTAGTTTCCTACTAGTTTCATCTGTGGAGGGCCCACTGGGACTCGGTCACGTCCCGCGACCCCGCAACTCCTGCCATGCAAACAAGTTTGCAGGTGAAGATTGCCTTGCGACATGCCACAGGCATGTCTCACCCAGAACACCCTTGGCGTGTCCCAAGTTCGAGTTCGCAATAAACTCCCAATGAAAAGACCCCACTCATGGTGAGATCGTTTCATTGGAGGGCCACCGTACTTCTTGTTGCAACTAAAATTGAGGCGCAGACTGTCTAGCGATTAGCGTGCAGACCAAGTACTACCGTTATCGGTGCTTTGGAAAATCTTGAGTGATTTTGTTATTAGGTATGACTTTGTTGGTTCTGACGCAGAAGATGCAATGTAGAGCACAGTGTCAGATGTGCTGAAGTCGCTCTTCTCCCAAGTTTCGCCACCATCGCTGGAAAGCACTAAACCTTGCACGTTCGTATTTGCAAGCATCTGACCAGATGCAGGGTTAACCTCAATTGCTATGACCGTCTCATCTTGGAAGGCTGCTAGTTCCCATGTGTTTCCCTGATTATCACTAACATAAAGTCCATTCGTTGTTGCGGCATAGATTTGACCTTGTTTGTTACCTTTGCTCAGTTGAATGATCTGATCGGGAGCATCATTGAGATATTCCCAAGATCCGCCACCATCAAGAGTTCTCTGAAGCGCTCCCGCATAGTAGCCGTAGATATGGTCGCCGTTCGCTGGATCAACAGCCATGGTGTGAAAATCCACTGGTCCATTTAGACCTTCTGAAACATCTTGCCATGTAATACCACCATCAACCGACTTAATAAGTCCAAAGTTGCCACCTGTTCTTGGGTGTCCGCTTGAATAGAATACGTTTTCATCTGAGGGATGAACAGCAAAACTCATCAAATCATCGGATATTTCACTTTGTTTTTTGATTAACCCGTCAGCTTCTTGTACATACAGACCTTGATGGTTAGGCAGGTAGAGTCGATCTGGATCGTTAATAGCTACCTCAAGCCCATGAATGTCTGATAGGGATAGCGATTCATCGTCGGACGCTACATTTGTGTAGGTGCTATCGCTACCTGAAAGGGTGAAGAACCCGAATAGGACGATAACAACTATAACGACTCCCAAAAAAATTTTGTTATTCATCTCTAACCTCCACAAGCACTATCATTTAGTGGTACTAGGTTTGCGAATCGATCTTGCACCTGTTGTTCAGTCGGCTCTGTGTCTTGTACAAATATAACGACATTACCGATTAGATTGTTGATACGCTCCAACCTTGCTTCATCATTCTCAAGCTCAGTTTCATCATGTCCGTCATCCTCCATACCGTGTGCATAGGCTTTTTGAGTGAACCAATCGAGAGGATTAAACGAAGTTTCCTCGTCAGTGTTTAGGTAACTTTTCTTGCCCAAGAAATCCTCAAGATCCATATTGAGAAAATCGTTCCAGTCTTTTTGCTCATAACTATTTTCATCTCCAATGTAGACGTAGAAATTAGCTCCTTCGGGTATTTCGGGAAGTAAATCACCAGCTGTTCTAACGTGGTGCATGCGCATCATTCCTTGGTCATAACGTCGACCAAGTGAATCATCCTCTCCACCAATAAGATTCCAGCCGTAGAACTTCAAGAATTCACCACCAGTAATACCGCTCCAGTGTACGTGAGCCATTTGGTCCATTTCGTCATGGAAATCGATTGGCTGACCAGTCAGCTCAGCACTACAAGAGGTTTTATCATAATCTTCTTGGAAGTCATGGTGAGAGAAGTCGACTGGATCGCCATTTACAACAATTTGAGTCCGCAAATGATAATGCTCAAACTCAGGGTTTCGCAGATGTTCAGGAGTTGATGCATATAAGTAACCGTAATAACCACCACTCAGCAGCAGTACAGCCAGTGCTACCAGTCCGCCTTTAATAAACCATGTTTTCTTATTGGAAGAGTTTTTAGTATTTTTAACTTCTTCCACTACTTTTTCATCTTTTATTTCTTCTTGTTTTGCCATCTTACACCTCCTTAGTTCTTAGTAGCTGTGCGTTAAACGCAACTATAATTGTTGAAAGCGACATCAATACAGCGCCGATTGCTGGTGACAGTACAAAACCTATGCCAGCAAGAGCACCGGCAGCAAGTGGTATGGCTATGACGTTATATCCAGTAGCCCACACAAGATTCTGCTGCATCTTCCTATAAGTAGCCTTTGAGAGGTTTATTATTCGCGACACACCTCGTGGGTCGCTGCTTGCAAGCACTATACCAGCCGATTCAATAGCCACGTCTGTACCCGCACCAATAGCAATACCGACATCGGCTTGCGTAAGTGCTGGGGCATCATTTACGCCATCTCCGACAAAGGCAACTTTCATGCCGTCCTTTTGCAAATTCTTTACGACTTCTGATTTGTTCTCTGGCAATACCTCGGCATGGTAGTCGTCAATTCCTATCTGATCAGCTACCCAAGAAGCCACACCCTTAGAGTCGCCAGTGACTATTGCGACTTTTTTGCCAGCTTTCTGTAAAGATTGAATTGCTGATTTAGATTCCTCTCGAATAGTATCAGCGATCATAAACGCACCTAAAACTTCTTTTCCAGAGATTACATAGACAACAGACTGACCGTTTTCTTGTGCTTGGTCAGTAGCTTTTTGCAGTTTAGAATTCAGTTTAGCTTTTTGTTCATTTAACATCCTTGGGCCACCAACAAAGTAGGTCATCTTTCCAATTTTTGCCTTGGCGCCACGACCCTCAAGAGCACTGAAATTATTTGCTGACTTTATTTTTACTTGCATTTCCTTGGCCTTGGCGACGATAGCTTTGGCAATTGGATGTTCCGAATCCTGCTCAACGCCCGAGGCAATAGCAAGCAACTCTTTTTTGTCATCAGCTAGCATATCAACCACACCTTGTTCGCCAGTTGTAAGGGTTCCGGTTTTATCAAAAAGAACGACGTTTACATTACGCACGAGCTCCAAAGCGCTTCGTTCACGCACAATTACTCCTGCACTTGCTGCCTTGCTCGTAGAAATTGCTGTTACGAGTGGAATTGCCAGACCCAAGGCATGAGGACAAGCAATGATTAAAACCGCCACAACACGTTCTAGCGTGTAGCCACCCGATTCGCCAGCGATTGACCACCCAATTGCAGTTACAAAAGCTGCGATCAGGGCAATATAGAAAAGATATGCTGCAGCTCTGTCAGCAAGTATCTGTGTTTTAGATTTACTACTTTGAGCTTCTGAAACAAGCTTCATAATTCCTGCAAGTGCAGTATCATCTCCGGTTTTGGTAACTTTCATGGTAAGTGAGCCACTTTTATTAACCGTTCCGGCAGCCAACTTACTGTCTTTTGACTTGTCTACTGGCTTCGATTCACCGGTCAACATCGATTCATTAACTTTTGATTCGCCCTTAATTACGATCCCGTCAACGGGGATTTGTGAACCTGGGCGTATCAGCACCTTATCTCCAACTCTAAGATCTGTAATAGATACTGTCTTGGTCCCGGATTTTGTCACTAACTCGGCTTCGTCAGGTAGAAGCTTAGCAAGTTCGTTTAATGCGCCTTGGGCGTTCATGACAGAGGCCATCTCTAGCCAGTGCCCGAGCAGCATAATCGTTACTAGAGAGGCTAACTCCCACCAAAAATCCATCCCATCAATAAGATTAAGTGTTATTAGTGAGCTATAAATAAAAGCTACGCTAATGGCCAGTGAAATAAGCGTCATCATACCTGGCTGGCGATTGGCTATTTCAGCTTTTGCACTCTTTAGAAAAACCAAACCACCATAAAAGAAAATAATCACTCCAAAAACAGCTGGGATGTATTCACTGCCAGTGAATGAAATAGCTTTGAAGCCTAATAAATCTTGGATTGTCTGGGAGAAGTAAAGGACAGGCAGGGTGAAAAGCAGGGACATCCAGAACTTTTGTTTAAACATATCTGGATTATGACCTGCATGCTTGTCATGGCTTCCGTGCTCTGAGTGTTCCGTATTGTGGTGATGCTCATGATGGTCCATGCGTTAACCTCGTATGTTGGTTAAATCATAAATTCGCAGCATCTCATCAATTATTTCTTGTTGAGTTTTTGCATCTCCCTCGGTCATACCTTCTTTAACATGAGTTTTCATGTGGTTTTCTAGCACCAGCTTATTAAGAGATCGTAGAGACTGTTGAATAGCTAGACTTTGCGTGAGGATGTCGATGCAGTACTCTTCTTTTTCGATTGCTTTAACTAGAGCCTTAAACTGTCCCTCAATAATCTTTGACCTGTGTGTCGCACGTTTTTTAATATCTTGAATCATAAACTTATTGTATACCCCCTGGGGGTATTAGTGCAACTTTTCATGCAACTAAAAAACGCCTCTGTCTTGAGGCGAATTTGAGTTACAAATGTTGTAATTTACTTTGGAGGGCCCACTGGGACTCGGTCACGTCCCGCGACCCCGCAACTCCTGCCATGCAAACAAGTTTGCAGGTGAAGATTGCCTTGCGACATGCCACAGGCATGTCTCACCCAGAACACCCTTGGCGTGTCCCAAGTTCGAGTTCGCAATAAACTCCCAATGAAAAGACCCCACTCATGGTGAGGTCTTTTCATTGGAGGGCTATAGTAGATGCAGTAGCAGCTAAAATATACTCCAACTGCCAACTTTATATTGCTTCACTAGGCTAGGTCTTGGCCCTAGGAAATGACGTTAAAGTGTAATCAGGGTTATTACCACGTTCTTCATTGAAGAAATGGATGTGATAAGTCAAATCTTGCACGGGCTTATCGTCGCGTTCGTTAAAAAGATTCGTTGCCGGGAATATTAGAGCTGATTGACTCGGTGTGTCAGGTCGGTCCAGTATCCCAATTTGTGCTCGGCCAACTCTCAGTGGCTCAACAAAAACACGACACATAAGCGGTTTAGCGTCATCAAGCTCGAAAACGTCCTGATCCCATGCGGGCACCACGATATCGGTGCTCCTTAGAGCGTCTTCTTCAATCACTTCGTACCGTTCTGGCCTTGTGTACTGATTAGCTTGAATAAGTGTACGTTCCCTTATGTTTCTGAGGTTTATGCTTTGATCAAAGTTGCCGTAGCACTTAACCCATCCGGACGAATGATAAGATATCTTTCGTTCATCCTTTCTTAGGTCATCCCACTTCTTGGAATAAGGTACATTCATTTCGGAGAAGCTGCCATTGCCGCATCGCTAGCTGCCACCCATGAAGCCACTAAGACCATCAACGGCAGCGTCAGAGAGTGAGCCAGGTTATAAACAAAAGCCCCGACTTTGGCATTTTTCAGATACCCTACCATAGAGACATCAAAGGCAAAAAGCAATAGCACATAGGCGACAACACTAAACCC
>CAZWRG010000007.1:47588-48727 GCA_964636355.1 uncultured Candidatus Saccharibacteria bacterium | reverse complement strand
TGGGGACACAAGGCTCTTCAGGCCTCTGCTCTACCAACTGAGCTAAAGAGCCACAAAATGGCTGAAAATCCGCAGTAACTTAAAAGTGCGATGTATCGGCCTGGCCTCTGCTCTACGGATATTTACGTTTCACACAGGAGCTAAAGAGCCACGTTATGGTTGGTACTCATATGGTTGTTAATGTTATGGCCGTTTACGGCTCGGTCTCTGCTCTACGGATATTTACGTTTCACATAAGTACTAAAGAGCCGCGTCGACCCCGGTATTTTACTTGAAAGGGGCTGGTTTTTCAAGCAATGGTTCATTAATTGTTGTTCTTTAAAATTAAAAAGCTACCTACGGGCTTCAAATTCTCGTATTTGACCATCAAGACTAATAACTTCTTTCTCTAGTTGACTAATTCTGTCTAACATCTGTTGCTTTTGGCGATTAAAGCCGGATTCTGTATCCGAAATAACTCTTCTAAGCCGCGATATATTGTGCAGCAGCCGGGCTCTATCTCTGTCGGCCTCCTGCGTATTCTCATTCTGGGCTGACCTGGCTAGATCAGCCTCAAAATTCCTTATCTCAGAATTCATATTCTGCACAGAGTGCTTAACATCCACCTCTTGATGATTGATGCGCTTTCTGAGGTCGTCGATTTCACGCTGTTTTTCTTGACGAGCATTGGCCAATGCATGAGCAGCGGCCTTGAAGTGCTGATCTGCTGACATATCTTGTCCTCCTGAGTGTTATTTATATATTGTGCGGCCTAAGAAAAATGTATAAAACATTACACAGGCGGAACAATTCAGATATTTATTTTGATGCTCATAACTGTTAATATATCCAAGGTCTGGATTAGATTGTGTCGATGTGGCGGCTGCGTGAAACGTAAGTATTAGTAGACGCCGCGTCTAAACGGCGGTCCGAGAGTGACCTTAAACCAGGCCATACTTTAAAACATATAAGCGGATGTGGCGGAATCGGTAGACGCGCTAGCTTCAGGAGCTAGTGAGTGCAAACTCGTGGAGGTTCAAGTCCTCTCATCCGCACCAAAAATGGACTAAAGTCAGAATTAGCGGCGCATTCGCGCCGCAATTCAGATTTTGTTACAAACTTGGTGCCTCTTTACCAAAAGGCTCGAACCTAATTTATCA
>CAZWRG010000007.1:40322-47578 GCA_964636355.1 uncultured Candidatus Saccharibacteria bacterium | reverse complement strand
AGCTTCATGATTTCATCATTGCCATAAGGCATACTCCAAACGGCATGCTCATACGGATCGTTCGGAACCGGTCCCTCAATAACCCCATCCAGGGAGATAAATTCTGAAACAACTAACCTCATCTGCAGCTCCTGCTTATTTGATTAGTTTCCACTATAACAAAAAAGACGCCGAAGCGTCTGATTTTACTCGTATGGTGGCATTTTACGCCAAAGCTCGAACCTATTTCGAGCGAAGCTCGTAAGCTCAGCCCCGACGCCTGTGCCAGCAAAGCTGGCACGCGTCCAGCCAGAAAAACCGCCCCTCGAATCATTTTTGAATTTCCCCCCGCCGTATTTCTCTTTTTAGTTGAAAGGGACGGATTTTCTGGTTGGACTTTTCGACTTATCGGAGTTAAATCGTTAAAAAGTGTTATAATTCTTATAGAACACAGGGATTGGAGGGGTAATGTCTACGAGTGGTCTTACAGCTACAAATATTGCTAACGCTTTTGACGTTAATCTTATCTATGCTCGACAACTTTTTCAGTTTGTCGGCAAAGATAGCACTCTTGAAGATGTGCAAAAACTCATCAACGCAAAACCAAAGCCATTTGTAAAATGGGTTGGCGGCAAGCGTCAGCTTCTTAGGCAATTCCGCGAGCTTGGTTTATATCCGCCAGAAGATTTTAATCCTATAACAAATACCTACCACGAACCTTTCGTCGGTGGCGGTGCGGTTTTCTTTGACTTGTTGCCCAAAAATGCCGAACTTTCAGATCTGAACAATGAGCTTGTAACTACCTACAACGTTATAAAAAACAATGTTGATGAGCTTATTAAATCTTTGCAAAAACACATCTACGACAAAGAATACTACCTTGAAGTCCGTGCTAATAAAGTTGAAGATTTGTCAGACATCGAGATTGCCTCTCGCTTTATCTTCCTAAATCGCACAGGATTTAACGGACTTTATCGAGTAAACAAAAGCGGTCAATTCAATGTTCCTTTTGGTCGCTACAATAACCCTGTTATCTGCGACGAGGACAACCTGCGACGAGTGTCGGACGCTTTGCAGGACGTAACAATTACGCATCAGGATTATAAAAATGTCCTCAAAACAGCAAAAATCGGCGATTTTATATACCTTGATCCACCTTACTACCCAATCAATGCTACATCATCGTTTACCTCGTACACCGCAGAGGGATTTTTAGAAAAAGAACAAACAGAACTTCGTGATACTTTTGTAAAACTGCACAAAAAGGGCTGTTTTGTTATGCTCTCAAACTCCGATACGCCGTTTATTAACGAACTATATTCTGGGCTTGATGGAATTACAATAAATAAAATAACTGCTGGTCGTGCGATAAACTCAAAAGGTTCAGGACGAGGCAAAATAACGGAAGTATTAGTAACAAATTATTAGATTATGAAAAAAGATTTTAACCACTTAGTATCAACATTCAAAAGCTCAATCAAAACTTGGGATTATTTTGTAAACTGGAACAAAGTTTTTGCAAATAGTGCCGATTTAGAAATAGCACTAAACAAATTGAATTACCTGCTCGGCAAAGATGATTTGCGAGGAGAATTCTATAAACTTTATGAATCTAACCCAGACATCGTAAAGGCATTGCCTGTTTTGCTTGCTGTACGAGAAAGCAACTTAGAAATATATGACAAAGTTTCAAAAGAATCAGAATTTTATGATTTTTCAGGTAAAGACAAAGATGCCGACAAGTATTTTGAGTTCCTAGATAAATCGGGGCTTGCAAAATTATTCCAACGAGATGGCATAAAAAATCTTGTTGATTATGTTATTGGTGTCGAGGTTGGGCTTGATAGCAATGGTCGCAAAAATCGCGGCGGTACTTTGATGGAAGAAATCGTCGGTTTATTCCTAGAAGACTTTTGTAAGCAAAATAATCTTGAATATATGCCACAAGCTCGCCCTAGTAAAATTAAGGCAAAATGGGGCTTTGATATTAAAGTAGACAAATCGGAGCGGAGTTTTGATTTTGCTGTCTATAATCCACAAAACGGCAAGATTAAATTGTTTGAAACTAACTTTTATAATGGCGGCGGCTCAAAACTAAAAGCTGTTTGTGGTGAGTTCCGTAGCCTTTACGATGAACTAAAAGCACAGAACATCGAATTTGTATGGGTTACTGACGGACTTGGTTGGCATACCACAAAACGACCTCTCGAAGAAACATACAATCATAATGATTATGTATTTAATCTAAACATGCTCGAAGACGGAGCGTTGAACGAGCTATCATGGTAGCCACGAGTAAAGCAAAGACAAAAAAGCTACACCCAGACGAATTTGAGCTAGAATGTACGACCGTTTGGGCTTTTCCGAGGCGTGGTAATTGGGCAACGCATAAATCAGATTGGCGTGGTAATTGGTCGCCAGAAGTTGCTCGCAACTTGATTTTGCGATACTCAAACGAGGGCGACATTTTACTTGATCCGATGATTGGCGGTGGTACGACAGCAATCGAAGCAAAGATTCTCAATCGTCATATCATTTGTTCCGACGTAAACGACAAAGCGCTAGAGCGAACAAAAGCCTCGCTTGATTTTGAGGTAGAAAATGACGCTTGGCAAAAAGTCGTGAAGCGTGACGCTCGTGATTTGAGTAAAGCAAATGACGAAAGCATAGATTTTATTCTGACACACCCACCGTATGCCGACATTATCAAATACAGCGAAGGTAAACTTGATGACGATTTGTCTAATATTCATGATATCGACAAATTTGCCGACGAAATGGAGAAAGTCGCAAAAGAGCTGTATCGTGTCCTCAAAAAAGGTAAATACTGTGCAATCCTAATTGGCGACACTCGCCGTAACAAAATGTATCAACCAATGGCATACAAAGTCATGGATCGGTTCATGAAAGCTGGTTTCCAGCTCAAAGAAGATATCATCAAACGACAGTTCAACTGCAAGGCAACTGGCTTTTGGGTCAAGAAGTCGCAAGAGGGTAATTTTCTACTGATAATGCACGAGCACCTGTTTATTTTTCAGAAAGTTTAACGATGTACGTAGATAAAATAAAGATTATCAATTTTAAGGCATTTGAGGGCGAATTTGAGCTAAAGCTCAATAAGGACTTAAATATCATTGTTGGCGATAATGAGGCAGGCAAATCTACCATACTCGAAGCCATCAACCTGGTATTGAGCGGTTTAGTTGGCGGTAAATATATCAAAAATGAACTTTCCCAATATTTCTTTAACAACAATGTAGTCAGTAAATATCTGACTGAAATTACTGATAATGGCACAGCCGAACTGCCGTATATTCTGATAGAAGCATACTTAGAGGGTAGCGACCTAGCGCGCTTGGAGGGTGATGACAACACCGACAATACAAAGGCTAAGGGCGTTTACTTACGAATTGCATTTGATGATAAATATCAATCTGAGTATGAAGAACTTGTAAAGAAAGGTACGATCAGTACCTTACCTTTGGAGTATTACGATGTGTACTGGGGGTCATTTGCGAGAGAAGCCACAACAGGCAGAACTATACCCGTAAAGACTGCTTTTATCGATTCGAGTAGTGCGCGCTTCTACAATGGGTCGGACATATACATTTCAAGGATTGTGAAAGAGTTTCTTGAGACTGAGGACATTGTTGCTGTATCGCAAGCACACCGCAAAATGAAAGATGTATTTAGTGAGGATGCTTCAATTCTTAATATCAATACGAAGATTAAAACGGCAAGTAAAATCTCCGATAAGGAAGTAAAGCTATCGGTTGATTTGTCTACTAAAAATGCTTGGGAGGGTAGTCTACTAACCTATCTTGACGATGTTCCTTTTCACTATATTGGCAAAGGCGAGCAGAGTATCGTTAAAACAAAACTTGCTCTAAGCCACAAAAAATCAAAAGAAGCATGTGTGATTCTGGTAGAAGAACCAGAAAATCACCTGTCTTATACGAAACTAAATCAACTCATTAGCGACATCATAGAACACAAGGAAAATAAGCAAGTCATTGTTACGACACACAGTAGTTTTGTGGCAAACAAGCTAGGTTTGGAGAGCCTTGTTATTCTCAACGACCATAAAACGGTACGCCTAAATGCTTTATCAGATAGTACGCAGACTTTCTTCGCAAAATTGGCTGGCTATGACACTTTACGTTTGATACTCTGCAAAAAAGCCATACTAGTAGAGGGAGATTCTGACGAACTCATTGTCCAAAGGGCATACATGGATGCCCATGATGGCAAGCTACCGATACAAAATTTAGTAGATGTCATCTCGGTTGGCACATCTTTTCTGCGCTTTCTCGAAATAGCTGAAAAAATCAATCAACCAGTTATGGTTGTTACAGATAATGACGGTGATGTAGCCGCCATAAAGAAAAAGTACGAAAACTATCTCGATAGCAACAAAAAAGAATTCATAGATATTAGTTTTGATGATGAAGTGGACAGCGGAACGCTTGAGATAAATGGTAAAAAGTTCAACTACAACACCCTTGAGCCAAAGTTAGTAAAAGCGAATTCCCTAGATGTATTTAACAAAATACTTGGTACTGACTATAAGAATCTGGACGACCTATATAAGCATATGCGTGAGAATAAAACAGACTGCGCGCTAAAGGTCTACGCTTCGGCTGAAAAAATTGTATTTCCTAGGTATATTGCCGATGCAGTCAAATGATGCTGTGGCAACTGATGATAGGCTGATTATTGCAGGTGCTGGCTCTGGCAAAACTACCCACATTATCACTAGCTCAACCGAAGAAAATACTCGCAAAATTCTTGTAACGACGTTTACAAGAGCAAACGAAGCAGAAATTCGTAGCAAATTTGTAAAACATGTTGGATTTATTCCGTCGCACATTACGGTGCAAACATGGTTTGCATTTCTGCTGCAACATGGCGCGCGACCATTTCAAGGCAGTAGATATAAGGGAATTATCACTGGTTTATTGCTATCAAGTGGTGCGTCAGCTCCGTATACGAAAGAATCGGACACCGCCAAGCATTATCTAACACCCGACCATAAGGTGTATTCTGACAAAGTAGCCAAGCTTGCGATAAAGTGCAACGAATTAAGCGACAACGCCGTAATTGATAGATTAGCGCAAATATACGATCATATTTATATTGATGAGGTGCAGGACATGGCTGGCTATGATCTTGAATTTATTAAATTACTCATTGCTTCCAAAATTGAGATTACTTTGGTTGGCGACCCACGACAAGGCACATATTCAACAAGTAACTCTGCGAAGAACAAGAAATATAATAAATCTAAGGTTGTAAACTTCTTTCAGCAGATACCATCTGGCATTACAACTGACGATTCAACGCTCAATATAAATTTTCGGTGCGAACCGACAATTTGCAATCTTTCAAACACACTATTCCCTGACCTAAAACCAGTTACTGCGACTACTGCACAACTGTCCGCGCCGCATAGAGGAGTCTTTGTCGTTAAAACGGCAGATGTTGATGATTATCTAAAAGAATTTTCGCCTACGCAGTTAAGGTATGACGCAAGAAGCAAGGATGTTCGCCCGGAGTACCCCGTACATAACTTCGGTGCTTCCAAAGGATTAGAATTTGACAGAGTGCTTATTTACCCTACCAAAGCAATCACAGACTGGCTGAAGAATCAGAAGCACGAAAATTTACAGCCAACTAGCAAATCAAAGCTGTATGTTGCAATAACTCGGGCAAAGCTTAGTGTGGCGTTTGTTCATGACGACACCTACGATGACAAGTTGTTTCAATCTTGGCGGTAAAAATGGTATGAATGAGGGTGCGCGTAGCGCGGCGGCTTTGCCGCCTGAGCGAAGCCCCGCCGCCTAGCACACGCGAGCGTGTGCTGCGCCCCGCCAGAAAAACCCTTTGCATATTTTTTGAGATTTCCCCCGCCGAGATTTTTTAGGAAAGGAAAAGGGTGTTTCTGCCGGGTGCGCTGTCGCTACGCGACATCGCGGCTATCTATCAATTCCTTAACCTGACGCTCAAATTCAGCAAATTGCTCATCAAATGGTAGCCGTCCATCAAGATTGACCACAAGTTCATCGTCATCAAACGGGTCAGTGTTAGATTGAATTCGGTCAAGTAACTCACGCGCACCCTGTTTATCAAAGGGTCGTGAATCACTAGCGTCCTCACGTTCTTGTATACGTTTTAGCGCGACATCATATGGAACTTCCAAATGGACGACTAACGGTACTGCACCGTATTTACTCGCTAGCTTCTGTGTATGTCGCCGATGTTCGCGCTTATTATTGTTCGCTTCATAAATTAAATCGTGTCCAGCAGAAACAACTTGTTCAGCCGAGTAGTCCATAGAATTGAAAACATATGACAATACTGCTGGTCGGCCTAGCATCTCTTTCACTCGTTCGTGTTCATCAGCGGAACCAAAAATAGCACGACGCATAGAATCACTGTTAAGACGAACAGCTCCAAGGCGCTCAGTGGCTTGACGAGAAAAGTAGGTTTTACCGCTACCCGGGCTACTTGTGAACGTCACTATTATTTGTTGCCTGAAATAATTCATCTTACAAGCTCCTCTAAGACCTCTAACCAACCTTTATACCGAATAATGCCGTCTGGCAATTCATTAGTTTGATTCCAGGCATAATCGCCAAATAGAATTGCTTGAACACCTACCTTGGCTGCTGCTTCACAGTGCTTTAACTGGTCGTCAATGACAATGTCTGCTCCGACCTGTGTGAATAAATCACCCTTGTGTTGTAAATGTCCGTCCTTTGAGTTTTTGGGGTCGTCCCAAAAGTCGGCAAATACAATTGTGTCAAAAGGGTAACTAAAGTATTGTTTGAGCCAATTTCGTGTTAATTCTTCAACTTTCTTTGGGCGAGATGTTACAAGCACTAATTTGTAGCGTTTGCCAAGCTCGTTGATAGCCCGTGCGGCACCATCGACTGGCAAATAACCTTTTTGGTATTTGTTTTCTCTGAGCACCTCGCCCCGCCGTTCGGCTTCCTCGTGGTTTACGCCCCACATTTTTGACCAGTCCTCACCAAAATCATCAATGGTCATACGGCTACCAAACAATTGATTACTTATAGCCACAAGACCTTCAGCAGAGGCAGCCAACACATTATCTATGTCTATTGCTATGGTTTTCATAGAAGTTATTATACCAGTTTTTCCCTGTTTCTACGCTTCGCAAGCGAAGCGTGTCGGCTACGCACCCAAAAAACCCCCCCCCACTATTGGAACGCCACCCGCCGCCCCCACCCCCAACACCCAGTTACTATTCAAAA
>CAZWRG010000007.1:0-40312 GCA_964636355.1 uncultured Candidatus Saccharibacteria bacterium | reverse complement strand
CGTGTCCAACGCCCGGGGGGTCGTCCCCGCAAAAAAAACCCCGGCCCCTTTTCTCCCCACGCCACACGCGACCCGAACCAGAAACACCCTTTTCCTTTCCTAAAAAATCTCGGCGGGGCTTGTGCAATTCAGCATTTTTCCTCAAAATAGGTTCTAGCCTTGTCGTACAAGGACACCATTTTGGGAAAAGAACGGAAATTGTCGCCCTTTTGGGCGATTTTTTCTTTGGTTCGCGCCAGCTCGTAAAACTCCACCAAAAAAATAGACCAACCTTTCTTATGGATTCAACTTTTGTAAGTCCACTTTGTTAAATGTAAAGATTATCAATACGCCTGTCACGTGACTTTGGTAATATAAAAACATGAAAAAAGCGGGCGAAACATATAATAATGGCCAAGACGTTAGCGAGCAGAAGGGTGATGTTCTAACCTATTACTTTGAAAACGGCGAGGTTAAGGCTCAAGGGAAATATGTTGATGGCGTCATGCAAGGCAAATGGATCTTCAGTAAAAAAGAGGGCTATTTTGACGACGCCGGGAAACAGCACGGTCAATGGACGGTTCTTAACAAAGACGGCTCGGTACAAAAGAAAAACAATTTAACCACGGGCGGTTACAGTAGAGTAGTTAACCACTGGCACCTAAAATTCAGAGAAATAGTGGGCTGTTAATTTATTACAACATAATTCATTATATTTATGGGTAGTATTTGCCACTTAGGCGCTATACTGGAGCAGTTACACAAAATAATTATTAAAAGAGGGGTAAAAAATGGTTACAGGTTACTGTGTTAAGTGCAAAGAAAAAGGCGTTGAACTATCAGCACCAGAAGTCGTCCAGACTGCAAAAGGCGGCTTTATGGCCAAAGGTAAGCATGAAGTATGCGGAACAACTGTTTGCGCAATGATGTCAAAAGACAATGCCGAAAAGGCAGTGGAAGCTGGAGCAAAAAAGGCCTACTAGCTCTAAGGGTTAATCTATAAAAACGCCGAGTCAATCGGCGTTTTTATTTTGCTGTCGGTTATTTTTTACTGTTTTTAAATATTTGAATTGACTTTTCGAACACGTATGATAAATTATACATATGACAAAAACATCATACGAAAGATTTTTTACGGCACTTTCCGGCAATCGAAGGCTTGAGATTCTTCAGTATTTGCAAAAATCCGGGCCTAAAAGTGTGAATGACATTGCCAGTGGCACCGGTATTGAGCAATCAGCCGTTTCGCATAATTTAAAACTGCTGCTGGAGTGCGAGTTTGTGCATATTGAAGTGCGCGGCAAAAATCGCTTTTACTGGCTAAATGAAGACACTATTGTGCCACTGCTTAAGTTGATCGATAAGCATATTGAAAGGTTTTGTAACGGAAAATGCGATTGCTACGAAGTAAGAAGCGGTTCCGTCAAAAAACAGCCTGAAGCGGCCAATCGTCAGAAAATTTCGGTTTAGCGAATATAACAAGTGAAAGGAGGGAGCTATGTGTCCTTGTGGCCTATAAACCAATCTTATGAAAAGACCGCAGCGAAAAACTGGCGGTCTTTTTAATTTGTATTGTATCGTTAAACTATTATAACCGTCTGATAATTGCTATAATTCATCTGTTTTGGTGCGTTATAGTAAGTTAAATGCTATTTTACAAATTGAAGTGGCACCTTGGCGGAGTGGTTACGCAGGGCTCTGCAAAAGCTCGTACACCGGTTCAATTCCGGTAGGTGCCTCCAAATGAAAGTTAAATAGATGTCAGCGAATAAAAAAATCCTATTAATTTTTGTGTCGATGGTGGTTTTTGCCTCGGCGTCGTTTTTTGTTTATGCCAACATTCATTTCTGGTTGCCGGCCGGTGGCTGGACAAAACACAGAGCAACAGTTACCCCGCTAACTGATGGTTCGTGTTTTAGGCAGCAGGGTTATCGAAGCCGAGGCACAACCCGTTGTTTTAGTACTGTTTCGGTTGAAGCCAACGGAGTGGTTCAGCAAATGTCTTGGGTTGAGTCCAGGGAACACTCTGGAGCATTTGAGTCGGATGTTTGGCAGAATACTGAAACAGGTAAATTAAGGCGCGGGCCGGAATCTTCCATCGCCGCCCAGGCGATTAGGGTTGTGCTACTGCCATCTATTATCATTGGCTTGCTTTATGGCTTTTGGAAAATAATTAAAATCGGCCGAATTAAACCATCAGAACCCAAAACCAGAATTTAATATAAAATATGTAATAATCTGGTATTATTGACCGTAGTTTTGGGGCGAGTGGCGGGTCTTGCGTGAAACGCAGCCAGAGAACAGTAGTATACGCCCGCGTAATCAAAGGTCCGAGTACGACCCTAAACTGCAAGCAAATTTCACAATCAAGGGCGAGTGGCGGAATTGGTATACGCGGTGGACTTAAAATCCGCTGGCCTAAAAGCCTTGAGGGTTCGAGTCCCTCCTCGCCCACCAAGCAGAAACGGCGTGGCGGTCTGTGGTTTTTAACAGGTAATTGACTTATACTTAGCTCAAGGAGAAGTAACACAAATGAACTATCTATTTGACCTTGACGGACTACTTATCAACTCGGAAGAACTCTATCTTGCTGCTAACAAAGTATACTTTCAGCAATTTGGCTTTGACTTTACAGAGGACTTGCACAAGCAAGGAACTGGCAAGAAATTTGCCGAGTGGATTAAAACCGTAACAGATATTGACCTAGGCGGCGAAACAATCTTAAAAGAGCGTAACGAAGTTTATTTTGAACTTGCCGAAACAAGACTTCATTTAATGCCAGGCGCAAAAGAAGTGTTGGAATATGCCAAGCAAAATGGTAAAACCGCACTTGTTACTTCATCAAATCAAGATTATGTGGATTTTGTTTTTAATCACACTGGAATTGCTGGCTACTTTGACAAAGTGGTTGCTGGCGACCACGTTACCAAAGGCAAGCCAGACCCAGAGGGCTATCTAATGGCTGCCAAAGATTTAGGCGTAACGCCTGACACTTGCGTTGTCTTTGAGGATGCACCAAATGGCGTAGAGGCTGGTAAAAATGCCAGTATGAAAGTCGTTGCTGTACCAAGTCCTTATGTAGTGGGCGACCCTGTTTTTGATACTGCTGACCTATTGCTTAATTCGTTAGAGGAATACATACAAAACGAAAATAGACTATGACTTGGCAACTCGCAATACTGGCACACCAGATACTTGAAACAATTTTTGCGCTGATTTACCGCAATTACGCCAAAAAGCACGAGGGAGACCATTATGTTACAAATGCCGTTATGTACCTTGCAACAGTCGTGCCTTTTGGTGTTGTCTGGTCAATTACGCAAGGTGGTTTGTCTTTGGATTTTTCAGGCAATATCTGGTGGTTTTTCGGGCTGGCGGGGCTGCTTTTTGCGCTGGGCAACATAACAGCGTTCAAGGCTAACACCAAAGTTGAAGCCTCACAATTTGCAATTATTACCAGTTTTCGGACGGTGGTTGTTGTGGTTGCGTCTTGGCTGCTACTCAGCGAAACGCTAACGCCTGTGCAAATTGTGGGCGCACTCATCGTTTTTTCTGCCAGCCTGTTTGTTATTTGGCTTACCCGACAGAAAAACGGCAAAGGCAAGGTTGGCGTTTATTCCATAATCGCCGCTATTTCGGCGGTTTTAATGGGTCTAGCAGTTACTAATGAAAAATATATTCTAAACTCTGTTACGCTCGCGACCTATGTTGTTATCGGCTGGGGCTTACAAGCATTTTTTATGGCTCTGCTTGCAAATCGCCAATTCGCCAGAGTGCCGCAACTTGTCAAAGACGGCAGTATCAAAACAATTTTGTTGCTTGGCGGATTTCGAACAGTCGCAGGGTTTTGTTTTATAAACGCCTTGCAGTTGTCCGACAATGCCCCACTCATAGCTTCAATAGCGGCATTACAGATTATTCTTGTTACGCTTGGTGGCTACATTTTCTTAAATGAAAAGAAATATGGCGTTCAGAAGTTTGTCGCCGCAAGTGCGGCGTTTATTGGCGTGATTTTGCTGGTTCGCTAACCCTAACCACAGACCGCCACGCCGTTTCTGCGCTAAAGCGCAGCCGACCCGACAGACCTGACTTTTCTCAATTGAAAAAAAAGAAATTCGGCGGGGGAAATCCAAAAAATGCAAAAGTCAGGGCTGGCGGGCGGGGAATCACATCGGTGTAATTACAGCTATGGTATTATGAATGCGGAATGCACGCCCTCATGCACGAGTCAGACCTGCTTCTCCACCTTCACGGAGGTGTAGAGGTAGACGTGCTCATGACGGCCTGCAACGACGTGGGCCCGGACTTCCGGACTGAGCGCCGCGCGGTGCGTGAGCTCACTGACGTGTCGATCGCTCCCACGCGCTCGCCGGAGAACCTGCCCGAGTTGTGGCTGACGAGAGACATGGCTTGGCTCGCAGTTCGGGTTATTCGCCGATTCGCAGAGCGATTGCCATACCTGCCTGAAGGTATTCCCGCCGCAGTGATGCTTGGTGCTATCGCGATGGGCGACGAGTTGGCAGCTATTGACCCCGTGCTTAGGAATCCGTCAGTCGAATCTTGATCCACGCCGCGGCCTGACATGCACTCCTGCTGCCTCAAACTCTCGACGTAGCGTCCGCTCGCAGACGCCGAACTCAGATGCCACGACGGCGAGCGAGAGGCCAATCGAGTACCTCTCGGCTGCAGCCCCCACTTTGTCGTCCGTCATCTTCCTTGGGTTGCGTCGTCGCTCGACACCGTGGCACTCCAGGTGGCTGATCACGGTCGTGCGGTTGATGCCGTACTCCCGAGCGAGACCGTCGATGGACTGCCCGTCGATGTACCTGGCGACGACCTCGTCGATCTGCTCAGGAGGCAACCGACGCTGCTGCTGTCGGGGACGCCGAGCGGTGGGAACGTGCTCGTCCTCGGTGGCTCGGCCGACCATCTGCTCCAGGGCGGCTCGCAGCTCGTGTTTCGCGAGTAGCGCGAGTACCTCCACCAAATAAAATCTCAGATAATTTGATCTGAGATTTTTTGTTGGCCAGAGATATTTAAACAGCTTCAATACGGCCGCAAGCCAGGCGTGGTCCGCCGCTATGGCCAGAGCCTGATTCGCCAGGTGAGTAAGGGTCTGGATTGCCATGCACCATCAGCGATGTGCCTTCAGGATGACCAAGGATCGAAACCGGTCCGTCAGATAATGTTATCCGAGTAGTGATGGCCTCTAGTTCGCCCTTGCCGTTTTCATCAATTGTAATGTTTGGCAGGTCACCAGCGTGATAGCCGTGGTTGGCATCGGGGTCGGTGTTTCCTGCAGGTCCTGGGTCAAAATGTCCGCCGGCGCACTTAAAACCATCGCATTCACAATCGCCTTTTTCGTGGATATGAACGGCGTGTTTGCCAGGCGTTAAGATGCTTGGATCACCCTCTAAAACTAAATTAAGGTGGACATATTTCCAGCCATCTAAGTCGTACTCCGTAAAAGTTGCCTGGCCAGACAAGCCTGGTCCTTTCATGGCGGCGGTTGCTTTGGCGCTAACTTTTAAATTGTCAGAAGATAGGTTGAGTTTCATTATTTCCTTACTCTCGCAGTTATTAAAATTATTATTCCTAGAGCCAAAACTGCTCCAGCAATGATGGCTGCATGCTTATAGTTGGTCTGAGTAGTGTGGGGAACGGTGTGATGAGCTAAATACTGCAACATGTGACCCTCCAAAGTTAGCTGATTGTTAATAATAGTATACACCAAACAGAGCTAAATAATGTATAATGAAAGAGTAATATTTAAGGGGAAAGACATATGACAGTTTGGATCATTCTAGGTGTAGTTGCTGTTCTGGCAATAGTATTAATTGGAATTTATAACAGTTTAGTCAGGGCTAATGTACGGGTTGATGAAGCTTGGAGTGACATTACAGTTCAGCTTAAACGAAGAGCCGATCTTATACCGAACTTGGTCAATGCCGTCAAGGGTTATGCCAAGCATGAGTCTGGAGTTTTTGACGCAGTAACCAAAGCTCGATCGGCAGTTATGGACGCTAAGGGTGTGCAAGAAACAGCCGATGCCGAAAATATGCTAACTGGAGCACTTAAGAGTTTGTTTGCGGTTGCTGAGGCTTACCCAGACCTTAAGGCCAACGACAACTTCCGTCATTTGCAAGAAGAGCTAGTTGACACTGAGGACAAAATTCAGGCTGCAAGGCGATTCTACAACGGCTCAGCCCGTGATCTAAACATCAAGGTCAAGACTTTCCCAACTAATTTATTTGCCGGCATGTTGGGCTTTAAGGAACGCGAATTCTTTGAAGTCGAGGAAAGTCAAGCTGCTAAAATTGCCGAGCCAACCGCAGTTAATTTCAATTAAAATAACAGGACTTTAAGGGTCGCCGATGTATAAGGAGATAGCCTCTAATAAGCGCAGGACAGTTTTTATGATGCTGTTGTTTGTGGCGCTGGTGGCCGGGCTGGGATATCTGTTCAGCCTGTACATGGGCGAGCCAATGCTGACGCCATATGTTTTGATTGGAGCGGCGGTTTATGCCTTGATCAGTTATTTTATTGGCTCCCGAATGGCGCTGGCTTTTAACGGCGCTCGGGAAATTCAGCAGCGCGATAACCCCAGGCTATGGCGGATAGTTGAAAATTTGGCGATTACCAATGGAATGCCGATGCCAAAGGTTTATATTATTGATGATCCGGCGCCGAATGCTATGGCTACTGGCCGCGATCCAAAACATGCGTCAGTAGCCGCCACCACTGGAATTTTAGATATGATGACCGACCAAGAACTAGAGGGCGTGATGGCTCATGAGTTGGGGCATATTAAAAATTATGATATTCGGGTATCGATGATTGCTTTTGCGCTTGTAGCGGTGGTTAGTATTATGGCCGATATTATAATCAGAATGACCTGGTTTAGAAGCAACGACCGCGAGCATAACAGCCCGATATTCTTGGTTATCGGGATTGCGGCGGCAATTATTGCGCCGTTAGTTGCTACGTTTATTCAGCTGGCAATTTCCAGACGTCGTGAATATTTAGCCGATGCTACTGGCGCTCAAACAACCAGATACCCTGAAGGCTTGGCCTCGGCGCTGGAAAAAATCGGTGCTTATGGCAGTACTATGAAGCGCCAAAACGCCTCGACGGCTCATTTGTTTTTCTCTAATCCTTTGAAGAAAAGTAGCCTTATGGGGCTGTTCAGTACTCACCCGCCAGTTGAAGACCGAGTAGCCAAACTACGAAACATGGGCTTTTAAAGCTGATTTATTATGTCTAAAAAACCAAAAACAAATTCTAAAAAACAACCAGCCAAAGACTTAGAGACTAAGTCAGCTGTTGGTGGCAAAAGGCTTAAAAAACTAAACCTTAAAAAAGTCTTTCGCCGTTCGCCAAAACCGCCAGTCAGACCCAAAAAAATAAGCGGTTCCTTCAGACTGTTGGCCGATAGTCTGAGTACAATCCGTCAACACTGGAAATTATTTAGCGGTATGATGCTGGTTTATTTGGTCTTATCGCTGCTTTTAGTTGGCGGCTTGGGTGGGGAAATTAACGTAGCTGAATTACGAGATGATATGGCCGCCGAGCTTGGTAAATTTGCAGCCAGTTTGACAATTTTTAGCCAACTGCTTGGCTCGGCAGGTTCGGCTGGAACAGAGGTCGGATCAGCATATCAGGCAATAATTATTGTGGTAGTTAGTCTGGCGGTTATTTGGTCGCTTAGGCAGCTGATGGCTGGAGAAAAAATTGGTTTGCGCGATGCCTTTTATAAGGGAATGTATCCGCTGGTGCCGTTTATATTGGTCCTAATGATTATTGGTTTGCAGCTTTTGCCGCTGGCGATTGGCGGATTTTTGTTTAACGTCATTATTAGCGGTCAGTTTGCGGTTAATGCTCTTGAAGTAATTTTGTGGAGTCTGCCGGTTATTCTGCTGTCACTTATTAGTGTTTATTTTATCTGTTCTTCGATTTTTGCACTGTATATTGTGACATTGCCGGATGTGCGGCCTATGGCGGCGCTTCGTTCAGCCCGTAAGCTGGTTCGCGGCCGTCGTTTTGGAATTATCCGAAAACTAATCTTTTTGCTGGCAGCCTTTGTTTTGCTGGCTGGTTTATTAGCAGTGCCGGTAATTATGTTTGTGCCGGCCGCAACAATTATTTTATTTATATTGCTCGGCGCTTTTGGTTTTGTATTCGCTCATGTCTATATTTACAGTCTGTATAGGGAGCTTCTTTGATGACTAGTTTTGAAGATTATAAAAAGCGGGCAGCGGAGCTCAGAGAGCTGCTCAATAGATATGCTTATGAATATTATGTCAATGAAGAGCCGTCGGTTTCAGACGCGGTTTATGACGGCTTGATTCAGGAGCTGAAAAAAATCGAAGCCGCACATCCAGAGATCATTACTCCAGATTCACCAACTCAAAGAGTGGCCGCCGTGCCGCTGGATAAATTTGAAAAGGTAGCTCATCAAAAACCAATGATCTCACTAAATGATGTGTTTAGTCGTGATGATGTAGTGGCCTGGATTAAGCGGATGGATAAGTTGCTGCCCAGCACAAAACATGAGTTTTTCTGCGACACCAAAAAAGATGGTTTGGCCTGTGCTTTAATCTATCAAGATGGAGTTTTGGTTCAGGCGGTTACAAGAGGTGATTCGCGAATTGGCGAAGATGTTTCGGCAAATGTCAGAACTATTAAAAACATCCCGCTTAAACTACATAAATCCAAAGGCTATGAGCAATTTTTGGTAGGACGAACAGAAATTAGAGGCGAAATTGTGATGTTAAAATCTGATTTTGCCAAGCTCAATAAACAGCGTGAAGAGCAGGGTTTGCCATTGTTTAAAAATCCCAGGAACTTAGCTGCCGGCACAATTCGTCAGCTTGATCCAAAGTTGGTAGCCGAGCGTTCTTTAAGGTTTGTGGGCTATGATCTGATTTACCAAGACGAAACAGCAGTCCCGACCAATATGTTCGCATACCAGGCGTTGTCGGCACTTGGAGTTTATAGAAGCCCCGAAGCTGCGGTGTTTGAGGATATTGATGACGTCATGAAGTTTGTGGACCATTGGGATGAGAAGCGGCATGAATTGCCGTATGTAACCGATGGCTTGGTGGTAAAAGTCAACGATCGGGCGGTTTATGAAAAGCTAGGCGTTGTCGGAAAAAATCCAAGAGCAGCCGTGGCTTTTAAATATGCGGCTGAGCAAGCCACAACTGTGGTAAAAGACATCGTAATTAGCATTGGGCGTACAGGTGCCGCCACGCCGGTGGCCGTGTTTGACCCGGTAAATGTTGCCGGCACGACTGTCCAGCACGCCAGTCTTCACAATGCCGATGAGATAGCTCGCAAAGACATAAGGGTTGGTGACACGGTGGTTATTTATAAAGCTGGCGATATCATTCCCCAGGTTGAATCTGTGATTGTTGAGCTGCGACCCAAAGACGCTAAGCGGATCAATTACGAGCAAGAGCTGAAGCGTCAGTATCCTGAATTTGAATTTGTAAGGCCAAAGGGCGAGGCGGTTTACAGAGTAAAAGGCGCCACTGGGCCGGTAATTTTAAAACGAGCGTTACAACATTTTGCCAGCAAAGGAGCGCTAGATATTGATACTTTAGGCGAAAAAAACGTCGAGGCGCTGGTGGATGCTGGGTTGGTTAAGGATATCGCTGATATTTATAAGCTAAGCTTTGAGGATGTCATACAGCTTGATAGATTTGCGGAAATTTCGGCCCAAAAGTTGATCAATGCGATTGCCGAGAAACGAAATCCGCCGCTAGAGAGGTTTATTTATGGCTTGGGCATCAGGCATGTTGGTATTCAAACGGCGATTGATCTGGCCAAGCATTTTAAGCGGCTGGATAATTTAGGCACGGCTAGCCTTAGTGAGCTTCAATCTGTTAATGGGATTGGCGATGTGGTAGCCGAATCAATTTTGTTGTGGTTTGATGATGACGAAAACCAAGCGCTGCTTGCCAAATTTAGGGCGCTGGGAGTTTGGCCGCAGGATGCCAAGGTAGCTGGCGGAGTCTTATCTGATAAAAAATTTGTTATTACTGGAACACTTGAATCTATGGGGCGGGACATGGCCGCTGAGCGGGTTCGTGCTCTGGGCGGAACTTTTCAGTCATCACTAGGGAAAGATACAGATTATTTGGTGGTGGGCAAAAACGTCGGCGCCAGTAAATTAAAAAAAGCCGAAGCTTACGGAACAAAGCAGTTATCAGAGGCGGAGTTTTTGCAGCTACTTGACAGTTAGCAAATAAAGCTTATGCTATAAATAATCGTGCGCAATTGCGGCGCGTGAAATAAACACTATAAAAACAAAAAGCCCGCCGCAGGGTGGGCGCGCACGAAACACAAGTCGGCTCCGGTCGACTTGTGTTTATGAGTAGGCAGTAGACTCGGGTATAATGTAGCCATGCAAGGCAAAGAGCTACACGATTTCTTGTTTAGATTATATGATTATGCCGACCAGTTGGCTGATGAAATTCAAGTTGGTGGTGACAGGGTTGCCAATAGCAACAATTTTTTAATGCTGGTTATGATTGAGAAGTTTTTTGATCGAGTTGGTCGAAGCCAAATCCACCAAGCCGCTAGTGAGGCCGAGGATTTGGGGCTAAATGCCAGTGAGTCTTTGTCTGAGGCCCACCGGCGGATTGATCTATTGAGGTCAAAAATTTACCACTTATATCATCAGCATGATTTTTCTGAGGTCTTGGACGGCGTTAGTCGACAATTCGCAACTGAGTGGCGTCACAAGAATTAATTTATAGTGTTGGGCAGAAGGAATATTTTATGAGTATCGAGCAATCATCAGAAGATCTAGGCTATGAGAACTATCCGGCTTTGCCACCAGGCTTTATAAGTACGCGGTATACCGAGATTGGTGCTGAGTTGGGTGTAGACATGCCAGATGAATTAGGCGTAGTAGATAGTTTTGCAGACATCACGCCAGAGATGATTGAGCTGCATCGTAAGTTTACAGCCAAACCGAGCTGGTTTAGAAGGATTGGTGATAAAATTCTTTACCACGTCGGCTACGTGAAAGACTAATAGGTGCTATCTATATCGTTGGATTGGTTGTTTGTTCTGGAACGTAGACCACTTTTTATAAGTGTCAAGTAGTGTCTCATCAAGATATCCCATAGCCTGGTTCTTGATTTCTTCGGGTATTCCGTAAGCGGCTTCAGCAATGCTGCCAGTTATAGCTGCCAGCGTGTCACTATCGCCGCCAAGTGATATGGCATTTCGGATGGCATCTTCAAAATTCGAACTTTCTAAAAAAGCAATAATTGCCTGCGGGACAGTATCTTGACAACTCTCATTAAATTTATAGCTTGGCCGGATATCATCAAGACTCTTACTCAGATCATACTCATATTCAGTCTGGATGTGATTTTTAATTTTACCTTTGTATTCATCAAAAGTTAGTTGTTCATTAAGTGGATCGCCTCTATCGTAACCAAACCCACCAGAGTAAAAACGGCACATAAAGATTGTGTCGGCGACTGCTAGAGCCCCCTTGATACCCTCAGGGTGATTGTGGGTTACGGCCGCAGAGGTTTCTGCTAATCTCAGTCCATTTTGTGGCCACATTCCAGTCCGAGCGGTGAATCCGCAATCCATCAACCATGCACAAGGTGAAACTCGCATTGCTGATCCATTTCCCCAAGACATATAGGGCTCGCGTTCGTCGGAGTTTATCCATTGACGCATTCTGTCTCCATAACTAGCGCCCGGATAGCGCTTACCCCAGGTTTTATAGGCATTAATAAAGTCATTGGGCTCGCCGCCGTTCATCAATGCGTCGGCTGTAGCGATAGTCATTATAGAGTCGTCGGTAAAGAAGCAGTCGTCACGGAACAGCGGAAAGTCTTTAGTCTTTATGTTGTTCCATTCGTAGACTGAGCCCACGATATCACCCACAATAGCGCCTAGCATTAAAATCGTCCTTGTTTTAGGTGTTTGAAAGTTGTTAGATGCGGTTTTGGTGGAGATACGGGGACTCAAACCCCGGACCTCTTCGCTGCCAGCGAAGCGCTCTATCAGCTGAGCTATATCCCCAAATTATGCTGATTATATATTTTTAAACGTACATTTTGTGTAATCTCAACTGATAGAGCGCTGGCGCTAATTATTTTAACGGCTTCGCCTTGGCAGCTGAGCTATATCCTAATAAGTTTTTATATCGCTTTAACGCAGATTAAAAACTAGACTATTATAACATGTCAATACATCCTGTGAACTGATACAATAAAAGAATGAAAAAATTTCAGCAAACCAGACTCAGCACAACCAAAAACTCAACAATCAAAATAGTTAATTTATTTTTAGCAGTATCGGTAGTAATTTTTGCTTTCAGCTTATGGGCCTGGTGGCACTATGTTCGCAGCAATCCGGAACGAACATTTTATGGGATGGTTGAAAATAATCTAAAAACTCGAGGTTTTGCGCGTCAAATTGAGCAAGCCAGCGGCAACCAGTCATTAAAGCAAACGGTTCAGTTAAACCTTACGCCGCAAGAAGTAGCTCATGGGTTTACAACAATCTCTCAAAGCGGAGCGATTAATGCTCGGGTGGAGACTGAGTCCATCAGCAATATCAATAGCGAATTTGTCAGGTACACTAACATCGAAACCAATCAAACCAACACCGAGGGAGAGACGTTAGATTACTCTGAGATAGTCAATGTTTGGGGTGTTAGTGAGTTTGGGGAGTCATCGCAAAGTGTTGGTGAGCTTTTCAGCGAATCGGTGCTCGGGGTAATTCCAGCTGGCAGTCTTACGGCTGCTCAACGCGAGGAGTTAATGTCATTTATTGTTGATAACAAGGTTTATGACACCTCTCAAACGCCAGTTGTCCGCAGTATAGAAGATGGTCGCCCAGTCTATACCTATCATGTTTCAGTGGCTCCGGAGGCCTACATTGGCATGCTAAAGAAGTTTGGCGAAGCAACCAATATATCGCAACTTGCTGGCCTTGATCCGGCGAGCTATAGCAGCGCTCAGCCTTTGGTTTTTAATGTCAAGGTTGATGTATGGAGTCGTCAATTACTGGAAATTGAGTACGATAACGGCGCCAGAGTAGAGGAATTTGCTGGACATGGTGTGTCAAAAAAAGTCGAGCTTCCCGAGAACGCAATTCCAATCAATGAACTTCAAGCCAAACTTCAGGCAGTCCAACAATAAAAAAAGAAGGGCCAGATTAAAATGGATCCAAACAACACAAAGTCAAACACTACAGAAAATACAAATTCTTCAGCTCAGGCGGATAGCCCAACACCAGCACCACCATCGACAGTTATTGCGCCACAACCATTAGAGCCAGCGCAGCCCGCCAGTACACCAGTTGAGCCGGCTGCTCCTGTCGCCTCGGCCCCACATGATATGTCTGTTCCAGTGCAGCAGCCCCCGTCATCAGTTGAAGGGTCACAGCCAGTAGATTCCGCGCCCGGAACCCAAGGGATCCAGGCTAATCTAGCTAGTCAGCAGCCAGTTGCTTCTCAGCCCAGCAAGCCAAAAAAATCTAAGAAAAAATTAAAATTATTCGGCATAATTTTAGGAGTGCTGCTTATAATCGGCGCAGCCTCAGCAGCCGCTTATATTGGATATTATTTGCCAAACACCCCTGAAAATCGATTATTAAAAAGCTTTGCAAATTTTTCCAGACAGAAACATGCTTCAGCAAGGGGTGAGCTTAAGATTGATGTAACAGACCAAGCTAAAAATCCTATCAATGTCGCGGTTGATTATGAAATCCAGATAAATAGTGAACAGGAGCAAGCTTCGATTAATGGGAATGTAAACTACCAAGAGGTTGATATTCCGTTCGAGGCTCGACTAGTTGATGATAGTTTGTTCATGCGAGCGGAGGTCAAAGCTGCGGCTGAGAAGTTCTTTGGTTTTGCAACATCTGATCAGTCAGGTGATAATCCATACACTGAGCTAATCAATAAGGTGAATAATAAATGGTACTTTATTGAAGCAGAGGATGATGAATCTAAGCGATCGGAATGTCTAGCCGGCCTCGACCTTGAACCTACCGATGAGGACCTGGATGTCGTCTATAACGCCTATAAGAAAAACCCAATGTTCGTTATAAAGACTGACGGCAGCGTTGATATCGATGGGCAAAAGACAGACAAGTTTATCTTAAGTCCGTCCGAAGATCAGATAATAGTTAATTTATTGAATGACTTAAATGACATGGACATCGCCAATAAGATTCGGGAGTGTGCCAAAGAACAGAAAAAAGAAGTGAAGATAGAGGAAGTTTCAGAATTTACTGAGGTGTTAGATAGTCTAAGCATCTATATTACGCCTGACAATCAAATCAGAAGGGTTGAACTTTTGGCCTCAGATGAGGATGGTTCTATCGACCTAGGCACGACTTTTGACTACAGCCCTGTAACTATCGAAAAACCTCAGAATGCTACACCGTTTAAGGAGCTGTTTAATGATCTTTTTCCTAGCAGTAGCGCCGGCGGTTTTACCCAAGGTCTGGCAACTGAAATAATTAATGGTAGGAATATGCCGGTCAAGTTGCCATAAAAACCATGCAAGTAGTAGTAAAGTCATTGATCACTAATTATCATCAAGACGGCAGCGGACCAGCCGTTGTTTTGCTCCATGGCTGGGGAGATGACAGTTCGACTTTTAAGGATTTAGCAGACTCGTTGAGCAAAAACTTTACGGTCATAAGATTAGACCTACCTGGTTTTGGTAAAACTCAACCTCCAGAGGGCGTGTGGGGGCTCAATGATTATTGCGATTTTGTTGCAGAATTCTTAAATAAATTAGGCCACTCTAAAATACACGGAGTGGTTGGTCACTCCAATGGCGGAGCAATCGCCATTCGCGGCGTGGGAACAGCTAGAATAAAAACTGATAAGTTAATACTTCTTGCTGCTTCCGGGATACGTGATGTCTATAAAGGCCGCAAAAAGTTGATGCGTTTGATTGCTAAGCTGGCCAAAACAGTCACCTTTATATTGCCCAAATCAACCCAACACAAAATCAAGAAAAAAGCTTATAAAACCATCGGCTCGGATATGTTTGTGGCCGAACATTTGCAAGAAACATTTAAAAAAGTCGTGACAGATGATGTGCGCAAAGACTGTGTGAATATAGGTATTCCGACTCTGCTAATTTACGGCACCAAAGATGAGGCTACGCCACCGAGCTATGGTCAGAAGTATCATGAACTACTGAGCGATAGCAAACTAGAGATCCTAAGTGATAGCGGACATTTTGTACATCATGACCAACCAAGCAGAGTTTTAGAGTTAACTAAAGAGGCTTTAGCGTGAAGGGTTTACTAAGCTTATACTCATTAAAATATCCCAAAGTTTTGGTTTATATGTTGCAAAATACCGAGTATCAGCCAGGACCTTATCTGAAATGGTTTTGGCGGGTTTTTGATTTCTCGAAAGTCATAAAACGCCGGCAGCTTGATAAAACCAGAGCTGCCAGGTTGCTCTTGATGGTTTTGTATTTGGGAATTGGGTTTCAGATATTGCTTGGCGGGTTTTTGATAATCTGGGATATTGCTAATCCTGGTTACCAGACGTGGCTAGCGGGAGCCTCATTGTTGATATCCTATCCAGTAGTTTGGGCTCATCTGTTGGTGGTGCCGATTTGGCTAGGTCGAATACTCATCGTAAACCCTAAAAACAAACGATTAATAAAAGAATCTAAAAACATATTTGCAAACCATAAAGCAGTTAAAATCGCGGTGGCCGGCAGCTATGGCAAAACAACTATGAAAGAACTGCTCGGGGTAGTTCTGGCTGAGGGAAAGAAAGTAGCAATCACCCCGGCCAATAAAAATGTAGCCAGCTCTCACGCCCAGTTTGCCTCAAATCTCAAAGGTGATGAGGAGGTTTTAGTTTTAGAATACGGAGAAGGAAAACCTGGTGATGTGGCAAAATTTTCGGAAACTATTCAACCGAATATTGGCATAATTACCGGAATAGCGCCAGCTCATCTTGATCAATATCCGACGCTCGAAGCGGCGGCTAGCGACATTTTTTCTTTAGCGGATTATCTAAAAGATGAAAATGTTTTTGTAAACGCTGATTCTGTCGCCGCAAAACCATTCATTAAGCAAAAGCATTCTACTTATACTTCTAAGCATGTTGGGTCATGGAGGGTCAAAAACGTGAAAGTCAGCTCGAGTGGCTTGAGCTTCACACTTCAAAAGAATAAAATTACATTGAATCTGTCTAGCCAGTTGCTTGGAAGCCACCAGGTTGGGCCGTTAGCGGCAGTGGCGGTGATTGCTCATCAGCTGGGGCTTTCGGCTGAACAGATCGAGGCTGGCATTGCCAAAACTAAGCCTTTTGACCACCGAATGCAACCGCGCAATCTTAATGGTGCTTTATTAATTGACGATACTTATAACGGTAATATCGATGGCGTAAGGGCCGGCTTGCAGCTTCTTAAAGATTTGCCAGCCAAGCGAAAATTATATGTAACTCCGGGACTGGTTGATCAGGGCGTCGAGACAGAAGCGGTTCACTTGGAGTTAGGCAGGTTGATTGCCGAAGCAAATCCAGACAGAGTAGTTTTAATGGAAAATTCGGTAACCAAGCTTATTATGCAGGGCCTGGAGTCTGCTAATTATGAAGGTCAAGTTTATACCGAATCGAATCCGCTAGAATTTTATACAAATATTGATCAATTTTTGGCTGCTGGCGATGTAGCACTGCTACAAAATGATTGGACAGACAATTACAACTAATTCAATTGTATGTCTTAATTGTATGCTATAATTGCAAACATCATTAAAAAGGTCACAACTCGATGAAAACTATTGCCGTAATCTTTGGCGGAAGGTCAACTGAACATGACGTATCAATTGTCACGGCCATCGCAAGTATCATTAAGCCACTAGAACTTACAAAACAGTATAAAGTTGAAGCTATTTACATAGCCAAAGATGGGGCTTGGCATTGGGACAATAAACTAAAAGATATTAATTTATTTTCATCTGGCGACATCAAAGAATTTTTGCACAAATCTCAGCCAATAAGCGTCCAGTTTGACGGTGGTATGACGCTGGTAAAATCAAGCGGGATTGCTGGCCGTAAAAAGCTTCAAAAAATTGATATAGTCTTTCCGGCGATGCATGGAACTTACGGTGAAGATGGCAGCCTGATGGGGCTTTTAAGGATGGCAAACATACCATTCGTGGGCTGCGATATGGACGCGTCAGTTATTGCTATGGACAAGGTTTTGGCTAAAGAAATTGCCGTCTCAAATGACATACCGGTAACTAAATTTGAACATCTATATAGAGATACTTTTGCTAAAAAGACCAAGGTAGTTTTAGATGAATTAGAAGATTCCCTAAAGTATCCGCTGTTCGTTAAACCAGCTCATTTGGGCTCCAGTATCGGAATTTCAAAAGTTAATAATCGCCAAGAGTTACAAAATGCGATTGAAGTGGCGTCTCATTATGACGAGAAAGTTCTAGTTGAGGAGGCGGTTTCAAATCTTATAGAGGTCACGCTGCCGATAATGGGCAATGAAGAGATGAAAGTGGCGCTGCTTGAAAGGCCGCTTACAAGCCCGGAGGACTTCTTTGATTTTGATACAAAGTATCTTAAAGGCGGCAAAAAGGGCGGCCAAAAGTCTGGCGGTGTGAAAGGCGCCCAGGGCTACAGTGAGTTGCCGGCAAAACTCGATGACGAGCTTTATAAAAAAGCTGAGTCAATAGGCAAGAAAGTTTATAAATCGCTCGGTTGTCAAGGTATAGCCCGGGTGGATATGTTGATTGATTCAAAAACCAAAGAGGTTTACTTCAACGAGGTTAATCCCTTGCCTGGTGATCTATACAAACATAACTGGGCGGCCGCCGGAGTTAGCAGTGTGGAATTAGTCCAAGCGCTGGTTAGACTGGCTGAAGATCGTTGGCAGCACCAACAGCAACAAGCCACTGTCTTTAACACTAATTATCTAAAACAGTTTTAATTATGGGTATTGAAGTTTTAACGCAAGATTCTAAAGGATTAATCTCAAATGTGAAAGCTGCCACCGAGCAGGACTTTGCTGAACTTGATAGACAACTGTCATTGGAACGTGGCTGGTATGCTGATGCACCGCGATTTCAAACAAGACAGGATATTCATGATGCGGTCAGATCTGGAGAGCTTGTTCAGCTCCATCGTAGCTTTGACGTATTGCCAATAGGCCGGTTCGGATTAGGCATTGATGGGTTTGATCCTTATCTAACGCCAAACGCCTGGGGTGCAGTGCATGATCTAGGCGGTCGATGGAGAGCGGAGCTCGAAGCTAATTATGGCTTAATGTTAACAAGCAACGCACGATTGGCGATAACTTCAATGACAAGATCACTTGAGTATCAGGCAAGGCTGGTTGACGGTGGGCGGCTTGCATCACCAGATAGCACACATTGTACCGGCAACGCTTTTGATGTCGATGCTAGTGGTTACTATGTCGTAGGTCTGAATGGTGGCGGTGTTGAGTCTAGGGTCGATCCAAGAAGGCATGCAGCCAGACAGGCAATTGCTGATGAGCTCAAAAGTAAGCATGGTTCTTCAGATAACGAGGCTCTTAAATCCGAAGAATACGATCATTTTATAGTTGAATCATTAATTGCTGCTGCTAGAAAAATGCGCGACGAAGGGGCTATTAATTTAATTGAAGAATTTTCAGGAACTGAAAATGCTTGCTTGCACATAGCTGTAAATCCTGACTTTGATAAGTAACCTAGTTCTACGCTATAATACCTCAGTAATGAAGAGATTTAATCCGAAAGATATTGAGCCGAAGTGGCAGCAAATTTGGGATGAGCAGCAGACTTACGAAGCTGATCTGCAGTCTGAAAAGCCCAAATACATCGCTATGAGCATGTTTAACTACCCCAGTGGGGCTGGTATTCATATTGGTCATGCCATGAACTACACCATCTCTGATGTCATGGCGCGCTACAAACGGCAACAGGGCTACGAAAGTTATCATCCGGTGGGTTGGGATGCGTTTGGTTTGCCAGCCGAAAACTACGCCATAAAAAGTGGTGTGAGCCCGCAGCAATCGATGGCTAAAATTATTCCCGGTTACCACAAACAGTACAAAGCTATGGGTTGGAGCAACGACTGGTCTAAAGAGATATCGACTCACCAGCCAATCTATTACAAATGGACCCAGTGGATTTTCTCGCAGATGTACAAGCATGGCTTGGCTTACCAGGACGCTCGCATGCAGTGGTGGTGCGATAAGTGTCAGACAGTGCTGGCTAACGAGCAGGTTATAGACGGTAAATGCTGGCGCCACGATGGACCGGATGATCCGTTGGTAGAAAAAAAGGAAGTCAAACAGTGGTTTTTCAAAATTACTGATTATGCAGATGAATTGTTAGAAGCAACCGATGCCCTAGACTGGTCGGAAGTTGTTAAGACCGCTCAAAAGAACTGGATTGGCCGCTCCAAAGGAGCTGAAATCACCTTTGAGGTCGCTAGTCACCAATCACCAGTCGCCAATCCTGGAGACAAGAGACAAGAGACAAGAGACAGTGAAGACAGTATCACTGTCTTCACGACGCGGCCGGATACGATTTTTGGCGCGACCTTCATGGTTCTTGCGCCGGAGCATGAGCTGGTCAGCAAGCTGACAGTTGAAAGTGAAAAGTCGAAAGTCGAAAGTTATGTCAAGCAAGCTACTAAAAAGACAGAGATTGAGCGTCAGGCCAGCAAAGAAAAAACCGGCGTGTTTACCGGAGCTTATGCAATCAACCCGGCAAGCGGCGAGAAAATTCCGATCTGGGTTGCCGATTATGTTTTAGCGGGCTACGGCACCGGCGCAATTATGGCCGTCCCAGCTCACGACGAACGCGACCACGAGTTTGCCACCAAATTTGATTTACCAATCACTCAGGTGGTGGTATGGGCTGAGGATGATGCACATAATCCTCCACAAGAAGGGTTCGAAAATGTCGAGCGCGAAACAGTAATAGTCCACTTAAAGGACAGGTCTACTGGTAAGTATGCCTTGCTTAATTGGCATGGCACACTCGAAGGAATAACCACTGCCATCATGGGCGGTATTGAAGACGGACAAACCCCTGAAGATGCAGCACTCATGGAGATAAAAGAAGAGGCAGGGCTTGATAATGTGAAAATAATAGGTAAAACCCGCTGGCTTACTGTTTCTCGGTACTGTGCTTCGCATAAGAAGCAGAATCGTACAGCGATTTCTTATGGCCTGCTTGCTGAAGTAGAAAGCCTCGATCATCAGGAAAAAATTTCAGAGAGTGAACAGAACCTGCATACACTTGTATGGGTTGATAAAGACAAGGTTGCCGATACATTGACACCGGACCATCAGAAATACGTCTGGGAACAGCTCTGGAACGAAGAAGTATACACGGCCGAGGGCGAACTTATTAATTCTGGTGTATATGACGGCATGAAGTCATCTGATGCGCGGGAGAAGATCGTAGCTGATCTAGCAGAAAAAGGCCTAGGCGAAGAAAAAACCACCTACAAAATCCGCGACTGGAGTGTGTCGCGCCAGCGCTACTGGGGCGCGCCGATCCCGATTATTAACTGTGAAAAGTGCGGACCACAGCTTGTGCCGGATGAACAATTGCCGGTGGTTCTGCCGGAGCTCGAGGATTTTCAGCCCAGCGGTGACGGGCGCAGTGCACTGGCGCGCGCAACTGACTGGCTTGAAGTAGATTGTCCAAGCTGCGGCGGCAAAGCCGAGCGCGAAACTGACACGTTGGACACTTACATCTGCAGCAGCTGGTACATGCTGCGTTATTTTGATCCATTTAACGAGGAAAAGATTTTTAATAGTGAAATAGCCAATAAGTGGATGCCGATTGATTTCTATAACGGCGGCGACCACGCCACGGCCCATATGATTTACGCCCGGTTTGTGACTCGTTTTTTCCATAAGCTAGGGCTGGTTGATAACCCTGAGCCGTTCAAGCGCTTCCTGTTTAATGGCAAGGTAACGGCCAGTGACGGGACCAATTTTTCTAAGAGCAAGGGCAACGGGGTTGATCCGCTTGAAATTATTGAGCAGGGTTATGGCGCAGATGCTCTGAGGACATATTTGATGTTCGCCGCGCCGCTGGATTTGTGGATTAGATGGGATCCTAAGGGTGTTCCCGGCACTTATCGGTTCTTGAGTCGAGTTTGGAATTTGGTTCAAGAATATCAAGAAGCCAAAGACAATAAGCCGAAAGCCGCAAATGGTGACGCGTTGCGTAGAATAATCGACCCGGCGGTGAAAAAAGTCACCGAAGATTTAGAAGATCAGAAGTACAACACAGCAATTGCTGCGATGATGAAAGCCACTAATGATCTTTATAGCCTAAAAGCTGAGGCCGGAATTGGCGGTCAGGATTGGAGGTTGGCGCTCAGTAGTTTGGTGGCCCTGGTGGCGCCTTTCGCACCACATACCGCCGAAGAGTTGTGGCAAGATCTTGGCAATGATTCAAGCGTGCATATTGATACTTGGCCAAAGTGGGATGAAAAATACTTAGTATCCGATAAGGTTACGATTGTGGTTCAGGTAAACGGAAAGGTTCGGTCTCAAATAGAAATCGAGGCTGATTCTGATGAGCAAACGGTCGTGGATTTGGCGAAAAGTGATTCAAAAGTTGCCGCTCATTTGAGTGATAAGCAGATTGTAAAAACAATCTATGTACCAAATAAGCTAATCAATTTTGCCGTTAAGTAGATTAGTCTTTAACAGTACTGCTGTTAAGAAATTCCTGAAAGTCATTTGAGGGAAGCGGAGAGTTATCTTGCTCGCACTTTGATAAAGCTTCCTGATATTCAAAACGGTAGTTTGATGTTTCCTCGGCAGCCGCCGTGCTTTGATTAATGCCAATCGATGCCTGAGCAACATCGCTAGCAACTCCCTGGCAATAATACTCCAGAACCGTCTGATCAGCTGGAATGTTGTTATGATCTCTTGTATTTCGGACTTGTTGGTGGGTTTTTTCAGAAAAATCTAGAATATCGCCAGCATATTTCGCGAATACACTGCCGCCAATTAAGCTTAGGCCGCCAATCATAATTGCCGCAGCTTTTTTGGAAAAAACTGCCTCACCAAAACTATGGGCGACATGGTTTGCTTGACTATCAGAGTAGCCCCAAAAGTCTTCAAATCTATCCTCTGAGTCTTTAGGGGTCTCTTCGGCACCTTGATCCACGTTACGTTTCATAACCTGATAATTATACCATCACTACTCAAGTTAGTCAATACTTGAACATAAATTCACTTGTGGTGTCAAATTTAACACTTGAGAATAACCGTTTTTTAGAGTAAAATCATTCAAAGTCTTATCCAATTCAGAAATTAAGGAGATAATTTTTTATGGGAAAACCCAAGAAGCGAACTACACCGCGCCGAACTGGCGCCCGACGCAGCCACCTTGTTGTTAAACTGGCGCGTGCTGTAAATGCCAAATCACCGGTCAAGGCCTACACGACCCGCCGCGAATCTGGCAAAAAAGCCGCCTAGTTATTCACGTAGTGGCGTATACTATAAGTAGATAGTAACGATAAGGTATTAACAATATGGCATCAAACCGACATCTAGGACGAATAATTGCCCTGCAAACATTGTATGAGCAGGAGTTTCGTGCAGAGTGCGGTGATGACAAGCTGGATCTAAGTAAAATTTTATCGCGAAACATATCCAGATATCGGGATATGGTTGATGACCACGAATTTATCAAGAAGCTAGTTAGCGGAGTTTCTTTAAGGTCCGCCGAGCTTGATGCGATTTTACAACCGATTGCTCCAGAGTGGCCAATCGACCAAATTGCCAGAATGGACCGTTTGGTGTTAAGAATTGGTGCCTATGAGTTGGTGTTTGGCAAAGATGCTCCGCCAAAGGTGGTGATCAACGAAGCCGTGGAGCTTGCTAAGGCTTTTGGCGGCGAAAATTCCAGTAAATTTGTTAATGGTGTGCTAGGCACCGTTTTGCGTCAACAGACAGAGAGTCAGGAAGCCAAGCCTGCTAAAAAATCAGCAGTCAAAACATCAGACCTACAGAAAGAGAAAAAATCATGAAACGACCAAACCCACTGAAAGGATTCAAAAAGCTAGTCAACAAAAGACGGCCGGTAATTAGCGAGGTCGTTCGCGAGCCGACGGCCGGGGGAATCATTTTTCGGCGCAATTCAAAGACCAAAGAAATCGAGATTCTTTTAATTCAGGACGCTAAAAATCGATGGACAATTCCAAAGGGGCACATTGAAGAAGGCGAAACTGCCAGAGAAACGGCTCAGCGAGAGATCAAAGAAGAAACCGGCTTAAAACAGATGAAAGTTTTAAATTGGCTAGGCAAGATTAACTTCCGGTACCGCCGCGGTTCCAGCTTGGTGCTGATGACCACTGAAATATTTTTGGTAAAGGGACTGGGTGATACTGATGATCTTAAGCCAGAGGATTGGATGAACGGCATTAAGTGGTTCCCAGCGCCGGAAGCGCTTGATAAAATCGAATATGAGGATATAGGAAAAATAATATTATTAGGGCTAAAGAAGATCAGACAAGACGGATTATAAATAATGGATTTCAGTGTTTACCAGACTTTTGCAGAAGATAATTTAGTTGGCAAGTTTAAAAATATAGATTTATTAGTAACGGCTTTTACCCATCGTTCATATTTAAATGAACATAAAAAAACCGTCAAAGAGCACAATGAGCGGCTGGAATTTTTGGGTGACGCGGTGCTGGAGTTGGTTGTAACAGAATACCTCTATAGCAATTATCAGGATCCCGAGGGCGTGTTGACAAACTGGCGCAGCGCATTGGTTCGAACAGAAAGTATTTCAGCGGCTGCCGCTCGGCTTGGTTTTGAGCCGCTGCTAAGGCTCAGCCGCGGCGAAAAACGAGGAACCGACAGGGCTCGGGCTCAGATTTTAGCTAATACTTTTGAGGCAGTTATTGGGGCAATTTATCTTGATCAAGGTTATGAGGCCGCCCGGAAATTTATAGACAGCTCTATTCTAAGTACCTTTGAGAATATTCTGGAGACCGGTTCCTGGATGGATCCAAAATCGCATCTTCAAGAAGTTATTCAAAGCCAAGAAGGTCACACGCCGCATTACAAGGTTTTGAATGAGGAAGGCCCAGATCATGACAAGATTTTCACAGTTGGTGTGTTCGTGGACGGTGATTTGCGTGGCAAGGGTCAGGGTCCAAGCAAGCAAGCCGCTCAAGTGGCCGCCGCCGAATCAGCGCTTGGGCAATCAAAAGTATAGTTCACGCACTACAGGGTTGACATCAGGGGTCAAAAGAGGTAGAATCAGTCGGTATTAAAATTTAAAGGGAAGAGAGTTTAAGAATGTTAGTCATTCGTATGCAGCGAACTGGCCGCAAAGGTCACGCTCAATTCCGCGTAGTCGTTCAGGACTCACGCCGGACCCCATCTAGCGGACGCGTTGTTGCGGCGCTAGGTCACTTCAATCCTCACACCAAAGAGGCAAAAGTAAACAAAGAAAAAGCAGAATTTTATCTGAGTAACGGTGCTCAGCCATCTGATCGAGTTGTTCGATTACTAAAGGCTGAGGGCATTAAATTGCCATCATGGGTTAAAGATCCGGCTCAGAAATCTCGTTCTATCAGAAATGCTGACAAGCTTCGTAAAAATCAGCCTAAAGAAGAGGCAGCGCCAGAAGCTCCAGCCGAAGAAACTGTAGCCGAGGAAGCGCCAGCTGAAGCAGCCGAAGTCGAAGCTCCAGCTGCTGAAGAGCCGGCGGCAGAAGAAAAAGTTGCTGAAGAGCCAAAAGAAGAAGCTTAAATTAAGCTAGTTATCAAAAGCCCCTAGGTTTTTTGGGGCTTTTGTTTTTGGCGCTCGTGGCTTAGCGCTGATGTGGTGTATAATGGTAGTTGTCTGTAATCAGTAAATGGAGGATGACCGAATGAGTACAATTGATCAGCAGTTCATTGAATATATAGTAAAGTCTTTGGTCGGCAACCCGGACGCCGTTTCGGTAGAGCGAAGAATAGATGAAAAGGGTGTTCTTTTGGAGTTGACCGTTGACGGCGAGGATCTTGGTCGAGTCATTGGCAAAAGAGGCGCTACCGCTCAAAGTTTACGAACTTTGCTTAGGGCTCTTGGCACAAAGAACGATGCTCGCTATAACCTGAAAATTATGGATACTGCTGGGGCGGTGTCGTCTAACAATGGAGCGTCAAGCAGTTCAAGCAATAGCTCTGCCGACGACGATTCAAGTGACAACGAGCCAGAAAGCGACGTGGTTAGCCAAACTCGTAAAGAGTTGGAAGATCTCGACGATTTGGACGTTTAGAAGCCTCAATAAAACACTTGTATTTTAGTGCCAGTATTTGCTATAGTAACTACACATTCGGCTGTGACCAATTAACAGCGATTAAAAACAAAAATTATAAAAAGCTCATTGCGAGTCATCTGTTACAAGTAACAAATGAGAGCTTTATGTGACATAAAAAATCCTGGGTAACCAGGATTTTTGTGGTTAAATGACAGGTAGTAAATTATGAAAATTCAAGTTATTACACTTTTTCCAGAAATGTTTGAAGGGGTTTTTAAGACCTCGATGCTTTGGAAGGCCGCCAAGGACGGGATTGTCGAGTATTCCTGTGTGAATTTGCGGGATTTTGGGATTGGGCCTCGTAAAACAGTTGACGACACTCCATACGGCGGCGGCGACGGAATGGTTTTGATGATTGAGCCGCTTACAAAAGCTGTAGAGTATGCAAAGCAGCAAGACCCAAATGCTACAGTTCTGTTGATGACTCCGCGTGGGAACTTATGGAAACAATCAAAAGCCAAGGCTTATGCCGATAAAAAGCAGGGCTTAATTCTAATTTGCGGCCGTTATGAGGGTTATGATGAGCGAATCGTAGAGCAGGTTGATGAGCAAATTTGCATCGGCAATTATGTATTAACCGGCGGCGAAATTCCGGCAATGACGGTAATAGATAGTGTAGTTCGATTGTTGCCCGGTGTTTTAGGCGGCGAAACCAGTGCCGATATTGAAAGCTTTGTAGCTGATGACAAGACAATCGAAGCGCCGCAATACACTAGGCCGGCTGATTATAATGGTAGGAAAGTTCCGGATGTTCTATTAAGCGGCAATCATGCTGAAATTAATAAATGGCGTAAAAGTGCATAGGGGTTAGTGTAATGAATCGCCCTCCAAGACATGAAGTACGTTCCGGACTCCATTTGATTTATGATGGGGGAGTTATGAATGAGGCTTATGAGCAGGCGCCCTATGAGTATGTTCGCCAGACTATCCCGTATATTATTGATCGGTATAGTGAGCTTGGTTTAGCGCCTCCTTATTTAGCGATTCTCGGTAGGTATTTAGATGACACAAGAATTCGACACGATATAGAAGCTGACACATCAACTCTGGAATTGCGCTCAACTAAGGATGAGGATGGAGATACCGTGACTTATCATAGGGAAGCAAACATCAGCTTAAGGCAACTCAAGACTTATGCGAGAGCGGTGGTTGATACATATGAGCACATAACAGGCGAAAAGCTAGATCGTGAGCGTTTATCCAGTAGTCTGCAATCTTCGGTTTATTCTGTTGCTTACGATTGGGTATTTTTTGAACTCACAGCTGATGCAGCAGCAGCCAGCTGTTATATGCAGCATAGATACGATCGGTATGTCAGTGACTATGGAACATCACAATATTTCCGGGCAGATTTAGAAATTAGTCAAGAGTATCTGGCAGGCTATACTGACGGTAATCCTAGCGTCGGCACACAAGAGGCTGATCATCGAGATTTTCGTGCAGGCGTAGCCTTAATTTTTATTCATGATGCGATACTGCGTAGTGGGCTTTTAGATAGTTCAGCCAAGGCTAAATTATTTACATTAAATATTAAAGAAAACTACCCAGGCAATAATAATAAGGGCATGGGTTCAGACATCACTCCAATGTTTCAAGGCGATGTAGTTATGAGGCTTAGCGGGATGGAGCCAAGGCAGCGGATATTTGAGGACTGGGACGAATACTACTCGACAGTTTTTAGTAACGATGACTTAGGTGATTAAATTTCGCCGGATTCGTACATCACGCGGCCAAGTTTGCCGAGGCAGGTTGGACATGATTCTTCTTCCTCTGAGTCAGCCACCCAACGATTTAAGGCCATTTTCCACGGTTGGTAATCTTTATAGGCTACAAAATCAGCTGCTCGTCTTAGTAGCCAACCGGCGAATCCGTAGAGCCGGAATTTACCCCACAACACGGCTGCCCAACGAGGTCCGGCTGGCATAACGTAAATGGGTTTTTTGGCTTTGTATGGCTCGGTGTTTTGGTCGTTTAATAGCCTGATTATATTATGAGCGACGAATTTTCCGTCCTCTAAGGCAACCTGAGCCATGCCTGAATAAGGTGTGTCGGCGTTGTCGCCAATTACGTAAATCCCTGGTTCGGCTTGCAGGAATTGATCAACCCGGACTTTGCCGTTGGCTGCCAGTTGGAATTTATTGGCGCTAAAAAATGGATTATTAGTAACTCCAGCTGTCCAGATTACAGTGTGACTTCTGATTGGTTTGTTGTCGACCATTAACGCGTCAGCCGTCTGAGCTTGTACGACTTTTTTGGTCTGAACATGAATACCGGATTTTTTGAGGTGACGTTTTACCCTGGCTGAAATGTCCCGCGGCATTTTAGGTAACAGTCGCGGCGAAGCTTCAATTAAATCAACATGAATCCGCCTGTTTGGTAAATCGTGTTGCTGACAGATTTTCTTAATATAGCCGGGCAGCGCCCCGGCCAGCTCGACGCCAGTTGGACCGCCACCGACAACAACATAATTTAAGTCTGGCTTGCCTTGTTCGATCAGTTGTTTGTGCAGATGATTTTTTAATTCCTCGGCATCCTCGGGGGTTTTTATGCCAAATGAATACTTTTGCAGTCCCTTAATATTGAAATAATTGGTTTTTACTCCCAGGGCTAGTATTAGTGCATCGTAGTTAAAAGACTGTCCGTCACTGGTGGTAATAAGTCGTTTGGTACGGTCTAATTTGGTGGCTTTGGCCTGAACGATTCTGATGGATCTATCGGCGAAAATTTCTGTTAAGGGCAGGCTGGCAATTTTTAAACTGCCGCCGGTAGCTACCCGGTAAAGAGTGCCGTAAATTCTAAAATCCCGATACTCACTGATTAGCGTGACATCAAGCCGAGAATCAGAGCATAGCTCCAAGGCAGCTTTAAGCCCGCCAAATCCGCCGCCAACAATTACGATTTTTCTTAGTTGCAAGTTATCTCCTGGAGCGATTCGTTTTAGTTTTTCTATCTCTGATATGGTATCATATTGCTAAAGGTTATATGAACAAACATTATGGATAAATTTATTGCTGCGCTCAAGCAGTCCGGCTTTGAAGGCGAAATTGACGATTCGATAGAGCTGCGTGATGAATACAGTCACGACGCCTCAATGTTTGAAATGATGCCCGAGTTGGTAGTGGCGCCTAAAAATACCAAAGACGTGCAAAGATTAGTTGACGTTACCTCTAAAACAAAAGACAAGGTCAAGAATCTATCATTAACCGCTAGAAGCGCTGGCACAGATATGTCAGGCGGCGCCATTAATAATTCGGTGATTGTTGATTTTAAAAAGTACTTTACAAAGATAAAAAGTATAGAACAAGAATCAGCCAGAGTTCAGCCGGGCGTGTTCTTTCGCGACTTTGATTTTCAGGCCAAGAAAAAGGGCGTTTTGATGCCTACTTATCCGGCGTCGCGTGATTTGTGTACTGTTGGCGGCATGGTTAGTAACAACGCCGGCGGTGAGAAGTCAATTGAGTACGGCAAGGTTGAGGATTTTGTTAATGAGCTGGAGTTTGTGTTTGCCGATGGCATTGCCAGAAAAGTTAGACCGCTGAATAAAACAGAGCTTGACAAAAAAATGCAGCAGAATGACTTTGAGGGTCAGGTTTATCGTCAGGTATTTGAGCTGGTTGAAAAAAATTATGATGAAATTAAAGCCGCCAAGCCAAAAGTCAGCAAGGATTCAACCGGCTATCACCTCTGGGATGTTTGGGACCGCGAAACAGGCATTTTTGACCTCACTAAATTAATTGTTGGCTCCCAAGGCACTTTGGGCTTTGTGACTGACATCGAATTTAGGCTGACACATGCTCGATCTGACGAAGGGCTTTTGGTTATTTTTCTAAAAGATATGAGACGCCTGGGCGAGCTTATAAAAGTCATTGTCGATAAAAAACCGTCGCGCTTTGAGTCTTTTGATGATAATACGCTGATTCTTTCGATTAGATTTATGCCAGCCTTCCTGCGGCTTCTGGGAGTTCGCAAATTCATAAGGCTTGTAATTAGTCTGATCCCAGAGGCTTTGATGCTTCTAAGAGGCGCCCCAAAATTAATTTTGATGGTCTCGATTAAAGGCGACGGCGAGGAAGAAGTGGCCCAGAAAATACGTGCGCTCCGCCAGGAACTAGCTGCTAAACGCAAATATTATGGAATTAGCGGCTTTCAAGAAGCACCACGGGAGGCTCAAGGTGAGAAGTTTTGGACAATGCGTCGTTATAGTTTCCAGATTCTAAGAAGTAAAGTCAAGGATAAGCACACGGCGCCGTTCATTGACGATTTGGTAGTTAACCCAGAGCATTTAGCTGACTTTTTACCTAAAATACGTAAAATTATTAAAAAATATAAGCTGTTCGCAACCATTGCCGGGCATATGGGCGAAGGTAATTTTCATATAATTCCGCTGATGAATATTGAGCTTGATGAGGAGCGCAAAAAAATTCTTCCGGCCATGAAAGAAGTCAACGAGCTGGTCTTAAAATACGAAGGCTCACTGAGTGGTGAGCATAATGACGGTCTGGTTCGCGGGCCGTGGTTGACTCAAATGTACGGCCCAAAAGTAGTTGGTTATTTCAAACAGGTTAAAGATATATTTGATCCAGCGGGAATATTTAATCCTCACAAAAAAGCCAATGCTAGCTGGGACTTCAGCATGAAGCACCTGCGCGAACACTTCTAAGAAAAAATGTAATAATTTATTTTAGGGGATTAGCCTGAGCGGCTAGTTTGTTTTTGGAAATTGCGCTTCCAAAAATTGTCACCGCTGTATAAGCCAGCCCAGACAAGCAAGCATGCATTAAGCTGGTTTGAGATAACACCACCAAAGCTGAGCCAGTTAGCAGTGTTAGGGCAATTAACCCGTAGGAAACTCTGAGTCTTTTTGAGCTGGGAGAGAGATAATTAAGCCCAGTCACTGCCAGGCTTGAAAAGGCGATCGAAAGATGAATTATTAAAAGCATAACCTAATTATAACATTGTCTAAGATACTAGGGAATCGATTGAGATTAATCCGCAAAAGGCTAGTAAAATTATCAGTGAAAAGCGAAACATTCGCCGCGCCCAACGATCATTCATCCTAGTACCGAGCCCAATAATTGCCAGTAGCAGCCAATAGCCACCCAAAATCATCATCGTGCTTAGATAAAAATAGTCGGCATAACCTGCCAGCGCCAAAAGAGCCGTAGCGATGACAAAGGCTAGGGTATAGAAAAATATTTGAATTTTGGTGTGGCGGATGCCTTTAACGACTGAAATTACTGGTACGCCGGCTTCTTTGTACTCTTGTCTTCTGTAAATAGCGATTGAATAAAACTCAGGCATTTGCCAAAGAAAAAGAATTATAAACAGCAAAATGGCACCAAGATCCAGCTGATTGGTAACTGCCAAATAGCCGGCTAAAATTGGTACGGCACCGGATATGCTGCCAACTAATGTACCGTGAATTGACAGTCGTTTGGAAAGCATCCCATACAGTACCACATAATCAACAAAGCCAATTATGCCAACGGCCACCACCAGCCAGTTGGTAAATACGGCCAGCGTCGCAAAGCCGACGACTCCTAGAATTATCGACATTATAACGGCGTGGCTGCCCGGTACTTTGCCGGCCACAATTGCCCTGGTTTTGGTCCGTTCCATTTTGCTGTCGATGTCTTGATCCAGAAAATTATTGATAGTACAGGCAGAGGCGATTATAAGAGTGCTGCCCAAGCACAAGCTGACAAATAGCCACCAATCTACATCGCCGCGGCTGGCAAATAAAAATCCAGCAGCAGCGGTTAAAGCATTGCCGTAAAGCACGCCAGGTTTAGTTAACGAATAATAATCTTTCAGTTTTTTCATAGGTGGTTTTTGGGACTAAAAGCCCTTCTTGTTCTGCTCAAGCATAAATGTCTCCATTTCCTCTGGAGTCATCATCATGTTGTAATTTAGGTTGTGCATAATCCACAGTGATCCACCAACCACAATCGTCATAATCAAAATCATGAACAAAAAGACGGCGAGGTTCCACCGCGGTTTTGGCTCATTGCCGAGATGCAAAAAGCAGACCAGTTGAATAATCAGCTGGGCGATAGCCATAGCGGTAATGGCCGCGATAAGAGCCGCGCCGGAATATACTTCATTAACTACTAACCAATAGGCGCCAACTGACAAGGCAATGGCCGATACAAAACCAAAAGTGTAGCTTAAAACTGAGCCAGGATGCTTGGTGTCGGGCGCTGATTTTGTCATTTAATTGCTCCTAACAGATAAACAAAGGTAAAAATAAATATCCAGATAATATCCAAAAAATGCCAGAATAGGCTGAAGAGTCCTAGTTTGCGGTTTTCATGAACAGATAATCCGCGCCTAGATATTCTTACAAACAAAACCACAATCCAAATAAGTCCGGCCAGTATATGAGCGCCATGAGTGCCAACAAGCGTGAAAAAGGCTGACAAAAAAGCGCTGGTTCGCCAACTGTGACCTTCGCTTAACAGGTGATTGAACTCGTAAAGCTCCATGCCCAAGAAAGCTAAGCCCAGCAGGAAAGTAACACCGAGCCAGGTAAGCACGCCAGTTTTATGGTTTTTTCTAAGAGCCAGCATCATCAGGCCACAAGTAAAGCTGCTGGTTAGAAGGATTAACGTTTCGACCAGCACAAAATTAAGATCAAATAAATCATATCCGGCAGGACCGCCGTAAGTATTGTGCCGTAGCACCATAAATGTTGCGAACAAACTGGCGAACAATATACAATCGGTCATCAGATATATCCAAAAACCGAGATCTTTCTTGCTCTTTTCGGCAGCTTGATGGTGGTTGATAGTTATCGAGGTACTCATGTTAATGGGCCCCAGCAGTATTAATTTTATCGAGGCGCTTAATTTCTTCGGCGCTGATGGTATATTCAGTGTCATCATCCAGGCCGCGAATAATTACACAAGCAATCACACCAATCAGCCCTACTAAGGCAAGCCACCAAATATGCCAAATTAGACTAAAGCCGAGCAGCAGACTAAACCCAGCGATGATTATTCCAAGACCGCTATTTTTTGGCAGCTCGATGTCTGTATAGTCTTTGGCTTGTGGTTTAGTGCCAGCCTGTTTATCTACCCAGTATTGATCACGATGAGTGACTTTTGGGGTAATAGCAAAATTATAAAATGGCGCTGGCGATGGAACCGACCATTCTAAGGTTCGGCCGTCCCAAGGGTCGCCAGTTTTATCAAGATTGGATTTTCGTTGCCAAATACTAACTGCCAGCTGCAAGAGCTGGAAGCCCACACCGAGTAAGATTATCAAACTCCCAATACCGGCTACGATAAACAAACCCTGCCACCCAAGCGAAGAATCGTAGTGATTTAACCGCCGAGTAGCGCCCATTAACCCAAGCGCGTACAAAGGTATAAAAGCGACCATAAAGCCAATTGTCCAGCAATAAGCGGCGTATCTGCCCAATCTTTCATTGAGCTTAAAGCCAAAGATTTTAGGGAACCAATAAGTCAGCCCGGCAAAATAGCCAAACACCACTCCACCAATAATTACATTATGAAAATGAGCAACTAAGAACAGGCTATTGTGCACCTGGAAGTCAATCGCCGGTACAGCTAAGAGTACGCCGGTAACACCGCCAATTGTAAAGGTTATAACGAACGCTAAGAACCACAGCATCGGACTCTTAAAATCAATTCGTCCGCCATACATTGTAAACAGCCAGTTGAATATTTTCACACCGGTTGGAATAGCGATAATCATGGTTGTTATGCCAAAGAAAGCATTAACATTGGCCCCGGCGCCCATTGTAAAGAAGTGATGTAGCCAAACGATGAACGACAAAAAAGTAATCGCAAAAAGTGCGCCGACCATTGTTGGGTAGCTAAACAAGCGCTTTTTTGAAAAGGTCGGTACGATTTCTGAAAAAATTCCAAAAGCCGGCAGTATTAAAATATAAACCTCCGGATGACCCCAAGCCCAAATAAGATTAATGTACATCATCGGATTACCACCAAAATTGGAGGTAAAGAAATTCATTTCTAGCAACCTATCAAGTGACAACATTCCAAGTGTGGCGGTCAGAATTGGGAAGGCAAAAATCACCAGTAACATGGTAACCATAACGCTCCAAACAAATACCGGCATTTTCATAAGACTCATGCCCGGAGCTCTCATTTTAAAGATCGTGGTTAAAAAGTTTATGCCTGAAAACAGCGAGCCAACACCAGCAATTTGCAGACTCCAAAGCCAGTAATCAACCCCGACCCCGGGACTATATTCCAATCCAGTTAAGGGCGGATATCCCAGCCAGCCGCCAGGAGAAAAACCGCCTAACATCAAGGAGACGTTGACCAGCACCATGCCGGCAGCGAATAGCCAAAAACTTACCGAGTTTAAGAAAGGGAAAGCTACGTCGCGGGCGCCAATCATCAGCGGTAGGACGAGGTTGATTATGCCAAACATCAGGCCCATGGCTACAAAAAATATCATAATTGTGCCGTGGGCAGAGAATACTTGCTGGAAGGTGTCGGAGCTTAGATAGCCCTCGTTACCGCTGGCCATCGCCTGTTGAGCGCGCATCATCAGCGCGTCGGCAATGCCTCTGAGCAGCATAATGACAGCTACAACAATGTACATAACGCCGATTTTTTTAGCGTCTACAGATGTCAACCATTCGCGCCATAGCCATTTCCAGCGTTTGAAATAAAACAAAGCGCCGGCAATAACGACTAGCGCTCCAATCATTGATAGCGCTCCGCCGATGGTTATGATATCTTTTGGCAGAGCATCAAAGCTCAGTTTACCAAGAAAGTTTGCCATTAAATTCATTAATGATACTCCGGTTTATGGTAGTGGTCGTGGTGTTCATGATGATGCTTGGTCGCTTCAGGTGTTGAGCCATCAGTGGTGTGAGACTGATGATCAGAATTTTCGTCATGAGGCATCATGTACTTCATTACAATCCTATCATACAATACCGGATCTCTTAGCGAGTAAAAGATAGGTTCGTCAATCGATCCTGGCTTGGCGAGTTCTTCATATTCAACAAGCGCTAGGCTGGGCGCAGAGCCGCGAATTTCTTTGACCCAATTATCAAAATCAGCCTGTTCGCTGGCTCTGGCTGTGAATCTCATGTTGGCAAAACCTTCACCGCTAATGTTAGCTGACACACCGGGATAATCACCAGCTTCTTTGGCAATTAAATGGAGTTTAGTTGACATTCCGTTCATGGCGTAGACTTGTCCTCCGAGGTTGGGGATCCAAAATGAATTCATTGGCGCATCAGCCGCGATCTCAAAATTTACAGGGGTGTTTTTGGGGAATTGAAAGAAATTTACACTGGCAATGTTGTGTTCAGGGTAGATAAATAACCACTTCCACTGCAGGGCCACAACTTGGATTTTGACTGGTTTAACATCAGAATCCAGCGGTCGGTAAGGGTCTAAATCGTGACTGCTGCGCCAGGTTATAACGCTTAGTATCATGATAATTACAATCGGAACGCCCCAAACGATTAATTCAATTGTTTTATTGTCATCCCAATCAGGGCGGTATTTAGCTTTTTTATTACCCTTGCGGTATTTGATCGAAAACAACGCCAGCATTGTAAACACCGGTATAATAACTATTAGGCTGAGCAGCACCGTAAATACAAGAATATTGCGCTGCTTTTCGGCTACCGTGCCCATCGGGTTTAAAACCGCCACATTATGATCTTTTATAAAATATAAACCTAAGGCCCCAATTACTATAAATAAGGCCAACAATAAGAAGAGGCGGAGCTTTCTATTCATAACTATGACTCAATCATAGCATAAGCGCCTCGCTTACTCGAAGAGTAGCGTCTCCTGGGCGCGGCTGATTTTAATGACTGTGACTGTTGTCTATGAGCCCCAGAGCCAAAACACTGAGTGATGAAACAAAAACCGCTACCATTAAGCTGCTGACGTTGATTTGGGCGGCAGAAATAGCGCCTAAATTCATCGTTAAAAGTCCTGATATGGTTGCGCTTGATATGCCAATAAGCATATATAATTTCAGGTTCTTATTACTGCCTACAGCAGCTAGGTAGCCTATCCATCCACAAATGGCGCCTAGAAAAATCCATATAAATAATTCAAGCATATTTGTCCTTTTTATGTGGTTTTATTTTAGTTTCCACAATTCTATTTTTATAAAAATCCAGGGGTTAATAAATATCTAGTAACGATCAGAAATTGAGTCGTTGAGATCAGGATATTTCTTGAACTTTCGCTCTAGAAAGTCATTTATTTGTCGATCTAGTTCGTCCTTGGTTTGATTCATTTTAAATGCCTCCTTAATGATACGTAAGCAAGTATAAGCAGGATAGGTAAAGACATCTGTAAAATTAGTTACAAACTTTTACAAATGCTTTCTTATATTGGCGGTTAAGTCTACAATAATAGTCAGGAAAGGAAATGAGGTTACAGTTTGCTTGACGAAATATTTGCACCACTGCTAAAAGATTCGATTACGCGACAATTCCAACAGGGTAATATCCTGATTTATCAGGGAGAAGTGCCAAGGAATTTATACCTGGTTAAAAGTGGTATCGTTAAGCTTTATAACATCACCACTCAGGGTGATGAGCGGATTGCGACTTTTAAAATGCCGGGCGATTTGTTCCCGACCAGCTGGTCTCTTGGCGAATTATCGCCAGCGTTTTACTACTACGAGGCTCAGACTGATGGCGAGATGTACACCATTCCGACTACTGAATTTAATAAGTTTATCCAAAACAACCCTCAGGCAATGTCGATCATGGCTCAAATTTACCTCCGTAAATATGCCGGCTCGTTAATGCGCGTTACGGCTCTGGAGCAGCCCAAGGCTTCTGATAAGGTTCTATATACTCTTTACTACTTAATTCAGCTCTATGGCATTGAAACCAAACCAGACATTTATAAAATAAAAATCCAACTTAGTCAGCAAATGGTGGCTGATTTGATTGGCTTGACTCGCGAGACCACCGCCGCAGAGCTGGTAAAACTTAAGCGGCGCGGCATTCTTTCCTATAAAGGCAGAGAATATGTTATAAACCGCGAGAAACTAATTTTGGCAATTGGCGAGGATAATTTCAAAGGCTTAAGAGGCTAAGCTATTTGCTATCTTTGAGTAAATTGTTGACCAGCTGCAGAAGCTCTTTGGGCGATGCCCAGGCTTTGAGCATGTATTTGTCAGCACCAAGTTTGTAGGCTTCATCAATTTCTTTTTGAGTGTCTAAGTTGCTAAATATGACAACTTTAACGTCTGGGTGATCTTTCTTCAGATTATAGCGTCTTAAAAACTCAACGCCACCGACATTTGGCATTCTAAGATCCAGTAAAATGAGATCTGGTTCAATTTTTTTGGAAACCTCCAGCGCCTCGGACCCGTCGTAAGCAGCGTGAACTTCATGGCCGGAATTGCCTAAAATCATCTGATAGGCTTCGTTAAGATTTTGCTCGTCCTCAACAATTAATATGGTTGCCATGGTTACAGTATACAACAATTTTTCCGGCTAACTTATGTAATCTTTCGGCAAATGAATTGTAAAAGTAGTGCCTTTATCTTTAGTGGACTCCACATCAATTGAGCCGCCGTGAAGATTAATGAGCTGTTGGCTCAGATAAAGCCCAATGCCGCTGCCGCTGATTTGCTTGGAGTAGGCATTTGGTATTCGCGAAAAGCGCTGGAAAAGCAGGTGAATATCATCGGCTGATATCCCAATGCCGCGGTCTTTAACGCTAATTTCAACATGGTCCTTAAAGTTAGTCAATCTAACAGTCGTGGTTGTGTCATCAGGGGAATATTTCAGGGCATTGCTAATTAAATTCTCTACTGCCATACGCACGCAATGTTCATCGGCTTCAATGGTGACTTTCTTTTTTGGCAGGTAAACCCTAATTTTTTGAGTTCGCTTTTTGGCTGTTACGCCGAGTTCCTGGGCAACTTCTTTTATTAGCTGATTGAGGTTGATTTTTCGCGGCGTTAGAACGATACCTTTGGCGTCAATTTTAGCCACGTAAAGCAGCTCATTGATTATGTGCAGCTGCCTTTCGTTGCTCTCATAAGCTTTTTCGATCATAGCTGCTTGTTGCGGATTGAGCTCGCCGGCAAAGCCCTCTTTTATCATGCCAATATATTGTTTAACAGAAGTGGCCGGAGTTCTTAACTGGTGCGATGCCAGCGACAGTAGCTCGTCTTTGGCATCGTTGACTTCGGTTTGTTTGGCCTGGTTTAGTGATCTGGTTCGACTGGCTAAAAGCATGAAAACAAATGTCGCTAAGAACGGACTTATAATTAATCCGCCGACTAAAGTATTAATCGGCCGAGTCCTGGTGGTTTCGGGGACGATGTCGGTTGGGAATTGAAAATCAACCATCCAGCTTTGGTCATAAATACTCCACTGGCTGCTGTAGGTGTACATCGAAGTATTGCCGTCATCATTAAAATTATCTGACTTATAAATAACCCTGTCCTCAGAGCGTTCGCCGTCATAAATTTTTACTTCAGGTGAACTGCCGTGGCCGCTTCTAAAAATATCATCAAATAGTTGATCAGTTATAACTGGCGCGTGGGTGAAGCCAATTAATCTGTTCTTGGTAATTTTCGAATCGCTATTATAAGTGTAGGAAAAAACTGGCAGGAACATGGTCATGCCTGAAGTTTCATTACTGTTTAGCCGACTTATAAAATCATGCTTGCCGGACATTGACGCCCTGCCTGATTCGCCGGACTGCATAATAGCCTCTCGTCTCACGGGGTGTGATAAATGATCGAAGCCTATGAGCTCTTTGTTAAAAGGTTCGCTGTAAATATTAACGACGTGCATGTCTAAATCAGTTGTTGGGAATATTTTAAAATCGGTTGATAGTCTTTCTCTTATTTGTCTGGTGAACTGCGGGGTTTCATCTGCGGTTACCAGCCTTGAGAAGCCGACCAGCTCAATGGCTGAATAATTATCTCTGAGTTTGTAGTTGGATAAAAATACCTCCCATTCTTCGCGGGTGACGAATTCTGACGAAGAAAACAGTCCTGACACCCCAACTAAAATTGTTTCATATGTAGCCAGTTGTTCGCTTAATCTTTTTTCAGCACCTTGAGCCAAATTAGCCGTGGCCACATCTTGCTCATCATCTAGTGAAGTACTGGCATTCCGCCACAAAATCAAAGTCAAAATCAGCATTGCCGCCAAAACCGCCAAAGCCGGCAACAGGTGCAAAAAGAAAGTATCAAGCTTTATTTTTTTAGGACTTTTTATAAAATACATATTTTAATTATAAACCCGCATAGCGCTTCTTTAGTTTAGGTTATTGTTCGATTCTGGTCCTTTCAATATAGGATACAAATTTGTTGGCACATTTGCGGTTTACAAAATTTAGCGAAAAATCACCAATCTTGGTATGCACCGTAACGCCAACAAAGATGCCGCCGCTATTAATCCTGACTCCCGATAAAACCTCATAATTTAGCTCATCAATGTTTGTAAAAAAGGGCTTTTTGTCTATTATTAACAGCCTTTTATCGGTTGCCACAAACATAACCGAACCGGCTGAACTCTGTCCATAAACGATGCCCTTGATGCTCTCATCAAAATGAATCACCTCTGGCAGGTAACGGCTAGCCATTTTTATAGAGCCATAAGGCGTCACTCCGGCCTGGCGCATTTCTTTCTTGATTCTTAAGGTGTGGTCGATAGTTGCGGCGTCCATATCATTTTCCCTCTAAATCTATAATAGGCTTTATTAAGCCCTGGGCTTGTATGATATTTCGCTTTTATAAAAAACCGCAAAGTTTGTAAGTGAATTTCTAGCTTAAAATAGGGAATTTTTTGACTAGATTTGTTTTGGCCCACTTAGATCCAAAACCGAGAACTTGAGTTGAATTTACCTTAAGTAGTCCAATTAGCAGCAAAGAATAAATAATATGATCATCAATGACAGGATTATTGCTTGATGGCAGAGCGGCGGAGTACATCATCAGCATCATTGCTACACCGCTGATAGTGGCTAGCCGCATGCCGATTCCTAAGATTAGGCCAACTCCAATGCCCAAAAGGCCAATCATAAACAGCCAGTCAACCGCCGGGTTGCCAGCCAGACTTTGGTAAAAATCGACTAGTGGTCCTGAGGTGCCAAACTTCAAAAATCCGGTAGTTGGCGAGCCTCCCTCAAGCCATGCCGAGCTGCACATGATTTCCACGGTGCCGGTTGCCGCATCACGGCAAGTTGAAAAACCAAGCCCAATTAACTTGTCAAAAAACGCCCACAAAAAAATAAAACCTAATGAGATTCTGCTCAAAGCCCAAACCGTATCCGCTGATGATTTTTTGATTGTTTTAGCCATTTATTAAAATCCTTATGCTTTAATAAATACCATGGACCAGCGGCGGTTACAATAGGTTTTATTGATTATTTATTGAGCTTAGCAAAACTAGCCGGGTGCTTAAGGTCCGCTAAGACAGCAGTTGCGAGACTGTCTGCTTAATACCTGGCTTGTAATCAGACAATGAAGCGTCCAGATTTATCAAAGACCCGTCCTGATCAAACATCTCCCGAGACAGAATGATATTAACTGAATTATCAGTGATTTTGGCTTTTAGCCATGACAAGATGTCGCGAAGGTGGCTGCTAGAGCTTTTACCACCGTCTACATAACCGTAGCTGATTATGGCAGCTGGCTTATCTTTCCATTCGGCAGACAGGTAATCAATGGCGTTTTTGAGTGCCGCTGGTATGCTGCGATTGTACTCAGGTGTTAAAAATATAATTCTATCGGTTTGGGAAATTTTGCGGGCCCAGGCTTTGCCAGCAGGCGTAGAGACAGGCGCCGTCGCTGGAGAAATCGCTGAATCAAAAAATGGCAAATCTTCTTTAGCCAGATCAATTATTTCCAGTTTTAGGTTGTGGGTTTTTTCCAGATGGCTCTTCAGCCAGTGGCTAAGTGGTTCACCAAGTCTTTTTTGTCTGGTGCTGGATAATATTAGATGAACGGTTTTTGTCATATTGTCGTATCTTCTCCCTCGTGCTATAATTAATAG
>CAZWRG010000006.1:0-69141 GCA_964636355.1 uncultured Candidatus Saccharibacteria bacterium | reverse complement strand
CCCAGCCAGGCCGACAAATCACGTTCTGTGTCGGCCCAGGTGGTGGTTTTAGGAACATAAAAAACGTCAACCGCCTGATGACTGTCGGCGGCTTCTGATAAAGTCAAGAATTTATGGTTTTGATTGGCTAGCCATTTGGCCGGCAGATCATCCAGAAAATCAAAAATTCCTGAATCTGACCACTGGTGTTCGCCGAATGTTTCATAATCCATAAAAAGATTAAATATCTGAGAATCCGGAGTGTCGTCCAGCCAGGAAACAAATTTGTCAGCCGTAAGCGGCCACTGACTCCAACTGCGGTTTCCAAACCTAAAGGCAATGTCATCACTTAGCCGGTAATTTTTCATAAGCAGGCGAATATTGTCGGTAAATGCCGGTCGATAAACGAAATTCGGACTTCGCCAACCCAAAACCGGGTCCCAGCCCTCCGCCAAAATCCCTTTGTAGCCCTTGCGGTCGGCCCAATATGCCAAATCATTATTGTAACTAAGCTCGGTGTTTCTAAATATTTGCGGTGACTGGTTAAACAGTCGCTCAATAATTTGACGATGCATCTCAACCTGTGCCTCAAACTCTGCCAGCGAATAAAAAAACGCCAGGCTATGGTGATAGGTTTCGGCTACAATTTCGACTCTGCCAGTGGCGGTTAACTTTTGAAAGCTCTCTAGCACCGCGGGCGACCAGCTCTCAAGCTGTTCAAGCAAAGTGCCGGTAATCGACAGACTTACTTTAAATTCCGGATGTCTCTCTAAAAGCTCCAGCAATTTTTGGTTAGTCGGAATATATGACTTTTGGGCAACTTTATTGAAAATTCGTTGGTTATTAGTTTTCGAATCATAAGGCGAGTCAAAATAATTATGATCAGTCCCAGCGTCAAAAATGGTGTAATGTCTGATTCTAAATGGCTGATGAACATGGAGGTACAAAACTATTGATCTAAAGTGGCTCATATTTTAGCCCCCAAAAGATGTTGTTTGTATAGACCAATCAGCTTGTCGGCTGAATCGTGCCAGCTTAATTTCTGATATTCCACTAAGGCCTGGCGATGAAGTTCATCCCGCAGCGAATCACTGCGCACCACAGCAGTTATTTGGTTAGCCATTTCATCAACATCCCAATAATCAACCTTCAGACAATTTTCAATAACCTCTGATACACCAGACTGTTTACTGATTAACGCCGGTGTGCCATGCCCGATAGCCTCTAGCGGCGTTAGACCGAATGGTTCAGAAATTGATGGCATCACAAACAAATCAGCAATCTTGTAGGCGTCACGCCAACGCTTGCCGCGCTGAAAACCTGCAAACACCACGTTTTTACTGATGCCAAGCGCAGCGCTAAGTTCTAATAACTCACGTTCTTGTTCGCCGTTGCCAACAATTAAAAATATGGTTTTGGGGGCTCGTTTAATCACTTGTTGGGCGGCTCTGATTAGATTTGGTAAACCTTTTTGAATTGTAAGTCGCCCAATATTAACCACCACCCGATAACCTTGCTGTTTCATGGCTTCTAAATATTTATAAGCGTTGACGTCGTGACTTGCCTGAAGCGTGGCCGTGTCAATGCTATTATGGATAACTTCAATCTTATCAGCCGGGATTTTATACTCCCGGGTAATGGCTTTTTTAGTGTGATGACTGACTGCAATAATTCTGTCCGCCTCCAGTAATGACAGCTCCTCGATTTCTCTAACTAGTGGATTGCCTTTGCCAGATTGACCAGCTCTGTCCGCCTCCACAGAGTGAATATGCAAAATTAGCGGCCGGCCAGACAATTCTTTGGCCCTAAGCGCCGCCTTAAACGTCAACCAATCATGAGCATGGATAATATCGAACTCCGAAGCAGACACAATCCGCTCGATTGCTCGTTCATAAACTTTGCTTTGTCCAAATAAATCCAGATAGTAAGTTTGGCCGTTTTTGGCGGTGTACTTAAAACTGTCATAAGCGATGCCAGATTTAATCACTTGGCTAACATCCTGAGGGTGAGCAGCTCTGATTTTCATGAACTGTTGCTTGTGCTCGGCAGTGTAGGGCAGGACAAATTCAATATCGATATCTTTGTCTGACAGCGCCCGGCAAAGTTGATAGCATGCAACGCCAAGCCCACCACTGTTATGTGGCAGCAATTCCCAACCCAGCATTAATACTTTCATCACCCCTCGAAGAATTATTAAATTTAGTTTTAGTATATCTGTTAAAGAGGATAAGGACAAGCGTAATCCGAAATTGAAATATTTATACTTGAGTCCAAAAGATGACAAAACTCATCTGTTAAAGTATGATATGAACGTCTTGTTGATAAATGAGATGATATCTAAATTCTTTACCATATGAAGGGGTGTAGCTCAATTGGTAGAGTAGCGGTCTCCAAAACCGTTGGTTGCAGGTTCAAGTCCTGTCACCCCTGCCAGATTTAGTCTGTTTTTCGGTAATTGATTACTAAAATTTTTGCCATGACCATCTATTGAATTTATAGGTATATTGTGTCAAAATATGTCTAATGAGTTTTGAGTATTCTGGAAAAGTTGTTCCGTCTCTAGAAGTCAGGCAGCATGCTGCCAAAGATATCATCAAAGAACGGCTTGAGTTGAGCCAGCGGATTCAGTCCCGTTTGGTTGATATGTCGCTGATTTTTGGTGCCGTTGGAGGCTATTCAGCCACAGAAGGTACTTCCGGAAATTCAATAATCGCCAGCCTCTCGGCTTCTACGATTCTATCGCTAGCTTTTACCTCCGCTATAGAAAGACATAATGCCAGGCGTTCGGCTAGAAATGCTGCAAGTATGACCACCGAAACTACAGCGCCTTATGGCAACACCAATGATCCGGGTAAAACAATTGAGGAGTACGTTGACGACATTGTTGAAACCAATTTCGTGAATCCCGATAATGATAGCCTGACCCTAACCAAAGAAGGCAAAGAGCTGCTCGGCCGCTGTGGAGCAGTGGCAATTAGCGCCACCGGAGGCTTCATGATTACAAGTTCGCTAAATTCAGAAGGCATGTCACCAGGCCAAATGGCTGCCGTAAGTATCATCGTAGGTGGAATGGGGATTGCCAGTTATCTCAGTCGTCGAAAAGACGCAGCAACCTGCAATCAACACATTGCCGAAATATCAGACCAATTATAGTAATAAATATCTAGCTAGCCACTCAGAAAAAGCATATAATAACCTCATAACTTGGAGGTAGTCATTACAAAGCTTTCGCGAAAACCAATCAAAAAGAGTGCCCAGCCAGCTTTGATAGAAGCTCAGAAATTGACAAAGATTTATGGCAAAAACGAGGCGTCGTTCAAGGCGCTAAAAGGCCTAGATCTAAGCGTCAAAGAAGGTGAAACAGTCGCCATAATTGGTAAAAGTGGCTCCGGAAAATCAACGCTGCTTCACATATTAGCGCTTTTAGACAAGCCAACTAGCGGCTCTATTCATATCGAAGGCAAAGACGTAACCAACATCGGTCGCAAGCTGAAAGATAAAATGCGAAACGAAATGTTTGGTTTTGTGTTTCAGCAATTTTTCCTAAATCCTAACGACAGCGTCTTAAGTAATGTGATTTTGCCGCTAAAAATCGCTGGAGTTCCTAAAGCTAAAAGAAATAGAATTGGTCTTCAAGCGTTAAGTTCAGTTGAGCTTAAAGATAAGGCTAAGAGTAAGGCGGTTGATCTGAGTGGCGGCCAAAAGCAGCGGGTTGCAATCGCTAGAGCTCTAATTAATGAGCCGAAAATAATTTTTGCTGATGAGCCAACCGGAAATCTGGATACCGTGACCGGAAAAAAGATTGAAGATTTATTATTTTCTTTAAACAAAGACCGGGGCATCACGCTAATTTTTGTAACTCATGATCCAGATCTGGCTAAAAGATGCGACCGCCAAATTATTATTTCCGATGGAAAAATTCAATCAACATCTAAAAGGGCAGCCAAAAAATGAAATACCGCGACATATTACTTACCTCAAATTCAAACTTAAAGAAAAGCAAACTTAGAACGTTTTTAACAGCCTCCGCGGTCTTTATGGGCGCTCTGACTCTGATGTTGACCAGTGGAGTCGGCTACGGACTACGAGCTTATGTTGAGGAGCAGGTCAATGCCGCCGGAGCCGAAGATGCTTTAATCATCGCCCCAAAAATTGAAGCCAGCGGACCAGTCAGTAATGATGACCCAAAGCCTTATGACCCAGAAAAAAAGCCGGTAGAATTTGGCTTTTCCAGCATGCCAACGGTTGATGCCAATGACTTAAAAGTTTTACAAAACACTGAAGGCATTTTTGACGTTAGTCCGATCTACTCCAACACGGTTGAATATATTGGGTATGGCGACAATAAATATCAGGCCAGCATTACGCAAGGTTTTGAGGGGCTAAATATCCCACTTTCCGCTGGGCGGCAGGTGAATGTTGAAGGTAGTGATTACGAAATAACTCTGGCGCCGGCACTTGTTGATAAATTAGGCTTTGAAAGCGCCGAAGATGCCGTTAACAAAACAGTTGAGCTGGCTTTCAAGAACAGCCGCGGCGAAATCTTCAGGCTGCCAGTCAAGGTTGTCGGTGTTCAGCAAAAAACCTTTATCCAGGGTAACGCCATGAATATCAGTATTGCATTGGCGCGTGATGCATATAATCGGTCCAGTGAAGGTTTGCCTCAGCTTCAAAAAGATCAATTTCCGGCAGCCATCGCAAAATATGATGTCAACATCTCTGACGAGGAGTTACAGGACATCAAAAACCAACTGTCTGATGCCGAGCTCACCGCCAGCACGCTTGATGATCAGCTGGGCATGGTCAACACCATCATTAATGGCATCACAACTTTTCTTAATATTTTTGCGGCCATCGCTCTAGCCGCCGCTTCTTTTGGAATAGTTAATACATTATTTATGGCCGTTCAGGAGCGAACCAGAGAAATTGGCCTGATGAAAGCGCTGGGCATGAGCAAGAATAAAATTTTCATGTTATTTAGCCTAGAAGCAATATTTATTGGTCTTTGGAGCGGCCTTATTGCCCTGGGAGCTGCTAACCTTATTGGTCGCTTTGGCAGCAACTTAGCTTCCGAAACAATATTAAAAGATTTTGATGGCCTAGAGCTGTTTGCCTTTCCGGCTGGCCCGATGATTGGCATAATTTTACTGGTGATGACGATAGCTTTTCTGGCCTCAACCTTGCCAGCTAGACGCGCCAGTCGATTAAATCCAATTGAAGCCTTGCGATACGAATAAAATCAGACAACCATTATGATTATTGAAACCGACCGATTAGCCGAGCTTGCCGAAACATATATTCAAATCTTTGATTTATATGGCGAAGAGGCTCGGGATATAACTGACGTTCAGGAAAAGGCGATTGACAACGAAATCCAACGATTATTCGGCAGCTACGTTTGCTACGCCTCCTCCCTGGAGGCAACCGCTGGTCTAAATGAACCTGACGATATTTGTGGTGACATTGCGGTTGATTATAATAGTTTTTACGGTGTTAATCCGGTTTTTAGAACAATAGTTTATCCGCAGTCCAGCTTAGAAAACGATGGCCTATTACCGTCTTTGGTTTTTGAGACACACACGCCAAAGCATCATGATGAAGAATTTGACCCAGGTAGCCTTATGAATCTATTTCCTTACGCTGCGATACCGCTAACCCTGCCGCTATATATTGAGGCTGTTGCGCGGTTGTAGCTTCACCAGCAGTTCACTGTTTGAAAATACTAAAGAATTGTTATAATTTATAATGATGAACAAGCTGGAACTCAACAAACCGACTTTGATTATGCTTTACGGCTTTCCGGGCGCCGGCAAAACTTTTCTGGCCCGTCAATTGTGCGAAGACATTCATGCCGCTCATGTCCAAGGCGACAGAATCAGATATGAGCTTTTTGAAAGCCCCAGGTACGATAATCAAGAAAATGAAGTTGTAAACCACTTGATGGATTACATGAGCGAAGAATTTTTATCGGCCGGCGTCAGCGTAGCTTATGACATCAATGCTGCGCGGCTTAGCCAAAGACGACGACTGCGCGAGCTGGCACGCAAATCAAAAGCAGAAGTAGCCATGATTTGGCTGCAAGTCGATATTGATAGCGCGTTTGTCCGCAACCAGAAAAGAGACCGCCGTCGTGCCGATGATAAATACTCTGAGCCACTAAACAAAGCCAAGTTTCAACAAGAAATTTCGAAAATGCAAAATCCTGAACCGACCGAAGATTACATGGTGATTAGCGGCAAACACACCTATCAAACCCAACGCGGCGCAATCATTAAGAAGCTTTATGAGCAAGGCCTGATAAACCCGGATGCGGCTGCAAATAAAGTGGTTAAGCCAGGTCTTGTTAATCTGATACCGAATCGTCTGGCTGGTCGAGTTGATGAAGCCCGACGAAATATCATGATTCGTTAAATTTACGGGGTTATTAATGGCTGTTAAGCGGGTCGAAGTAACTGACCTTGGAACACTTAATCTTTATAAACGTCGCGGCGCTAAGACAATGCGACTGAGCCTGAATTCAGCCGGCGAGATCAGAGTCAGTATGCCATTTTGGTTGCCGTATTCAGCGGCTATTGAATTTGCGATGTCCAAAAAAGATTGGGTATTGTCAAAGCGAACCATCCCCCAGCCGCTTAAAAATAACGAGCGGATTGGCAAAGCTCATCGCTTGGCTTTTGTGCCGACTGCCAACATCAAGCAAGCCTCGGCAAGAATCGTTCAACACGGTGAAATCAGAGTTACTCATCCGCTTGGCTTGGACCCTGCGAATCAAGAAGTTCAAAAGGTAGCTAAAGCCGCCGCCATTCGAGCCCTCAAACAACAAGCCAATCTGCTTTTACCTAAACGAACAGATCAGCTGGCCGCCAAACATGGCTTTAATTACTCAAAACTTGAAATAAAGCAGCTAAAAAGCCGCTGGGGCAGCTGTTCGAGCCGTCAGGAAATTGCGCTTAATTGTTATTTGATGCAACTGCCTTGGCATTTAATTGATTACGTGATTTTACATGAACTTGTTCACACCAAAATTATGGCTCACGGCAAGGTTTTCTGGGATGAGCTTGCCAGGTACGTCCCAAATTTGAAGCAAATTCGCCAAGAAATAAAAGCTTACCAGCCAATTCTTATATCGTTCTGACAAGCATAAGCTATAATAAGTTTCATGAAACCAAAACGGCCTCATTTACCGCTTGTTGCCTCTGCCAAATCCGTAAAACTGGAAAGAGAAAGATTAAACAGCCTAATTAACAGCATGGGCGACGGTGTCATTGCGGTTGATCAAAATTTTAAAATTATAGTGAATAACGGCGCAGCTTTGAATATTCTTGACGTTAATACCTCACTTCATGGCCGCGATTTAAATTCGGTTTTAAAACTGATTGATAAAGACAAGCAGCCGATAAATATCAAAAATCTCGTTGCCGGCACCAAAACCTCTTTGGCGTCCCGAGAATGGAAGCTGCTTTATCCAGACGGCGAGACAATCAGCCTGTACATCAGTATCGCGCCAGTTCGTTTGGGCTATGGACAGAAGGGCGCTAAGGGGTATGTGATCTTAATTCGTGACATCACCAGAGAAAAATCACTGGAAGAAGAACGCGATGAATTTATAAGTGTCGTCAGCCATGAACTGCGAACTCCAATCACCATTGCCGAGGGTAATATTTCAAACGCTCAGTTTTTGTTTGAACGGTCAGGCCTCAACAATAAGCCAGTTGAAGAAGCCCTCAAAACCGCCCATGATCAGATTAATTTTTTGTCCGGGATGATCAACGATCTGTCGACCTTATCGAGAGCCGAAAGGGGCACGCTAGCAGTTGATGTCGAGTCAATAAATGTTCACAAGCTTTTAAGCGAACTCAGCACAATTTACAAAACCGAGGCCGAAACCAAAGGCCTGGAGCTGAAGACCGAGCTAAATTCGTCGCTTGAAATGCTTTTATCGTGCAAGCTGTATGTTAAAGAAATCTTGCAAAATTTCATCACTAACGCCATCAAATACACCGAAAAAGGTCACGTTGTAATTGGCGCCAGACCGAAAGCCGACGGCGTTGAATTTTACGTTACTGACACCGGAATTGGCATAAGCAAAACCGACCGCGAAAAAGTTTTTGAAAAGTTTTATCGCTCCGAGGATTACAGAACACGCGAGCACAGCGGCACTGGACTTGGCTTATACGTTACCAACAAACTTGCAAGACTAATCAAGGCAGAAATTGATTTAAAAAGTGAAATTAACAAAGGTTCAACTTTTACGATTTATATCCCAAACTACCGCGAATAAAGTTTAGTTGGCTTTTTCAGCCAGAGTCATTTCTTTAGCTGAAATAACCCTCATCACTGGAATGCAAATATTGCGTCCGCGCCACTCGACAGTTGAAAATTCATATCGAAATAGTGAAGTATAACTTAGGATTAGCTCAATTATAACGGCGAACGGAAAGCTAAATCCAGCCGCTAGAACATTGGCTGGATTGCTGATTTGGACAATCATAACGTGGGTCAGCGACAATAAAATACAGCTGATTAAAGCCGCTATCTGAACTGCTCCAAAACCGACAAGTAAACCTGAAATGGCTACCGCAAACGGCAAAAGCATCAGCAGAATTTCGCCAGCAGTGATCAAAAGCGCTAACTCTAATCGCTTTTTAATTTGCGGATAACGCATCCGAATGGCTGTGTCGCGTTGAGCGCCCAGAGATTTGCGAGTTTGAACGTCCAAAATATCATCGGCCCGGATAAAAGTATAGCCGTCACTTTTGATGATTTCGCGGGCAAAATAACCTTCCGGCAGAACCGAGCGACTAACGGCGTCAAAACCACCGAGACCAAGCAAAGTTTTTCGATCAATCAACCAGCAAGTGCTGAGCACCGGCGGACGATTAAAATATCGGCGCGGCGGCGTCAGCTCCCACCAATATCTTAGCGGCTGCACAAACACATCGGTAATTCGGCTAGTCAACCGACGCGGCAGGACGCTAATCATTTTTTTGTTTCGCTCCAACATGGTGGTCACCAACGCCCTAATGGCATCTGGCCCAAACCGAACATCAACGCCGCAGAATAAAATTAGTTCGCCATTAGCCTCGTCAGCCAGTCGGTCGTAGGCTAAATTTTTGGCCAACCACCGGTCGCTAGGCTCAGCGCCTTTTATAAACCGAACTCCCTGGTGAGCAAAAGATTTAATAACCTCCGCAGTTTTGTCCTGCGAACAATCGTCTAAAACCAAAATTTCGAGCTTCGGGTATGGATTCGCCAGCACCGACCGCAAACATTCCTCCAGATCTTTGGTTTCATTTCGAGCCGGAATGGCCACGGTTACGGTGGGCAACTCTTTATCGGAATAATTTTTAAGTTTAGATTCATGAGTGGTTTTCTGAATGCTACGCATCGTTAAAATAAAGGCGCTAAGTGCAAAAACCAACTGCGAGACAATAAGACCAATCACAAACTGATCAGCATTTGGCATATTAACCCAAATCGGAATAATCGAAATTAACTGCAAAACGGCCAGAGAAGTTGAAGTCCGAAGCGACGCTCGTCTTAAATGCTTTTGATGAATCCGGCCTTTAGCCATTCGCAAATAATTTATAACTCTAAAAACTAAAACCAGTAGTGCAAACACCAACCACCAACTTGGATGAAGCGCAATCAAAGACGCCAACCCAAAACAACTGCCAATTAGCGGAGCAGCAACCAAATAACCTCTATATTTCCAGGCTTTCGGAATAAGAATAATCAAGAATTCTATAACTAGCGAGGTAATTAATATTGCCACAAGCATTTAACTGGATATTAACATAAACTAAGGTAATTTGTTTTAAATTTTTCAAACCTTGCAACAAGATCATTCTCTGTGGTATTATTGACACGTTCAGGAACTACCATTATGGTAGTTTTTTGTTTTATGAAGGATTTATAACAGGAGAACAGAAGGTGGCAGAATCAACAGGCAAAAAACGCCGAGTCATAAAAAAACCAGAAACCGTCCGGCAACAAGCCGCCAAAGCCTCGGAGGCTAAAACATCGTCGCCCAGACGCATAAAACGTGGCGCTAGTACAGCCGCCAAGCCTTTTAAGAAGTCTCTAATATTTTTAGGCAAACTTCTTAAGCCGTTTAGTTTTTTGCTGCTTCCGTTTAAAACTCGCCTGGCACGGCTAATTGGCCGCATATTGGTTAAAGTTTTTGGCATCAACTATTTCATCAACAGCTGGCGTGAGGTGCGGCAGGTTACTTGGCCGAACGCCAAAGAGACCACCAAGCTAACTATTGCAGTGTTCGTTTTTGCCATCATCTTTTCAGGACTGGTGGCCATACTGGATTACGGCCTGGATAAAATCTTCCAAAGACTATTATTAAGCTAAGACACAATAAATATTTAGGAGAAATTATTAATGAGCAAAAATTACGATTCCAAGCAACAGTGGTATGCCATTCACACTTATAGCGGCTACGAAGAAAAGGTTGCCGAAAGTATTCGTCAAAGGGCCGAGAGCCTTGATATGAAAGACAAGATTTTTCAGGTACTAGTGCCAAAAGAAAAAATGATCGAGGTCAAAAACGGCAAACGAAAAGTTGTTGAAAAGCGCATTTTCCAAGGTTATGTGCTAGTTCAAATGAAGATGGGCGAAGACGCTTGGTATATTGTCCGAAACACCCCTTCGGTTACTGGTTTTGTCGGCTCTGGCACCGAACCAACCCCAGTTTCAGATGAGGAAATGGAAAAAATCATGAAGCGCATGGGCCGTGAGGAGCCAAAGCACAAGATTGACTTTAATATCGGCGAAGTAGTAAACATTACCGACGGACCATTCAAGGGTTTTGATGGCACAATCAATGAGATTGACGCCCAAAAAGGCAAACTAAAAGTGCTAGTTAACATGTTCGGCCGTGAAACTCCAGTTGAACTTGACAGCCTTCAAGTAAAAAGAGTTTAAGGAAATATGCAACAGTATGTCTTATAAGGAGCGCTTTCTTCAAGATCCCACTGACACGGCTGCAGCATCAGCATATTTCGAGGACACAAGAGCACTGGCACATTTTGCTCTGAAAAGTGAACAAATGAGTACTTACTGGGATCTTTCTCAGCAAATGAAAATAATTGGCAAGTTCTTACCACTAGATGACCCCAGAAACCCAGACTGCCAAGTTGATCAAACAATTTCTGGACAACAGGGGTAATCTGTAGTACAATCTATAAGTTACGCACGATTGTAGTTAATTTGCTTCTAACATAACTACACCAAAGTTAAGTAGATATTTTGAGCCGAGGGTAATTTGTGATTATTGTGAGGCATCCATTTCGGCGGCGTATATCTCATACGACAGAGAAATGTCCTGGCAATAAGCGCAAATTACCGCTCTCAAAATAGCTACGCGCAACAAGGAGAAATTATGGCGAAAGTCGTCAAAGCAAATCTAAAAATGAAAATTAAAGGTGGTCAAGCCAGTGCAGCGCCACCAGTTGGTAGCACCCTCGGTCAGTACGGTGTGAACATGATGGATTTTATCCAACCGTTCAACTCCGAGACCAGTGATCGCATGGGTCAAGATCTAACCGTACACATTACAATTTATGATGACCGCAGCATGAGCTGGCGCGTTGTTGGTACGCCAACTGATGATCTGATCCGCAAGGCTCTGGGTATTCAAAAAGGTTCCGGCAAGCCAAACACTGAAAAAATAAGTAAAAAATTAAGCGATGCCCAGCTGACAGAAATTGCCGAAACCAAGGCAAATGATATGAACACTGATGATATTCCAGCCGTCAAAAAGATGGTCGCCGGTACCGCCCGCAGCATGGGTGTAGAAATCGAGGGGTAAGATGGAGCACAAACCTTATCCTGGGATTCATCTTTCTGACAATGAAGCTACGAGGGTAGTTAAAGTGGTCGTAGGTGAACAACCCTTAAACCCAGAAACGTTTGCAGGTTTACGCCGCGCAATGCAGCTAGAAACTCTCGCAAAGTCTACTCCTTTAGATAGTGTTGAGTTGACGCAGGGCGAACTACACGATCTTGCGGTAGAGGAGTAAAAGATGGAACGTATTAAGCTATTTGATGATGTTTGGGATGCTCGAGCTAATATGATCACTAAGGGCGTTGAGGCAACCGAAAGACAACTTAGCGGAAAGCTTGTTGGAGAGATTGAGTCAGATCCTGAATACAATGCTGCAGTACAGAGGCTCGAAGACAGCCAGCGTGCACTTGAAGAATCATCAGCTTCAATAACAGATTTAGTAGAATAAATTATAAATTGTGGGAGGGTTAAAACCCGTTAGCACCACAGAAGGAGTCATAAAATGGCAAAGAAAGCAGAATTATTAGAAGAGGCTAAGAAACTTGGCCTGGACGTATCAGAAAAGAATACGATTGCTGAAATTGAACAAGCAATTTCAGCAGTCTCCAGTGACCAGTCTCCAGTGACCAGTCAAGACCAAGAGGCTGTGGCCGACAAGCCACTTGCGAAGGCTGGCAAGCGGAGTGCCAAAGCAATGGCTGAAGCCGAAGAAAAACAGGCCAAAGAAGAGCGCAAAGCTGCCAAAGCAGAGGATACAAAAGACGACAAGCCTAAGCAAAAGCAAAATCCACCACGCAGCGTTTTTGAGCGAAAAGGCAAGAATTACCGTAAACTAGCTGAACAAATCGAAAAAGATAAGGCTTATAATCTATCTCAAGCATTAGAGCTAGCTGCTAAAACCAGTCCTTCAAAATTTGACGCAACTGTTGAGCTGCACATCCGCCTGGGAGTCGATCCGCGTCACGCTGATCAAAACATCCGCGACACAATCGTACTGCCAGCTGGCACTGGAAAAACCGTTCGAGTGGCTGTTTTTGCAGACAACGAGGACGTTACAAAAGCTAAAAAAGCTGGAGCCGATATTGCAGCCAGTGATGAATTCCTGCAGCAACTCGACAAAGGCACAATTGATTTTGATGTCTTGATCGCTACACCGGCTATGATGCCAAAGCTTGGGAAATACGCCCGTGTATTGGGACCAAAAGGACTGATGCCAAATCCAAAGAGCGGCACTGTTTCTAATGACGTCACCAAGGCTGTGAGCGAAGCTAAAGCAGGCCGTGTAGAATACCGCGTTGACAGCACCGGAATCATTCACGTCGGAATCGGTAAAGTTAGTTTTGGCGCTGATAAACTCACTCAAAACGCCAAGACCTTACTTGCCAGCGTTAAGGCCAACAAGCCGGCTTCTGTTAAGGGTGCTTATGTAAAATCGATTTTTGCAACCACCACCATGGGACCAAGCATCACCATCGACACCAGCGAAGCAAACTAAATATAAAGCAGCCCTTAGATTACCCTCTAAGGGCTGCTTTTTTAATTGCAAAGGGGCGTATAATATAAAAATGACGACCAGAAAACGCAGAGAAGAAAAACAATACCGGAAATTAAAAAAGCGTCAGCCATCGGACGTTTGTAATTTCTGCAAAATCACTCCTGGACACGACGAGTTTATCGAAGAAGGCCAGTATTTCAAAATTATTACTAATCGTTTTCACTATTCATATTGGGACGAACAGGCGGTTCAGCACCAAGTCATGCTAGTACCCAAAGATCACATCGATAGCATCAGTAAGCTCCCGGTCGCGGCCGCTAAAGAGTTTTTGGATTACATCGGCAAATATGAGGAGCGGGGCTACAGTGTTTATGCCAGACCGCCACAATCAGTCACCAAGACCATCACGCATCAGCACACTCACTTAATAAAAACCGACGGCAAACGCAAAAAACTAATTGTTTACTCCCGAAAACCATTCTTATTATTTACCCGCTAACAACATATAGTTGTAATTTTGTGCTTATGCTTGCATAACTGTCTTGCAGCCCCGTACAATGTATTAAAACAAGAGAGGGAAAATCGTGGGAGTTTACAGCAACACTCAAATACTCAATGCGCTAAAAGAAGAGCACATTGTTTGCCGACCGTTTTATCCAAAACAAGTCAGCCACGCCAGTTTGGACGTCACCTTGGGTCATTATTTTTACCGAACTGGGCAAGCCAACCGCGGTTATGTTTACAACCCTTTTTCAAAAGCAGATGTTGACCGCTATTTTGCAGAGGTTCACACTGCTGTACCGCACAAAGAATGGTGCGATGCAAATGGCGTTCAGTTACTCGAAGGCATCCCCGAAGATCACCCAGTAATTCCATTAAAGCCAGGCGAGCGCATCCTGGCCCATACCCATGAATTTTTTGGCATTAAACCGCCCGGCGCTGCAGAGGTAAAATCTCGCTCCAGTTGGGGAAGAAATGGCGTAGCTGTCTGTTTTGACGCCGGTTGGATTGATCCAGGTTACATTAACCGCCTAACGCTCGAAATTTACAATTTAAATGAGCATGAAACGGTGTTGTTGCCAGTCGGCGAACGAATCGCTCAGATAATTTTTCATGAAACCGGCGAAGTTGATGGCAACTACGGCGCTGGTCGCGATCAAGGTTTTAGCGGTAAATATCAATCCGGCACTGACCTGGATGAACTTATTAAAAACTGGACGCCCGACCAAATGCTGCCCAAAGCCTACAAAGACAGCCGTCGGCTCCCTGAGGAAATTAAAGGTTTAAAAGCGTTATGATCGGTCGCAAGAAATCGCAGCCCAAACAGGGAGCATTTATTGTCATAGAAGGCACTGATGGGTCCGGCAAGGGAACTCAGTTTCAAAAATTGGCCGAGAGGCTAGTTGACGCCGGTCATGAGGTTGAGCTTTTTGACTTTCCGCAATACGAAAATGACTCAAGCTATTTTGTAAAACAATATTTAAATGGCAAATACGGAACTGCCGATGAGGTTGGGCCGTATACCGGATCTCTTTTTTACGCGCTTGATAGATTTGAAGCAGCGCCTAAAATCCGGCAAGCATTGGAGGCAGGTAAAGTTGTTTTGGCCAATCGATTTACTGGCTCAAACATGGCCCATCAGGGAACAAAGTTTAATCATCCAGAAGAACGCCGCGGGTATTTTATTTGGCTTGATAATTTAGAGTTTGAAATGCTTAAAATCCCCCGGCCAGATAAAAGCATTGTTCTACGGGTGCCGGCCGAGATTGCTCAACAGCTGGTCGATCAAAAAGATGCGCGCAGCTACACCGATAAAAAGCGTGATATTCACGAAGCAGACCTTAATCACCTCAAAAAATCAGTCGAAGTTTATGATGATTTGTGTCAATTATTCCCAAAAGATTTCATGCGAATTGATTGTGTTCGTGATAAAAAGTTAATGAGTATCGAGCAAATTTCTGATCATTTATGGAAATCGCTGCAGCCACTACTGCCCAAGATCAATACTAAAGACCAGCCCCAGAAAGGAAACTTTGTGAAGCGTGATACAACAAATCCATTTGTTAAAAAAACTGACGAGGGCTGGGAAATAACTGACGAGGGCAATGCATTCCTAGACGCCGCAGTCACAAATTCAGACAACGATGTTTATGCTTTTACAGATAAAATGAGCACTCTTACAATCGCTGCAGCCATGGCTCGCCTTAGCCGGCGCGGTGATGACATGAGAATCACTATCCTGGATGAATTTGCTGCTTCAGCCGGCAAGGACGAAGGTTTGCTGCAAAGAGTAATTACTGCTTACGGCGATGATTCAGTACAGCAATTGGTTGGACAGCATTTGGTGGTTGAAAACGCCAGCAATTTGCTCACCAAACAACTTGAATGGGGGCGGCTGGCTTCCTATTTGGAACAATCAACTCGCTATATTTATTTTGATCAAAAAGACGAGTCCGGGAAATATAAATATTTCACGCCCAAGAACTTTGATGCTCCTACTACAAAACTCTACAACCACGCCATGGACACAATTTTTGAGGGCTATTCAGCGATGGTTCATGAGCTTACGGCCTATCTAACTAGCAACTCTTCAACTCCTAAATCAGAACAAGACGGTGCTTGGCGAAGTGCTATTAGAGCTCAGGCTTGTGATGCTATACGACCGGTCTTGCCAGTGGCGACAAAATCTACGGTTGGTATTTTTGCCAGCGGTCAAGCGCTCGAAAGCATGATTATGCGGCTGAGAGCCAGCGAAAGTCTGGAGGCACAGCAAACTGGCGATGCGTTGCTTGCCGAAGCCCGGAAGATTATTCCAACCTTCCTAGAAAGAGCTGACAAGCCAGACCGCGGCGGCGCGACGACTGCCTATCTGGCAAACACTAAACAACAGATCAAAAAACTAACTGAAAAATATTTACCAGATATTCACAGCACTGATCAGACGGCTGTGGCTCTTAGGAATGTTTGGCCGCGAAACGAACTCGACCTGGTTCCGCACATGCTTTATGAATCCAGTAATTTGTCGCTTCAAGAGATTCAAAATGAGGTGTCCGACTGGCCAATCAAGCAAAAACAAGAGGTTTTCCAAGCTTATATCGGCGAAAGATTAAATCGCCGTCATCGCCCGGGCCGAGCACTGGAAATCGCCCATTACAGCTGGGACTTAATTTGTGATTATGGAATTTTCCGTGACCTGCAACGGCATAGAATGGTTGACGATCTGGAATGGCAAGCTCTAACCCCAAGATATGGCTATGAAATTCCCGATTTGGTAGAAGAAGCCGGTTTATCAGATCTGTTTGAAAAATGCTTTGATGTATCAGCCGAGCTCTATTCCAAGCTTCAATCACGCGGTTACGAGTACGAAGCTCAGTACGCCACCTTGCTTGGCCACCGAATGCGCTGGAAAGTCACATACAATGCCCGCGCGGCGTTTCATCTTCATGAGCTTAGAACCAGCCCTCAAGGCCATCCAGGATATCGAAAACTAGTGCTTGAAATGCATAAAAAACTATCTGAGGTTCACCCGATGCTCGGAGAAGCCATGAAGTTTGTCAACCAGGGCGAAGATCCGGAGCTAACCCGTTTGGCGGCCGAGCGGGCCACTCAGTTTAAGCTCCAACAACTCGACAAAAAATCTTAGATTAAACTGCAGCTGTTGATGTATCTGGGGTATAGATATAAGGCTCGGCAATGTTGCGAACCGCAAGATCAACAGATGCTGGCAACGTCGCACCTAAGCTCATGTTAGCTTCAATATGTTCTGAAATTAATTCGAGATTAAATTCAGGTATTTGACCTGGGGTACTTTCAGCGGCCGAAGACAAACTACCGGCAGTTGCCAAACAACCAAGCTGAACTTCTAACAATTCCGCCGCTCTATCGACAGTTTCAACCTCCACAATCCTTGTTTGGCCAAAGAAGGCTCCGCCAAGCGCCTTAACAAACTCATCAAGTGCTCTTTCTTTGTGTTCTAATGTAGCGCCAGATCTAACCGCGCAGCAGAAATCTTCACGCGCTATAGCCAGCTCAACGCCGCTGAGATCACTACTAGTTAAACCTTCGATTGCTTCTACAGACATAATTTTTCCTTAAAAAAACCGGCTTCCTTGTTTTGGAATCCGGTTTTTTGATGTTTCTCGATTTAATTTATTGGTGTGAAGACTCGGATTCCAGAGTTATTTTGCCATCACAAACACGAAACCGTATGGACGGCAGAGGTGCTTGATAGTAATAATCTGGAATAATGATCTCACGAACATAGACTTTACTCGTCAAAAAAGTTCTTGTCAAGTCAATAAAAATAGTCTATCTTAATTGTCATGAAAACTTTTTTGATGAAGCAACTCCTCCTCAGCCTTACAGGGCTGTGCTTCATCATGGTTGAAGCCTGAGCGTAAATCGCTTTAGCACAGCCCCAAAATCAGGCTTCTTCAAGAGGTCTTTATTTAACTTAAGAGGAGAGTTTTATGGAATTTGATGATTATGGGATTAATGGTCATAAGGATGGTGGCGTCCAGCCGCCAGATGTAGTTAGATTTGATCGAGCTGTTCCGCTATTCGGATCAGCCACATCACGTAAGGCTGCTGAAGTAGCAATAGTTGAGTCAATGAGTGGTGAGGAGGTTACACAATCTGTAAGTCATGGAAGCCAGTCAGAGGCTGCCGAGATATCAAGACACCGCACAGATGATTTTCGGGCTAACCTGCCAGCTTAATTTAAATTAACAAAGGAGTATTAACGATGGAATTTGAACCATTACCAACTGGCATCAGCCGCCCAGACGGAATATCCGATGAATCCTGGAGAGCGTCCAGAGCAGAGATCTCACGACTAAAATCAGGCGGCGAAGTTATTCGCCACGCCCGCGGTACTGACCAAATAGGCACGCCAGAAAGCAATACATCACAGCCAGAGGTCCAGAAAGAAGTTGTAATAACCTCTGAGCTTCTATGTGACCCAAAAAACACTTGACAAACATCGCTAAAGGAGGATTATAGAACCATGTCTCTAACTTCAATTATTATTAAGATTATTGAAACTCGCCACCAGCGGGACTGAGACATATTTGTAAAGTAATCTCTGAAAGACCCGCCAACCGGGTCTTTTTTAATACTATGACTAAGCAGCTAATCGATACACCACCAACAATATCTTACGAAGCGAGCGATAGAGACGCCATGTGGGAGCTTTTTGAGCAGGGAACTAATGATCAGCAGCTCACAGAGCAACCCCTGGCTAAACCATTTTCATACTGGAAAGTTTGGTACCCACGCCAGTCAAATCAGCATATCAATAAACCGTGGCTTCGGTTAAGGCTGGCTAACCACAATACGGCTGATGTAAGGCCGCTTCATTCAAGCCAACTCATAACTCCGTCGGAGGCTGTTTCGTTTGTGGTTAGGTCTGCATTCAAAGTTGAACCTGTTAGTGGGCTCAACTATATCCGTCAAGCTGAGGAAGGTTTTGTGCTGGGTAAAATAATTTTGCCTGAAGAAATTAAATTAGAATATCAACAGGAGTTATTGACATGATCAGGACACCAGAAGGTCAGCCAATGAGGCCAAGTTGCCGCATTGAAAGACCTAACGAATTGGCGCTTGAAATAGCCCAGGATCGATTAGAGACTACATCAGCTAATACCGCTATGGAATTAGATGGCTCCCAGCCACCAGCCCCTGCATGTTTTGAGCAAGAAGAGATATACTCCGATTGACATTAGCCGTAATGTTTGCTAAACTCCCATCTGTTACCAAAGACAGCGACTGGAGTAATCCTTAATTGTGTCGCCGAGGTGCTAGATCAATACATTTTACGTTTTGTGAGCACATATTGACCTTTGGTAACGGAGGTCAATTTTTATTGATAAAATTTCAATAAGGTCGATATTGAAATTCAAATTTCTTAAGAAGGGCAATAAATGGCACTAACTAAAGACAAGAAACAAGCAGTCATCGATGAAGTAAGCAGCTTGCTTGCCGACTCAAAAATGACTGTTGTGGCCGCTTATCAGGGTACTCCTGTAAAAGCGATGCAATCACTGCGCCGCAGCGGACGCGACAACGGCACTGTTTTAAAGGTTGTCAAAAACCGATTGGTCATCAAGGCCATTCAAGGCAACGACACCCTGAAGAGCGCCGACACCAGCGCGCTAAACGGCATGTTGCTCTACGCATTCAACAACCAAGACGAAGTAGCACCCGCCAAAGTCTTGGCAGAATTCGCTAAAGACCAACCAACCATTCAGTTTGTTGGTGGCATTAGCGCTGAAGGCAAGTTTGTCAGCGCTGAAGAAATGAAAGCTCTATCCGCGCTTCCAAGCAAGAATGAGCTCATCGCTTCAGTGGTTGCAACATTGCTTTCACCTGTCAACGATGTAACAAGTGGTCTTTCCGGCAACTTGCACGCACTTCTTGACGGCGTAGAAGCTAAAGCCGCAGCCTAAGACGCAAGACGAGTGAAAAGTTAGAAAGTAAAAAGTATAAGTTATTACAGCTAAAACTTTTGAACTTTCAACTTTATCAACTTTTAACTAAATATTCTAAGGAGAAATAACATGGCAGATGTAAAGAAACTAGCCGAAGAGCTGACTAAACTTACAGTTCTAGAAGTAAACGAACTAAAAACCATCCTAAAAGATGAATACGGCATTGAACCAGCTGCAGCCGCTGCTGTAGTTGCTGGCCCAGCTGCTGCTGGCGACGCTCCAGCCGCTGACGAAAAGAGTGAATACGACGTTATCCTAAAAGACGCCGGTGCTCAGAAAGTTGCTGTTATTAAGGCTGTCAAAGACTTGACTGGTCTTGGACTTGGCGAGGCAAAAGCTGTTGTAGACGGCGCACCAAAGCCAGTTCTAGAAAAAGCTAAGAAAGAAGACGCTGAGAACGCTAAGAAAGCTTTAGAAGAAGCTGGCGCTACAGTCGAACTAGCTTAATTGGCTTAATAAACTCGGAAGAATCGTCTCTTTTCAGGGGCGATTCTTTGTTTTATCCACAGATTTGTTCAGATTCTTTGACATTTGACGGCTAATCATGATACGGTTAGCTGTAAGTGCAGTTGAACATAAACACTTACTAGAGAGACCATAGAGATGGCGGAAGTACCAGATAAACAAATCAAAAGACTAAAGGCACTGATTGCCGAATCAGAGACAAGTCTTGCGGCAGCCAAAGAGCTGCTAATTAGCCTTGTTGGCGAAGACACATCAGTCGCCCAAACCTCGCTCACTGAGGATAACCTCGGTAAAGTTATCGAGGGTGTTTTTGATGGCCAAAACATGGTCGGATCGGATGGCAAAACCTATCCAGTGCCAGCTAACTACGCTAGCAAATCCAAACTCGTCCAGGGTGACATTTTGAAGCTTACAATCGCTGATGACGGCGCGTTTATGTACAAGCAAATCGGTCCAATCCCAAGAAAACAGGTGGTTGGAGTCTTAAATCAAGAAAACGGTCATTATTTTGTTAATGTTAACGGCAAAGATCTTCGAGTTCTTCTTGCCAGCGTAACTTACTTTAAAGCCAAGCCGGGCGATCAGGTCAGTGTCAACATTCCAGAAGACGACAGCAACGTCGAATGGGCAGCTTTAGAAGCCGCGCTTTAATTGATAAATTCTCATTTCATGCTATAATTTATCCCAATAATGGGATTTAAATCATTTAAATCATCCGGCGAAGAACAGGGTGAACTATTAACCTCTCCTAATGCAATCTCAGTCGCCCGCGGCGCTGGAGGCGTGGTGTTAGGTGCCATGCTGGCCACCAATAACATCGACCCTTCAGCTGCGGTTGTAGCGGCCGGCGGGCTGGCGGCAAGTGACATGGAAGGCTCTTTAATCCAAGCAACTTCTCGCTGGCCAAAGTTTCAAAGAACCATCAGAGCAATCCCTAGCACTGTTGGCCGAAAACTCGATCCGGTAATGGATAAAATTTTTGCAGCTTCTGTTTTTACCGGCGCGGTTGTCGGCGGCTATATGCCCATTGAACAAGCCGGACCAATATTAGCCACCGAAGCAGCTACAGCCAGCACCACAATTTATGTAACTCAAAAAGGCGGTGATCCTGAGGTTGGCAAAGCCGGTACAATCGGCATGGCGGCCAGAATGGGTTCGATGGTTTTGAACCTGGCAGCTAGCGCCAGTGAGTCAGGTCAATTGCATGAAGCCTTAATAATTGGCGGCGCAGCGTCAACCATTGCAGCTGTTGGTTTAGGCGCTTTAAGCTGTCGAGATATCTGGAAACAACGGCCCACCGAACAAGCCGAACACTATCAAGAAGCCGCTTAGCAATTGTTTAATTGTGTCATTTCTACAGCAGACCAAAAATTGGCTGCGGGTTATAATAAAACAACTATGGGAAAAGCACTGTATCGGAAATACCGGTCTAAAAAGTTGTCTGAAATAGTTGGGCAGCAGCATATTACGACTTCGCTATCGAATGCTCTTCAGTCTGGAAAAATTGGTCACGCCTATTTATTTACTGGTCCGCGGGGGACGGGCAAGACCAGCATTGCCCGTATTTTAGCCCACGAGGTCAACAAACTTCCTTACGAAGATGACACCAACCATCTGGATATTATTGAAATTGATGCCGCCAGTAATCGCCGAATTGATGAAATCCGGACTCTGCGCGACCGCGTTCACAATGCTCCGACCATGGCTAAATACAAAGTGTATATTATTGATGAAGTTCATATGCTCACCAAAGAGGCCTTCAACGCGCTTTTAAAAACCCTTGAAGAGCCGCCAAAACACGTAATTTTTATTCTGGCGACCACTGAAGCGCATAAATTGCCGGAAACTATCATTAGCCGCACTCAACGCTTTTCGTTCAAGCCGGCATCCTTAAAAGAGGTTGCTAGTCATCTATCAAAAATTGCCAAACAGGAAAAAATTTCGATCACTGATGAGGCTCTGGAATTGATCGCCAAACACGGCGGCGGATCGCTGCGTGACAGTATTTCAATGCTTGATCAAGTCAGCAATTCTAGAGATAAAGTAGATGCTGACAGCGTTCAGCAAATGCTTGGAATTGCGCCGCAAGCGGTAATTGACGAGCTTATTAAAGCTGCGGAATCTGCTAAAGCCGCCGAGATTGTAAATTTGCTGTCCGAGCTGCAAGAGCAGGGGCTTCAGCCGCCTAATATCGCCAGGCAATTAGCAGATAAATTTAGGGATAAATTATTAAATTCAGCCGATACTTCGTCGGCCGACAAAACGCTTAAATTACTCGAACGTCTAATTGAAGTTCCGGCCTCTCATGATCCGCAATCGTTGCTGGAAATTGTGTTAATTGATTATGCGCTGGCTGCTCAGCCTACAACCAAACCAAATATTGTATCTGTTAAAAAACCGGAAAATAATCAAACATATAAACCAGCCGACATCGAAAAAACTGTTGAAACAGAAGCTGAAGCTGAGACTTCTTCAAAGGATCAATCATCAAATTATCAGCCCAAGCAGCAAAATATTCCAAAAGAACCAACCAAACAACCAACTGACAATAGCGGGCCGCTGGATGAAAATTCCTGGCAAACTGTTCTTTTAGCACTCAAGCAAAAACATAACACTTTATATGGTATCGCCAGGATGGCTTCGCCGCTGTTTGAAACTGATAAATTGACATTATCATTTAATTTTCCGTTTCATCAAAAAAAGTTAAATGATGCCCGTAATAAAAAAATACTAAGTGAAATTATCTTGAGTGAAACTGGTCTTTCGCCGGAAATAGTCTGTGTAGTTGACGCCGCTAAGCAGTCAGAAGATCAACCGGCAGCCGGAAAATCAGACGCTCAAAGTCCAATTGATACCATAAGCAATATCTTCGGTGGCGCTGAAGTGCTAGAGTAATAGACAATGGCGGAGTCACAGGCAAAAATACCACCTCAGAATCTTGACGCTGAAGCATCATTACTCGGCGCGATTTTGATTGATACTGATGCGATTGTAAAAATCGCCGATAGCCTGAGCCCTGATGATTTTTATGATGATCGTCACAAACGAATTTTTGAGGCCGTTTTGCAACTGTATGAAAAACACAGTCCGATAGATGTGTTGACGCTGTCTAATCAGTTAAAAGCCTCGGGACTGCTGGAGATGGTTGGCGGTTCGGCATATTTAACCGAACTGACAAATTTTGTTCCCACGGCCGCTCATGTCGAGCAATATGCCGATATCGTCGCTCAAAAAGCAATGCGCCGGCGACTGATCAAAGCCTCTCAAGACATCGTTGGGCTTGGTTACGATGAAGCTCACGGGCTTCAGGAGCTTATCGAAGAAGCTGAGGCTCGATTGTTTGATGTCAGCCAAAAACATATCAAGCAAGACATTTCTAGCATCGAGACGATTTTAGGCGACAGTTTTGATCGACTCGACGAACTGCACAAAGATAAGGGTAAAATTCGCGGCGTACCAACTGGTTTTAAGGATTTGGATAACATCTTGGCCGGGCTGCAGCGTTCCGATTTATTTATTTTAGCGGCTCGTCCGTCAATGGGTAAAACAGCATTTTCGCTTAATCTAGCTCATAACGTTGGCTTAAAATCTGAGCAGCCAGTTCTGATTTTTAGCCTTGAAATGAGTAAAGAGCAACTGGTTGACCGTATGCTGTCCATGGAATCCGGTGTTGATGCCTGGGCGCTTAGAACCGGCAACCTAACCGATGCTGATTTTGAAAAAATCGGTCAAGCAATGGGCTCACTATCGGAGGCTCAAATTTATATCGACGACACGCCGGGCATCACTGTTAGCGACCTTAGAACCAAAGCCCGCCGTGAAGCTCACCAACGGCCGCTCGGCCTGATTATTGTTGACTATCTGCAGCTGATGAGCGGCGGTGCAAAGTTTGGCTCCGATGGCAACCGGGTCCAAGAAATTTCTGAAATTTCACGCGGCCTTAAGGGAATCGCCCGCGAGCTAAATGTCCCGCTGGTGGCCCTGTCTCAGCTAAGCCGATCGGTTGAAAGCCGCAGCCCGCAAATTCCACAGCTATCCGACCTAAGGGAGTCAGGCTCAATCGAACAAGACGCCGACGTGGTGGCCTTTATTTACCGCGAAGACTATTACAACCCGGAAACTGATCGGCGCAACATCACTGACATCTTCATCAAAAAACATCGAAACGGACCCACCGGCGGCGTTGAACTGTACTTTGACAAAGAAAAACAACGCTTCCGAAGCCTGGACAACAAACACACCACCCCGTTTGACTAAGGCCATTTATTAGCAAAATCACAACTTATGTCTTTTGATTTATTTATAATGCTATACTTAATTTAAGTATGAATAGGGCGTGGAAATGGTTATCAGTTAATTGGCCAATGTTGGCTAGCGGCGCTGTTTTGCTGATAGTTTTAGGTTCGATTTTATTCTTTAGAATTGATAGTTTATTGCCGGGCGTGAGCAATAATGAGATTAGCCAACTGGAAAGCACATCCAGTTTTAAGCTAATTGCTGAAAATCCTCTAGGACTTCCGCAAAAAGCCTTGCAATATCTTGGTCTGGAGGCAGGTTTTAGCCCAATAGTCGCCCTAAGAAGCGCCAGTGCTTTGTTAGGCCTTGTGGTCGCTGCTGCCATGTATTATGTTCTGGCCAACTGGCACACCAGGCGAATAGCTATCTTAGGAGCCGCTCTATTTATTTCATCAAGCTGGTTTTTAAGTGTCGCTCGCAGCGGAACAGATGCTATAAATTTTAGTCTGCTGTTTGTTGCTTTCGCCTGCATTATTTGGTTACAAAAATCTGGACCGCGGGCGTTACCGACCATAGCCGGCACGCTCGCCGTGTTAACTCTTTTATACATACCAGGACTGATTTGGTTTATAGCGGCGCTTTTTATCTGGCGATTCAAGTGGGTGATGGGCGTCTTTAAACGCCAAAAGCTATTACCGCAAATCGCCATATCGTTGGTTATAATTGTAGCGATTTTTCCGCTGGCGTGGAGCATTGTCAATAATCCTGAGCTGGGCTGGGCCTTTCTAGGCCTCCCCCACGAACTACCAACCCCGTTGGAGTTTATAAAAAATCTGGGCAGACTGCCACTGCAGTTATTTATCATAAACCCAGAAGGCTATGAATTCTGGCTGGGAACGCTGCCGCTGATTAGCTGGTTTACTTCGATTATGTTTGTCATCGGCACTTACGCTTATTTTTTCAAACGAAAACTCGATAGAACCTGGTCGATTGTTTTAGTCTTTGCAATGGGCGCATTTTTAATTGCTCTAGGCGGCCCGGTTAATATCAGCTTGTTATTGCCATTTGTATATTTGATTGCCACTGGCGGCATCGCCTTGATGCTCCAACAGTGGTTCACGGTTTTTCCAAGAAACCCATTTGCCCGCGGTACGGGCCTTGTCATGATGACCGCTGCGGTTGTTTTATCTGTAGTATTTTCATTTAATCAATATTTTATAGCCTGGCCCAATACGCCAGAAACTAAAGAAGTTTTTGTCCACGTAATTGATTAATATATCCTATAATCTGTTACAATATATTGGATTAACGAGGGTTCTTAGATTTATTGTTTTAGCGAAAAGCAAACTTTGACTGCCTCGTAATAATTTAAAGGAGTTATAAATGGGAAGATTCGATCAAGCTAAAATGCTGCTTCAGGTAAAGAAATTGCAAAAAGAACTGCAAAAAATGGTCATCACTTCAGAGCAAGGTGACGGCGCTGTTCGGGTAGAAATTAGCGGTGAGCAAAAAATTAAAAAAATCCATATCGATCCAGAAATGGTTGATCTTGATGACATTCATCAACTGGAGCGTTGGGTAGAAGACGCCGTCAAAGACGCCATTCAACAGAGCCAAAAAATTGCCGCTGAAAAGATGCAGCCTTTCATGGGCGCACTTGGCGATCTAGGAATGTAAAACTCTCGATTTGATTATTCCTTCATGTTTTACTAAATACTTTGCAGTTTGTCATTTAAGTAAGTGATAAAACTGCAGTAAAAGCTGGGATGAGAAGTTTTAATAAATATAAGTTATGAATATTTTGCCATCAGCGCTAACTGAATTAATCGAATCGCTTGGTTCGTTGCCGGGTGTTGGCTCGCGCACTGCCGAAAGATACGCTTATTTTCTGCTTAAAGCAAATCCAGTTACCGCCCAACAAATGGCTGAAAAATTAACCAAGCTGCACAGCGCTATCAGTTATTGCAAAAAAACTTTTGCGCTTGTTGAGGCCGGGCAGGAACTTTCACCGCTGTATACTGACCCAAAACGTGACAAACAACTAGTGGCCGTGGTTGCCGAGCCATTTGATATTTTAGCCCTGGAAAAAACTTCACAATTTAAGGGCACTTATCACGTGTTAGGTGGGTTAGTGTCGCCGATTGATAGCGTCGGACCAGAGCAGCTGCATATAGCTGAGCTTATTAAGCGCATTGACGATGACAAGGTTGGGGAAGTTATCTTGGCCACCAATGCCAGTGTAGAAGGCGAATCAACAGCGCTTTATATACAGCAGCAAATTGGCGACCGAAAGGTCAAAATTTCACGCCTAGCACGAGGTTTACCAGTTGGAGTTGATCTGGAATATGCTGATCAAATAACGCTTGGCCGGGCCCTCGAAGGCCGCACCACCTTATAACCTGTCAGCAAACTTGCTGCTGGCAATTGCCCCAGCACCGCATAATGCTAAAAATCCAGAAAACTTAGCAATGACTCCGCCAGGAAAACTGTCTATAAAACCGATTTTCTCTGTAATTTCGCCTGTGGCAGCAGCCACAATAGAGGCATACGCACCTGATAGGGCAGCGGCACCAATCAATTCACCGCGCTCCGACGTCGGCTCCAACTCACCTTCATAAGGTCTTAAAAATGATTGTTTCTCGTATTCGCTTGCCATATTCTTACCACACTCTTAAATATCATAATATAGCATGGGTTTATCTTTGTGTCAATGTTTGTAGTCTGTTATACTTTATTCAATGAATGACAAAATTAAACGGCTAGTTGCAGCTGCCCAAAAAATAGTTGTGTTGCAGGCTGATAATCCAGATGCCGACAGTCTGGGTTCGGCCCTGGCTCTTGAGCAGATTTTAAGCGAATATGGCAAAGAAGTTTATCTTTACTGTGGTGTCGATATTCCAGATTATCTGAAATATCTTGCTGGTTGGGACAGAGTTAGCCCGGAACTTCCGAGTAGTTTTGATCTAAGTATAGTGGTAGACGCCAGCACCATTACATTATTTGAAAAGCTGGCTGACTCTGGCAAGCAGGGCTGGCTGGCCAGCAAACCGTGTATTGTACTGGATCACCACGCCGAAGTTAATAATCTAATTCCATTTGCAAGTGTAAACCTGACAGACACTAAGGTTTCTTCCACCGGTGAGCTGATTTACAAAATCTCTAAAGATTTAGGCTGGCCGATAGACAAAATCTCTGGAGAATTTATCATGGCCAGTATCCTGGGTGACACCCAGGGATTGTCTAATGATTTAGCGAGCGTCGAAACCTATCACGTCATGGCTGAGTTGCTTGAACTTGGGGTCGACAGACCAAAATTAGAAGAAAAACGCCGCCAAGAATCAAAGATGCATCCTGACATTTTTCGCTATAAGGCCGCGCTCATCAAGCGCACCGAGCTGCACCTTGATGGTAAGCTGGCGATGGTCGATATCCCGCACGAAGAAATCATGGAGTACAGTCCGCTGTATAATCCAAATGCCCTGATACAATTTGAGCACTTACAAATTGAAGCGGTGATCGTTTCAATATCTATAAAACACTACAATGATGGCCGTATCACGGCTGGTATTCGCTGCAACACAGCAGCGCCTATTGCCGGCAAGCTGGCCGAGCATTTTGGCGGCGGCGGCCACAAATACGCCGCTGGTTTTAAAATTATAGACGGAAAATCATTGACTCATCTAAAAGCTGAAATAATCAACAAAACCCAGGAGCTACTAGGGTGAACCTGCACGAAGTTTCTGGGTTGATTGCTGGCATAATTTTTGCCATCAGCGGTAGCTGGTATGTACTGGATGTTGCGAGACACAAAGTACTGCCAAGCATAGCAACCTTTCTAATATTTACGCTTATCAACATTTCTCAGCTAGCATCCCTTATAGTAGAGCATGTATGGGCGGTTTTACCTTTCGCGATCGTCGGTACAGCTTCATCGATTGCTGTTTGCGCTCTGGCCTTAAAGCGTCATAAGTTTTATTTAGAACTTCCGGATAAAATAGGTTTTGTCGGTGCGCTTCTGGGCTGCCTATTATGGGCAGGCACTAAAGATGCAGCTCTGAACTTATATGTTTTAAACGCTGTTAATTTGATAGCTTTTATGCCGCTCATTATAAAATCATTCAAACGACCTGACCTAGAATCGTTATTGCCATGGCAGCTGAACTTACTTGCTTCGTTCTTTTTGCTTCTGACAATAAACTCCACAGCCGCCGTAGTTTGGATAGTTCCGGTACGTCAATTCATCTGTTCGGTATTGCTAAATATTGGTTTATATAAAGGCAAGCTCGAAGGAGCCAAATAATGAAGACAATACTCACCCTTACGCAGCAAGATATCACACCGGACAGCCCGGTGGTTGATACGGCTGGGTTTCGAAAACGTGAAGCAGCTCGAGCAGTTGTCTTGGGCCAAGACAATACTGTCTACTTGCTCAACGTCACCAAACACGGTCATCATAAACTGCCAGGCGGCGGCATTGATGAGGGCGAAGGCAGTCGACAAGCCCTAAAGCGTGAACTATTGGAAGAAGTGGGCTGCCAAGCAGAAATAATTGCCGAATTGGGGCAGGTTATTGAATATCACACATACGAAGATGGCGGTCTGGCGCAAACGTCTTTCTGCTATGTCGCCAGACAAGTTGGTGAGCAGGTAGAGTCGTCACTGGGAGAAAAAGAAATAGCCGAAGGAATGGTTCAGGTAAAGGTCAAAAATCTTGATGCAGCTATTGACCTATTGCAACAAGATGAGCCAGATAATACAGAAGGCAAGTTTATCCAAAAACGTGACTTAGCAATACTACGTGCAGCAAAGGATGTACTATGAGTAAATATCATCAAAAGCGAGCTCTTGAAATCATACAAACTATTAAGTACGCAACTCTTGCGACGGTTACCCCAGAAGGAAAACCCTGGAATAGTCCAGTAGCGCACGATTATGATGAAAATTTAAATATCTACTGGGTCTCTGATAAACAAAATCAACATTCCATAAACGTTACACACAACAAGAGGGTATTTATCGTTATATACGACTCGACTGTGCCAGAGGGTGATGGTGAAGGGGTTTATATCCAGGCTCAGGTAGAGCAAGTAACTGACCCTGAGGAAATACTTCGCGTACGCAAAATCAAAAAGGGATCTCATTTTGAGCAATCTCCTGACAGCTTCCTTGGTGAATCGATTCGCTACATGTATAAAGCTATTCCTGAAAGAATCTGGATGAACGATGCAGAACTAAAAGAAGGCGTTTTTATAAGAGACTATAGGGTCGAAATTGATATCAAACAGCTGATACAGGAGCTTACATCATGAAATTGTATAACACACTGACCAGAAAAGTTGAGGATTTTGAGCCGCTGGACACCAACGATGTACGGATGTACTCTTGTGGGCCGACAGTTTATGATCATATCCACATTGGAAATCTTAGCGCTTTTATTTACGCCGATACCTTGCGGCGAGCTGTAAAGGCCAGCGGCTACAATGTCCGGCACGTCATGAATTTTACTGATGTTGATGATAAAACCATCCGCCGCAGCCTGGAGCGCTACCCGGAAGACGCGCCAGAGATCGCTCTGCAAAAACTAACCAACGAGTATAAGCAAATCTTTTTGGACGACATGATTGCAATTGGCAACCGTGTTGATCATATAAAATTTGTAAGTGCGGTTGATTCTATCGAGGGTATTCGGGCGTTGATCACCGATTTGTTTGACGAAGGCTTTGCGTATATTGCCGACGATGGGGTCTATTTCAGCATCGAAAAGTATCGAGCTAGTGGCAAGAAATACGGACAACTCCTGGAACTAACCAATCAAAATACCAGCGAAGCCAGAATCGATAACGATGAGTACGACAAAGAATCAGTTCATGATTTTGCACTCTGGAAGACCCGTAAGCCCGGTGAGCCGGCCTGGGAGTTTGAGCTCGGTGGCAAAGATTTGCTGGGCCGCCCAGGGTGGCATATTGAATGTTCGGTGATGAGTGTTAATAACCTGGGGCAGCCATTCGATGTTCACACCGGCGGTATTGACCTTATTTTCCCGCATCATGAAAACGAAATCGCTCAAAGTACCGCCGGCAAAGGCGACGTGTACGCCAAATACTTTGTCCATAACGAACATTTGCTGGTAGATGGTAAAAAGATGAGCAAAAGCCTAGGGAATTTTTTTACTCTCCGCGACATTAAGGAAAGGGGCTTTGACCCATTGGCCTTTCGTCTGATGGTGTTACAGTCGCACTACCGCAATCAATCGAACTTTACCTGGGAAAACCTTGAAGCAGCCCAAAATCGGTTAAACAACTGGCGGGCAATTGCAGACCTTGCGTGGCAAACCGAGTCGAAAGCTGAGCCTAAAATAGAGTCCTTGCTGAGTAATATACAAAACGATCTTGATACACCGTCGGCGGTTGCTGGGGTAGATTTATTTTTCACTGAATTTGAAAAAGAGGGGCTACAAGCCAATAAGGAATCGATTGCTAAGTTTGCTTCAGAAGTTGAAAACTTGCTCGGATTAGAAATCGTTGGAAGTGATATTACCGACAATCAGAAGAGAATTCTGGCAGACCGCCAAAAAGCCCGAGACAACAAGGACTGGGCCAAATCTGATGAATTGCGAGATCGTCTAAAGGTCCAGGGAATTGGCATAAGGGATACCGAGTTCGGGCAAATCTGGCATCGTATCTAGCAAACCCCACCGCCAAACTAATAAAAGCCAGGGGAGGGTGAGGCAGTGAAAGCAATGAAGGTGCTAGTCTGATGTTTTGGCTTTTACTGGTAAGCCGTTTTCAAGATATTTTCGCTGGCTTAAGTAGTCAAGTAGCAACACTCGCAGACAGCCGGCGACTGGGATTGCCACCAAACCACCAAGCAGGCCGCCAAAGCTGACACCAATGATCACCGAACAAAAGACAAGCAGCGGCGACATATTAGTGGTATTAGACTGAACAGTCGGCTGGACGACGTAGTTTTCAATTTGTTGATACAAAATGTAATAACCTAAAATGATCAATGCGTCGACTGGCGAGGAAAACAAAGCCACCAAAGTTACAATACTAGCACCAAAATAGTGACCAATCATCGGAATAAGACCACTTATAAAAACAATCACCATCAGTGCGATCGGATAGCTGATGTCCAAAATAAACAACGGCACCAAAATCAAAAGCGCAGCCGTACCAGCCAAAACAACCTGGCCGTTTACATAACCTCTCACGACGGCATACATTTTTAGAGCCAGACTTTCTACATGATCCACTCTATCTGCTGGGATTAGTTTCTTAAATAAACCAAGCCACCGTTGACCTTCCGCCAACATCATAAAAGTCAAAACAAGCACAGTTAAAGTTGCAAAAATACTTCCACCCAGCCGGGTTGCGGTGTTAAATGCTGTACCGCCTATGTTTCCCAGCCTTTCCGAAATCTCACCGGAAAGTTTATCAACCTGATCTTCCAGACCATTGCGCCGTACAAACTGACCCAAACTGCTGTCTTCGCTGCGCACATCCTCAACTAACCCCGGCGCGGCTTTTATAAAGCTGCTGGTTTGTCGAACCAAAGGCGGTGCAATGCTGGCAATAAAGCCGCCAATAATTATAACTATCGCCAAAAAGGAAATTCCGGTTGCAAAAGTTCGGTTGCCTCGCATCCTGCCTGGCATCCGGCTGGCTAGCCAATGCACAGGGCCGTTAAGGGCTAGTGCTAAAAAAAATGCCGTAGCTATAAGTGATAAAGCATAGGCTGCCTGACGAATTGCCGCCAGAAATAGAAATGACAAAATAACAACCAGCACAACCCTGATAACTGTTTGGTTGGATACGGTTAATTCGACTTGATTGGGTTTGTCTTTTTTAAACCAGTTGAGCATATTTTTCTCGCATTAGTTGGTTGTTATTATTAATTATCGCACGGATGATTTATTTCTCAATACTTTAGTGTAATTTTTTAACAGTCTCTCTCCTATTAAGCTAACATCAAAATCCTTTATTCTTTCAAGCTGCCATTTTTTGGCTTGATGCCGAACCGCGGCACTAGAGATAAAGTGACTTAACCTTTCCGCAAACTGCTGAGTATTTTTTGGGTCGATTAACTGCTTTTCACGGCCGTCCATAACAGTTCTGTAGCCCATATTATCGCCGGCTAAAACCACTTCTGAACCAGCGGCCATGGCCTCGACTAAAACAATCCCAAAGCTTTCACCGCCAGTGCTGGGCATCACAGCAATATTGGCGCTGGCTAGTAGTCTTGGCTTTTCTTCTTCGCTGACAAAGCCAGTGAAATCAACCACCTTACTGAGCTGATGCTTACTGGCGAAAGATTTAAGCTCCTCCAGCAGCGGGCCTTTACCGGCAATTATCACCCGCACATTTAAAAGACTCTGATTTTTATTAAGCAGCGCCAGCGCTTTTAATAGGTGCATGCAACCTTTTCGCTCAACTAATCTTCCCAGATAAACAATATTTATTTTGCCATCAGCGTATTTCTTAAAAGTCTTCACGGTTTTAAACTTTGAAACATCAACTGCATTAGGTAAGACCTGGCTGGTTACTCCAAAGTGGCTTTTAGCAAAATCGGCGGCCGGCCGCGAAACACTAAAAACTTGATCAAAACGGCGTCTTGAGCGCCACAGCCAATGGGCTAATAATTTAGTAGCCATAGATTCAATTTTGGAAAACGGCAGAATGTGGAAAGTACCAATCACGGCTGTCGACGGACTGGCCGATAAAATTACCCTGGCCGCCAGGAAGGGGCTGTAGGGCATCTGAACATGTAAAACATCAAACTGCTCCTTATCAAGCAAAGCCTTAACTTTTCGGCGGCTGACGGGCAGGGGAGTCGACATCCGGTTTTGATTAAACTGCACTCTGAGATTTCTCGCCAGCGAATGGATGTTTTTTATATCACGTCGCCTGCTGTCACCAACTAAATAATGAACTTCATGCCCCTGAGCGCTAAACCACTCACCAAGCGTTAAAACGTACTGCTGGACACCGTCAGTTTTGTCCAAACTGTCATCCAGCACGAAGCCAATTTTCATGTTTTTGATTTTTCGCTTAACAATTTTTTATATAGATTTTCGTACTGATCAACAACTTTTCGGTAATCAAATCTGGTTACGTATTTAAGCGCCCAAGCTCGCCACAGTTTGGCTAGGTCTTTATCATAGAGCAGTAGTGCGAGGCGTCTAGCAAACTGGGCGGTGTCTTTGGGATCGACCAGCGAAATCAAACCGCGACCCTCCATAACTGAAACGTAGCCAGGATTGTTGGCGGCCACTACTGGTGTGCCGCTGGCCATTGCCTCTAGTAAAACAATCCCAAAACTCTCGCCGTAAATAGCTGGCGAGCAAAAAACATCGGCTTCTTTTAAAAGTTTTAGTTTTTGCTGCTCGGAAATAAAGCCCAAAAACTCGACGTTATTTATTTTTTTATCCTTAACATATGCTTCTAACTTCTTGCGGTCTGGGCCGTTACCAGCGATTTTTAATGTGCAGTTTTTATCGCCCAATCTTGCAAAGGCATCAAGCAAATATTTTAACCCTTTGCGTCTCTCTAAACGGCCAATGTATAAAATACTGGTTTTGTCACCATTGGTGATTGAGCGATTAGGACGATATTTTTCAAGATCAATACCATTTGGAATAATTTCAATCTTTTGGGAGGTGAGACTTTTTACGTATTGAGACGCCGGGTCGGAAACAGCCGTTAAGCCGTCAAAAGATTTTAGGATTGATTTAGTGTAGGGAGTGATTACTCGTTCGATTGTTTTAGTCATCATGCCATCAGGCATTCGAGCGTGAAAAGTCGCCACATTAATACTTTGGCTTTTGGCCAGCAGCTGGCGGGACAACATCGGTACCCATGGCTCATGAAAGTGCAAAATATCAAACTTCTCAGTCTGTAAAATCTCAGCAATTTCATCGGTATTAAATGTCGCCGAAACCTGAGCAGTAGTCGCGAAAGGCGAACGAATATCGGTGCCGGTCCCAATTAAAATCGTGTTAGCTGGCGGATTATTTTTGGCTTCTTTAGAAAGCGGAGTAATTATGTGGACATCATGACCGCGGCGCATTAGCTCAGCTTGCGTAGCTTTAACGCATTCTTGCACTCCACCACCCAGTCCAATGTTATATGGACAAATCAGTCCTATTTTCATGATTGATAAACATTATACCAAACTAATTGGATTCTAATATCTTGCGGAGTTTTTTGGGGAACAGCGGCGCGGCGGTTTTTTTATCGGCAATTATGCTCGGAGCATGTCCGTCCATGCGGGATTTATATTCATGAAAATCATTAAAAATGACTCTTAAGTGCTGCTCGACAATGTGATTGTCAAAATAACGATCGACTCTGACAGAAATATGGTGGACCGGCAAATCAACCTGTTTATTACAATTATTGACCCGCAAAAACTCCCAGGTGGTGTACATATGAGTCCGAACATCATTGGCATGCCACAAATAAATCTCAAAATCCATCACTTGATTGAAGCTTTCTTTAGCGGTGTCTTTGAATTTATCCCGGGCGTTACGAGTCTTGGCGTAGGCAGCTCTTAAAATCGCTGGGTGCAGAAACACATTTCTAAACACCAGCGCCGGCAAACGATAAGAGAATAATTTGGCAGCTGTTTTATAAGCCAACTTGCGGCTGGGACTAAAGCTAAAATCTTCGTGATGAGAAAACCCAACAACACTCACCAACATATCTACGCGCTTAGCAATATCCGGATATTTTTGAAGCATTCTGGTGACCACCACAAACCCAAATGAAAGCCCGGCAATTGTTAGCCGCCGGCGCTTGTAGCGAAGCTTTACAAAGGCCGCCAAATAATCAGCTAAAGTGTCAATATCTGGTTTCTCACCGATTTTATACAAGCTTTCCATGCCGCCAAAGCCTGGCAAATCAGGCATCGTGACCGCGCCGTATTGATTTAAATCCTGAACCACGCCCCACCAGCGCTCTAATGATGAATGATGACCATACACAAATAGTATTTCGCGGTTGTGTTTTTTGGGCGGCGGTAAACGCAGCATTCGCCCCTGCAAACCGTTCATTTCCAGCGGCACAATAAAATCATCAACCTTTAATGTTTTTTTCTTCGCCATAACTTAGCCTAACTTTAAGGCAACTATGACAGATAAATCAAGCTTGAGCTTTTTATCAAATAAAAATTGCTGCTTAGTTATACAAAAAACTGCTATCCATCCAAACATACTCCCAAGGCTCCGGCTCCGGGCCCTGCAACTCCACGCCATCTGGATAGCTTGGAATCCAGTTGTTTTGTTTGGCAATTTTGTAATTATCATTACTTAGCCACTTATAACAAGAGCTTCTGACAAACTGCCCAGAGCCATCCTCGCACCAAAGATCAATCGTGTAGCCATTATGATGCCTGGAGTAGCCGGGCGGAGCCGTGATTTTCAATGTATCAAGAATATGGTTGTCAGAACGCCGGTTTACAATACTACTGATGGTGGCGCCGCGAGCCGTCAAACGGCCAACAAACAACGTGCGTTGATAATTTATGGAACGATAAGCCGACAGCAGAGCGAGTGGCACATTGTCTTTTTCGGCAGCTGATTTTAATTTTGACCAAGACCGGGCAGCCAACGGCTGAAGCAAATCATCACTGTCCAGCCGCGGTTCATCAATTTTAGTGATCGACGAAACCGGCACATTGGACAATTTATAGCCACGCGATTCAGCCAACTCCTGAATAATTTCATCAGCTGCCTCTACGCCAGTAATTGATGGCGGCCGCTCCAGCATGACGGTGTTAGGATATTTAGTGCTAAACGCCAAGTGCTTGAACTGCTCAGCTTGAAAAACTCTTAAAGTCTTAGAAGCCGAGGGCTGATTTGCAGCTGAATTTTGTGGCTGGTTATTGGAGTTTTCAGAAACATTATTGTCACGAGCATTTTGAGCTAAGGGGATTATCTGCCAAAGCCCCAACAAAATTAAGACAGCCGCCCCCACAATCAATAAATTTTTGACTTTAAAGCGCTTTTTGGGCTTTTTTATTGTCTCAAATTGGCTGGGATGAATAACACGCATTATTAAATTAATTATAACTTAGTTATGCTTATTACCAATTTTGGTTGATCTAAATAGTGTGTGTTTGGTCAGGGAGTTGTCTAGTGGGCATATCTAAGGTAAAATCTATCTGTTTATTAGGGCGTCGCCAAGTGGTAAGGCACCAGGCCGTTGCGTAAGGCAACCAAATTGTTGTAGTCCTGGACCAAAATCCTATCGACGTTCTTGTACATTATAAAGCTTTCTTGATTATTAGGGCGTCGCCAAGTGGTAAGGCACCAGGCCGTTGCGTAAGGCAACCAAATTGTTATAGTCCTGGCCATGGGCCAAAACATTTACTGACGTTCTTGTACATTATAAAGCTTTCTAGAATATTAGGGCGTGGCCAAGTGGTAAGGCACCAGGTTTTGGTCCTGGCATTCGGGGGTTCGAATCCCTCCGCCCTAGCCAAAGTGAGACCCTGTCAACGTGACGGGGTTTTACTTTAGTTATTTAGCTCTATAGCTTGTTTGACCAATTCCTTTAGTCCTTGTTCGTCTAGATTGTCACCTTCATGAAACTCAATCGCCCGATCAGTGGCACTTTTTAACCGCGCATTAAACAACTTTTTGGAGTCAGACATTTTAGCACCCTTAAAGAAAACCAGTTTTATGTTATCTTTCCAGGTTTCGGCGATACAAATTATTCCATTGTGCGACCAAACTGGCAGGCCTTCTGGCCTGGAGGCAGTTTTCCATTTTACTTCTTCAATGATTCTAGGATCGGCCGTTAAAATAACCTCACGAATTCGCGATAAAACATCTTTCTTCCAGCCAGGACTGTTATCAATAATCTCGCTTATTTGCTCTTGAGCTGTTTTTTGATTTATATTCACCCCCTTATCTATGGCCTAAAGTAATTGCCTTACAAACATTTATATTATCCATCTTACATTATCAATCGTCTTAAAAATATTTGACAACTCTATACTAAACAGCTGCTTAACTGATACAATATGCTCATGATTATTGAGCTGCTGCGTTGGTGGTATGTGCAAGGTTGGGCAACCGCTGCTAGGCGAGTGATTAGCCGAACCACCAGCGTAGCCCATGCGTTTTCGACAGTCACGCTGCTTAAAACACTGTTTTCTCCTTGGCGCAGAGTTGTGTCAGTTGGCGGTCGGACATTAGACGATCGGATTCGCGGCGCGATTGATAATTTAATTTCTAGAACGGTGGGGTTTTTTAGTCGATTAATCGTTCTTAGTTTGGCTTTAGTTTTAGTCAGCGGAAGCTTTATTTTAGGAGTTTTAATTGTTCTGGCCTGGCCATTTGTGCCGATTTTATCAATTGGATTAATTGTAAAAGGCCTCATGTGATGAACAACCAGCTTTTGCCCCCCAACCTAAAAAGCACCCGCAGCCGCAAGGCCCGATTGGCTCTTCGTATGAAGCGGTTTGGCTTTTTGCTAACCAAACTATTTGGCGCAGCTCTGTTGCTAGGCGGCGCATATCTGTTAATTACCGGTGTTTCGTTTGGTTATGTGCTGCTAGGTTTGGCCATTGTTTGTGCGATGTGGGCCATTTGGTATAAGACCGAGCTTACTAAACTACCGCCAAATAAATCTGTAAAATCGATTGATGATGTTCTTGACCAATCTGTTTTGGCCAAGCTTAAGCAGCCGCTCACCCCGCGAAGCGTCTGGCAATCTTTATCAGGCAACTGGGAAGAAGTTTTTATCACCAACCGGCTATTGATTGATCCAAATTTTGTAGCTGATGCCCTGAGTGAAAATCCTGATGACTTAGATAATATTTGGCAAATGGCCATGCAAATCCAAAACCCTCAACAAGCAGCTGGCCAAACTCTCCGAGCTGGTCCGTTGACGTCAGCTTTAATTTTGTCTTCGCCAGCAATTTTAGAAGTATTAGCCGCTAGAAATATAAAACAAGAGGATGTTATAGCCGCTCATTCCTGGCTTGATAGAATTGTGACTTATCAAAACATGCCAAAACCTTACTTTGGCGGCATTGGACGGGATTGGGCGTTTGGATTCACGCCCATGTTAGAGCGCTACAGCAGCAATATTAGTCGCAGTATCCAATTAAGCCGCAGCAATTCTCATTTTATGTCGCGCAGTAAAGTGATAGATGCGGTTATTAATGGCCTCGATCAAACTGGCAGCGTTGCAATTGTTGGCGACTATGGAATAGGCAAGACTTCAGCCGTTTATGCTTTGGCGCAAAGGCTGTTGGAAGATCGCGCCAGCAATAAACTTAGAGATCATCAAATTGTCAATTTAAACGCTTCGGTCATCCTGTCAGAGGATAAACACAACCTCGAAAATATCATGCTTCATTTATTTGCCGAGGCAATTAGGGCTGGAAATATGATTTTATTCTTAGATGACGCCCAGCTGTTTTTCCAAGAGGGAACAGGATCTTTCGATATGTCGCGGATTTTGATGCCGATCCTTCAAAACCGACGATTAAAATTAATTACAACCTTTAGCAGCACCGATTATCAGCGGCTAAAAACAACCAACCCAGGTCTGACCTCAATGTTGAATCCAGTTGTCATGCAAGAACCATCCAAAGAAGAATCGCTTAAAATTATCGAGGATGCCGCTTTAAATATTGAATTTCAAACCAAAAAAATCGTTAGTTTTGAGGCCGTTAAGGAGGCCTATCGTTTAAGCGAGCAGTACATTCAGGACTCGGCTTTTCCTGGTAAGGCCATCAAGCTACTGGAACAATCTGCCGCTAACGCTCAAAATAATGTTATAACCGCTTTAAGTGTCCAAAAAACTATCGAGCAAACGCTGGGCGTCAAAGCCACAGCTGCCCAAGCCCAGGAGGCCCAGAGCCTGTTGCAACTAGAAGACAGAATACATAGCCGGATGGTTAATCAGATCGATGCCGTAAGAGTTGTGTCCAGTGCTCTGCGGCGGTCGAGGGCCGGCGTTGGTAGCTCTAACCGACCTATCGGAAGTTTTTTGTTCCTAGGCCCGACTGGAGTCGGTAAAACCGAACTGGCTAAATCTTTGGCCGCAACGGTTTTTGATGATGAGGCTAATATGATTCGTCTGGACATGAGTGAATATCAACAAGCCAGCGATGCCAGTCGATTGCTCGATCCCGGCTCAGAAACCGACAGTTTGCTGCTCAAAATTCGTAAACAGCCGTTTTCTGTTGTTTTGCTTGATGAAATCGAAAAAGCTCACGAAAGTATCCTGAATTTGCTTTTGCAGTTACTTGACGAAGGCCAGCTTACTGACACAAGCGGTAAGCCAGCAGCGTTTCAAAATGCTATCATTATTGCCACTTCCAATGCTGGTTCCAGCGAAATTCTAAACCAAGTCAATACCGGCCAGCTGGATGCTGGTTTTAAAGATCAGCTGATTAATAACCTGATTAGCGCCGGTACTTATCGGGCTGAGCTAATCAACCGTTTTGATGAAATCGTGCTGTTTAAGCCGCTTGGCCAAGATGAATTAAAGCAAGTTGCGCTGCTGATGATGGAATCAGTCAATAAAAATCTGGCCAATCAGAATATTCAAATAAATCTGACCGACGCCGCGCTTCTGGCGCTGGTTGATGAGGGCTATGATCCGCAATTTGGAGCCCGGCCAATGCGCCGGACTATTCAGCGAAGAGTCGAAGATACCGTTGCAAATCGAATCCTTAGCGGTCAAATATCGTCGGGAGCTACTGTTACACTGGACGTTTCTGATCTGGGGAGCGACTGACCAACGCTTTGACATAAGCCTAAGCGTCATGCTTCAATAACTCATATGGCAAATAAGCAAACTAGCAAACAACCAGCTCCCAACACCGATCGCGTGGCTAAGCTTCATGTTATCTATGTTCTGGCTTTTGCTATTAGTATTGTGGTTTATCATTCAGCAAATTTAGTTCCGCCAGAAGCCATTTTGGACAGGTGGGTGATTGCGGCTTGCGCGATGATTTTAACTATTGCCGTTTGGGCAATTAACCGCAGTTTCAAAAACCCAAGTATCACGCGAGCCGGTATTTGGGCCTTAGTGATCATGGATATTATTTTGGCCGGATTTTTAGTTTATTTTGAAAGGGGTATGGCCAGCCTGGCAGTTGCGCTATTTGCGGTGCCGCTGGCGACTATCAATGTCTTAAATTCTAGGGTCTACCTTTACGCCACGGCGGCTCTTGCAACCACTGCTTATTCTTTGGCCTCGGTTAAATACTTTGTCGATTATTTTAACGAAGGCTACAAGGTCCAGCTATACAGCGCCATTGGTTTTTACGGAGTCGTGTTTTTCATTATTGCCGGGCTTTTAGCGGCTGCTCATAAAAACCGATAACCCCAACTCTTATTGGTTCAGGCAGTCTATAAATCAACAAATTATAGTGCCTGTAGTGTGAGATAATTCACAGCTAATTAATATCGGCTGGCATAAGATTAACTTACATTAATAATTTAATTTGAGGGGTAGGGATTAAGTGAAAAAGTTTAAAATTTTAAACAATCCAACAAGCGTAAAAGACATACAATCCTTTGAAGATACAGACTTACTTGACACCACCGAACTGAAATCAGAAAAACTAAACACCAAAGAACTCCGAAAATTCAGGCGACAACTAGTCTAAAATTTGTTTCTTACCAAACATAAAAGAGCCGGTCATATCCGGCTCTTTGTAATTAATTCAGGGATTAGCTTTTCTTAACAGGTTTGTATTTATCCCGAACCTGAAACAGCAGATAAAACCCAATTACTGAGCCTATCAGACTAAATATGAATGTTCCAAAACCTCGTCCGTGGATAAAAATCGTCAGCACTGAATAAGCCACGTTAATTAAAGAACCCAGGAAAAGAAGTTCCCAACCGCGGCGAGCTCGTTTTTTAAGCTCTGGGAAAGCCATCAGCAAAATTATCGCATCTACCAGTAAAATTATAATTCCAAGATAAATCAAAAACTTATCCGAAGCCTCAAGCCCAACTGTTCGGCCAGTGTAAATTCGAGAAAATTCGTTAGCATAGTCCGAAAAAACACTTGTCCAGCGTGCCAAACGCCACAAACCCCAGGCTGCCGATAGCTGTAAAATTCCAAAAATCAGCGCCAGCCATGGCCAAACCTTAACAAGTGTTTCTTTGCTGTTTGGCGAAAGCGCCGGAGCATCTTTAAAGATGTTGCCAATTTTGTCTTCTGCTTGACGAAGTATCCCCATTTTTTCACTCCTTAAAAAGTTTTATATCTAAAGCATATACTGCCGGTTAATTTCCGACAAGCATTTAACGGTCATTTTGGTTACAATATTATTAATGTCGAGTTTTGATAGAGAATACAAGCGTCTTAACCCGCGGCAAAAACAAGCCGTCGATACGATTGATGGGCCGCTGCTGGTGCTGGCCGGACCGGGCACTGGCAAAACTCAATTACTTAGCGCCAGGGTGGCAAACATCCTGCAAAAAACCGACACCGACCCGGCTAATATTGTTTGTCTAACTTTTACAGTTAACGCCGCCAATAACATGCGAGAGCGATTGCGAATGATGGTCGGACCAGCTGCCAACCACGTAGTCATCAAAACTTTCCATTCACTGGCAGCCGACATTATCACAAGTCATCCAGAGCATTTTTATGCGGGAGCTGAGTTGAATCCAATTTCTGACATCGCAGCTCAAGAAATAATTATCAGTATTTTGGACAAATTGCCGCATGACAATCCTTTGGTGACAAAGTTTGACGGTCGATACAATTATCTTAACTATATTTTAGAAGCTATTAATCGAACCAAGGACGCTGGTCTCTCGCCGGAAAAACTAAAAAAAGCCATTGAAACACATGCTCAAGATCTGGCATCGATTGAAGCAGAAGTTATCGAAATATTTCCCAAAAATCTTCGCCACAAATTGCTGCCAGACATTGTGTCATCTTTTGAAAGCCTAGCAATTAATCAGCCAAACGATTTGGCTATTGGTCTTGCCAGGTTGGTCAATGAGGCGGTTGAGGCCGACATGCCAACCGGCAAAACCACTCAAACCAGCAAATTAAAAGCCAAACTGCTAAGCACTGAAAACGGCCAAAAAAGAATGGTTCGTGAGCACCGAGCCAATGCTTGGTGGCGGGCGTTGACCGAAGTTTATGAAAAGTACCAGGCAAGGCTTTATAAGCGCGGCTATTTGGATTACTCGGACATGTTAATTAGCGTTATTAATGCCCTCGAGAGTGATCAGGATCTGTGTCTGGACATTCAAGAATCAATTCATTACCTCCTGGTGGATGAGTTCCAGGACAGCAACGAGGCTCAAATCAAATTACTGCACCTACTGGTTGATAACCCTCATATCGAAAAACCCAACGTCATGGTTGTGGGCGACCCAAACCAAACAATTTACGGCTTCAACGGCGCAATGCTGGATAACACCACTGATTTTAAAGAGCATTACAAAGACTCGATTACGACAATTGACCTTACCGACAACTATCGCAGCTCACAAGCAATCCTGGATAATGCCAAACAAGTCATCACGCCATTCACCAATTTTCACCCCGAGCTCATTGCCAAAAACGAGCCAACCAACACTAAAGTTCACTATAATTCATACTCCACAGAAGCCGATCAAGCGATTGCAATCTGCTCAGAAATAAAGTCGCTGCTAAAGGCGAACCCCAGTGATAGCGTGGCTGTTTTGGCCCGCGGGCACAAAAGCTTAACGTATTTGTCTAATTATTTAGTGAGCAGCGGGCTAAGCGTAAATTACGAACAGAATATCGATGTCAGGACCACCAGCAGCAATCAGCTAATTATTAATATCTTATCTTTGATTCAAGCTCTGATCATTGGCAACCGTCAGGCTGTCAACCATCTGCTGGCTAATCTGTTAAGACATCCAGCATTAGGCCTCGATCAACTACTGGTTTGGCAACTGGCGCTGTCGGTAAATCGTCAAACTGGTTGGTTTGAAACAGCTCACAAAAACCCGGCTACCAAATCCATTGCCATATGGCTTCAAGACCTGGTGTCTATAGCTGCCAGCCAACCACTAAATGTGACTATTGAACAACTACTTTCAACAGAATTTGCACCAAATAAATCGCTATATAATGAGCTTTACAAAGACATCACTGACGAACAGACAATTATTGAAGCTCAGTCCACCCGCCAGTTGCTTGAGCTAGCCCGCCAGTACGCCCAAACTGACAACGTCAAGCTCAGCAATTTTCTTGATATGATTGATGGCACAAGCGATAAGCTATTTATGTTTAGCCCCGGCGTTGGACATTACGAAAGTGCTGTCACACTGATGACTGTCCACGGAGCCAAAGGTCTAGAGTTTGATCACGTGTTTATAATTGATACCGATCAGGGCAACTGGAAGCCAAAAGCCTCCCGCTATCCGACACCACTTAGTTTGCCGCTTCATATAAATTTAGACACTCCGGCTGATTATGCCAGATTAATGTACGTTGCCATGACCCGTGCCAAGCAAAATCTGCAAGTATCTTTCGTTAGTCAGTTAGATACCAAAACAAAAACCCTGCCTGCAGAACAATTGTCCAATATGGATTTTGAGGAACATAGCCCCAGCGCCGCCAATGAACTAGCAAAAATTGAAACCGCTCAGTTAATCCCGCCGCGCCCTAAAGACAAATCTTTGATTGAAATTCTAAAACCCAGGCTCGATAACTACAGCTTAAACGCCACTCATTTAACTCAATTTTTGGATTTAAGCCGACAAGGAATGGCGACTTTTGTTGAAGATTGTTTGATGAGATTTCCGGCTCCAGCGTCAGAAATACTGGCTCACGGCAACGCCATGCACGCCGCAATGGAACTGGCCCAAATTCAGACCACCAACCAGGCTTTTGATCTAGCTGCTATAAAACGACTGTATGATTTCAACATCAGCAACGAAGGCTTAACCAGCACCGCCATTAATCGTTTAAGTGGACGAGCCTATTCACAGCTGGATAAACTTTTTAGCGAGCAAATTAACCTCAAATTTGATCCGACCAGTAAATCCGAGCAGAGCTTTTCGGCAACCACTGCTAATGGATTGAGCCTGTATGGAAAAATTGATCGAATTGATCTAATAGATGACAACACCATCAAGATTGTCGATTATAAGACTGGCCGACCGATAACCGATCCAAAATCTCGATCTCAAGAAATAATACTCAAGCAGTGGCGACATCGTTTGCAGCTAGGTTTTTACATTCTACTTATTCGTCAACAAAAAACTTACGCCAACAAAAATGTTGAAGCCTGCATTATTCAACTAGATGCTGAGTCCGCCGATCACCTCTATTTAGATTATAACTTCACAAGTAGCGAGCTAGAACGAATTGAAAAAATTGCCGAGGCGGTTTATAGGCGCATAAAGTCGCTGGATCTGCCTAATATATCTAGTTATGAGCCGACCATAGAGGGAATAAATAAGTTTGAAGAAGATCTGTTGTCCAGTTAAGCCTCGTCTGGGTAGCGAACAGCTGATTTAAACAATTTTTTAAAATATACTAGACAAAGCCAGGCTGTTTTTAAGGCGCCAGAGCAGGGAAGGTCGCTTGATGTCCTTACCTAAAACCACCGGAACACCCTTGTTTGAGTCTCTGCCCAAGTGCATTGTGCCGATGGTTTGATTAGCGGCCAGCGGCGCATTTTGATCACTAAACAACACTTCCGGCGCCGGGACGTTGCCGCGCCAACTATAAGTCCATAAACTCTCTTGGGCGATTAACGCCGATTCATCACCCCAAGGAGTGACGAAAGTGCCCACGACCTCGCCGCCGCGCACCACTTCAACCTGCTTTAAATCCAACCGAGCACTATTTAGCAAATTCTGCGACGCTACAAACAATTCATCGGGGTTGTCCTGACCCAAAACCACCCCCAGAACAGTAACTTCTTGATTGTCTTCTATCTGATATTTTGCCGAAAACAGCAAACACCAACCAGCCTCATCTGTGTTGCCAGGCTTTATCCCGGTGACGTTTTCTACTCGGATCAGCCGATTGTAATTTGGAACGACTCCCGCCAACGGGATTTCAGCTTCCTTTTGAGCTACAATTTCGGCAATTACCGGATTTTCAAGCGCCTTTTGGCCAATAATTATCATTTCAGAAGGCGTACTCACGGTTTTTGGCGAGAACCCACTGGCGTCGTCAACCCAGGTTTTATAAAGCCCATAGCGGTCAAGCATGTCATTAGCATACTTTGCGTACTCCTCAACCGACCCAAAAATCCGCCTAACCAACGAATCACTCATATTATTTGAAGAAGGCAGCAGCATCGCCTGCAAGGCTTGATACTGACTCATTGTGTGGCCAGCCGTCACTGCCGTAACTGTGCCGAGTTTTGATAAATATTCGTGATAATTAGCCTCATCCTGATCGTCAAAAATAATGGAAATTCCCGGCTGTCCGGGCTCAAGCGGAGCTTTTTCCAAAACCGCCAGAGCTGTTATAACCTTAGCCAGACTGGCAATGGGCCGCGGCTGCTCATCGGCGTCAGAGCTAGCCAACAGACCGCCCTCCACCGTACCAATTGCCGCTTGGCCTTTGCTGGGCCACTCCACATTTATACCGCTGGATTGATCGATAAGTTTTGGATTTATTTTAGCCTCGCCATCCGGCACCTCGCTTTTAAACCCCAGATAAATAGCACCGATCAATAATAAAACCAGAAATAGAACTATTCGCTTAGCTCGTTTTTTGTATTTGTTTTTGGGCCTTTTTTGACGGCGCCGATAGACAATTGGGTCTCGATAATAAACATTCATGCATAATCTATTGTACGTTAATTATAAATTTTGATAATGTCATTTCGAGTCAAGCTAAAAGAGTTCTGCCAAGACGTAAATACTTATCATCAGCCCAGCAAAATAAATTTGCATTTTTAGATAAACCCGGCAGTTTTTTATTGCCGGGTTAACTAATATTTTGGAATGTTTTAAGCGGCAACCAGGGCTTCGGTTGGCTGAATAACATAAACCGGTAAATCGCCCTTGGTCAGAGTTGCACCAACAGACAGTGTATAGACTAATTTAGACAGGAAGGCCTGTTGCTGCGCCGCAGGATCATTAGGGTGAAGCTCGGCAGCTATTTCCTTAAGTCGCCAAACATCAACTGCAAAAGCCTGGATCTCACCACCTGTAGCTTCGCGGATTGCTTGTTGATTGACTGTTTTGCCGGCTACCATATTCAAAATAATGAAATATTCTTTGTGTTCTCCTTCAAGCTGCTTGGTAACTCGGTTTTCACCAACGATTGCAGCCATAACTTCCGACCCACTGTATGGTTCGTTTGATGGCTGAGCTTGATTGAATTCTCTATAGTTTCCAAAAATCTCGTCCAAGCCAGTATCATCAACGCCAAGAGTGCTGATTGAACCTCGAATTTGGGTTTCGTATTTTAGGGCGTTATCTACAATCTGGGGAGCTTTGTCGATTGCTCCGCAGCCGCAACTTTCACCATGAGCATGATCATCCGTATGCCCGCCAAAATTCAAACCATGGCGCTTTAGGTTGTTAATAGCGCCCAGAAAGACTGATTTTAGTGATCTGCCGGTGGCCTGGCCAGAGCCAATTTCATCAGCCGCCGCCATCGCTACACCAGCACCAAAGACTTTAGCCCTATTTAATGACCTGAGCCTCCGGGTTAGTCCTTCCCAAATTTCTTTGACACCGCGGCCGTCACCACAACCATCATCATCAATCGGCCGACCGTTTTTATCTCTGTCAACATCAATCAGCACAGCTTCGCTTTCAATAACTGCTTCGGCGGCGGCAATATCTTGGGCGGTTACATCACTTCGCTCGCGAGTTGATATTGAGCCTTCTCCATAACCCAAACCATCGACCAGCCTGGTTACATGAAATTCTGGCTGTCTTGCTTCTTGCTCTCTTAAATCCATAAATATACCGTCTCCTAACGGATTTCGTTCCATAAAAAATACTGATCCTTATTAATTAATAATTATCTGATTTCGCTCAAAAGAGTTGAACTTGAGCTATAGGGATCAATAGAAGCCGTAATTTTTGATATATAAAAATAGCCTCTTATTTAAGAAGAGGCTACTGTGTTTGTTGGCATTTAAAAGGGTAATGCTAAGGGTATATTTTAAAATCGTAATTTTATTGTGACAAGCCAGGCGCATCAGCAAATGTCCGCCTTACGAGCTATTAAAAATGTTTGATCAGATAATAATTTTTTCATCAATTTATCCAGTGTGTTATCTTAAGGCACACTTTGATTCTTGGCAAGAGTTTTATGATTTAGCGCTTGGTGCGGCGCTTGAGGCCGGCAACTTGCAGGCGAACAGCCTGGCGGTCAATTAGATTTTGAGCATGCTCCAGGCTGACCTGGTCTTTGGCTTCGGCTTTCATTTTTTGAGCCAGCTCAAAGGCTTCTTTGGCCTCAGTTTCGTTGATTTCTTCGGAGTCGTCGGCTTCGTCTACCAAAACAGACAGAGTGTTAGTATCTTGATCAACCTCAATCACACCGCCGCTAACAGCATAATATTCCCTAAAATCATCAGGATCGCCAGCATTCTTGCGAATCTTGATAATCCCATGCTGCGCCACGCTAACTAATGGCATGTGGCCGGGCAAAACCCCAATCTCGCCGTCCATCGTGGGTAGCAGCACTTCATAAACATCATCGTCGTATTTAGTGCCACTAAGCGTAACTAATTGCAATCTAAACATCAGCTTTTGGTCCTCTCAATTCCAGCATTGGAAACCCCAATGACTCATGCAACTCCTGAATCTCATCACGAATAACAGCCATCGCAATTTCTCGCTGCTGATCAAATTCTTCAGTAAAAGGCTGGCTGTCTGATGCTCCATATAAACCTGCTCTGGTATCAGCCTCCCGATCTAACCATTCATAAAAATCCCTTTCCATCCGAAGATCAGCCAGGTGTGAAACTACAGTGATCCCAATATCAGGATAATTTGCGCGCATTTCGAGAACCAACTCGGTGTGCCTTTGGCGTTGCTCAGCTGTTCGATCAAACAACGCAGCATGTTCAATGTTTGGCTCAATCTCTACAGCCATTATTTAGCCTCGGTAACTTCGTCAATTGTGCCTTTCATATAAAAGGCTGATTCTGGTTTGTCATCGTGCTTGCCGTCTAGGATTTCTTTAAAACCACTGATTGTATCTTGAAGCGAAACATATTTTCCGGGAATTCCGGTAAACACCTCACCAACAAAGAACGGCTGAGTCAAGAATCGTTGAATTCTTCTAGCTCGACCAACGGTCTGCTTATCTTCATCAGACAGCTCCTCCATACCCAAAATGGCGATGATATCCTGCAGATCCTTATAGCGCTGCAGCACGCGCTGGACTTCGCGGGCCACGTTATAGTGTTCATCACCAATAATTTCAGCATCTAAGATTGTTGAACTGGAGTCCAGTGGATCAACTGCCGGATACAGACCAAGCTCAGTCAGCGCACGGTTCAAAACGATTGTTGAATCCAGGTGAGCAAAAGTCGTTGCTGGAGCCGGATCAGTCAAGTCGTCGGCTGGCACATATACTGCTTGTACAGAGGTAATCGAACCTTTGCGAGTCGAAGTAATTCGCTCCTGCAAGGCACCCATTTCTTGTGCCAAGTTGGGCTGATAACCCACAGCTGATGGCAGACGACCGAGCAGGGCAGACACTTCGGCGCCAGCCTGAGTAAACCGGAAAATATTATCAACAAACAGTAGCACATCGTTGCCTTTGTCGCGGAAACCTTCAGCAATTGTCAGGCCGGAAAGACCAACTCGCAGACGAGCGCCTGGTGGTTCATTCATCTGGCCAAAAACCAGTGAAGTTTTATCCAAAGTTCCAGATTCGGCCATTTCGTTGTAAAGATCATTTCCTTCACGAGTTCGTTCACCAACACCCGCAAACACTGAATAACCACTGTGAAACTTGGCGATGTTGTTAATTAGCTCCTGGATCAAAACGGTTTTACCAACACCAGCTCCACCGAACAAACCAACTTTACCACCCTTAGTAATTGGCGCAATCAAGTCGATAACCTTAATACCGGTTTCCAAAATTTCCACTGTGCCAGACTGGTCAACCAGCGGTGGTGGATCGCGGTGAATCGGCGCTGTGTTCTTGAAGCTGCCAGCTTTGCCGTCAATCGGCTCGCCGGTAACGTTAAACATTCGCCCTAAAGTTTCATCGCCAATCGGCACACTAATTGCAGCGCCAGTATCCGTAATTTCTGCGCCGCGCTCCAACCCATCAGTAGAGCTTAAAGCAATTGCTCGAACAGATGATTCACTTAAGTGCTGAGCCACCTCAAAAACCAGTTTCTTACCATCTAGTTCAGTTTCCAGAGCGTTATAAATTGCCGGCAAGTGGTCTTTAGGGAACTCAACGTCCACCACCACACCCACAATTTGACTAATTTTACCGATCACTTTCTTTTCTGCTACCTTGGCCATTATTTTTCCTCCGTGGTTATTCTTGGTTCATAAAATTCTGAGTCTAATCCTGACGGGTCGACCGCAATTCCTGGGTCAGCTCCTTCGATCTGTCTAAATTGTCCACTAGACTCTAAGCTTTCGGTGCTGCCAGTGCTGTGCAGAGTTGATCGCTCTGGAGCAGGAGGCAATGGTCCTGGCACAGTCATAACATGAACTGGCTCACCATCTTCTTTAGAATCCTGAGCTCTTGTTGAACCTCCTCGTGCAAGACTCTCCAGATGACCCCAGTCATTTATTTCAGGGCTTCTCATGATGATAATGCCTCCACGCCGCCGGTTATTTCAGCAAGTTCCTGGGTGATTGCCGCCTGGCGAGCGGTATTAAATGCCAATGTTAAATCATCTATCAGGTCTGATGCGTTATCGGTGGCGTTTTTCATGGCCATCATGCGCATTGAATGCTCCGAGGCAAAGCTTTCTAAGATTGCCTGCCAAATCTGAACTTCAATCAAACGCATAGCCACATTATCTAAAACAGCTTGCGGTGACGGCTCAAAGGCAACGTTGCCGATGTCGCTCATGTCTTCCTCGGTTTCCTCAAAACTAGCCGGCAAAACCTGCAGCGAAGAAGCAATTTGCACCAGATTTGATTTAAACTCGGTGTAGATTAATTTAACCTCATCAACTTCGCCGTCGCCATATTGCTCTGTAATTGTATTGAGCAGTGGCCGAAGTTCATTGGCGGTTGGCTGATCGCTAATGTCGGTATAAACACCGATCAAATTGACGCCCTCAATATTTCTCAGGAAATTAGCACCTTTTTTACCGATCACAATTACATTTGAAGCAATTTTGCTGTCCCGATCTGCCTTAATTGAACGAGTCATCAGCTTAATGATATTAGAGTCATAAGGTCCGGCCAAACCCTGATTGCTGGTAACTACCACGTACAATCGCCGCTTGACAGGCCGTTTGGTAAATAGCGGATGGTCATCAACTTCTGTAATTCGACTCAATCGAGTCAACAGGGAATAAGCTGCAATCCGATAATGCCTGGAGCGCTGCGCGAATTCTTGAGCCCGGCGCATCTTACTAGCCGCCACAAGCTCCATCGCTTTAGTGATCTGTTTGGTATTTTTAACAGATCCAATCCGCCGCTTTAAAGTAATCGTATTAGCCACGAGTGACCTCCTGTCGCAGAGACATGAGACATGAGACATGAGACATGAATACTACGATAAGTCTCATGCCTCCGTGATCCTGACTATTGGCTCTTAACTCTTGACTCATTATTGCTTTCTACTTTTTAACTTTCTTACTTTCAGACTTATTTGTTTCTTCGTGTGGAATGTAGCTCTTAGCTACTTTATTGGCTGTGTCCAGGATGGTTTTCTTGATCTTGTCATCTGGTTCGGCACCGTCTTTTAGGGCCTTTAGAACTTCTTTGCTCTCGTTTTTTAGTTCACGAAGCAGGTTAGCCTCAGCGGTTTTAATCTTCTCAAGCGGAACTTTATCAAACGCACCTTCAGTCGCTGCATACAGAACTGAATACATTTCCCAGATAGCCAGTGGGCTGTATTGCGGCTGTTTTAGAAGCTCGGTGAGTCTTTGACCGCGCTCGATTCGTTGACGGGTATCGGCATCCAGATCAGTAGAGAATTGGCTAAAAGCAGCAAGTTCACGGAACTGCGCCAGGTCAACACGCAGACCCTTCGACACGCTCTTAATTGCCTTAGTTTGGGCTGAACCACCAACACGAGAAACCGACAGACCAACCGAAATCGCCGGACGAATACCCTGGTAAAACAGGTTAGTTTCAAAGAAAATCTGACCATCGGTAATAGAAATTACGTTAGTTGGGATATAGGCACTGATGTCCCCGGCCTGGGTCTCAATAATCGGCAGGGCAGTTAAGCTTCCGCCGCCTAGTTCATCAGACAGTTTAGCAGCGCGTTCTAGTAACCTCGAATGCAAGTAGAAAACATCGCCCGGGTAAGCTTCGCGGCCTGGTGGGCGGCGAAGTAGTAGCGACATTTGACGATATGCCGCCGCGTGCTTGGAAAGATCGTCATAAATAATCAACGCGTGCTGTTTGTTGTCGCGGAAATATTCACCCATTGCCGCGCCAGCATATGGTGCCAGATATTGCATGCTGGCTGGATCAGCTGCTGAAGTGGCAATCACAATTGTTTGATCCATAACGCCTTCGCGCTTCAGCCTTTCAACCAAACGAGCAATTTTGCTGAGCTTCTGCCCAACGGCGACGTAAATATTGATAACACCGGTTTGCTGACGATGCTGGTTAATCATCGTGTCAACCGCCACAGCAGTTTTACCAGTTTGACGATCGCCAATCAAAAGCTCCCGCTGACCGCGACCAATGGGCACCATGGAATCAATCGCCGCAATACCAGTCATCAGCGGTTCGTGGACACTTTTTCGGTCCAAAACACCTGGCGCCGGCTGCTCAACCCTAGCCGTTAGACTGGTTTTGATAGCGCCTTTACCATCGAGTGGCTGACCCAGCGGATTGACAACTCGCCCAACAAGCTCTGGCCCAACTGGCACTTCCAAAACCTTGCCGGTTAATTTAGCAGTTGCGCCAGCTTTCACTAGCGTGTCATCACCTAGCAGCACAGCACCGATTCCATCCTCACCAAGGTTCAAAGCAAAGGCGGTGATTGCCACGCCATCGGTTGATTCAATCTCAATCATTTCGCTGAAACCACACTGGCTCAAGCCATAAATCCAAGCCACGCCGTCACCAACCCGGGTGACGATACCAACGTTTTCAATCTGAGAGCTGGATTTCAGCTGGTTAATCGCTGAGCGAATGTCATCTGATAATTCTTTAATAGATATGTTTTCCATGTTAATCCTTTATCTGTGCTGTTAAGCGCTTAAAGTCATCTAATTTATCTCGGACGGTTAAGTTTAGCTGCTCATTGGCTAGCTCGATTCGTAAACCGCCAACAACCGATTTGTCGATTTTAATGTTCAGCCGGACCTTTTTTGCCTTGGGATGCTCCTTGAGTAAGATCTGTTTGATCTGGGAAATTGCTTTGTCGTCAAGCTGGTGAGCGCTGACCGCAGTTGCTTCGACAATTCCATGGTCGGCTCGATATTCCATAACATCGCGAATCAAAGATTCCAGGTCAGTTGTTTTGCGTGTTTCAAGCAGAAAAGCCGCGATTTGCTGAGCTAACTTTTCAGTGTTGGTGGTCTTTAGAGTTTTTTCACCAATAATTTCTGCCAGATCACGCCGAGATATCATAGTAAATGACTACTTCCGCTTCTGGATTATATTCTTAATAATTTCGGCATCTTTTTTGGGATCGACCTTTTCCCCAACGATGGCCTCAGTAGCCTCTGAAACAAGGCTAACGATGTCTTTTTCGAGTTTGCGTTTGGCTGCTTCGGTGTCTTCGTGAATCCGGGCCTCAGCGTCTGAAATCATAGCATCGGTTTTGCGGCGAGCAGCTTTTTCAGCCTCGCGCAATACTTCACGTGATTCTTTGTGGGCATTGGCGATGATTCGATCAGCTTCATGACGAGCCTCGCGGGTCAGTTTGGCAAGTTCTTTATCCATTTGATCACGCTCGCGCTCTAGCTTGCGACCCAACCGCACGCCGTCTTCGATAACCTGATGGCGCTTATCAAGAATCGCCACAATCTTATCGATAGCGAATTTTTTCAGCAACGCAAAAACCAACACAAAAGTGATAATCTGAAAAATCAGAACTTGAGGGTTGAACCCCAAAATACCGCTTTCGGCTGCTTCTGTAGCTGCAAAATACATTGTTGGCATTATTTAATATTTCTCCGTGATTAAATGATGAATAGGGAAGCGAATACAAGTAGCGCCATCAATTCGACAATCGCGATGATAACGAAAACCTGACCAAAGTATTTGGCAGCTTCTGGGTTGCGACCAACGGCATTCATGAAAGATGAACCAATCAGACCAATTCCAATAGCTGGGCCAAGCATACCAAAACTCATCATGATACCTTTAGCAAGTACGTCTAGTTCCATTTTATTATTACTCCTTAAATTATTTTTACAAAAGTACGTCTTATTAACTTACCCGATGGCCGTTATGTCTCATGCGCAACCACGTGCTCGAGCGATTGCTCGTGTTCGTGGTCGTGCTTGATAGCCGCCGATAGGTACATGATAATAAGCATAGTGAAAATATAAGCCTGGAGAGCTCCAACAAACAGCTCCAGGATCAGAATAGGCAGCGTCGTAATTGGGGCTACGAAGCTTCCCAAATAAGCAAAAATTACTAGAATAGTTTCACCGATGGCGACGTTTAGGAACAACCTAAGCGCCAAACTTCCGATTCTGGTAAGTTCCGAAAACATTTCAAAAATTCCCAGCAGGTAAGTCGCTGGATTTTTAAGGCTGCCCGCAAAGAAATGCCTCAGATAGCCAATCCCGCCGACCTCTTTAATAGTAAAAATCTGGACTAAAATCATCATAATGATAGACGCCGCCAGCGTACCGTTTAGATCAGCAGTGAACGGTCTGAAAACCGGCTGCTCATTATAAGTCAGCGCTTCGCCAACCCCTGGCATCAAGCCCAGCCAGTTGGTGAACATCACAAAGAAAAACGCCGTCGCAAAAAATGGCGCGTACTGGATGGCTTTTTTGCGTGAACCCATCGAGTTTTCAATAGTGCCGATGATAAAATCAGTGCCAATTTCTACGAATTGGATGAAACCGCGCTTTGGATTAATACTAATTTTACGGGCCACCCAAATCATCAGAGCAAGAATCAAAATCGATGAAATAACACCGTAGAACATCGAGTTGGTAACTCCAAATTCACCAATTTTGAACAATTCACCAGGCGTGATGTGAATTGCTGGGCCGCCTTCTTCGGTGGCTGCGAACAACTGAAATAATCTATGCATTCTTGCTCCTCTTAAGTCTTTTCAATCTTCGAGTTTTAGTTTTCACTTTGTCAGACTCTGCGGTTTGTGCCGCCATTTCTGCATACGTCTTGTAAATTAGCAGACTAGACCCAAAAATTGCAATAAAAAAAGCCGCCAAAGTTAGCGACGGCGCTGAATCAAATCGTTTATCGAGCTGAACACCAGCAAAAATCGGCACCAAAACCATAATTCCCAATCGAAAACCCATAGTCACAATGTTTCCGATTAGAATATTTTTGGCGTTAGCAGCCACGAGTTGATCAGCAACTGGATCACTCTCAATCTTGGCAGCTCGAACCTGACGTTTCCCCGATATAGTCTTAACCATACTTTTAAAAAGTATAACAGATAGAATAGCCCGTTACAACAGTTTTAAGCTTACGGTTTGAGCAATTAGCCAATCGCCCCTCAAAAATGTTATGCTAATAAGACAGCTGGTAGTTTGGCCAGTTTTAAGAATAATCTGAACAAGGAGCAATCATGGCTGATAAGCCACAAGTCACAATCTACACCACCACCTGGTGTGGTTTTTGTAAAACCGCCAAAAGTTACATGGACGATCTGGGCATTAAATACACCGAAAAAGATGTCGAACAAGATCCAGAATCAGGCGCCGAAGCGGTCATGAAATCCGGTCAAATGGGCGTGCCAATTACCGATGTAGCCGGCACTATTATTGTTGGTTTTGACAAACCCGCCCTGGACAAAGCCTTCAAAGCCAATAAATTAGTCTAGTTTTATTGCCTCAAAACATCGATGGCGGTATAATTTAAAGCGAGGAAAGGCAACTATGAACCATCCGAGCAACAATTACGCCCCAGAAATCAGTCCCGGTGATCCGGTGCCCGTAGCTTCACTCGAAACAAATATTATAGAAGGCCAAAAACGGCCTTCTTTTAATATTCTGGCCGATGATAGTCAAGCTATTGAACTCAGTGCAATTGAAATTGATGAGTCCGCCGTTCACGCTATACTGCTGGACAAGCAAAAGTCCGAGGATGAAAAAACCACTGAGCTAGTCGCATTTGTTTTTGATAACTACACTAGGGTAGTGCCGATTCCAGGCTTCACTATTGATGATCTTAATCTTGGGTCGCTGCTACCAACTGCTCGCTACATCCAGCGAAACCTTGGTAATTCTCAAAGCTATCACAAAGAAATTTCCTCCGCTAATCATATAACCATCGAATCCAACATGGAGATAATTGCTGCCGATTTAGATCCAATCAGCGATCGAACACCCCTGGTCATCACAACTAAGCTCAAAAAACTTTTCCCGCTTAAAAAAGAAGTCCAATTGGCTCATCTTGCAGCCACTCTATGGACCGCCGAAAACTGCCAATTAGGGCTGGAAAACCTCACAAAAGAGCTTCAAGGTCTAGCAAGTGCTGTGCGCCCCAAAAAGCAATCCGGCGGCCCTATGTCAAAGGTTATCGACCTATCCGGTTGGTAATATATGTAATCAAGTTGTGACTTTGCGGTCTGGTTACATATAATGTCAGTTATGGCTTTTGAGGATTATAAAACCAAAGATTCAGTGGTGATTGTCTATACCGGCGAAGGCAAGGGTAAAACCAGCGCTGCGGTGGGTTTGTTAGCTCGGGCGCTGGGCAATCGCTGGAAAGTGGCCTTTATCCAATTTATAAAATATTGGGGCGTCGGTGAGCATGTTTTTATCCGCGACATTATGCCGATTTATGAGGATTCATTATTTTTCTACAAGGGCGGCAAGGGCTTTTATAACGCCGGCGAGCTTAGCGAACACCATGTTACACCACAGCAGCATCAAGAAGCCGCTCAAGAAACCTATGAACAAGCACTGGAATGCGTCTCTAGTGGCAAATACGATCTGGTCATCTGCGATGAAATCAATAATGCCGTCCATGATGGGCTATTGTCCAATGACCAACTGGAAACTTTGTTCAAAAAACGAGCGGCAAACACCAGCCTGTGCCTAACCGGCCGCGATTTTCCAAAAGAATTTATAAAATACACCGACATCGCTACAAATATGACCAAAATAAAACACCACTTTGATGACAAATTCCTAGCCAATAAAGGCATCGATTTTTAAATAATAATGTTGATTATTTAGCTTGTTCGTGATATAGTTTGACCTTGTTATGTCACGTATTAATGCAGAAATTCACCCCTTTATTGAGCACTTGCCAGGCCGTTTTGACGCTGAACAAATGCAAGAGGCCGCTAATGAAGCCGCTTGGATTATCGGTGACGTCAAACACCCCTTAACTGAGTACATGCATATTTCGCGGGTCACAACCAAACACGCTGTTGCGCCTGATGGACTGGACTCGGGATTTATTAATGTTGCGCCTATGTTAGCAGGGAATAGCGCCGAGGCTAAAGCTGCTTTAAATGAATACGCTCCAGCCATAACCAGGACGATGTATCAAGCTCTTCTGACAAAAACCAAGTTTGGCGACATTATATCGACGACCGCTAATGCCCCCAGCTTCACCATAAACCATGCCCCATTTGATGGTGAGGTATCCAGGCACAAAGACGCCGGTTCAACGCTATCCGACAATGTAAGTTGCGTGGTCAGCCTTTTGGGTGAAGCTGAATTTTTTGTCGAAGATCATGGCAGAGCATATGATCTAACCACCAAACAGGGTGATTTAATGTTTCTCTTTAGCCCAAAAAATTCAGGAGATCGGCTGTATCATGGAGCCGATGTTATAGGCGAAGGCCCGCGCATATCCTTGGGGCTATTAGCCAGACTGATGCCACGACTGGTCGAAGTAGTTCCCGCTAAAAAATGACTAATGCTAAAGTAAGTGTGTGAAGCTTACAAAGCGAAATCAGAAAAAATTATTCAATTTAATAGTTGGCTTGGCTCTAATTTTAGGTGGCTATTTGCTGAATAACTTACGACCACCCGAGCAGCTCGGGCCGGTGCAAACTCCGGGATATTTCAAGGTGGCCAGTTTTGAAGACGGCGACACCATAACAGTTGATATGAACGGTAAAAATGAGCGGGTCAGAATGATTGGCGTTGATACACCGGAGACTCAAGATCCCCGCAAACCGGTGCAATGTTTTGGACAGGCAGCTAGTGAATTTACTAAGCAATTAATCGGCAATCAAAGTGTGCGACTCGAGGCAGATCCGCTAAATAGCAATCGTGATCGCTATAATCGCTTGCTTAGACATGTCTATTTACCAGACGGCCGTTTAGTCCAGGCCGAGATAATTAAAAACGGCTACGGCTTTGCCTACACCAGCTTTCCGTTTACTAAATCCGAGGAGTTTAGGAATTTACAAAAGCAGGCCAGGGAACAAAACCGCGGTTTATGGAGCGAGTGCAGCCCAAGTAAAAATGATTTCGGCGGCTACACCTCCAACCCTGAATAGAAGATAGACAATGGACGATAGATGTTGGAAATTAGATACTGGATGGTTAACTTTGTCCACTGAGCCTTAGGCCCACTGCACGTATTGCCGCAAAATCCATGGTCTAATATCTATCATCTAACGTCCACCCGCTAAATCAGTGCATGGGGTTTTTTCGAGGCTTATTGCCGCGAATTAAATTTTTAATAGTCCATTTTTGAGATTTATCATCATAAGCTCGTCTGATCGGAAACAACATCACGTAACCGAGCGTATAAGCCGCAATCGCAACCTTAGCGCCAACCGGATTCATATCGTGATTATAGAAAGTGTTTTTCATCATCTCGTTATATTTAAAGAAGTCTTCCGGACCGCTATCAGCCCGGCGTGAAGACGCGCCGGCTCGCATCGCTGGGTCGTAAGCAATATGCAGCCCTTTTTGATACATATGAACCGCCAAATCCATGTCTTCATGCATGTCTTTCCGGTCGCAAAGCTCGTCTTTTAAATCCTCCCAGACTGATTTTCTAATCGCCATGTTTGAGCCAAACAAAAAAGGATATTCTTTGTCATATTTATAAAGCAGCCCCTTAAAAGCATGTTCCGCGAAATAATTTTTTTCCTTAAGCGGCATATCGTACCAATAAACCGGGCCGGTGGCGGCCATGGTTCGCTGGTCTTCAAAAATCCTGAGCACCTCAGCCACCCACTCCGGGATCAGCTCAGTATCGGCATCAATCCGGCCTATGATTTCGGATTTTGCAGCCTTAAAGCCGCTGTTTCGAGCATTTAAGACGCCTTGTTTTGGCTCGGTTATAACTTTTACAAAAGGAAATTTGCGGGCTAATTCCACCGTTTTGTCGGTTGAGTTATTATCAACCACAATTACTTCATCGGGCTTAACGGTTTGTTTATTGATAGCCGTGAGGCAACGGGTGATGTGGTTTTCTTCGTTAAAAACAGGTATAATAATGCTTAAGCTAATTTTGTGTTTCATCAACTAATCCTATCAGAGAATGCCAAAAAAAACCTCTAAAAGACTAAATCGCCGGATGTTGACACCAGGGCAATTACTCAACCGCGCCCGTAAAAAAATCAAAGGCTGGTGGCGAGCGGGTTGGTGGCAAAAAACAGTGATTGCACTTTTGGTGATGGTCGTGTTTTCGGTTGGCGGCATGTATGCCATAGCCCAATGGTATTTTTTCAAGCATCGCAACACTCCGGTTCAACTAGGCGCAACTTTTATCCCTAACTATGCAGCCGGTTTTGGTCTAGACCCGGAAGAAACGCTGGATGCCATGATAAACGACCTCGGCATAAAACGCCTTCGCTTGGTCAGTTACTGGAAAGAAGGCGAAAAAACCAAAGGTCAATATGACTTCTCGTTTTTGGACTGGCAAATGGAAAAGGCCGCTCAAAATAACGTCAAAGTCAGCCTGGCGCTAGGGCTGCGTCAACCGCGTTGGCCGGAGTGTCATATGCCAACCTGGGCCGAATCTATGGAGATGAAGCAGTGGTCGCCGCTGCTGAATGATTACATTAAAGCCACTGTTGAGCGTTATCGTGATCATCCGGCGCTGGAAAGCTACCAACTGGAAAATGAGTATTTTCTAAAAGTTTTTGGCGAGTGTCCGGACTTTACTCGTCAGCGGCTGGTTGATGAATTTAACTTAGTAAAAAGCCTGGATCATGACACTCCAGTGGTTATCAGCATGAGCAACAACGCCATCGGTACGCCGATTTACGAGCCGACCCCTGATGAATGGGCGATTTCCATCTATAAACGTGTCTGGGACAAAAGCATCACTAAGCGCTATTTTGAATACCCCATCCCGGCTTGGTATTACGCCTTTCGAGCTGGCTGGACAGAGGCTACTCGCGGCCGAGATGTGTTTGCTCATGAACTTCAGGCCGAATCTTGGCTACCAGATGGCTATGATATGCGAAGCGCCCCGATTGAAGAACATTACAAATCAATGAATCCTGAGCGTTTGGCGCATCGTTTTGAGTATGGCGTAGCAACTGGCATGAAAAAAATCGACCTCTGGGGTGTAGAATGGTGGTACTACATGAAAGAGAAGCGAAACGCGCCGCAGTTATGGGAAACCGCCAAGCAAAAATACCAAAAATACCAGTGATTGATCCCGGGAAATGGGGAGTTAGTTTCTCGCTTAAACAGTGCCGAAATTTTAAAATCTCGCCCGATGAAACACTTGCGTGGCTTTTAGATAAGGGGTGGCGACGTTTTCGGCTAATGAGCTATTGGGACGAGCATGAAATTTCGCCAGGCAATTATGATTTCCTAGAACTAGACAAACAAATCGATCAAATCAGTAAATCCGGCGGAGTAATTACTTTGTGCTTGGGCGCCCGCCAACCGCGCTGGCCCGAAAATCACTGGCCCGATTGGGCCTGGGAGTTGCCAAAAGAAGGCCGCACCGCCGCTTTGGTTAAATATATTGAAACTGTTGTCACTAGGTATAAAAATCAGCCAGCAATTATTAGTTGGCAGCTAGAAAACGAAGCTTTATTAGAGTCTTTTGGTAAACGCAGCGAGGTCGACCGCGCCAGATTACGAAAAGAATTTGAATTAGTGAAAAGATTAGACCCGACTCGACCGGTGATCATGACCACCAGCACGTCTTGGGGAATCCCGCTTAGAAAACCAATTCCCGACATCGTTGGTTTTTCGTTTTATCAGATTGTTCATAATAAAGGTGTTTACTCTAAGTCGTTTCACAAACCCTGGGTAGATAGGTTTCGGGCCGGTCTGATAAAGACTTTTTGGCAGCGACCTAGTTTTATTCACGAACTTCAAGCTGAACCATGGGGCCCAAAGAACATCTGGGAAATGCCTGTGGCCGAACAAAACAAATCAATGAGCAAGCATCAGCTAAAAACCAACATCCAGCTAGCCAAATCCACTAAGCTCTACCCAATAGATCTCTGGGGTGCCGAATGGTGGTACTTTATGAGTCAAAAAGATGAGGCCGCTGTTTATGAAACGGCTGTAGATTCCATAAAAAATAGCTAAGCCGTGCTTTATTCGGACATTGCCCAAACGACGCTGCAGTTAGCACAATATAAAATTATTCCGCCATACTTATTGTCTTTTGTCCATATACAATAGCGGGGAAATAGCGTAAAATATAACAATTATGGCCAAGAAAAAGGCAAAGAAGCCAAATCAAACCAAAAAAATATCTAACCGCCGCGCCAGACATGATTATGAGCTAGGTGATGGTTTGATCGTGGGCATTGAGCTGACTGGAGCTGAAACCAAATCTCTGCGGCGCGGTCATGGTCACATTCGCGGCGCATATGTCACTGTAAAGGACGGCGAGTTATGGCTGCTAAACGCCACTATTACCGGAGATAATTCGGCTAAAATTCCTGAAGAGCAACAAACCAGGTCACGTAAACTGCTGGCCAAAAGAAAAGAAATCGATGAGCTTATCGCTGCCAAACAACAGGGAAAGACAATTGTACCGCTAGAAATTCTAACCGGCGGCCGCTACATAAAACTTCGCATCTCGGCTGGACGCGGGAAAAAACAATACGACAAGCGCCAAACCCTCAAGAAAAAAGACCAACAACGCGAAACCGACCGCATTAAAACATACTCATGAATGATTTCGAAGATGCCACACTAAAGACATTGTCAGCCCTACACAAAGGGCAAAAGCAATTACAGGACAGTGTTCGTAGACTAGAGGGTCTGCATGAGAAAACAACTGAAAAAATAGATCAAATCATCGAGGTTGTTTCTCCTGCTTTAGAAAAATCCAATGAACATACTGACACGCTTGAAGATCACTAAGAACGAATCTCTTTCGTAGAGAAAGCAGCATAGAGACCGCTCAACACAAAACCTTCACATGGTATTGCCAGTTCTGTCTCTGTTAGGTATAATTCAGCAGTTGTCGCAAGCCAAAGCGCCAAAGCACACAGAAAACACTTTCTAACTTTCTAACTTTCTAACTTTCTAACTCAATTATATTCGGAGTAGCTTTTAATAGGTAAGAGTGGAGCAATCTTGCTCAACCATGACTACTCTCAAGCACATTCAAATTTTAGATTATATATTCGGGAGTAGCTTTTAATAGGTAAGAGTGGAGCAATCTTGCGACACCATGGCTACTACCGTAAAGTACATTTATATTTTTACAATAGATATTCGGGAGTAGCTCAATGGTGGAGCAAGAAGCTGTTAACTTCGAGGTTGCCGGTTCGAGTCCGGCCTCCCGAGCCAAAGAATAACGTCCAGGCCTTATAGGTTTGGACGTTTTTCTTTTGATTCGTAAGAATCGGGATGCGAACCGGAACTTTTGCCTCGGCAAAAGCGGTTCGGTGAAGCGAAGTGAAGAAAAGAAAGCACCAAAGGTATTTTCTTTTCAAGCAAGCGGAAAAGGGTGAAACCCGCTGTCCGGCCTCCCGAGCCAGGAAAAGACGGGTCCTTTTGGACTCGTTTTTTCTTGCTTCCGGTGTCGAGCTTGGACCTAGGCAACCACAGCGATTTTAGTCGATGTAAGGTTGCCGAGTTCGCTAATCCCCCGCGAGCTATAGCTCGCAGACGGGCGGATTATACCCTAGTATTCCGGCCTCCCGAGCCAGATCAAGCACTAACAGAGGTAGACCGGTGTCCTAGACCGGTCTTTCTTTATTTTGGAGTTTACTTCTTGCATATTTACCCCTGTTGGAGGGTTCGAGTCCAGTTCCTATACCTTCTGAATCGGTTGGAACCGGTAAAACGATCGTGATTAGTCAACTTGCCTCTGTAATCTGGTTCCGAAACTGACCTGTCAGCCTTATAGCGACTGAGCAGGCGAAAAACTGACTGGGTTCTTAGACCGACCTACTGCCTACAATCTGTTACAATATTATCGATGCGATGACCGAGAATAGGTGGTAGCTTGCAAAGCTACATACGGCAGGTTAATGTCTGCCTCGCATCTCCAAATTATTATGACAGCACAAGAATATATACAGACAAAACTTAAAGAACTGAAACAGCCGACCGGATTAAAGAAGCCCGATAATACCGATGAGTTGGTGGAAGCTATTTTTAAGGCTTTGATGTCCAAAAAGTTCCGTAAGTATTCAGCGAATGAAGACTTGCAAAAAAGTGTCAGGAAGGCCATCCAGCTTAATGTCGAAAATAACGAACCGATTAATGTAACGTTTCTACACGGCGCATATAAACTATGGCGACTAGAAGAAGCTCCTGAAACTGATTGGGCAGAGCTTTTTTCACTTATGTACTATTCAAACTGGGTAAAGCCTGTTTGCGAGATTTACGAGCCAGGTGTATGGTTTGATTTCTTTGTTGACGACTACATTATTAACCGCCTAGACAACATACCGATGTCGGACATTCGGGCTTACATAGACAGCTACCAATCACTCATAGATTTTCTAAAGTCGTACCAGCCTAGCAACCTAAAAATGACAATAACAACCGTCGGCGGTCAGTTCTCGTCAGAAGAAGCCTTTGATAAGTCATTACAAGCAAACTTAGAAAAACTAACAGCAGAAACGCCTGGTGGCTTGCCTGAACTTAATGACGCTCAAAGAGCTATGGTTGAGCTTAATACTAAAGCGACTGACGAACAGTTAAAAGACCATAAATGGCAAGAGAAAGTCTTTCACTTGCATAATGCCTATATGGCTACTAAAGCGGAGCCTGGTTATCACAAAGGAAGGCCAGAAAAGGTTATGGCGTTCACGCAACCACTACCGTCTGGCACTACGATTTCAGTCGGTACAACTAAAAGTTCAATTATGAAGTTCTGGGTAGGTGTTGGTGTACTACAACCTAAAGCTGATAGCTATAGACAAGTCATACTTTCGCCAAGCCAACTGGAAAAAACTAAGTTTAGCTTTGAAGATGTGCAGATTGACGGATTGAGCGGTAAAAACTTTAAAAAAGTTCGAGTAATTCAATAATCAGTTTGACAATCAACGGATGTAAGCTAAAGTAAAGCGAGCCTAAAAATCAGGTGGTAGAAACGCTTGGTTCGAATCCAGTCGCCGGAGCCATGAATTTTACATCTGTTATATTTAATAACCCAAATCTAGCTTTCGAATTCGTGTCTCTGTTAATCCTTATGCTTGCAAAGGTTATGAATTTTCTAGACAATACTACCAATGAGCAAAGAACGATATGTTAGAGCACTTCCTGAGCAGGTATACGAGGCAGATAAGATACTTAGGGTTGAACCACAACGACTACAGCGTTTAGGTTTGTACACTATAAGAATCATGCTTCCTCCAGGGGCACCAGATTATGCAGTTGAGTCTCCAGCTGGAATTAGGTCAGCAGAACAAATTTCAGAAGACCGATGGCATGTAGACTTCACTATGTATGCACCAGATAATAGTGGAGAGATTGATGACGCAATGGGTCAATTTAGCGATGACGGACACATGTTCCTAGATAATACAGGTGCATCGAGGATGCCCCAATTTGGACCTAGAATTCTAATGGGATATTTTGTTGGCACTATAGATAAAAATGCTCTAATGCTTCATGCTTCAGCAGAAGTACCAGAAGAACTTAGAGACCTAGACATCGAACCATCTAGACTACTAACAGTCTAATGTCTTATATCAACACTTCTTTGATAAATTTCAGCTTGTAATCATCGTAATCTACGCTTGCTGTTCGCAATGCGTCTGCCAATGTGAGCCAAGCCGTACTAGACGAAGTCAGAACTGTTAATTCGGTTCTGATTTTTTATATACCCAGAGTTGAGTAGGAACTTTTTTATGAGATAATTAGCTCAATAAGTAGGAGTGGCAAAAATGGATTTATCAGCAATGTTGAGCAATGTGAACTGGCTAGCTGTGGGGGTCTCGGCTGTCGTTAGTATGGTGTGGAGTTTCGTTTGGTACAGCAACAGTCTTGCAGGAAAGGCTTGGATGGAAGCCGTCGGGGTGAAGGCTAAAGATATTGAAAAGGCATACATGAGTCGTATTTTGCCTATAGTTCTTGTGGCAAGCGTATTTGGAGCGTTTATGCTCAATGTTATTCTCACAGATACTCAAGGATGGTTTGATGGGTTATTTGACGGTGCAGTTATAGGTGCTGGACTAGCCGCTTCACAGCTAATAGTTTTGTACGCGTTTGCATTACGTCCGTTTAAGTTAATGTGGATTGATACTACTTGGGTGGTTGTAGAGTTTGCTTTAATAGGTCTAACGATAGGCTTGCTTAGCTAAATCCTGTTTTGTTGCGGTTATAACTTCCTCTATCGTTGTGAGTGATAAAGACTATAAAGACAGCTAATGAGATTATCGGTGGCTTGCATTAGGTTGCTTAAAATTTCAGAAAGTCTTGACCGAGCAAGCCAATTGACAACGCTTATAATGCCATTGATCCATAATTATCGAGAAAAAGTATAAGGAAGACCAAGCTCTGAAGAAATACGATTTAGTGTCTTAGTACTGACGAAAGAGCCGAAAATGTCATTACTGTAGTAATGGGCGCCATCATAAATAACCACAGGATCGTCGATAGTAACGATATTTCTGACAGAGTAACTACCTACAAGATTAATCGAACTTCTTTCAAGTATCGAAAAACTAAGCCCGTAGCGGGTTTCTTCGACTTCAAAATCAGGATGATGTCCTCGAAGATGCAGCTCCACGGGATTACCGTCTAAAAATCGAGCACGAACACCTTCATCAATATCTCTAATAGCTTTTTGTATGCTCATATTTAACATATATAGCATATTCTTTAACTTTAGTCAATACTGTGCAACTTACTCACCTTGGTGCCTGTCTTTCTTTATCGCAGCTATAACTCCCTCTAGCGTTGCGAGCCAAGGTTAGAACCAATATTAACAGAGATATTCTGCCTCTGTTTTTGTTTTAGGATATGATATAGACATGAAATACGTTGCGTTACTTAGAGGAGTAAATGTTGGCGGTAATAATAAAATTGACATGAAACAGCTCATAGTCGCTATGAGCAAAGCTGGCTTCAATGAAGTTTCGACCTATATCAATAGTGGAAATATATTTTTTACTTCAAATGACTCTGAAGCAAACCTTACTACGAAACTTGAACAGCTTATAAATAATGAATTTGGCCTGGATATAAAAGTCCTGCTCAGGAATAAAGAAAATATTGATGCAATAGTCCGTTCAATACCGATCAAATGGACCAACGGCAGCGAGATGAAATGTGATGTGATGTTTCTTTGGGATAAATATCATGACGAATCAGTCATTGAACAACTCACAATAAAACCCGGAATTGATGAAGTAAAGTATGTGCACGGTGCTCTAGTTTGGAAAGTTGATAGAAAAAATGTAACAAAGAGTGGGATGATGAAGATAGTAGGCACCGACCTATACCGCAATATGACCGTTCGTAACTGTAACACTGTCAGAAAGATCCAGGAGCGCTTAGATTCATAATCGTTTCGCCTCAATACGAACAGGCCAAGGTCACTAATTTGTGGCTAAGTCCATCTTGATAACAGTTATAACTTCCTCTGATCGTGGTGAGCTAAGCCCAAGTAGGTAAGGTCAGAACCATTTTCACAGTTCTGACCTTTTTGTGTGTTCAAGCAATAATTTATTTAAACTATTTAGCTCATGCTTGCTTAAGAGTCATTTTCGTGATAATAATTGGAAATCATATTAGGAGAATGTATGGAATTTAAAGGTTTAATAATAAACAATGTTGATCGGATCAATATTACCGAAAAATACAGCATAACAAATGATGAAGCTGCTCGTGCAAGAGTTGGCTTGCGCCTATTAGACAGAGCGGATCTGTTAGACAGGGTTCCAATTTATGTTGGCGGGGAGGTTAGCGAAACTTGGAGTACCCGGGAGTCAGCTGAAGCGGTAGTAGTTGGGAATCTGGCTCTGTTACATAATATTACAGTAAATCCATCTGATCCATCACAAAGCCGTCTCTTGGCCGCCCAAGCAACAGTCGAGTCAGGACTTTCTGCCCTAGAAGAAGGAGCAAAAGATGCTGCAGGCCATTTTCACAAAGTATTCGAAAAAAACTAAGGAATTAATAGATTGCATCAACCAGAGTAATCGCCTGATGCAAATTGATTAAAAAGGCTAACCACTGAATTTTGCGAGCTTTTAAGCAGCCAACACTATAGCGGACGGCCTTGAATCGCAGCCTCTTCATAATGAGTTGTGAAGTATGTCCGTTAGAGGTGGGCAGGGGCACGCATTTATTCTGAAAAGAATCCAGTAAGCATTTACGCTACTGAATATTTTTATACCAATCGGCAAACTCGTGCCAGGCGTCGGGTCCGTTCTTGTAGCGAGCAATTACAGCCTCTTCACCTTGTTCCAAAACCTCAGCGATAGTTTTGCCGTTATCTGAGTCTAGGGCTATAACCATCATATTTGGCGATTTTTCGTTCTTACCGCGTGCTTCATGAATTATTTGACCCGGAATATCATTTTTGAAAACTTCTGTCACATTGCCGTCCGTATAGGCTAAGTACTGATGAAGTGTTATGCGCCTGTCTTCGACGCCATTCATAAGCCTCAAGAAATCTTCTGGCCTAAACCAGTAATTTATTGATTTCATGTAGGCGCCAGGGAAGCCTTTGAGTGCAGGTATGTCCCAGGTATCATCACTAACCACCACGGGCATATTTAGCTGCTCGAAGGCACGGCTTGCCTTATCACGAACAATCACCTCAGGATCCTCACCCTGAATTTCGTCAATTTCAAGCGAGACCGGCTTTACGTCTATATTGACATCGGCGCACACAGCATATGCAATTTGTATTTTATCTGGGTTTGAGGTGGCGAAGTATACAGTTTTCATTCACTGAATTATACCTTAAAAACTTGTTATAAAAATAGATCCAACAAACAATGCTAAAAAGGAAAACGGTTTGTAACAAATTTGACATCCTCTTTGGTGGCGGCACGCTAAACTTGATTTACATCACTAACGATATTTAGTAACTATCTAGGGAGGCGTTATGAACAAGCACAAAGCCGATAAATACTCTAAGCACAATCCAAAGCAGAACAACAAAGCCGGCAAAGCGCCGCAAGCGCCAAAAATGGGGTCTGAACAAAAAAACCAATATCGATAAAGGATTAATTATGCCTTCGAATTTTTCAGATACTTCAGTTTTGTTTTTTAATGGCACGCTTAAGAAATCACCGGAAACCAGTCACACCGAAGGGCTCATGAAATCAGCTGCCAGGCTGGCTGAATCGTTAGGAGCTAAAACCGAGATGATTCGAGTCGTTGATCACAATATCGCCACTGGCATGCAAGCTGACATGACTGAGCATGGTTGGGATAAAGACGATTGGCCAAAAATTTATAATAAAATAAAAGTGGCTGATGTTGTGATTGTGGGCGGGCCAATCTGGTTGGGTGACAACAGCTCAGAAACCAAAAAATTAATCGAGAGAATATATGCTGTTTCGTCGGATCTAAACGACAAAGGGCAATATATTTATTATGGCAAGGTCGGCGGCTGTATTATCACCGGCAATGAGGATGGAATAAAGCACTGTGCTATGAATATTTTGTACAGTCTGCAACACGTTGGATTTACTATTCCACCGCAAGCCGACGCTGGCTGGATTGGCGAAGTTGGTCCCGGTCCGAGCTATTTAGACGAAGGTTCCGGCGGCCCGGAAAATGATTTTACAAACCGAAACATCAGCTTCATGATTCATAATCTGCTTCATTTTGCCAAACTTCTAAAATCCACCGGCGGCATTCCCGCCGAGGGCAACGTTCCCGAGCAGTGGGACAAAACAAACAAAGAATCAAACCAAAATTTTTAAAATATTGCATTGCTTTAATCTCTAATTATCTCGACACCAACTACAGCTAAACGAATTATTTTACAACCCAGTCCCGCTTGTGCTTTGTTATTTTATATAGTAAAGCTATAATTATTTGAATATTGGTTTCATAAATATTTTAGTAATTTGATTAATTATAGAAG
>CAZWRG010000005.1:0-77853 GCA_964636355.1 uncultured Candidatus Saccharibacteria bacterium | reverse complement strand
CTCAGTTGATAGAGCGCTTCCTTGCCAAGGAAGAGGCCACGGGTTTGAGTCCCGTCATTCGCACCAAAATATTTTTCCATGGGTGATTAGCTCAGTTGGCTAGAGCATCTCGTTTACACCGAGAGGGTCGGGGGTTCGAGTCCCTCATCACCCACCAAAGCAAGAAGGTCCATTTGGGCCTTTTTTCTTTGGTGTATGGACTCAAACACCCGACGCCAAGGGTTGGGGTGAGAAATGCCAGTGGCATTTCGCAAGGGAATCTTCTCTTGAAAACTGGTTTTCAAAGACGAAGTTCCGGGCCTGCGGAACGTAGGTCGAGTCCCTCATCACCCACCAAAGCAAGAAGGTCCACTTGGGCCTTTTTTCTTTGGTTTATGGACTCGAACACCCGACACCAAGGGTCGGGGTGAGAACAGCCAGCGGCTGTTCGCAAAGGAATTTATACACTTCTCAGCCTTTAATTTGCTACAATGTATCTAAATTAAGGGGGATAGAATGGAAGGTTTTATAAGTTTTCTGGTGATAGTGTTTTTCTTTGTGGTGCTGCCAATAATTGTCACTGGCATAAGAATTGTTAATCAGTACGAACGCGGCCTTATTCTGACGCTTGGGAAATACACCGGCATGCGAAACCCCGGGCTGAACATTATAATTCCAATAATCCAAACCATGCGGAAAGTCGACGTTCGTTCTACGCCTGTCGACGTACCAAAACAAGAGGTGATCTCTAAAGACAACGTAACAATCGGCATCGACGCGGTTGTGTATTTCAGGGTAGTTGATCCCGCCAAGGCAGTGCTTGAAACCACAAATTACACCTATGCAACAAGTCAATTTGCCCAGGCTGCGCTGCGTGATGTGGTTGGAAACGTCGAACTGGATGAACTGCTGGGCAACCGCGAACAAATCAGTGCCGAAATAAAACAAATTGTGGATTCAGAAACCGATAAATGGGGTATCGACGTCGAGAATGTCAAACTCCAAAACATAGAACTACCTCAAGATATGAAACGAGCGATGGCCAAACAGGCTGAGGCTGAACGTGAACGCCGCGCCGTCATCATTAACGCCGAGGGTGAAAAAGCCGCCGCCCAGCAGGTGGCCGAAGCTGCTGGAATGCTGACTAAAATCCCTGGCGGTGTGGCCATTAGAACTCTACAAACCCTGGAAAAAATCTCTGTAGAGCCAAGCCAGAAAACTGTTTTTGTCTTGCCTTCTGACATCTCTGACGCCATCAAGCAATTCGTTAAATAGCAGGCTTAGCTTCTGGGCAAATGGTCATGCAAATGGCTAAGGTCATAATCTGACCGCACCAAAGCTTTGATATCGTTCAGCGACACGTCTATCTTGACGCCTGGATTTAGCGTGCCATAAGGATCAAAAATTGTTTTGGTTTTCTGGAATAGCTTATAAATTTCCGGGCCAAACAGTGCTGGCAAATATGGCGCCCTCAACCGCCCGTCACCATTCTGAGCGGTTGTGCTGCCGCCTAGGCTGATTATTAATTTGTAATATTCGTTCATCAATTTAAAGGCTTTTTGGCGATCACCAACCTGGCTGATATCAAGCATTGGCTGAACATGCAGATTAGCATCACCAGCGTGACCCCAAACAGCCACCCTAAGTCCCAGACTATCAAAAATCTTGTAAACGCCTTCCAGGCAGTCGCCAAATTTCTCTACCGGCACAATTCCGTCTTCAATAATCGGTACTGATTTAATTTTTTGCTTACTATAAGCAGTCACCGTTGCAGCGCTATGTCGAACTCGCCAAAGCTCATCTTTTGCAAGCGGATCGGTTTCTACTCTGCCCGGAACATCGTGCTTATTTAACAGTTTAGTAACTTTTTTAACCAAGCGTTTTTGGAGCCGGTCACTGGCATTATCAAACTCTACAAGCAGCATTAATTTTGGCAGCTGCTTATCATCAATCACGCCTTTGAGAATATTAGGATTCTGTTCTTGTACAAATTTCAATAAGTTTTCATCAACTATTTCCATAGCGCTCGGCATGTCAGAGAATTTTCGGATTTCGGCAATCACTTCCTCGGCGACCTTTAGATCATCAAACATTGCCGCCACCAGCGTGGTTAAGGGATTGTGAAACTCGGTTTCCATGGTGATTTCAGTGACAATCCCAAGTGTTCCCTGAGAGCCAACAAACAGCGGCGTTAAATCAAAAGAGCCGTCTTTTCGCTTGACTTGATCGAGCGCATAGCCAGCAGAATTCTTGGTTACCTGAGGCTGCATTTCAGCAATCAAATCACGGTTTTCTTCAATCAAAGTATCCAGAGACCGGTAAATTTCACCCTCAAAAGTGGCCAGGCCCAGTTTTTTACTAAGCTCACGCTTGGTTATACGCCGCGTTTCAATTATTTCACCATTGGCCAGAACCACTTTAAGGGACTTTACAAAATCCCGTGTGCTGCCATATTTAAAAGATTTTTCACCGGAAGCATTATTGCCAACCGCGCCGCCAATTGTGCTGTACTCTAGTGACGCCGGATAAGGCGGCAAAAAACGGCTATGAGTCTGAAGTGTTTGCTGTAATTTACCGTAGTTTATGCCCGGCTCGACGGTCACCATGCCGGTTTTGGTATCTAGCTCGATGATTTTATTCATGTGCGCCGGAAAGGCCAGAATCACGCCTTCGCCAAGCGCAGCACCAGATTGGTCAGTACCAGCGCCGCGGGCAGTAACCGGAATAACCCGACCCCTTTCGGCCAGCTGCCAGGTAAACCTTGCAGTTTTGCGAACGTCATTTTCATTTCTGGGATAAACCACCAGCATTGGAATCACCGAAAATATACTGGTGTCAGTAGCAAAATACCGGCGGGCATCGCTGCCAGTCATTACTTCGCCCACCAAATGCTCCTGTAGATAGTGCGCTACTTTGTTCATAGAAATTAAAACCTCTTTATAAGCTTTAGCGTTGCTACCAGATATAGTATCACAATTACATTCATTCGTAGCCTTGAGTTTTACAGAAGAAAATCGTAAAATAGTCTAGTTATTTTGATTAAAATAATAGGTTCGCAAAGATGTGCTGGGTTTGGCAAAGCCAACGATAAAGTTAGTAGACTCGTCTACCAATTTCAGCACAAAGTAGAATCTTAAAATTATAATACTGTGCGGATGTGCTGGAATTGGTAGACAGGCTACGTTGAGGTCGTAGTGTCCCTTAGGACGTGGAGGTTCAAGTCCTCTCATCCGCACCAATTAAACTCAATGTATTTTCTAGAAATAAATAATTCTTAACGATTTATGATGATATATTTTCTAAGACACGGTGAAAGTAAAGCGAATCTGGAAGGCTTATTTGCTGGTCAAAGAGAAGACTCTCCTCTTTCAGAATCTGGTATTGAGCAAGCAAAAGCGGCTGCACAAGAGCTTTTTAACAAAAAATTTGACCGTATTATTGCTTCGAGGCTTATTCGCACACAACAGACTGCTGAAGTAGTTGCAGGAGTAATTGGTTTTGACCCCTTAAAAATTGAATTTGACGACCGCATTATCGAGTACGATATGGGGTCACTTACGGGTACGCCGGTTCGAATAGTTACATCAAGCGAGCTTATATCAGCAGAGGGGGCAGAAGATGTATATCATTTCCAGAGTAGAGTGATTTCTTTTTTGAAAGACCATAAAGACCTACCAGAAAACATACTTATAGTAAGCCATGCAGGTGTAGGACGTATTATTGAATGTACAAAACAAGATTTAGACCCACAGTCATTTTATGATCTCCCTCCATACCCGAATGCGCATGTCCTGGAACTTGACCTAAGTTGGCTAAACTAGATCAGCTAATTTTATTGTGATATAATGATTGTTATGATTAAGCAAATTTCTTCTGATGGTGAACAAACATTTATCCATCGTGGACTTGAAAAGCTGGCTCGTCCTGCCAAAGTTTTAGGAGTTACCGCTTTAAGTGGCTTAGCAGGGTATGCGACTGCAAAAGGCTTTGATGCATTTGTTATGCCCGTGGAACCCAGTAAAGTATATGAAGTAGTATCTACCGCTGGTGCTGCTTTAATTGGTGGATTTGTTGCTGCCGAAGCAATAGAACGTTAGTAATCTGTAGCCTTGAAAAGGCTTTAGCTTTAGTTTTCGTCTTTTAGGACTTTTTCGCGACGGATCATCCAGTTATGAACGTTTGTGAATCTGTCGGTGGTGCTGTTCATAGTCTTGGGTTCAAAATTATGTATTTCACCGCGTGTGACGTAAAGGAACCTGGGCTGGTACAGCGCAAGCGCGGGGGCGTCTTTGCGCCAAGCCTCTAAAAATGGTTGGTATTTAACTTTTCTAATCTTGGCATCGCCTCGCGTGCGGCCTGCCTCTAAAGCCGTATCGGCGGCACTGGATTTGTATTCCGACAGGTTCAGCCGGTTGGACTGAGCGCTGATTTGCGAACTGTGCCAATACGGGAACATATCCGGATCGGTACCTAAAGATATGCCATACAATATGGCATCGTAATCGTGACGACTAACCACTCCTTGGATATCACTTGGCTCCTGCAGAAGAACTTCTACATCAACTCCAATCTCCCGCCAAGCGGCCTGCAGCTCTTTGGTAACCATGGCGTATTCACTGTTGCTTTCCGCATAAAGTTTGAAGGTTAACGGTTTTTTGGATTTTTGACGAATCCCATCGGCGCCCAGCTTCCAGCCGGCCTCATCAAGTAATTTTTGAGAAGTTTTTTGATCGTATTTAAGCTGGGTGCGCTTCTTGTCATAAGAAAAATGAGACGTCAAAAACGGCCCGTTAACTCTCACTGCCGGATAGTCGAGGTTTTCAATAATTTTGTTAATATTCGCGGCCCTGACCAGAGCTTGGCGAACCTTTTGGTCATTAAGCGGCGGGGCGGAGGTCTTGAAAAATACCATCGTAGCGCCCGTTAGCGGAATGCTGTAATCGCGGACTTCGGATAATCCGCTAATATCATCCGGCAAATTATCAAGCCCGGCCATGGAGCTTAACTCGCCTTCTTTGTAACTATCGATCATTAATTTTTCGGTCCTAAAAGTCCGGACCACAAATCGCCTGAGTTTTGGCGGTGACTGATGGTAATTTTCGTTAGGGATTAAGCCAATGCGCTCTTCGCGGGTTTCTTGATCGGCGCCAACTACTTCAATCGCGTCAAACTTAAACGGCCCCGAGCCAACTGGCTTTATGGTATTAAAAGGATTGGTGCGTAGCTGCTCTGGTGAAACTGAGTCTAGGACATGCCGCGGGATAATACCGGTTACTAATGAATGCGGGAAAGAACTTAGCGTGCTAGGCAGCGTGAAAACCACCGTTTGCTCATCTGGGGTGGCAATTTTGATACCCTTCCAGCTGGATAACAGCGGCGACCGAGCATCAGGATTCTGAATTGTCTGATAGGTGTAAGCAACATCCGCCGAGGTTAGGTTTTGACCATCGTGCCACTTAAGATCCGGCCTTAGCGTCACAGTGTAAACCAGCCCGTTATCGTCTACTTTCAAATTTTCCGCTAAATCTCCGACCAGTTCATTATTTTTGTCATATTTCATTAACCCGGCAAATAACAAATTGGAAACCGCACTATCAACACTAGAAGTAGCATACAGGGGATTAGAAGTCCTGTACGTGCCCACAATACCTTCGGTCAAGGTGCCGCCCGGCGCGGGTTCAAGCGACTGATAATAACTGCTCAAACCAAGTGTCTGGACAATTGAACCGCAAATTAACAAACCAACTAACAAAACCCACCCCAGAACAAATCTGCGAACCTCGAAAAGCCTTACTAGACGTCTGAAAAAATGTCGCTCCAGCTGAGCCTCAGCCTGTTGACTGATATCTTCAACCTGATTAACGCGTCGCTTAAATTTTCTACGCCAACGTAGTTTTGTGGTTCTGCTAATCATACAAAATTATCAGTAGGCAGTTATGCCCAGGATCAACGATCCGGCGAATATTACGGCGCAAATAATAGTCAGTTGATGAAGTGTTCTGTCAGAGCCGCGGCGAACAGTGTTCACCTCTGAGCTTCCGCCCAGTCCAGCGCCCAAACTAGCACCCCTGGTTTGTACCATTATCAGCAGCGTCAAAATTACCATTGAAACGATTGTAATGTAGTTGTAAATGCTCATCCCCTGAAAGTCCTCGGTAGTTTACTTTATTTCTGCTAATAGCTTAGCGCAAAATCACACAAAATTCTAACCGAACTTAGCGTTCTTCTAAAATTGTCGACACCAGATAGTTGACCAAACCAATCACCATACCGGCCAACATCGCCGCACCAAAATTAGTCACCTGCAAAGTTGGGTAAAGCCAACTGACCAATAGCACCATCAAACCATTTATAACAATCATAAATAGACCCAGACTGAATAAAATCGCCGGCAATGACAACAACACAACTATTGGTTTGATAATTGTATTAACCAGCGCCAGAATTAGACCAGCTAATATAACGACTTTGATCTGGCTGTTGTAGTCGATTCTCTCGCCCAACAGGCCAGCTGCAATCCAGATACCAAGACTACAAACAAACCAACGAATAACAAATCTACCAAGTGGACCTTGTTGCATATTGGACTCTATTTTAATCTAGCCAAGCCTCGTCGGCAAGCGTTCGCTTAAGACTTTTATCCCACTGCTTGCGACAATAACGTCGTCTTCAATTCGAACACCAATGTTTTCTTCTGGAATATAAATACCTGGTTCAACTGTCAAAACCATGTTCGGACTAAGCGGTATATCGTAATCGGCGGCATCGTGGACGTCGAGTCCCAAAAAATGCGATGTGGCGTGCGGATAATACTTTCTGATCTCGCTGCGGCTAGGCTGATTAATAAGCCCCAAAGATTTAAGCCTCTCGCCCATGAAACTCTCCACCAATTTCTCGTAATCTTTTAATAAAATCCCTGGTTTTAATACCGAAAAGGCGTAGTCTTGAACTTCCATAACAGCCTGCAATACTTCATTTTGGCGCGCGGTTGGCTTGCCAACCGAAAAAGTCCGGGTAATGTCCGCTGCATATGATTCAACCTCGGCCGCGGCGTCTATTAATATTAACTCCTGAGGTTTTATGATGTCATTATTGCTGATGTAATGAAGCGTGCAGGCATTTCGGCCGCTGGCAATTATCGGATCATAAGCGTGGTTTAAGTTTTTCGCCATAAAGGCTTGCGTCATGTCAGCTTCGATCTGATACTCGTATTGATAGTTTTGGCGGTTACTGAAAACATGATTAAAATTATCTATCGTTGCGTCAATTGCCAGCTGAAGAGCTTTTATTTCTGAAGGCTGTTTAATCATTCTAAGCCGCGCTAAAACTGGCCGGACATCTGTTAGGTTAGCTTTACCACCGGAAATTTTAGTAATCTTCGCCTCTAAAGCTGCCTTAGCTGGGTTTGTATAAAATCCATATCTTTCTATGTAATCACCAGCTGATTTTAAAATTCCAACTGATTTTTGTTTTTTAAATGATTTTTCTAAACGAGCCCAACCCTCGCTATCGTCCAGTATGTTATCTACCCCTGATATTTGCGACAGTTTCGCATTGTCGATTTTGCCATCAAAAACTTCTTGAGTGCCGCTTCTCGCTGGCACTATTAAATATTCTTCCTGGCCGTCAATTACCAGCACTAAATCCGGCTCATTAAGCCCGGTGAGGTACTTAAAATTACTGTCCTGCCGAAAAACAAATGTCGTGTCAGCGCTTTTTTGAATTAGTCCATTAGCCCCGATAACAAAAAGGCTCTCCCCTGGGACACTTTCGACTAATTTGCGTCGATTATTCTTATAAAAAGATTTTGTAAACAATGACTTCATTATTTATATCAGTATATCACTGAAGCCGCAGCATATTATTTTGCTGGTGATAGATGTTTCCGTAAAATTTGGGCCTTTTTGGGGCCAATTACTTCCTCTAGTTGCTGATCAGTGGCGCTTAAGATGCCCTTTAAACTACCAAAGGTTCTAAGCAGTTTTTTCCTGGTCATTGGTCCAATAGTTGGGATATCATCCAGCAGTCCGGCTGTTTGGCGCTTTGATTTTAATACCGAGTGATAGCTCACTGCAAAGCGATGTGACTCATCTCTAATTCGCTGCAATAATTTCACGGCGTTGACGGTGTGCGGCAAATTAACTGTTATAAAATCATCTGTTTCGGCTGTAAATCCACCTAATTTATGAAGTACTGAGTTGTTAAGAGTTACATTGGACTTTGTTTTATGAATTATGATCTGTTCTTCTCTTTTAGCCAGCCCAATAAATGGCAACTTCTGATGGCCGGATAAATCGCGGGCCTGCAACGCAGCGTCAAGTTGACCCTTGCCGCCATCTATCAAAACTAAACTAGGCAGACCCCAGGCTTTTCTGTTGCGCTCACTCAGGCGGCGCAAAAGTGTTTCGTGCATATTATAAAAATCATTGTTTTGATTTTTTTTGGTTTTGAACTTTCGATATTCGCCCTTGTTACTAACCCCGTTAGTAAAAACTACCATGCTGGCCACCACATCAGTTCCCTGCATATGACTAATATCATAGCCCTCGATTCGCCGCGGGTAATCGGCTAGGCCGAGCAGTTCCACTAACTCAGCAAGCGCATGGTCTTTAGATATATCCAAAAATTCCTTGTCGCTAAAAACAACCTGCTTAGTCAAGCGCTGCAGAGCCAAATACTGATTACGAACCTTAGCAGCAGCTTCAAAATCCTGATCTTTAGCCAGTTGCTTCATTTCTGACTGAAGCTCACGCTCAATAGTTTTACGGCGCCCCTCTATAACGGCTATTAATTTTCGCAAATTTTCACGATATGTTTCCAGGCTGGTTCGCCCCTCCTCCAGCCCCGGATCAAGCCCTAGGTGATAGTGCAGACTAGCTCTTTTTTGACCAGGAGATTTCTTGGTGGCAAACGGAAACACCTTACGAAGCATCTTTAGCGCCTGGCGAACACTTGAAACACTTAAATACGGTCCAAAGTAACGGGCTCCATCATCAAGCGGCCGCCGGGTTGTACTAACCGTTGGATAATCGCTGTCGTAATCAATGCGAATATAAGTCATCGACTTATCATCACGCAGTAAAATGTTGTAGCGCGGCATGTAGCGGCGGATCATTTCGGCCTCTAAAAACAGCGCTTCAAGCTCGCTATCGACCACCATCCAATCAACATCTGTAATTTCAGCAACCAACAAATCAGTTTTAGGATCTTTGACTCGACTTTTATGGAAATACTGCCGAACACGGTTTCTTAAATTAGCCGCCTTACCGACATAAATAATCTCTCCATCCGAGTTTTTATGAAAATAAACCCCAGGACTAGTCGGCAAATCTTTTAATTTTGAATCTAAAACTGTTGTAGCCATACCCCTATATTATATCTGTAAAGTTGACTAAATAATACCAACAATAAGATTATACTCCACATCATTGACTTTTTTTCTAATTTGTGATAATATTACAGCGTAACATTGTAGGAGGTGTTCACCATGAGTTTTAGTAATTCATCCAAACAATTGATTAAAAAAGGCTTAGTTTCGCTAAGTATTATCGCTGTTGTGGCGGCTTTTAGCACTAGCCTAGTAGCCCAAGCGGCTGACTTGCCAAATGGTAGCGCCAATAATCCAGCTCCATCTGGAAGTAAAATTTGTAACCTAAACATTGGGTTTATAATTGACCGCTCAAACTCTATCAGAAACGATAGTGAAGCCAATCCTGGCATCATTACACAATCAGTCGGAGAAGTGGTTGACAGCCTAAAGGGCACTGACAGCAAGGTTGCTGTCTGGAGTTTTGGTACCAAGGCTACTGGCTACACCGGTGTAAACCCTCTGCCAAACTCTCCCCTAATCACAGCTGCTGATTACCCAGGCGTTGGTTTTACCAGCGTTAAGACAAACCAGGGTGCTCAAACTGTTAAGAATACAGTGGCCAGCATTCCTTACGAAAGTAAAAATTCAGCGGAAAGCCTGCGGCGTGCAGGTTGGACTAACTGGCAGGCTGCCTTTAACGAGTCAGTCGCCGACGGCGATCGACCATCTGACGCCGATGTAGTATTCATCGTAACTGATGGTGACCCAACTGTTCCTCACGATCCAGCCGATCCTACATCGCTTGATCACACAATCGCCATTAAAGCTGGTGTAGCAGCTGCCGACAACGTAAAGTCAAACGGCAAAACTCGTATCGTAGCCTTAGGTGTTGGTCAGGTTGCCAATGACAGTATGTTCGTCAACAACCTCAAGCGGCTTTCTGGCGGGTTAAATAACGCCGAAGCCAAAAAAGATTACTACACAGGTAACTTTAGCAACCTTGGCGCAATGCTTAAAGAAGCTATCTTGCAAGCTTGTAAGCCAGAGGCTAAGCCGGAAGTTCCAGTGACTCCAGTAGCTACTCTGCCTCGAACCGGACCAGCTAGCGTAGCAGCTGCCTTCGGTGGTGTATCAGCTATCTCAGCCACAGTTCACGCTGTAGTTAGCCGAAAATTACGCAAACAGTAGTTAAAATCTAAAGCTACTGACCATGAGACCCCGTAAACTCGGGGTCTCATCTTATTTATGGTTAATTTAGGTATTTATTTACGAGCTTTAGTTCCCAGCGCCGAACCATCAGTAAACGATCGTGCCGGCTGTCTTTGCCGATTTTCTCTACCCATACTGAAATCATCCCAGCTCGGTTCGCACCATAAACATCGGCAATTAACTTATCGCCAATCATAGCAATCTGCTCTGGCTTACCGCCAAAAAACTTGATGACTCTGGCAAAAAATCTTTTTGAAGGCTTTCTGGTAAATATGGTAGCTCTTATAACTTGAGCATCCATGCTTTCAGCCAGCGGCAAAAGATCATTGGTTATTCGATTGCTGGCAATTACCCAAGCCTGAAATTTTTTGCGATTCTGTTGTAATAACTTCTTTGTTTCGTCACTAAGCATCTTGCCTCGATAATGAACCAGCGTGGCATCAGCGTCAAAAGCAATATACTTCACACCTCGTCTTACCAACTCATCAAAATCAACTTCTGCCAGAGACTTAGCTGTATAGTCAGGTACAAACTTAGGACTTTTTATATCCTTGTTAATTCGTTTCATTATATACTCATTATACTCATGAAAACTGTAATTATCCTAAACTCTCATTCTCGTCAGGCCGGCAAATTGATAGATGAAGTCATTTTAGACCTAAAAAAACAATTAGCCAGTCACGACATAGTAAAAATTATAGTTATTAAAAATTTAAAAAACCTAAACCGAGCACTTGATGGCGTAAGTAAAATGAAGAACCTGGAGTGTGTCATTATTGGCAGCGGCGACGGTACACTGGTAGCTGTTCTGGATAAGCTTAAAAACCGCTCTAATATCAATTACGGATTTCTGCCGCTCGGCACCAGCAACACTTTTGTAAGGAGTCTAGGCCTGCCTGATGACTATAAAAAAGCCATTAAAATCATAGGCAAAGGTTTTACTCAAAAAGTGTCACTTGGTGAAGCCAATGGTCATATTTTTGCCAATATGGCCGGAGTAGGGCTGCCAGTTAGAGTTTCGGAGAATATATCAAATAAGACCAAGCGCATTTTTGGTCCCCTGGCCTATATGTTTAGCGGGGTTAGTAATTTGATATTTCATCGGTCGTTTAGATGCACTATCAAATCAGACAACCAAACTATAAACCTCGAAACACATCATCTGCTAATTGCTAACGCACCCTATCACGGTGATTTGCCAGTTACTAAAAAGGCCTCTGCCTATAATAATCAGCTGGCTATTATCTCATTTGGCACCGATAAAAGCCGCTTGCGATACATAAAAAGCATGTTAAGGTTTGGTCTTCAAAATCACTTAACCGACCCAGATACCAAAATACTTCCAGTTAAACAGGCCAAAATCACCACCTATCCCAAGCGAAAAGTTGAAATTGATGGCGAAGTGGCAACCAACACTCCTCTAAAAGTAAGAGTTTTACCGCAAGCTATTTCTGTTTTTGTGCCTCAGAAAAGGCGCCGCTCATAAGGCATTTTTCGCACAAATCCTGTTGGGCACAGTTTTCACAAACCAGCACCAGGTTATTACACTGCTTGTTGGCGCAATTTATATAATTACTGGTTTTTTGCTGACAATGTATACAATCGCCGATGTCTTTGGCTTTGTCGCTAAATTGCATCTTCATACGGCCATCAAAAACATGTAATTTCCCTTCCCACTGACCATCATCACCAAATTGCTCGCCGTATTTTACAATGCCGCCATCAATCTGATAAACCTCTTTAAAGCCCCGATTTTTCATCATGGCGCTAATCACTTCGCAGCGCACACCACCCGTACAGTAAGTCACAATCGGCTTATCTTTTATATCTTCATATTTTGGATCTTCAAGCTCTTTGATGAAGTCTCTGGAGGTTTCAACCTCTGGCACAATAGCGTTTTTGAATTTGCCGATCTTAGCTTCATATTTGTTGCGACCATCAAAAAACACCACCTCATCACCGCGCTCTTCTAATAATTTATGGACCTCTTTGGGTTTTAAATGTTGGCCGCCGTTTTCAATCCCTTTGTCTGAGACAACAATTTCATCAGCCGCATTAAGGGCCACCAACTCTTTTTTGACCTTGATCTGTAGCTTAGGAAAATCAGCCCCGGTTCCATCACTCCATTTATAAGTAATACCCTTAAAAACCACCGATTTATTCATCTCACTCTTGTATCGCCGAAGGCTTTCGATATCGCCACCTAAAGTGCCATTGATGCCATGATCAGAAATCAACACTCGACCCTTTAAGCCAAGCCGATTGCAGAGTTCTTTTTGCCAGCGCATAGTCATCTGCGGATCTTTGACCGGAACAAACTTATAAAACAGAATTATCTTTTGCATAGGATGCATTGTATCAAAAATTTTGACATCTGTGATAACAGTAGTACAATTGTTGACATTATTACAAATTAACGGAAGGGCGGCAAAATGCCTAGTTTTATGTTTCAAGCAGTGCGCTATAGCCGCTTCTTTCGAACTCTTAAACATTTAAAAATTAAATCAACATCTAACAATTAGAAATTGTCGCTCGCAACAAAGGAGGCGAGTGCCCATGAAAAATAAGCCTGATAAGCAGCCAAGCAAATCGACAGTTTGGCTGACAACTAAATACTATTGGAGCCACGTCCGAAAACATCCACAAATGATAGTCGGCACACTGCTGTCTTTGCCGGCAGTTGTTTTGACTGGCAGATTTTTGCCGCCGTTAATTATTGCAAACATTTTTAATCGCTTGACAGCTGGAGACTATGTTCAGGGTGAAGTTTGGCAGAGTTTTGGCCCAGATATAACTCTGGCTGCTCTGGCCTACTTTGGGTCAGGTATGCTGTGGCGTGTTGTCGACTTTTTTGCCTGGAGGCTTGAAGCACGAGTACAAAAAAGCATAGCTGAAGACGTATATTCTCATCTTATTAGCTTAAGTCCGGACTTTCATGCCAACAGTTTTGGAGGATCACTGGTTTCACGCACCAACAAGCTGCTTGGCGCATACATAAGAATTGCCGACACTACAGTTTTTCAAGTTATCCCAATGCTCTGGGGAGTGATTTTTATGTCGGCTATTTTAATTACCAGAGCTCCAGCCTTTGTGGTGGCATTTATCTTGATAACTATTGTTTATATTGCCGGAACAACCAGAATAACCAGACCTACCCGACGCGCCGCCGCTGAACATGCCAACGCCGAGACCAACCAGACAGGCTATTTGGCCGACAGCATCACTAATGTTCTGGCAATTAAAAGCTTTGCTGGAACGGCCTACGAAAAGAACAGATTCACTAAAGCGACGAAACGCACCCAAGAAAAACTCATGAATCTCATGAGAAAGACTCAGATTCAAATAACGTATTTTACATTAGTTGATAGAATTCTTCAGTTCACCGCGTTGGTCTTCGCAGTCATCTCAATTGTTGTCTTTCGGTCAGACATCGGGACTGTATTTTTGATCGTCAGCTATACCGGCCAATTATCGGGAGAATTATTTACCTTTGGACAAAACAGCTTGCGTAGCTATAACCGCGCCTTCGCGGATGCCAAAGAAATGACTGAAACGTTGCAGCTTGAGCCAGCAATTAAAGACCCCGAACACCCTGAAACTCCAAAAATCGGACGCGGCCAGATCATATTTAAAAACGTATCATTTACTCACAAAGGTAATCGTGACTCGATATTTAGTGATTTAAGTATCCATGTCAAACCAGGTGAAAAAATTGGATTAGTCGGTCATTCCGGCTCCGGTAAAACCACCTTGACTAAATTAATCATGAGATTCAGCGATATTGACAAGGGGGCTATTGAAATTGATGGTCAGGACATCAGCAAAATAACTCAAGACGATTTGCATCACAAGATTGCCTACGTTCCACAAGAGCCAATCATGTTTCACCGCTCGATTGCTGAAAATATACAGTATGGTGATTTTAGTGCCGAAACGCGCGCTGTCAAAGCCGTTGCCAAGATGGCTCATGCTCACGATTTCATCAAAGAGCTGCCCGAGGGCTATGACACTATGGTCGGTGAACGCGGCGTCAAATTATCGGGCGGACAACGGCAAAGGATAGCTATTGCCAGAGCGATGCTGAAAAACGCGCCGATTCTTCTGCTTGATGAAGCAACTTCTGCCTTAGACTCAGAGAGTGAGGCGCTAATCCAAGACGCTCTCTGGAGATTAATGGAAGGCAAGACCGCTATTGTTATCGCCCACAGGCTGAGCACTATCCAAAAAATGGATCGAATTTTGGTCATGGACAAAGGACAGATCGTCGAAGAAGGATCCCATAAGGAGTTAATGCGACAAAATGGCATTTATGCCAAGCTGTGGAGCCATCAATCAGGCGGCTTCTTAGAAGATTCAGAAAGTTAAAATAATCAGCCCCGCGATAATCAGTCCTAAGACCACTGCCAGAATGATAATTGCCGAAGGGTTGGAGAGTAACTTCTGCTGAAGATTTGATGAACCACTAAAATCACTGCTAGGTGCATTATATTGGTTCATGGATTGTTGCGCTTGACCAGGATTATTAAAAGGATTCTGGTAAACCGACCCAGCAACAGCGCTCCTAGTAAATGTCTGGTCTGGATAATTATCGTCGTGCTGAGTCAGTTTTTCTATCCCAACACTACGCTCTGGTCTTAAGCTATTGAGCAGTATTCGGCGATAATCATAGCCGGCCTCATGAGCTTCAACTATTGCTCGTAATTTGTCTTTGTCTAGCCTGCCACTCTCAAAAAGCCTTTTTAAATCATTTCCCTGAGCCTCAATTCGACTAGCCCGCCGCAAGATTTCTTGATCACTAAGAGCAATTGGCTTAGCCTCAGCCGCTGGCCGCGGTTTAGTTTCTTCCTGCTTGGCTAATGAGATCTCCCGACGGTCACTGGGTTCTGCCTCGGTTGTAAGTGATTGTTTTTCGGGCTCTTGCCCAAGCGGCGGCACTTCTGGCTTTTTATCAACCGAAACTGGTGATTCTTTTTTATCACTAGGTTTGATCTTTGCTTCCGGCTTAGATTCGGCCTTTGCCATTTTTTCTTCAGTTAGCTTGCGGATATGCGCCTCGCGCTCCTCTAATTTCAAATCAAGTTCTTTTACCTGTTTTTCAAGTGATTTCTGAACCGGCATTAAACGCTCTTCTGTCTTAATGCGGCCACGCCTGCGGCCAATTAAATAGCCGACAATCCCACCGACTAATAAGTCTCGGCGGCGATTATTTCTGGACTCATTTTCAATTGCTGAATTCGATGTTGCTGGAGTTTCACCGGCAACTTCAGCATCCAGTGGCGCAGACGGTTCATAGCCATCACTAAAGCCAGGGAGTGCTGATCGACCGCTTGGCGGCGGGGTTGACCCATCAATAACTCCCGCTGACGGCGAAGTTGACGGAGGAGTCGGCGGCGCCCCTGAAGTGGGCGGCGAGATTGGCGTTTGAGCAGCCGGATCTTGGTCTGGCTCCTCGTCATATGTTCCCGGCTCAACTCCTTGCTGCGCGAGTTCTAGCGCTGGCTCCTCATCAACCTGATCATTGGCTTCTTCGGGCGCAGATTCTAAGTCAAGTTCTCTAACTGTTTCTTCTGTTGCTTCATCCAACACCTCATCTGAAGGCGGCAATCCGCCAGCAATTTTTTCCTTTATGGACTCGATTAATCGACCAGCATTAAGCAGCCCAGCCTCTTCGGCACTGCCCGATTCGCTGGCTTCAAGCTCTTCATTAATGTTGGATTGCCTGTCAGACAGCAGATTTTCCGCTATCAGCCTGGATTCGTCTTCGGTAATTATTTCTGGCTGATCAATTATCTCCTGACTATTATTTGGTGTCTCACTGTTCTCTTTTGGAACTTCAAAAAAGCCAGACTTGTCCTCTGATTGTTTTGGTTTTTCAAATAAACCGTCTAAAGAGGCCGGTTTTTTATCGTCTGTAGATTCAGATGCATACTCAAACAACGACTTGCCAAGCAGTGGTGCCGCTTTTCGTTTTTTTGATTGCTTATCGGTTGATGTTTCCTGATCTTTTGAATCATCTTCTGAAGAGTCATCCTCGAAATCAAAAACCGGTCCAGTACGTTCCATACGGTATGTATTGTACTAGATATGGCTGGAAACTTTTATTCTTCGGGCTTTTCTTCGGTCTCAGCAGCAGGCTCTTCAGTTGGCTCGGTAGCCTCTTCCTCTGGGACTCCAGAATCTTCAGCCAGTGAAGCCGCCGCAGCATCAGCCTCGGCAATTTGATCTTTAGGCATTTCAACTACTGCCAAGGATTGTTCAGGCTCGGTAAGTACTGTGACGCCTTCGGGCACTACAATATCGGCGACTGATAATCTGTCGGCAACTTCTTCAAGCTTGGTAGCATCAACCGTCAGCTGATCCGGTAGATTTTTGGGCAACGCCTCAACTTCAACTGTATCCAGCTGGGTTAGTACCAACAGGCCTTTCTTTTCAGCCGGTATTTCTTCGCCGACCAAGACAACTGGAATTTCAGCGGTTGTTTTTTCGTTTTGCTTGATAGCCTGGAATACTACATGGCGCATCTTGTTTTTTGTAGGCTCAACATCGACGTCCTTAATCAGCGCCAGGTGAGTTTTAGCGTCCAGCTTCAGCTCTACTGGGTGGTGTTTGCCAGCCTTGGTGTACAACTTTTGAAGCTCAATATAATTGCCAGTAATATGAATCGATTCTTTGCCGTGGTTATGAATCACTGCTGGAACCTGTCCGGCTTCTCGCAGGGTGGCTAACCCCTTGCCAAGCACTTCACGCGGCTGTACTGCAATACTAATTTTATCGGTCATAGGCCTCCTTACCCTCAGTAGTTATTCCGATCAAACTTATTATAGCAGATTTTCACTACGGCTGATTTGGTAGATCTGTGCTAAACTGCTTGTCAGATATTATGATTGGTCTCAGTCCTGAAAAAATAGTACAAACTGGCGGCGCGCTGCTAATTGGCGGTATCATTTTCGCCGAATCGGCGCTACTGATCGGTATATTGCTACCTGGTGGTGACACTTTACTTTTTATGTCCGGATTTTTTGCAGCCCAGGGATTATTATCAATTGAGTGGCTGATTTTATGTATTGTTGTCGGAGCGATTTTAGGCGATAACGTCGGCTATACAATCGGCCGGCGAGCTGGCAAACGAATATTCCGCAAAGATGATGGACTGTTTTTCCGAAAAGATCATATTCAGCGAGCCGAGAGCTTTTATAAGATTCACGGCGGCAAAACAGTTACCCTAGCTCGATTTGTGCCAGTAATTAGGACTTTCGCACCGATGATTGCCGGTGTCGCCAAGATGGACCGAAAAAGCTTTATGTTTTATAACGTCCTCGGGGCACTTATATGGGGTATTAGCGTCCCTTTACTGGGCTATTTCTTAGGTAGTAAAATACCTGATCTTGGCTCGTATCTTGGGCCAATTGTAGTACTGGCGCTGTTTGCGACCTTCATTCCGCCGCTGATTCCGATTTTAAGAGATCCAACCTCTCGCCAAAAATTATTTTTACTTGTGTCCACTCAGGTTAAGCGCTTGCTGCGATATGTCACTCTCAACAAACGAGTTGACTGACGATACTTAAAGCATCGCTTTTAAAAACTTACCGGTGTGCGACCGATCATTCTTGGCAATAGTGTCCGGCGAGCCCTGGGCTACAACCTCACCACCTGCCGCTCCGCCTTCGGGCCCCATATCAATTACCCAGTCAGCGTTTTTGATAACATCCAGATTGTGCTCAATGATAATCATACTGTTGCCGGTATCGACTAGAGCATGTAAAACTTTTAGAAGTTTTTTAACATCATCCATGTGCAGTCCGGTGGTAGGTTCGTCAAGAATGTACAGGGTTTTTCCGGTTGGTCGCCTTGATAATTCGCTGGCTAATTTGATGCGCTGAGCTTCGCCGCCCGAAAGCGTTGTGGCTGATTGGCCGAGCTTTATATAGCCCAAACCGACGTCAACTAAAGTTTGTAGTTTGCGAGCAATTGACGGAATATTTTCAAAAAATTCCAGTGCAGTATCACAAGTCATCTCCAGCACATCACTGATTGACTTGCCCTTGTAGTGAATTTCCAGGGCTTCTTTATTGTAGCGTTTGCCGCCGCAAACCTCGCAGGGGACGTAAACATCCGGCAAGAAATGCATTTCAATTTTTATAATTCCATCGCCAGAACAGTTCTCACACCTACCACCGCGCACATTAAAGCTGAATCTGCCTGGATTATAGCCTCTGATTTTAGCTTCTGGAGTGTTTGAAAACAGCTCTCTTATTGGAGTAAATAATCCAGTATAGGTAGCCGGATTGGAGCGCGGCGTGCGGCCAATCGGCGACTGATCAATTACTATCACTTTATCTAGCTGCTTAACACCTTCAATGTCTTCATGGCGACCAGGCACACTATTAGCCCGCATCAGTCTAGCTGAAAGCTCTTTGGCTAAAATATCATTTACTAGGCTCGATTTACCAGAGCCGGAAACGCCACTAACGACTACCATTTGGCCAAGCGGAATTTCCACGTCAATATTCTTTAGATTGTTTTCCTTAGCGCCCTTTATAATCAGTGATTTGCCATTACCAGAGCGTCGTTTTTTAGGAACATCAATTGACCTGACGCCCTTCAAATATTCGCCAGTTATGCTGCCAGCAACTTTTTGAACTTCTTCCGGCTTGCCGGCTGCCACCACTTTGCCACCATGAACTCCAGCGCCTGGGCCGATGTCCAACAAATAATCGGCCGTTCTAATGGTGTCTTCGTCGTGCTCGACAACCAGAACAGTGTTACCTAAATCACGCAGATGTTTAAGAGTTGATATTAAGCGTTCGTTGTCGCGCTGGTGAAGGCCAATGCTCGGTTCGTCTAAAACGTACAACACTCCCTGCAATCCGGAGCCTATCTGAGTTGCCAGTCTGATTCGTTGAGCCTCACCGCCTGATAAAGTAGCGGCACTTCTAAGTAGATTCAAATAATTCAGACCCACATCCTGCATGAACTTAAGCCGGGCGCAGATTTCCTTGGTTACTTGATTGGCAATTTGCGACTCTTTGGCATTTAATTTAATGTTGTTGAAAAAATCAATCGCTTCGTCGATCGACATCTCACAGATATCCATAATTGAATGTCTGGCGACTGTTACCGCCAGCACCTCAGGTCTTAAGCGCTTGCCGTTACAAACATGACAAGGGCGCTCGCGCATAAATCGTTCGATATCACGGCGCATAAAATCACTGTCGGTTTCTTTGTGACGTCGCTCAAGATTGGGAATCACTCCTTCATAAGTTGTCTCAAAACTACGTCCCGTTCCCAGTGAGATTCGATACTTTTGATTGCCGGTTCCGTATAAAATATATTCTAAGTGCTGCTGAGACAGCTCACCTGTCGGCACATGCAGCGAGAAGCCATATTTATCAGCTACGGCCTGCATTTTTTTGGTATACCAGGCGTCAGAACTTATACGATTAAATGGACGAATAGCACCTTCAGCAATGGTCAGTCGACCATTTGGGATAACCAGCTCCGGGTCAACCTCTAGTCGTGAGCCTAGGCCAGTACAGACTGGGCAAGCCCCATGAGGACTATTAAAACTAAAAGTTCTAGGCTCAAGCTCCGGAATCGCTACATCCGGATGATCTATGCAAGCATACATTAGGCTGTATACAAACTCTTCATTTGAATCAGCATCGAGAACTTTCAGCTTTCCGTCAGCAACCTCAATCGCTTGCTCAACACTCTGAGCCAGTCTGCCATGGCTCGACTCTTCATTTACCAGTCGGTCTACAACAATATCAATCGTGTGCTTGTAATTCTTGTCCAGCTCCGGAAATTCATCCAAGGAATAAACTACACCATCAACCCTGGCCCTGGCGAAACCAGCTCGCTGATACTGCTCCGGTATGTGCTCAAAAGCGCCTTTTTTATCTTGAACCACAGGCGATAAGATCATCAAACGAGCCTTCTCTGGCAGCATTTTAACTTGCTCGATAATTGCTTGAGTAGTTTGGCGCTCTACCGGCTTGCCGCAAATTGGACAATGCGGAATGCCGATACGAGCAAACAATAACCTCAAATAATCATAAATTTCAGTAACTGTCGCCACCGTACTGCGCGGGTTACGGCTGGTAGATTTTTGATCGATAGAAATCGCTGGCGACAAACCGTCAATTTGATCAACGTCAGGCTTTTCCATAAGACCCAAGAATTGCCGAGCATAGGCACTCAAAGATTCCACATAACGGCGCTGCCCTTCGGCATAAATTGTATCAAAAGCCAGCGACGACTTACCCGAACCAGACAGTCCAGTAATCACCACCAACTTCTCCCGCGGGATAGACACATCGATGTTTTTAAGATTGTGCTCGCGGGCGCCCTTAATATCTATATTTCCACTCATAAACGAACAAATTATACACTAAAACCCAATTATATTCTATGCATAATGAGTTACTTTCGGTTCGGTTGTGACTGCTATTATGCTAGGATTGGATTGTATGAAAGTTGCTATTCAAGGGGCCGAGGCGTCTTTTCATGACATTGCGGCCCGAAAATTCTTTGCTGATAATAACTTAGAAACTATAAGTTGCGACACTTTCGCAGAATGTTTTGCTCATCTAAAACAGGATAAAGCCGAGTTCGCTATGGTGGCTATCGAAAACTCGTTATATGGTTCGATCAACTTGGTTTATGATCTGCTTTTAAAACATAAGTTCAGTATTATTGGAGAAGTTTATCTCCAAATCAGCCAATGTTTAATTGGTCTGCCAGACGCAAGGCTCGAAGATATCAGTGAAGTATACTCGCACCCGGTGGCCATGGCTCAATGTGAAGATTTTCTAGAAGCTAAGCTTGCCCAGGCTAACAGATTTGAGCATCATGATACGGCCGCTAGTGTTCAAGATGTAAAATCATGGAATGATCCCAAAAAAGCGGCCATCGCCAGCGCTAAGGCGGCCGAATTACATGGCCTGAAAATACTAGCCGAGGGCATTGAGTCCAATAAGCATAATTACACTCGTTTTATCGCCCTAAGCAAGCAAACCCTGATAGCAAATAGCGCTGACAAAAGTTCGCTGGTATTAATCACTAGCCACCAACCAGGCTCGCTATATAAAGCCCTGGGCGTATTTGCAAAATACAATGTCAATTTGTTTAAGCTGCAGTCCCGGCCGATTATCGGCAAAGCCTGGAATTATATGTTTTATGTGGACATCGGTATTTCCAAAGACAATCCGGTTTTTGAGGATATTGCCCAAGAATTGGCTAATCAAAACTGCGAAGTGCTGTTTCTCGGTAGCTATCAATCCGGCAACTAAGCTATAATCAAAGCATGGGTAAGATAAAGCATTTAACCCAGCTGATAATTTTAGACATTTTAGCAGTGATTTTTATGATTGCTGCCCTAGCCACCGGTTGGCTGCCCGGCCCCGGCGGTATCCCACTGTTTTTAATTGGCCTCAGTCTGCTGGCCATCAATCACGAATGGGCCGAAAAATATATCGACCTACTTAAAGAACATGCCGATAAAATCAGCGACCTCATCTTTCTGCCGCGATTAAGATTATTTTTTGACATTGTGTGGCCCTGCCTACTAGTTATAGGAGTAACTTTGGTAGTGATCCATAATAGCCAGCTGCTACTAGCGGTCGGGTTATTTAGTTTGAGCATGAGCCTACTTACATTTTTTGGTAACCGCGACCGCTGGGCCAGGTTTAAGAAATTTATCAAAAAATCTCTGAAAAGATAATTCAAGCATAAGCTTTAAGAATATAAACTTGCAGCTTACACAATATTATTGACAATGTAGTTTTTTCATTTATATTGGTTTGTAAGAATTAAAAGGCTGATTAAATGTTAGAGCTAATCGTACTCGGTCAAATACCTGGAACCTCATTTCAATTCAATCTAAGAGAGTTATTTTTGGCGCTGGCACTTTGCCTAGTGGCCACCAAATTGTTACTTTCTCGTCACGAGTTGCAAAAATCGGCTGCTGCTTTAAACAAATTAGCTCACAAGATTGTTGACACCCAACACTTTTTTAATCGAAAACGGGCATAATTGACTCGCCGTAAAGCTTAAGCTCTTCAAGCAAGTACTGATCATTGGTGGTTAAGTCAGGTCGCTGGGCGATCTCTGTTAACTGAGCAAAATATTTAGCGGCTCGACTTTCCTGACCGTCAGATAATAATTTATTTTTCCGATGTTCGTCCCACGCCTTTAGCTCTTCGCTGGTTAATGATTTTGGATAATTGCGGGCTTTATAAATCGGCAGCAGTTCATTTAAACGGTCATCCTTAAAATCAACATTTAATGAGCCGAGTTCACTTGGCTCAGCCGCCCGAACCACACTCATTGAATTTTTATCATCCGCCTCAATAAAAGCTTCATATAGCCGAGCATCAACGTCGGTGCTTTCTCTGGCTGGCGGTTGGTGATCCCGCTCCTTTTGGAGTTTTGTAAATACCTCTAAAACTTTTGGACAAAAACTTTCTTTTACAGCGTTTAGCTTTTTAAAATTAGACTCATAATTACTGGGCTGTAGCTTAATGCGTGAGAAGCTCTTTTGGTCCATAACGCTAACCGGCGCTATCGCTGGGCAGCGATTTGCCCGTAATATTTTTACGGGCAGCTTTTGGTTATCAGTGTTTTGGCGACTTTTCAAACCTTCCAGCAACGATGCGTTGTCCATTTGATGAAAAATCTCAGGATCATACCGCAAGTCATAAACCAACGCCCCAAACCGCGGGTGGTCACACAACTTTACCGCCACGGTGGTTTTTTCAAACTCATTTTCGTACCTGCCGGATGTATAAACAAATGGCTGATTACTATCAACTAGCTCATTAACTGCTTTTTTGTGGCGCATGCTAAGCAAATAATCAAATAACTTGGGCTGCAATTTACGAATTAGCCGGGCGACTCCGATGGTGGCCTCAACGTCGCTAAGCGCATCATGAGCCGCCTGATGATCAAGACCGTTTAAGGCTGTTAGTTGCTCTAAACGATTGGTTGGCTGACCCTGGCTGTCAACCGGCCAGTTGATTCCTTCTGGCCTCAGAGCCCTGGTCATTCTCACCAAATCAAGAATATCCCACCGCGAGCGACTGTCCTGCCATTGCCATTCATAAGCGTCGTAGAAATTGCGGTACATCAAATAGCGCATAAATTCATCATCAAAACGGATGGTATTAAAGCCAGCAAAGATCGTCCCCGGGACTGCGATCTCCTCATGAAAAATGCGCAAAAACTCAGCCTCCGTGATGCCTTCATCAATGGTTTTTTGAGGAGTTATGCCGGTGACTAATATTGCGTTTGGATCTGGCAAAACATCATTGCTAAGCTTGATTAAAATATTGTAAGGCTCGCCAATTGGCTCTAAGTTTAGATCTGTTCTCTGGCCAGCAAACTGTATTATTCTACTTTCCCGGGGGTTGAGTCCGGTGGTTTCAAGGTCATAAAAAAACAGGCTGTTAGTCATTACCCATCTAGTTTAACACCCTATTTAACGACTTAGAATTCCAGACTATTGTCGCCAATGATTATCTGATCGCCATCTTCAATCCCCTGGCGAATTAAACCGTGCATAATTCCCATTTTTTTCATGATGTCACGTAGCCGCTGAACCGAGTGAAAATTATCAAAATCAGTCCGAATAGCAAATTTTTCGATCTTTTTGCCTTTTACCTCGTAACCCTTTTTAGTCTTAGTTATAGTCCAGCTGTCATCTGTTTTAATACTTAGAACTGGCAGGTTATCCTGGCTGGCGGACGTCTGTTTTTCAGTGGTCTGGCGGTTTTTTTCTTTAACAACCAAGTCTCTGACAGTCCGCAGTAAATCCTGCAGTCCGTATTTGCTTTTTGAGGAAAGTGCCAATAATTTGGTGCTCTTTGGAACTACTGCCTTAAGCTCACTGAGACGATCTTGAATTATTTCCTCATCTAAACCATCAACTTTGCTGAGGGCAACTACCTGAGTCCGGCCAGATAAGTCCACTTTATAAGAGCTGAGTTCTTTTACGATAGTTTGATAAGCGCCGACAATATCATCCTGGTAGGCATCAATTAAATGAACTAACACTAAAGTGCGCTCTACATGACGCAGAAAATCATCACCGAGGCCCTTACCCTGACTAGCCCCTTCAATTAAACCCGGAATATCAGCCACCAGCAAACTGGTGTTATCGACGTCAACTACGCCTAAGTTTGGTATTAACGTAGTAAATGGATAATTCGCGATCTCGGGACGAGCGCTACTAATCACACTCAAAAAAGTAGACTTTCCAGCATTTGGCAAGCCAACTAAGCCGACATCGGCCAACATCTTAAGCTCAAGATTCAGTTCTTTCTCTTCGCCCGGTTCACCCTTTTCAGCAACCCGCGGCACTTGACGCGTACTACTGACAAAATGAGCGTTACCGTAACCGCCTTTTCCACCTCGAGCAACCACTACCTTTTGGCCATCATCAATAAAGTCTGCTAAAATCTCTCCGTCCTCAGAGCTGACAACTGTGCCAACTGGAACTTTGACTATCAAATCCTTACCAGATTTTCCATGCCGGCGACGCTTGGCGCCGGATTTACCAACTTCGGCTTTAACCAATTTTTGAAACCTAAAGCTAGCTAACGTGTCTTGATTGCGATTGGCTTCAAATATAACGTTGCCGCCATCGCCGCCATCGCCGCCATCCGGCCCGCCTTTGTCTACGTAAATTTCATGACGAAAACTGACGACACCATTGCCGCCGTCGCCAGCTTTTACTTTGACTCGGACCTTGTCTACAAACATAACCTGTCGATTATAGCAGCTTTGTTGTTAAATTAACAGAGGCGCTTAGTAGATAAATCGGTAATTGCCGAACTCACTAGGTGATATTGTTCGGTGAGTGACACTGCCCCAAATAGGATAGTTCATGTCTGAAACCAGCGCCGAGCCGTCAGGATTAATTTTTTCCACGAATGCCACATGGCCCCAGCCGCCAATATTGAGGTGATAAACCACGGCGCCGGCTTGCGGCCGACTACCATTACTTAGCCCGGCAGCCTGCGAGGCTCCCAGCCAAGAGATAGCATTACCCATATTACTTGGAATCGGACGGCCAATTTGTGCTCGGCGATTAGCAGCGTGCCAAGTACACCATCCATAATCATAGCCATTAGCCCCGTATGATGCTGACCAGCCAGAGTAAGGACGACTAGCCGCGAATGAGCCGACTGCAAATGCTTCTCTTTTGATTCCATCCGGTATAACGATCCGACGGCCTACTCTAAGTCCGCTCAGCTCGGCATCATTAAAACTAATTATGGCGTCTTTGTTAGCTGAGAAGTCCTGGGCTAATTTCTCCGGGGTATCGCCGGGCTTAACGACATAAACGATTCCGGTAACTGGTGGAATATAAATAGTTCTGCCTACTGGCAATGATGAACCTAAGTCATTTGACCATCGAATACTATCGGAAGTTACACCAAATTTTGCCGCCAGACTGGCAAAAGTATCGCCGGGCTTAACGATATATTTTTCGATGTCCAGATATGATTTACTATCGGTGTTTACCACTTGCGGCTTAGCAACAATCGTATTATCGGCCGAACTGACAGCCATTTGGACGCTGATAGTATCGGCCTGGTTAGCAATCGCCACTGACTCTGGCAAGCTAGCCATATTAGCCAAATGAACTGCAATATCAGATGACGACAGCTGATCTAATGGATTAGCAGCCATAGTGTCACCACTGAGAGCATTTTGACGCACTGCCTGTCCTGAGCCGGGATTATTAGCTACAAAACTAATTACCCCAACTAGCAACGCTAGATTAGCCCCCAGCAAACCAAAACGAATCATTTTTTTGCGATGTTTTTTAACACCACGTGCCAATGATCGTTGGTATTTTTTTACTAATTTAGTCGAACCAGCTCGCTGGTCTAGTACTTTTGAAATGGTACGAATACGAATCTCCATGTCATTCGACTTAACGAATGAAACTAATAAAGCTATTTAGTAATAAAAGAGCATCATTAGGCAACAGTTTTAACACTCCATATATTTCATTAGGTATTAAAAAGTTGCAGGCTAAGAATATCAAATTTAAGCATAAAAATCAATCCACTGGGGAATTAGTGATTATCGAGCCACCTCTGTTAGCTACCACAACCAGAAGTTAGGTACTTCGATATATTGGCCTCATGTTCTTCAAGAGTCATACTAAAGCGAGTCACACAATTATCATCTGATAGGAAGTACAAATAGTTAGTCTTAGCCGGCGCAGCGACGGCTTTCAGCGAATTAGTACTAACGTTGCTGATTGGTGTCGGGGTTAGGTCTTTATGGAGGTAAGTATTATACGGCGATTCAAATCTTAAGACCGCTGCTTTTGGCATCGTCGATAAGTCACGCCCCGCCAAAACCGCGCCGTAGCTGGCAGTCGCGTCGGACTGCAGCGGAATGTCACCTCTCAAGCGCCTCAGAAAAACCTGAGCAACGATTTTCTTATCCTCTAAATCCTTCTGATTATCAGCGTGGCCGACTTCCCTTTCTATTATTGAAGCGAGTTTTATGCCTTCATAAATGCTCAACCCTTGCTCGTTTATACCCTGCCTGACCTCTGGTGTCAGAGCGGCCGCCATTTGATCGAGTGATGCCTCTATTACGGACTTTGGAGTGGTTTGCGAAGTATTTTGGAAAGATTCAGGATACAAATAACCCTCAAGCCCAGCATTCTTGGGCTTATCTACCAAGGCGGGATGATTAGGATAAGCTGATGGCTTCAGAGCTGCCTCCACCGCGGCCTCGTTAAATCCATAATCATTGATTAGCGAGTTTTTTATCTGATCGATTCTCTGACCGGGCAAGATAGTTATAAGACCGGTCGCGATCCGACCTTCAGTCAATATTCCGGCAATTTCCTGAGCCGACAAACTGGGTCTTAAATTATAAGTGCCAGCTTTTAAGTACTCTCTTAGGTTATTTGTTCTAAAATACCACTCAAACGACCGCGAGGAGCGAATTAAACCCTCTTGCTCAAGCGACTGAGCGGTTTCTTTTACAGAGGCGCCTTTAGGAACCGTGAATAATATCGTTTGATTAGATGAACTGACTGGCTTCAAGCCGTCCTCGTAAGTGCGTCTTACCGTAAAAACTCCAGCCACTATCAATAACACCATGGCGGTGGCTACTATCAAGAAAATCCTTAACCAATGATTGGGCTTTTTAGAGTTATCAGTTTTTGATTGTTTCATAATCTCCAACCTCGCTTAAGTAATCTTCTAAAATATAAGTTGCCGCCAGGGCGTCAATGTCACCCTTGGTGGAGATTCGGCCCTTAAGATGCAGCTCTTGTTTGGCTTTATGAGACGTTAAAGCTTCGTCGCTAAAAACAACCTCTAAATGCGGGAAGTGTTTTTTTAGGTTGCCCGCGAATTGACGACTAATTAAAGTCTGCTTGGTTTCATTTCCATCCAGGCTTCTTGGCAGCCCAACTACCACAGTACTAACCTCATGTTTATTTATCAATACTTCGAGTTGCTTAAAAATGTCTTCCGATTGACTTAGCGTTATTAGCGGTTCAGCTATTTTGGCAATTGAATTCGCCCTGGCCACTCCGATCCGCACATTACCTACGTCAAGTGCTAAAATGTCGCTCATCTTCGATCTTGCTCTTCGTCGTTTTCCGGGGATTCAAAAATTACGTCAATCTTGTTTACGTTTTTCGGATTAGACTGCACCCAAAAAGGACTGTAAGCAATTTCTACATCACGTATTCCAGGACGTGACTTGATAATTTCCTGAGATTCACCGCGCTTTTTACCAGCTATTTCATCTCTGATGGCATCGATATCCAGATCCGGACCAGCCACTACAGTTGCCTGTAGCGATAGCTGGACTCTCTCGCTACCGGCTTGGTTGACTTGTATGGTTGCCTCATCTAAACCGTTGTCAATAATAGCCTGTTTTGATTCGTCAATATCCTGCTTAGCCTTTGCCTCAATTAGCTTAGATAAATCATCTTCTTTGACGCCAATCATCGTAAATACCACTGTTGACGTAACTGTAACTTCGCTGGCTTCATCGCCAGCTTTTGATGTACTGCTGACCGTTGGCTCACCGGCAACTAGAGTCTCCTCGATTGGCATATAGCCTTCTTTTTCGATGTCTTCTTTTAAGTCTTCCGGTGCATCATTGCCAGCTCGCTTATTGATGGCGTCTTTAGCTTTGTCGATATCTTCTTGCTTGACGACTTTGACTATTCGGCTAGTGCCGCCGCTAAAAGCTGATGGATTAGAGCCGGAAACGGCTGAAAAACCAGAAACGTTGAAGCTTTTACCAGAGCTGAGATTATATTGTTCGCCGGCGTTTTGCGCGGTTACATCAACATCACTATGGAATTGACAGCCACCCCCGGAAGTATCAGGGAACGAAGCAACTGTGGTGCTGCTGGCTGTTATAAATGTCAAATTGCCTGTGCTAACACCGGTGCCGGCCGGCACAGTAACTGGTCCGTCTCCACAATCAACCGACAAAGTCACAACTCCAGAGGCTTTAGTGCCTTTGTCTTTTTCTCCAGTGGCTGGAACTTTCTCGGTGTCAGTGTTTCTAAACTCTTTACTAATAGCCGGCAGAACCGCGTTTTCCTCATCTAACTGCTGGGCATTCACATCAGCCGTAAAGTCAAAACTGGTATTAATATTTGAAGTATCAGTAGCTAGGGTCACTGTCGCTTTGGGCAATACTCTAAACGCTAAAATCCACAGCCCAATTAATACAAATACACCCAGAATTCCAAGTAGTGCCTTGGTCCGAAAGCTATCAAAGTTTGGTATTTTTATTTTTTTATTTTTCTTAGAACTTTTGCTTGGTTTTTTTGAGGCCTTTTCTTCTGGCTGTTCCGGCGTACTATTATCAATCTCAATAGCGCTGTCATCATTTGGTAAACCGGCCAGCTCACCAACCGGTGCATTAGGGTCAAGCGGCTTATCAGTGGCCCCTTTAAGCTCTGCAGCTGGCTCGCTCGGCGCCTCATCAATATTCGGCGGCGCTGGAATGAAAGGCTTACTCTGCAAAGTTTTAGCCACCCTTAAACCAACCGCGCCAGCCAACGGCAAAATAGCCGCTTCAGAGGTAATCAGCACAACGTGTTTTTTGGTGTTATCGGCAGTTCGCTTTAGAAGCTTCATGTTGACAATGCTCTGAAACACAGCCGCTCGCTTTGGCAAAACCAGTGCTACGATCTTTTTAGGCGAAGATTGCAGCTTATCAATAATAGTGGTTATTTCATCATCGACATCAATATAAATCGTGTCTTTTGGATCTTTGGTCATGATTTAAATTCTTAACATCCTATCTAGTTTTTCTTTAATTGAATGAGTCGGCCTGTCTTCCTGCTGCTGAAGTGTGTCGTTGCCCACCCTCAAAAGGCCCATAGCAGTTACTAGTGTATGGTCAGAAACTTTACCAGTTTTGTCAACCATGCCAACAACTCGTTTGGGTTTTATATGCTGGACAACCGGCTTTTTGGTAAACGGCAAATCCTTGTACCACTTGGTTTCGCTTAAGCGTTCCACTAATAAGTCCAGACTTGATCCACCACCGCACAGTAAAATCCGATTCGGTAAAGCATCCAGGTTGGTGAATTCGCTGAGCGCCAACTCGACACCATCCAGCCACACGTCCAAAGTCTTATTGAGTATTTTTTCGATGGCCAGTTTTTTATTCTGAGGAATTCGGTTAGAATCCAGCGCTAGTTTGATTTCTTCGGCTTTCGTAAAATCAATGCTCATTTCCCGTTCGATAGCCTTAGTAAAAGCGCGGCCGCCAATACCAAACATTTTAGTTCCCTGAACGCCGCCCTCATCAATTACCGCTACATCAGTTGTGCCACCACCAACATCCATAATTATGGCGCTGGTATTAGCATTGGGGTCATCGCCAATTACCGATCTGGCAACCGCAAAAGGTTCGGCCGCCACTGCTAATAAATCAAGATCCAGCTCTTCAGCGGTCCGCTCCAAAGCTCCAATATGAATCAGCGGCGCAAAGGCAGTATAAAGCTGGACCAGTACATCTTTGCCCTGGAAACCTATAGGATTAGTCACCTTATAACCATCGATATCAATCCCAACCAGCGCGCTGTTGACCAGTCGAATCTCAACTTCCTTGCCACCCAGCTCCCAGGCTAGCTGTTTTTTAGCTTTGGCTTCCGCCCGTTCTTGAACCAAGCCGATAATTTGCTCGAGCTCAGGAACATCTAAGGGTTTTGTAGAATCTTTTCTGCTGCAGCGAACAGTCGTAGTAGTACCCTTTACCAACTCACCGGCAATTCCAATAACTGCTGTTCTGGCCGTAACGCCAGCTTGTTGCTCAGCCTGACTAAGAGCCGCGTCGCAGTTACGAACCACCGCGCCAATGTCTGAAATGGCACCAGCCTGCATATCTGCAAACTCCTGATGCGCTCGGCCCATGCCTATGATCTCGAGGTTATCATCATTAATTTTAGCCACCAGAGCTTTGACAAACTCGGTACCAATGTCCAGCCCAACCACATATTGGTCAACCGGCTCTTGACTAGTCTTTTTCTTCAGAGCCAAGCTGGAAATTTTTGAAATTTTATTAAGCATACCCTGTAGTAGACTTTCTGCTGGACTGGCCAACAATTTTCACTATAACTTTTTATGCTTACGCCCACCGTAACTTTAGACTACACTCTGTTTATTCGCATAATGCAAAAAGCTAACTACGGGGCATAATCGCTATTTATTATACCACGCTTAATCTGTAGGATAAGCAATTTGGTGCTTTTTGTAACTACTTTAAGCTAGAGTGTCCGGCGTGGTTGGAGTATCCGCAAGATCAGCCCATAAGTCCGGATTATTTTTAATAAAAGCGCTTAAATCACCTTGGCTTATTGGCAGGCCATAGAATAGGAACTCTCCCGAGTCGTCTCTTCTAAGCGGATGTGACCAATCTGGTAGACCGCTTTCTCCGCGTTGCATTTCACCTGTTGTTTCTATGCTCATTTGTTTCCTTTCGCCAACAAATTTTAACAGTTGTTATGGTTTATCTCAAACTGATAGTGATTATTACTGCAGGACGGCTTTGATTCTGCGAATTCCGGCTGAGCTGGATTCTTCTTTTCGGCTTCGCCTTATGAGAGGGGAACATCCCCTCTCATCGCGCCGGGAAGCGAATGAATCGCTTCATCGGGCTGCTCTCCCCTGGCTCATTGCAGGACGGCTTTGATTCTGCGAATTCCGGCTGAGCTGGATTCTTCTTTGAGGATTTTGAACTTTTTGCCGTTTTCAAATAGCTGCAAAGTGTGGTCAACGTGCGGGCCGCCGCAGATCTCAAAGCTAAAGGGCCGTTCATCTGGCGAAGACTTAGGGTCTTTCATCGAATAAACTTTGACTGTGTCGCCATAGCGGTCGCCAAACTGACCGAGCGCGCCAAGTTTACCGGTGGCTTCTTCGGTTGGGTACTCCTTGAAACTGACCTGCAAATCTTTGGCAATTTCGCGGTTGACAATTTCTTCCACCTGATCAAGCTGCTCGCGAGTTACCTTCTCTGGATGAGAAAAATCAAACCTTAGTCGTTCTTCAGTAATATTGCTGCCGCGCTGGATAACGTGATCGCCCAACACATCGCGCAGCGCCTGATACATCAAGTGCGTAGCAGTGTGATATTTTTTGTGTTGCATAGTTTGGCCGCCCAAACCACCCTTGAAAGTGCCTTTGGTTGCCGTCTGACTGCGTTCCCGTTGCTCTTTCATCTTGGCATCAAATTCTTCTCGCCAGTTATCTGATATCTTTATGTTTTGCTTAAAAATCTCTTCGGTCGATAGCTCAACTGGGAAGCCGTAGGTATCATACAAAGTAAATAGTTCTACTCCAGTTAAGCCGTCTTCCGCGAACTTTTCCAGCTGTTTGAGACCTTTACGTAAAGTTTGGCGGAAGGCTTTTTCTTCTTTGGCCAGCACGGCAATGACTTCATCACGCTTCTCGACGACTTCTGGAAAATCATCAGCGTACATATCTGCAATTACCGGCACAATTTCTTCAAAGAAATTCTGCTGAACACCCAAATCAAAAGCAAAACGAATCGCCCGGCGCAACAATCGTCGCATCACATAACCCTGTTCTTTGTTGCTTGGCACGCAGCCATCAACTGCCAAGAAAGTTGCTGCCCTAAGGTGATCGGCAATTACCCGCATGGCGCTGGTGTTGCTTTCGTATTTCTTGCCGCTGAGACGTTCAAGCTTTTCGATAACCGGCCACATCAAGCTGATCTTAAACACATCTGGGTCATTAATGGCCGCCGCGGCAATTCGCTCCAGCCCTGAGCCATGGTCGATATTTGGCTTTTCAAGCGGCTCAAATTTGTCTTCGGCCACCTTTTTATAGGCCATAAACACATTGTTGCCAATCTCCATAAACCGACCGCAGTCACAGTTCGGATGACAATGTTCGCCAAATTCGCTGTCATGCGGCGTCTGGAAGTCATAAAACATTTCGCTGTCCGGCCCGCAGGGGTCGCCAATTGGCGTGGTTTCCGGTCCGCCGTTGCGGCTCCACCAGTTTTTGCTGCCGTCATAATAAAAAATCCGCTCGCCGTCTTTAATGCCGCGCTTGTAGCCATCTTCTTCAGACCCAATCTCAGCCTCGCCACTACTTAAGCCCTTTGCCTCATACAGGTCTTTCCAAACGGCCGCCGCTTCTGTATCTTTGGGAATGCCGTAGCGTTCATCACCGATGTAACAAGTCACGTAAATCTTGCTCATATCAAGCCCCACGACTTCACTCAAAAACTCAAACATCCATTCAATTTGCTGTTGCTTGAAATAATCGCCCATGCTCCAATTACCAAGCATTTCAAAGAAAGTCGTATGGCGATTATCACCAATATCATCGATATCCTGAGCCCTCAGACAAGTCTGGCTATTAACAATTCGCTGCCCTTTAGGATGCGGCTCACCGAGTAAGTACGGAATCATCGGCTGCATACCAGAACCTGTAAACAAGGTAGTTGGGTCATCCTTAAGAACAATCGGCGTCCTAGGAACCACCGCGTGGCGGCGTTTTTCAAAAAAATCTAAATAAGCCTGTCTAATTTCCTGCGCATTCATATCTGTTATATTCTATCAGAGATTGACATAACTGACATATAAAATTATATAATGCTGGTTATGAAACTATTATCAAGCGAAGGACTGGCAGTTGAATTTGAACCAGTTGAACGCTACGACTTCCATGAGAAAATCGTAGCCGTAAATGCCCTAGGTTCATATGTAAACGGTTTTCGCAACGATACTGATACTGCGCGTTTAGTGCAGCTGATTTAGGAGTGCGAATAGCGGCTCTAGAGCATGTCAATGATGCAAACATCAAAGTTGACACCAATCCCCTAGAGATAACCTTGGACGAAGCCCAAACTCTAGGCTCTGCACTAAAAAGGTTTATTAATTCAACCAGTGAAGATGTTCGGGCTTGTTTTCAAGCCGGCAATTATCATGGCTGCTCTATTAGGCAAGTAGAATCTCAGATTGCCCAGCAGATGGTTGAAGCCCTGGAAATAAATGGTGTCGAAATAAAGCCTAACCCTCCCATCTCTACACCGCCAGGTTATGTCAAGCCTTAAGCTAAATTGACTAACCCCGACTGCGAGAAATCTAATCTCTCATAAATTCAAGATTCAGAAGCCATGCAAGATCTGAGTAAATCTGCTAATTTTACATAGTGCAAGAACTATCAGTAATAAGTCGTACCCAAGAATTATATCTAAGCCTCAGTCCAATAGCCGAAAGGCTTCCGGCAACCAAAAAGCAAACTATTGGCAGAAGATTAGAAAGCACCACACTAGATGTTTTAGAACTCCTCATTATGGCCAAATACGCACCAACGGCTCAAAAAGGCGCATATCTTATAAAAGCATCTGCTCGGTTAGAATTAACACATTTCCTGCTTCGTATACTACTTACCCAAAAACTAGCAAACGAAACAACGCTACACCAGCTACAGGCCAAAACACTAGAAATTGGCCGTATGCTGGGCGGTTGGCGAAAAAGCCTGTGACAGGAAGTCTCCATAACAAAACTTGTATTTTGAGCAAAGCGAATGAAACGACAGCTGAGCTTCAGGGGGAGGAATACATATTTTGGATTCACTCCCAAATATTTATAGAGGAGTGAACCAATACATAGAAAATTGTGTCTCATCGAGAGGCCAACACCCTCGTTGTCATTCGCGTCACCATTCGACCTGTCAAACTTCAGCTGACCACCGTTGAGTTCACGTTGCCGACAATCGAGTCGCCGTCCACAGTTTGTTAGCCTACGCTTCTTGTTTTCTGTTACCCGTACGCATACGGAGAAAAATCGTCAATTTACTCTAGGCCTCACGTGGGGCATAATTTTACTTCGATTTGATAATTTGATCATTGGCAAACATCTGCAATTTACTAAGACAAGTAAACCAAATACAGCCGTAATTATGATCGAAATCCAAAGTTAGAGTATCAAAAAACTAAAAATATAAAAAGATGAAAAGCCTAAAATCTAAGCATCTGCTAGCTTTTGCCCCACCGAGAGGCCAACACCCCCGTTGTCATACGCGACACCAAGCGACCCGTCAAACCGCAGCTGACCACCGTCCGAGTCCACGTAGCCGACAACCGAGCCGCCGCCCACAGCTTTGCGGCCTAGATGCACAGTTCGCATAAAACCACGGCTTAAGATCATGTCCTCTGGATCTACACCCCGTATCCTATCCATTAATGCCATAAGAGCAAAGTCTCTATGGTCTAGAGCAATAAGCTCAAGCTCTGGACGCTTATCTTCAAAGGCCATGGTATCTTCACCCAGTTTAGCCTTCTGTGTTGTCTCACCGCCATACTGCCCCATAGCTTCACGGTCATATGGCAAACCCAGGTAATGGAGCAGCGGATCAACCCCCGTATCACTAGCATTGAACACAGCTAGTCGAGCTTGCGGAGTACTTGGAGCTTGATCGAGCTCTTCAGCAGTGTAACCACTATGATTCGGGTTGCCAGGAGTCCAAAGCGGGACATATTTATAAGCAGGCTGTACTTCATCTGGTCGTTTACCTTCGGCGGTATCTAGTAATTGCTGAAATGGAACTTCTTTTGGCACTGGCACGAATAATCGTCCATCGTAACCACCTATTTGTGCGACTGACTCAAATTCAGCAGTCATGGTTTCTGTTGCACGGTCCACGTCCGGGCTAAACCCTAAGGCCTTATAAGCTTCTATTGTAACGCCGACGGCTTCAGCTACGTCTGGCCGCCCAAGCTTGAACATCCCGACTTCACGCTTCTCCATCAATCCTTCAATCGCCATATAAAAATCTCCTACATTTGACTAAACTAAATAAATTAGCTGTATTTTATAACAACTCTATGCCATTGTCAATTATTTTATTCACTTCATCAAGCAAAATCCAATCTAACTGCTGTCTGGCGGACGGCGGCAAGTACAGAGCCTTGTAGCTTGCTGCATTGCTAGCATTAACCTTTTTAAGCACCGAACGAGTGGTATGTTTATCTACCACGTAAGAATCGGTACTAATTTCATGACCCAGAAACTTTAGCCCATCTGCCGCAGGCACAACTATATTGTTTCTATGATTTATTGAGAGACTGAGGTTATCATATAAAAACTGGGTGGCTTTACACTGAAACTGATATGCACGGCGGCGAGTCGGAGCAAACAACACAAAATCATCGCCGTAGCGTAAATACGCCAATGGCTTTAACTGGCGTCGTACAAATCTATCAAACTCATTTAAATAAATATTACTGAATATTTGACTAGTCAGATTACCAATTGGTATACCGGTGTAACTCTGGCTTGGCAAGCTGTAGCTAATTACTGTCTCTTGGCACAGTCAAACAGCTACAGGGTCAGAGATTTTGCGCATAATAGCTTCGAGTAAAATCTCATGATTTACACTATCAAAAAACTTCTGCACGTCAGCCCGCCAAATATATGATTGAGAATATTTATTTAAAAGAGTTTTTGTTCTATCTAAGCACTTATGCAGCCCTTTGTTTTTCCTGCACGACCACACATCATAATCAAAACTTCTATCAAATTTGTTTACTAAATAATTGTAAAGTAGCCTGTGCACGACCCGGTCGCGCACTGTTGTCACAGCCAGATTTCTGCGTTTTTTCTCCTGCACAGTGACTTTTAGGTAACCGCCATGGCGATAATGACCAGTTCGAATTTCGCGGCTGAGCTGGAAAATATTAGCCTCTAAGCTGGAAGCAAAGGCATCGATTGCCTGGCTGGATATCGATTGCCTGGCTGGATTGCTTTCCTTTACGAAAATTCAGCCATGCTCGGTAAACTGCCGCATATGAAGTATCCAGCATTAGCAGGTGACCTTACTTAAATAATAATGCCGCCGCCGAGGACTTGGTCTTCTTTGTACAAAACGGCAGACTGGCCGGGTGTGAGGGCTCGAATTTCTTCAGATAGATTTATCGAGACCTTAGCGCCATCAATCTCTAAAGTGCCGTCAATTAGCGGAGCGCGGTGCCGGGTCCTAACCTGCAAATTAGTACCGTCTTCTGGGGCACCATTTATCCAATTAGTATCGGTGAGGTTTATTTTATTCCGCCAAAGTCTGTTGTCCGACAAGTCAGTGGTAACATAAACCTGGTTTTTCTTCATGTCTTTACCAACAACGTAGTACGGCAAACCAGCCCCAACGCCCAGGCCGTGCCGCTGACCAATGGTATAGAAAATCGCTCCTTCGTGCTGGCCAAGCACTGTGCCGTTTTGGTCGATGATATCACCGGGCTGCTGTTCACCAAGTTCATGTTTAAGAAAATCTTTAATACCAACTTTGCCGACAAAACAAATTCCCATTGATTCTTTCTTTTTGGCGGTAATTAAGCCAAACTTTTCGGCCAGTTTACGAACCTCTGGTTTAGTGTAATCACCAAGCGGGAAAAGTGTTTTAGATAACGCGTCTTCAGTAACTCGGTACAAAAAATAGGTCTGATCTTTGTTATCGTCCTTGGCTTTTAGTAGTCGACTTTCTGCTTTCGACTTTTTACTTTTAGCTGGCACGGACTTAGTCCGGGCATAATGACCAGTCGCAATTAAATCGGCGCCGTCTTCTAAGGCAGTTTCTAAAAATAGCTTAAACTTAACTTCTTGATTGCACATGATATCCGGATTTGGTGTCCGGCCAGCTTTGTAGCCATCCACCATATAGCCAACAACCTTGCTGCGGTACTGAGTTTCAAAATCATACATTTTAAAATCAATCCCGAGCTGCACGGCTACGCGCTTAGCATCCTGGTAGTCATCTTTCCAAGGACAGGGCATGCCAGGTAAATCCTGACTCCAGTTTTTCATATAAACGCCGACAACTTTATAGCCCTGCTCCTTCAAAAGAGCAGCTGTAACTGAGCTATCAACGCCACCACTTAGACCAACAAAAACCGTTTTAGACATATCAAGTTATTATAACATCTTTAGCTTAATCCAGCTAAAATGGACGCTCACCGCGCTCAATCTTTTTCTTGAGAAATTTAAGCTCATAACGCCTACCGAGCCAAAAGGTGCTAACTAGAAAAGGAATCATGATTGCTGCCGGCTGCCATAATATAACCCGCTTTTCTTCGCTGCCGCCCGCGGCCTCGGCCGCTTCGGCATCAATTTGTTCCTGGCTTAACGGCCCATTAACCACTCCAACTAATTGCAAATAAGCCGTGGCGCTGTCTCTGTCGGTGACTTTGATTATGATCGTGTAAACACCGGGCGTCTTGTACTCATGCTTGATATCAAATGGTCCGGCAAAACCAAGACTCCTAAGCTCGGCTGCGCTGCCATCTCCCCAATCGATACTGACGGCATATGGCCCCGAGCCACCAGATAAAGTAATTGGCCAAGTTAACTGCTGACCAGGATTAACACCCAATTTGGCGAAGTTACTGGTTAATGTGGGACGAGAGCTGGCCCCAGGACGTGCGTCATTAAACGTAACCGAAACTTTATTAGAGTCAGGCCCGGCTTGATCTAGAGAGTCAAAAACTCTGGCCACCAGTTCGTTTCGGCCGCTAAACAAGTCAATAATCAGTGAGTAGCTGCCGTTTTTACACTGCGTACTACCGGCAAAAACATTATTCTTAAACAATTTGACCAGCAGATCATCAGGACACAAACCACTGACTGTCACCGGCAAAGTTGTGAAAGTCTGCCCATTAGATGGCAAACTAATTGTTGCGCCTCTGGTTGGCGGCGGCGAAGATATCCTGCCCTCCATACCAACCGAACCGTTTTTAGGATTTTCCACTTGGGCATAAATTGTACCGAGACCCAATACAAACAAACTGAACCAAAAAGCCAAGACCGCCAGTAGTTTTTTGCCACGCATCTTATACATCAGTTTACGGACTTACGTCTATAAGCTCAAGCAGTTTAATTAAATGGTCGGATCTTAGAAGCGTCGAATGGAACGACGATTACCGCGCCCTCGGCGGTTCATAAACCAGAACACACCGCCGACAATCAGGATAATAACTACAAGCAGCACGATCAAAAACCACACTGGCAGATACCAGAAGCTCGAAGAAGCAGTGATCAAGTCACCGCTGCCTTGGCTGTAACCAATATTAGCGGTGATTGTGTAGCGACCAAACCAGCCGCGATCAGGCTTATCAATATCATTTTCAAAACGACGAATACTATCCGGCAGAATGTTAGCCCGCGGTTCGGTAGAGTTTAGCTCAAACTCCTGAACAACATTTCCAAACATATCCTTAACATGCACTTTACCAAATGGCTGAACATGAATATTTCCAACATTCTCCAAGCGAGTCGCTACGCTAACATCACCACCTGTAAAAAAGCTCTTAGTTGAGCCATCCTGCGAGGCGCTGAGCTGCGTAAGGTTCAGCCTTTCTTCAAGATCACCAGGCACTCTGATTAACACAATTGTACCAACACTGGCCGTCAAAGCCACGTTGCCATCACCCTCGGTATCGACTGGCAGAAAACGAATTGCCCCATAATAACCGCCCGAGCTGGCATCGGCCGGAATAGAAATATTAACTGGAATTTCTTTTTTCTGGAGCGGCTCAAGGGTGACATCAGGCAGCTCACCAACCAGATTTTTAAAGTTATTGCGCGGCTGCGGCGCATTTTCATCCAAAATCAAACGCGGCTCGCCATTTTCTTTGTCGCTGGCGATAAAATTATTTACCACACCGCGGGCAGTCACTGAACCGCCAGTAGGATTTTCAACGGTAATCGCAAGCGTCTGACTGGCACCTTTTTCAATTACAAACTCACTTCTTACCGGTGAAATTCTAAAGCCGTTACCAGCGGCGTCGTTTTGAGCAACCGCCAAACTACCGCCCACGCCAAACACCACCGCTAAGGCCATGACAATTACGGCGCTGCGTCTGAACATAATCTTCATAACTTAAAAACCCTCTCTTGTCAGCTTTTCTCTAACTCTATTTGAATATATTAACATAAGTTTAAAGCCTTAAAAACTATCGCATAACTCCTAAAAATTAGCCAAAGCCACGAATGACACGGTTGTAGCGTAAATGCCAGCCGGTTGATTGTCGCTAATATTGACAATGTAGCTGACTGTAAATTTACGATAATCACTAGTAGTCGGTGTTGATATGACCGCCTCACCAGGAACGAATTTGAATCTGTTAGGTTGGCTGTAATCGGCGGTTATTGAGGCCGTCCCCGGCCCCAGCGGATTGGCGCCAATCGAAGGATTGCTGTTTGACCTTAAATTCAGACCAAACTGACTATTGCCCGGCGATGATTGGTTGGGGTTGGTTAGATTGTTAATTATATTGTTACCAGATGTTAAAGTGGTGCCCGATAAAGTAACGTTATAGCCGTAAGAAGCGTTGGTCGCGGCCAGCATTTCTGATGTCGCCGCCTTAGGGCCAGATAAAGAGAACTCACCAAGATCAATAAAGAAGCTGGTCGCCGAATCACAATCGTTACCTGTAATAGTTACCGCTGCGCAAAATAACAAAAAGGGCGGCACTTCTGCAGAAATATTAAAATCTGGAGTTATTACAAACACTACTCCGCCGTCTTCCAAGGCAACCCCTGAACCATCCTGAGAGGAAAAAGTTTCAATGCGTACATAATAACTACCACTGGTATCTGGATTTATAATATTATCAAACCTATAAGTCGAGCGACCTTCGGATGGCTGAGGAACTGCTGGCGGTCGGGTTACGACTAGTTTATTAGCGGAGGTGTCGGCCGCACTGATGGTAAAACCGGTTTGTCCGGTCTGATTAACCAGCTCGGCCTCGCTGGCGTCAAAACCATTCGGAGCCTCGCAGACAACTTCAGGGATGGGACTGTTTGAGCAAAATTCAAAACTAATCGAACCAACTGAATTTGTGAAGTCTGTAAACTCAAACCCAAATCGGTGAGTCGCTATAGCGCTTGGCCTGGAATCAGATATTTGGTCAAACCGATCTTTAACCTGTGGAATTGCCTGCACTGAGCTAAAAAAGACGCCTGCTAAAGGAGCTAGCAACAGGGCATAGGCTAATATATACCTAGAGTATAAAGAGGTTCGGATTGCCCATCTTCGCATAATTCATATCTAAAGAAATTAGTATGTGCCTGTCGCGATGAAGGTTAGCACAGTGGTGTAGATGCCAGCTTCGGTAGAATTACCAATGTTAGAAGCCAGAACCACCACACCGGTAGAGTAATCACCAGCTGGCTTGGTGGCTAGAACATCTCCGTAGGTTGTTGCGGCCTCAGTGACATCAAACGCAAATTCAGCACTGTTATCTCCGCCGGTTGAGGTGGTACCAGCTGTTTGAGTCGTACCGGCACATTCGCCTCCGGCGCCGCCGTCATAAACTGCATCAATTGTCATACCACTGCCAGCCGCTTCAAAGACACACAACCCAAACTGTTCGGTGCCGCCGGTTGTAACAGTTGCTGGAGTAGCGCCAATCGCATCTATGGTGTTTGCGCCGCTAGTTAAAGTAGAACCCTTGAACGTCACGACCGCGTCACCGCTAGCGTTGGTAGTAATCGAATACTTGGCCTCTCGGTTTACAAATGGACCAAGTGGACTTAACACGCCATTATCATCACCGAGGATTACACTGCTGCCTGATTCATCACTGTTTTCGCAGTCATCGCCAACTCCAACTGTATAAACACAGAAGACCAGTCGCTCAGCCACCTTGGCGGTAACTGTAATTTGCTGAGCCGTACTTAAAGCTACACCTCCGGCGTCAACATAAGATCCGGGGTTGGCCACAGTATAGCTGGTAGCGGCTGTGTTAGTTGCATAGGTGTAAATTCGAGCAAAGAAAGCCTCATTAGTGGTACTTGGATTGGTTACAGTTGTTATATCAAAATAAGCTGTATCGCCAGCTGTCATCGCTACAGGGCTGGCAGCTGTCAAGATAAGAGTCCTATCACTGTTAGCCGTAGTTGCTGTTGTGAAGGTACCTAGATTAGCTGTACCGCCTGTTCCATCAGATTGGCCAGAAACCGCCACCGAACCAGATCCATTTAAATCAAACCCGGCCGGCGCTGAACAAGTAGTATCGCCAATGATAGGCGTTTCGTCACAAAAATCAATTACCAGCCCCTGGACGTTGCCAGTTGAGCCAATATCAAACTCTACGTGATAAGTAACAGCTGTTGCACTGGCGGCGGAGCTGCTAATTCGGATCAATCTGTTTGGCAAAATCGCGGCATCAACATTCTCAAAATTAAATAACGGCATAACCGAGGCAAACATCAAAAGTAGCGCTGCAAGTATGCGACTTGGCTGCCATTTTTTTAGTACAAATCCCATTTTCCCCTCTTCTAATCTGTTTCTTTTAGTTAAAGATATCTACAGATAGAAGATTAGCATAAGCAGTGGGTGTTATACAAGAACTTTCCACAACGCCAATAAGCACTTCCTATTTTAGCAGTGCTTTTTAACATGATCTTGCCTAATTATTGGTCCGAGCCGCCCCCGGCAGCTCAAAAACTGAGCAGCAAAAGCAAAGCTCACCCGCATAAATAGGGGCAAAGATCTGTAATATTTAAATTGTCGTTTGAGCGGTCAGTCAGTGCTCAATCTATTTCACACCAATCTTTAGAAAAAGCATTAACACTATTTAACTATAATCCGCTATACTTTATACGCAAGAACCTTGTGGGGTCCCGAGCTGAGCACAGCTTGTGGTTTATATTCTTTTAGTGTTTTCTCCTTTTGTTTTAATGATCAGGTGAAATAGACAGTTTTTGTTTTGTTTTTAGTAAGTTCCAGTGGCTATGAAGGTAAGTGCTGTGGTGTAAATTCCAGCTTCGGTGGTATAAGCAACGTTTCCAAGCATCGCTAACGTTCCAGCCGAGAAATCTCCCGCTGATTTAGTAGCAATAACGTCACCGTACAAAGAAGTTGTGCCATCAGTCGAGTTATCATCAAAGGCAAAGTATGCGCTGTTGTCTCCGCCGGTTGATCCAGTACCAGCTGTATTGGTGGTTCCAGAACAGGCAGTTGAAGTGTTGCCGGCGTTGTCACCATCGTAAACAGTGTCCGGAATTAGGCCAGGATCACTAGCAGTTGCTCGGTAGGTACAAATTCCAAATTGTTCGGTCCCGGGACTAGAGGCCGCACCAGATTGAGTGCCCACACCGTTAGCTGTGATATCAAATGCTCCAGACATTAGGGTAGTGCCTTTCATCCGAATTGCCACACCCGAAGAAGCATTAGTCGCAACGCTGTAGTTTGTCTCTTTATTAACATATGCTCCATTGGTACTAAGCACGCCGTTAGTGTCGCCGAGTATTACTCCGCCGTTATAGCTCACACCAGAACAGTTAAAGTTACCATTAATCGCCGAGGTGTAGACACAAAAGTCTAACTGTTCCTGAACCTTAGAGGTCACATCGATAACCTGAGCAGTACTGAGCGCCACACCGCCAGCATCAATATATGCTCCCGGATCGGCCAAAGTATAACCAGTTGCTCCGGTGTTGGTAGCGTAGGTATAAATACGGGCATAAAATGTTGTGTTCACGCTGCTTGGGTTAGTAACTGAGGTGATATCAAAATAAGCAGTGTTGCCAGCTGTCATCGCTACAGGGCTGGCAGCTGTAAGCATTAGTGTCCGATCCGAGTTATCGGTTGCAGCTGTGGTGAAAGTTGATAAGTTTGCTACCCCTAAGCCACCGGGTGATTGGCCAGAAACTGCTAACGCGCCGGTTCCATTTAAGTCAAAACCAGCCGGTGCATTACAGACCTGATCTTCAATAATTGGAGATTCCGCACAAAATTCGACCACGATTCCCTGAATGTTACCGCTAGTACCAAAATCAAACTCCACGTGATAAGTAACATTGTCTTCACTGGCTGCGGAGCTGCTAATTTGAATCTGACGATTAGACAGAATTGCAGCGTCAACATTGTTATTAGTAAAAAGTGGGATAAAACTGAAAATCAGTAAGAGGGCAGCCATCGCCAGCGCTTTTGGCCGTCTTAGCTTTTGTGCTAAAACCATAAATTGGTTCTCCTTTTTTGTTAAATTGTTTTTGTTTTTTGAATTTACCCCTTAAATGTACCATGAGCGTTTTATAAAGACAAGCAAACCTCGTCAAGTTATCCACAGATACCTAGTAAGTCGCTGTGGCCACTAGGACGTGGTTGAAGGTGTACTGTCCGGAAGGAGTATTTTTAGATATGTTCATAATATAAGACAAGGTGTAGATTGTAACACTGGTGCTTCTCGGCGAGCTGGCGATTATATCACCCTGAGAGTATTTATAATTATCAGGAATGTCATAGCCGGCGCTTACTTCACCAAACGAGAAAGATGCATCAGGAACCTGAACCGGGTTGGCGCCGAAAGTCGTCGGCGACGAGTTTTCAACCAAATTTATGCCAAACTGCTCGGTACCGGGCACTGAACTACTGGGAATCGCCAATGGCGACAACTGCTGAGAGCCAAACTCGTTCTGCGGCGGGCTGGATTCGGTTCGAACAACATAGCCATTAGTCTGCCAAGCCCGAACATAAAAGCTGCCATTAGCAGTTTTTGGCTGATTGGTGTCCAAATAATCCAGATCAATGTTTGAGCCAGTGACTACAAATTCCAGATACGGCTCATCAGTGGTATTAAAACCAGCATAAGCCCGGTAATTTAAACTGGAAGTTTCGCCAATTCCCAGCTCACCAACCGTCGCTCGCCCTCGATAATTATCAGAATTAAGGTCGGTTTCACCGCCTGTGCCAAAAAATGTCTGATCAACTTTGTAGTTATCCGAAGATGAGCTCTGAGCCAAAACCGAAACCGGCCATGCCAGAACTAACATCAAGCATAAATAAATCAGCCGAACCCCACCTGGATGTACTTTCTTTCGTTTCATGGCTACTAATATTTTGGCTTATTTCTAAGCTGCGTGCAATCTGATTATGCTTTTGATATGATTTAGTAAAGGAATAGGACACAATATCGACTATGGAGATGCCCGCTCAAGATCCTAATGAGATCAATGCGCTTGATAACCCCACGCCAGATGCTGCCGGCGGCGGAAGCTTAGAGGACGGTGACGCTGCTTCTCCGGGCACCGATAACAAAACGCCAGACAATCCCAAACCCAAAGGCAAAAAGCCGGGTTTTGATAAGCTCAAAGATCTAATCGTTCATATAAATATTTACCTGTTGATCTTTATTTTAATTGTCATTGTTTCGGCTATGGGCGTGTTTATAAGCATGCAACAAACCAAAAAAGAACTAGCTCCGCCGACGCTGACCTCTCAAGATTTGTCTCAAGAGGCCTTAGAACAAATTAATGAATCAGAAATCAAAGTTGGCGACCCCAAGCAAACCTTGGCCATTGAATCCAATGCTATTTTTTCAGGCAAAGTATTAGTCCGGGATGACCTCGACGTGGCCGGCACCATTAAAGTTGGCAACGCTCTAAATCTGCCAGGTATCACGGTATCCGGAACCAGCAGTTTTGACCAAATTCAGGCCAATCAACTTTCGGTTGACGGTGATGGCAGCATCCAAGGCGGCTTAAATGTTCAGCGAAACCTAACTGTTGCCGGCGGTGGTAGTTTTGGCGGACCAGTCTCAATTCCTCAACTCACCGTTCAATCCCTCCAGCTTTCAAATGACCTGACAATTACTCGCCATATCGATGCTGGCGGCCCAACTCCAGGATTAAGCAGAGGCGGAGCGCTCGGCGGTGGCGGAACAGCTTCAGTTAGCGGCACGGACACGGCTGGCACTGTATCAATCAACACCGGTAGCGGCCCAGGCGCTGGCTGTTTTGCGACAATAACTTTTGCCAATAAGTTTAACGGCACACCACATGTTGTAATTACACCGGTAGGCTCGGCAGCCGGCGGACTTAATTGGTACATCAACCGCACCTCATCAGGATTTAGCATCTGTACCACCAACCCGGCACCTGGCGGCCAAAACTTTGCTTTTGATTTTGTGGCTATCGACTAAACGTCCAAAAAAACAATCACTTTATCAGCTTTGACGTGCATCACCCCGCGATCAATCGGCACCTCTTTGTGCTCGTCGTCATTTCGAACAATAATCGTGCCGGGGTTTAAAAGTGTCATAAAATTATGATGTTTGGGCAATATATCAAAAGGGCCGGTGTCATTAACCGCCGAAATGCTGTCAGCGGCGCCGTCATAATAGGTTTTAAACGGCGCGTAAACCTTGACGTACATTTTTCCATCGGGCACCTCTACGGTGGTTTTGGCTTTATGTTGGTTATCTTCCAGCATTATTTTAGTCGCCGCTTAGGCAATTATCTCCTCGATAGACTGCAGGGTTTGCTCACGAGTAAAGAAGTCACCCTCCACGCCTGTGTGTTTGGTCATGACATTCATGTTCTGAGTGAAATTTTGGATCAGTTTTTTAGCCTTAGCGTAATCGGCTCGATCAGCCGGCGACAATTCATTCTCGCCGATAATTGCAATAATGTTCTTGAGCGAATCATATTTTTGCAGTAGTGCCTGAACTCTGACGCTGAGCATATAATGCCGCTCACCAACAATATCTGGAGTAAGCAGCGAGGAGTTGGTGTTTGAAATATCAACAGCTGGTCGTATGCCTTGCTCGGCGACCTTTCGGGATAGCACTAAAATTGAATCAAGCTCATGCTGAATCATTTGCACGGCCGGATCAGAGAGGTCGTCAGCCGGCACATAAATTGTCTGAACCGAAGTAATCGAGCCTTTTTCGTTAGAACTCAGACGATCCTGCAGAACTTTTACATCCGAGAAAATAGTTGGCTCATAACCACCTTCGTTAGGTGTTTGGTCTAAAATTGTCGCCAGCTCGTTTCGGGCCTGGATGTAACGGTAAATATTATCAGCGAAAAACAAAATATCCTTGCCTTGCTCGTCCCTGAAATATTCAGCCAAAGTTACCGACGAGGTAGCAATCAACGATCGTTGCACCGGATTTTCATTCATCTGAGCAAAAAACATACAAGTGTTTTTAAGCAGATCATTTTCTCGTAACGTGTCCCAAAGTTCATGACCTTCCCTGATACGCTCACCAATACCCGCAAAAAATGATAATCCACTGCCTGATCGGGCAATATTATTTATCAGCTCCATGGTAAGCACGGTTTTACCAACACCAGCACCGCCAATAATACCGATTTTACGACCTTTAACAAATGGCGTGAAGAAGTCGATGACCTTAATGCCGGTTTCCAGAATTTCCGGTTTTTGGATTTCAAAATTTGTGGAACGACCGGGAAGTTTCAGGATGTCTTTTGTCTTGACGTCTTCACCAGCGATAGGCTCCATGCCATCCAGCGGATCGCCGAGAGCATTTAAGATTCGACCGATCGTAGCGTCGCCAATCGGGATTTCAATACCTTTTGAGGTCCGCTGCACACTCATGCCTTTTTGGATTCGACGATCAGTTCGGACATTCAAACAAATCGCTATACCGCCAGCCTCTATTCGATCAACCAAAAGAGCTGTTTTGTGTTCGTTATCAACCAAAATAAGTTCGCCCAGCGAAGGCGCGTCATCATCGAACCGAACCTTCACCACCAGATCTTTGATCGAAACAATTACGCCGCTGCTCATATTCCGGCTCCAGCTTTCTTGCTTTTCTTAAGACCGTTAATAATCTCTTTGAGTCGCTCGTCTTTTAGTGCTCGTTTGGCCCGATTATACTCAGTTCGAAGATCACCTTTGGCTTCTTCTGCTCGTTGGTGAGAAGAGGACATCGCTCTAAAACGCGAAGCATATTGAGCTAGCTTGGACTCTAAAATCAACTGACTAACTGCGATTTGCATCATTGAACTTTCCAGGTGATCAACCACGTCGTAAGTACTGGGTTCAAAAATATAATTCGATTCAGTAATAACCTCATCTGTTTGATCAGCGGTTGTTCCCTCTTCTTGAACGGCTGTCGATAGCTCAATTTTTCGAGCTTCCTGATTCATCAGCGAAAGATATTGCTGATAAAAAACAACCGTTGAGCGATATTTCTGGGCTTCATTAATAATAGGTGTTACGTTAATGTTTTGGTCACGATTGGGAAGCTTAAAATATTTTTTGTAACTAATGCCGCGCTGCGCCAACTGCAAGGCACCATGATGGCCAATAACAATGATTTCATTTTTATCTTTGTCATAGGTCTCCAGCATCAAGCGGACCAGTTTTTGATCAATATCGCCGCTAAAACCACCTTCCGCGGTGATAATAACGTAAAGCTCTTTATCAATAATTTCCTGATCACCCTGACTACGCCCAAAACCAAAATAGGTACTGACTCTAAGCTGTGAATAAATATGCCACAGCTCATGGAAAAACTCGGTGGCTTTTAATACCTGGTTTTTGATCTGGGCAATACGCATACTGGCGATACCTTCAAAAACGCCAGTCAATTCAACCAACGTGCCCATCGCTAACTCTTCTTTTTCAATGTCGCTCGGTCGCCTCATTATTTCTTGTCCTCGGTTTTTTGCTTGTCGTCAGGTTTTGATGATTTCTGGTCGGCTTTTTTATCATCTGATTTAGCCGAATCGGTCTGGTCATCTTTCGATTCTTCGGCTGGTGTCGCAGCTTCTGGCTCGGCTTTTGGAACAGCCACCACTTGGGAGATCAACTCGTCGCGAATTTTTTCATAATCATCATCGGATTTAATCCTGTCGGCAAAATCACGGACTTTTACCTTCATTGCTGACACGTCCAGTGTTTCCGGGTTTTCACTGTTTAGCACAATGTCAAACATTAACTGCTGGGCTTCTATAGAAAATGTTTCAGTGGGCGATTGAGTGATAATTTCAAAAATCTGCTTACCAATTACCAGAGCCCGCTTGGATTCTGCGGACAACTCCGTACCAAAATGCGAGAACTCTTCGGCCTGACGATAATCAGCTAAAATCTTAAGCGTCTGCGAAGCCAGTGTTTTTTGGCGTTTATTGTGGCCAATACCGCCGGCGCGAGTCACACTTAGACCAATGTTAACCGCTGGTCTGATTCCATCACGAAAAATATTCATGTCCAAAATCCACTGCCCATCGGTGATCGACATAATATTCGTCGGCAAATAAGCCGTGATATCACCGCCCGACGCATTAACAAGCGGGATACTGGTTAAATGCTTGCCAGAACTGTCCAGCCGGCCGGCTCTTTCCAGCAAACTAGAGTGCGCATAGAACATATCACCAGGGTAGGAATCACGCCCCGGGCTAACACCGCTCAGCAGAGCAATTTCTCGGTAAGCATGGGCGTGAGACGTCAAGTCATCATAAATGATAATGGTATCTTGATCACATTTTTGCCAGAGATATTCAGCCATAGCACAGCCAACATAGGGTGCGATATAGCTCATAATTAGCGACTCAAACATCGTCGAAACCACCACAATGGCTTTTTCCATACCGCCGGTTTCATTCAGCCTGGATAGCAGCGTATCAACATCGCTGCGGCGCTTGGCAATTAGCACATAAACTACCACTTGGTCGGTATTTTTTTGGTTGATTGTTAGCTGAGTTACCAGCGTACTCTTACCGGATTTGCTGTCTCCAAGCAGCGCCATACGCTGGCCGCGAACAATCGGAAATAGTGCGTCAAGGGTCGTCACTCCACTTTCCAGCTGATCGCTTAAAAGTTTACGCTCATAAAGCGGCGGCGCCGTACTAAAAACCGGCCACACTGAATCAGCGGCAATCGGGCCTTTATTATCAAGCGGCTCACCGGTCACCGACACCACTCGGCCAATGTAATCTTTGCCAACTTTACTAACTAGCTCCTGGTGCTGAACAACCGCCACAGCGCCAACTCTCAGCGGCGTTTCGCCCAAGTGAAGGATTACCACGTGGTCGTTTTCGATTTGGTGCACGAAACCCTTACTGCCATCGTCAAACATAATTAAAGAGTGCATCGCGCAGGGCTGTAAGCCGGTGGCTTTAATTAAAAATTTATCAACAGATATAACTTCACCAACTGGTTTTCCGGCGGCCACTAATCGATCAAAGTGCTGGTTGCCAGTATTGATCTGGGGGCTGGCATTAGCACTCATGAACTAGCCTCAACTTTAATTTTCTGGGCCTCAGGCTCTTGGCTTTGTTTGGCCGTGGCAGCCGAGGCGCCGCTATGAATTTTTTCAATCAGCAAGGAACGTTGCTTTTTGAAGTGCTCTCTCAGGCTAAAATCAAAATGTTTGTTGGTGGTTCTAACCACGCAACCAGCGCCGATATTAGGCTGCAAGCCAATATGCAGCAAAACCAGCGGGTGAATGTTGCCTCTAAGCCAGGTTGTTAGTTTTTGGATGAATACCGCCGAAGGGTCAACCCCAAAACTTAAGTGAATTGTTGGCGCCTTAAGACGCACGGTTTTTATAAAATCCAGCATAATTTTGCGGTCATCTTTGTGCAGCGGATTGAGCTTATTAATTTCTATAAACTCGTCCAGCAAACGACTCATTTTAGGTAGTTTAGTTGGCGTGCCCGGCTTTCTGATGTCCGCCTGAGATAAAAAATTATCAAGCTCTTCAAGCTCACTAAGCAGCCGACCAACTTCTATTTTGGTAGAGATTTGAACTGGTAATTGAAGTTTTGTTTTTTCCACCGATTAAGCACCCTCTGATATATCCTGCATAATTTCGGCTTTATTTTCTTCAATGCTGGCCAAGATGTACTCCAGCTGATCATTCAAATCAATCTGATCGCCAACCGCCGCCATAACATAATGATTTATAATGTCGGCCATATTTTCTTCAAACTGCTTGGTTAGTCGGTCTTTTTCTCTGGCCAACTCGTCATGCAGCTGCTTACTCATAGCCTGGCGCTGTTGTTCAATAGCCTCTTGAGTTTTGTTGATAGAATCAATTGCCAGCTGCTTGGCGTCGGTTATCGACTCCTCATATTTAGCAAATTCTTCCTGAAGCTTCCTGGTAATTTCATTTTTTAGAAATTCATTGAGTTGTGAGGTGGTTAGACGCAAATCTTGTTGCAAAAACATGGCATTTTCGCCAATGATTTTTTCAAAATGTAGACGGCCCCTATTGCGCAACTCTTCTCTAAAAGTGTCATTAAATATATGTTCGACATCGCGCTCCGCTTGATCTGTTAAAGACTGCTCGGCGCCCGCCTTGCGGGGTTGACCGCCAGAACCCAATCTTACAGCCATCCAAATAAAAGCTGCAGTAGCAGACAATAAGCTACCGATTATTAGTGCTAAGTGCCAGATCTCCACGAAGTTCCCACCTTTTAAGTGCTTATGATTATAGCTTCAGTAATAAATATACCCCAAACAGACCTAATATGAAAATGATAATGCCGGTTATAACTACCTGAAACATGCCGCGGATTATATGGCCTTTAGACAGAGGATTACGACCAATCGAGATAAGTCCGCTGCGCACGCCACCATACAGCAAACTGCCGGCCACAACTGTGGTGATGATAAAAACTATGATCGCCAGATAAACTCGGTAAGTATCAACCGGTTTTCCAGCAATTGTTTCGCTGGCTTTTTTTAAAAACTCCGGCAGATTGGCTTCGTCGCCCTTAAGTAACGGGTTGCGGCCAATATTTATCTCTACGTCGACTCGGCCCAAACTAACCTCTCTTTCCTGACCTTCGGAGTCTTTGATTTTTGCTTTGCTGCTTGAAGGGCCAGAATCATTAAAAGCCTCGACTGCCCGGCCAACAATAAACTCCTGAGAGTCACCGGCTTTCATACCAACACCGCTAAGCGCCGAGACAGTTATAAAATCACCTTCATTGACACCGCCGTTTTGATTACTAACCAGCACTTCATGACGGCCTTGAGTTGCCACGAAAACTTTTTCCGCCGCAATGTCAGAAAGCGTTACCGGCGCATCATTAGGATTTACAATTACGCCGTGAAGTTTATCCATTTCATCCGATGAAACGGGGCTGACTTTTGTAGTATCGCCTTCATTTAGCCGAACTAACATGCCTTTTTGAAGCACTGCATCAGACTGATAGCCCTGAATAAAAGATTGAGCTAATGACGGCCCAGCGGCTCCTAAAATAATAAGCACCACTAATGTAACCAGCGCTAAAATACGCTGAAAAGTAAGAAACCGAATTATTTTTGTTTTTATCATAACCGCTTTATATAAAGTGTATTATAAAGCAGCTAAATCAATTTTTCCAGTTGATCAATTACTAGCTTAATTTGATCGATGGTTGTACCGCGCCCCATTGTAAACCGCAAACTAGCCTGCGCCTGATCGTCAGCAAGACCGATAGCCTTTAGAACATGCGACGGATCTTCACTGCTGGCACTGCAGGCTGAACCGGCAGCCGCCATAATCCCCGCCTCATCAAGAGCCATTATCAGCCGCTCATTATCTTGACCGGCGATGGTGATGTTTACATTGTTGGGCAGACGTTTTTCGAGCGAGCCATTAATAACCGCTCCCGGGATTCGCTCTTCAAGCATAGCTATAAATGTTTTTTGAATCTTTGATAAACGTTCAGTTTCTTGAAGCCTCATGTCCTGAGCCTTAGAAAGAGCTGCCGCAAACCCTATTGCTCCGGCTACGTTTTCGGTTCCGCTTCGCCTATTTCTCTCTTGACCGCCGCCAACAATCAACGGATTTAAATCAATTCCACTTGTCACGAACAAAGCCCCGGTTTGTTTAAATCCATAGATTTTACCGCCGTTTAAAGTCATTAAATCAAGCTGTTTTTTATGGACTTTAAGATCTAAGTAATTTGCGGCCTGGCAAGCATCACTATGAAAATAAAGCGGCAGATTATTGCCGGCGGCTCGTCTGGCGCGTTTTACTTCGTCAATTATGGAGCCTATTTTAGCCAGCGGCTGGATGGTGCCAATCTCGTTATTAGCGTACATCACACTAACAAGCACTGTTTGATCATCAATAGAAGCTCTCAGGCTGTCAACATCAATCAAACCCTGGTTATTTACCTTGACTTGGCGGCAATCGTATTTGGCAGCCGGTTCGATAACCGAATCGTGCTCAATGGCGCTAATCACTATATTGGCATCTGGAAAGTTATTCATAATTCCACTGATCGCCAGATTATTAGCCTCCGTACCGCCAGCTGTAAAAATAATTTCCGGGCTTCTGACTCCCAGATAATGAGCAACCTTTGACCTGGCTGCCTCAAGTGCCGCCGAGACTTCTTTTGAGGACTTATACAGCGCCGAAGGATTATAATACGCTTCGGTAAAAAACGGCTTAGCAGCTGCCAGAACTTCCTGATCTACAGGAGTAGCCGCTGCATAATCAAGATAAATCAAATTATTCATAAAGCTGGTTTAAATATAACAAATAAAACTTTCAGCCTAAGCCACAAATGGATAAAGCTCGCTGCTCACACGCTGCTGATAAGACTTAGCCGCCCGCAATAATGTTCGCGCTTCTTTAGCATCTACCGCTCGATAATGACCATTCTGCGATTTTACAATTCCGCTTGGCCGAACATCATAACGAGTTGTCATGTATTGCTTTTGGCCATCGGCATTAACCCACTCCTCGTGCCAAACCCAGGTGTGCTGATCCATACAAAAAAACTCTCGGCGAGTGCCACTTTTAGCCGGACCAAAAATCTGACCGCCAATCTTAGCTTCTTCGCGCAGTAATTTTCTGTACAGTTCAGCTTTTCTTACGGCCATTTTCTGAGCTTTTAGATGTGTTAAGAATTTATTAAACATTTTACTCACCTCTAAAAGCCTCTTCAATTAATCGCCTAGCTTCAGACTCGTCATAAGATGCCGGTGGCTGATGATTGTCCGTCGAATGAGCAGCCTGTTCATTTTTAGTCTCATTAGCGAATGCTTCAGTCTTAGTGACGCCTGAATCTACATAAACAGGATCTAGCGGATAGTTATTTTCAATTGTTTCTACCAAGCTATTAACCGCCGCAGAAATCATCCCAACTCTCTCATGACCAGCTTGCGCCAGCTCGGGCCCTGGCAAAGGACCTTTTGGCTGCCTTTCATGATCTGATGACTGACTGAAATAAGTAGTAGTTGGCACGAGATTAATTTTACTCCTAAATCCTAAATAATTCACGGGCATTATGGGTGGTAGCCGCCGCCAAAGCACTGAGGCTTTCGCCTCTTAGATTGGCTAAAAATTCGGCTGTCACACTCACATGACCTGGTTCACAAATTTTACCACGAAAGGGGTTAGGAGTCAAGAACGGAGCATCAGTTTCCAGCACCAATCGCTCAAGCGGAACCTGCTTTGCAGCCCTAAGCTGATCATCATTTTTTGTAAAAGTCATGATGCCATTAAGCCCCACGTATAAACCGTGGTCTAATATCTCGTCTAACTCTTTGGTAGTGGCCGAAAAACTATGCACTACACCTTGGACTGCGGTGTAGTTATCGAGTATTTTCCAAAAATCATCAAACGCCTCCCGGACATGAAAAATAAGCGGCAAATTGTGCTCTAAGGCTAACTCAATTTGAAATTTTAGTAGCTGTTTTTGCTGTTTCTTAGGCGAATTAAGGTAGTAATAATCCAGTCCTGTTTCGCCAACCGCGACCACTTTTGGACTATTTATTAAACTGCGAAACTGTTGCAATAACTTCTTATTTTCAATGTATCTTTTTGCTTCATGAGGATGTATTCCAATCGACGCGAAAACGTCATCATAACGCCCGGCAAAATCTATTGCTGCCTGACTGTCGGCCGGCGTGCAACCAACACACATAAAGCGGCTAACACCCTTTTTACGCGCCCGACGCAGCACATCCTCAGGATCTAACTTATAATCCTCAAACTGAATATGACAGTGCGTATCAACAAACTCCATACAAGCTAGGCGGCGGTTTTTAGGTTATGGCGGGGGAAGAGAGTGCCTTCGATTGGGCGAATTACGCCCTCTTCGAACACATGGCGGATCTTAAGAGCAGTTTCCGGCAAGAACGGCTGCAGAAGTTCGGCTATTTCCAGCAGCGACGCCGCCTGGTAAGCCAAAACCTCAGCCAGATGCTCTTTATCGCCTTGCTTGTTAATCTCCCAGGGCTTGAACTCATCAATGTAACGGTTTAGCCCCCGAATTTTATTCCACACCTCCTCTAATGCTCGATCAAATCGACAATCGTCGATGGCTTCGATGTACTGAGCAATATCGTGACCAACGCTAGGCATAGTACCGACAATGCCGTTTTGATACTGCTTGATCATGGCAGCTGTGCGCTGGACAGTATTCCCCAGCTCGTTTGCCAGATCGCTGTTATAAACCTCATGCAGTTTATCCCATGAAAAATCACCATCATCATATGACGGAATATAGCGCAGGAAAAAATACCTCAGCACATCGGCGCTGTATTTTTCTAAAATCTCGCCTGGTGTAACATAATTACCGAGTGATTTGCTCATCTTTTTGCCATCGATATTTATAAATCCATGGACGAAAAGTTTTTCGGGCAAAGGAAGCCCCAGAGCCAGTAAAATTCCAGGCCAAATAGCCGCGTGAAAACGTAAAATATCTTTCCCAATCACTTGCACATTAGCTGGCCAGAATTGTTTAAAATCATCATGCTCTGGATAACCGAGAACTGTAATATAGTTCATCAGCGCCTCAAACCAAACATACATCACCTGAGTATCATCATTTGGCACGGCCACGCCCCAAGAGATTTTTTCCTTTGGTCTGGAAATACTGATGTCCTCCAGCCCATCTTCAATAACCTGCAGGATTTCATTTTTCCTGGTTATTGGCAAAATATTAAAAGAACCGTCAGTTATGGCAGCTTTGATTTGGCCGCTGTATTTACTCAACCGGAAAAAATAGTTACTTTCCTCGATCTTTTCATAGGGCTGGTTATGATCAGGGCAAATGCCGTTATTTTCCTGAGCTACGGCTTCGGTCACAAACGCTTCACAGCCGGTGCAGTAAAGCCCGACGTAACTATCCATATAAATGTCTTTTTGCAGAGCTTTCCAAATAATTTGGGCCCGCTGTTCATGGCCTGGATCGGTGGTGCGAATAAAGCGATCGTTGCTGATGTTTAACTGTTTGGCAAGTTCCCGAAATTGCTGGCTAATGCCATCAGCAAACTGTTTGGGGGTCTGATTATTTTTAGCAGCTTTGTCAGCTACCTTCCCGCCATGCTCATCTGTGCCGGTGCTGAAAATAACACTTTTACCCTGAGCCCGGGCGTTGCGAGCTAAGACATCGGCCATGATGAACTCCAAAGCATGGCCAATATGCGGCGGACCATTAACATAAGGAATCGAGGTTGTAACGTAATAATTCATGTGGCTTTACCTGTTATTAAAATTATCAAAGAGTTTTGGTGGAATCACAAATTAGCCCTGGCCGGGCATGCTTAGCATTTTCATTTGATTCCCAAAGATCATAAGTCTATTTTACATCAGTTACTGGATAGATGCCAGAGCTCACAGTGCTGACACTTATAGGCTTTAACTTTGGAGCCGCGTTGCCAACCAACAGTCGTAGCGGTGGCTTCGGCTTGTTTTTGGCTATCAAAAGTCATCTTATCCGCACAGGGTAAACTTGACTCTGAGCTAGGCTCCATCTATGTATTCCTTGGCTAGTCTAATAAATACTGAGTTGGTCCAGCCAAACCCGGTCTGAGATGGATACAGCCCTTTAGCCGGCGGTTTTTCCGGAGAAACAACATTATATTTCTCTAGAAAAACATGATTTTTATTAAACCAATCTAGATTATTTTTAAGCCACTTGAGTGCAATTCGCCGAGCGTCCTCGTGATAACCATAACGTTCCAGGCCCTTAATGATCAGAAAATGTAGCGGCGCCCAGCCGTTTGGATAAGCCCATTGAGTTGGCATTACGCCGGGGACAACAACGCCAGGAACCATCCGATTAATTGGCTGACTATCGGTTGTCGACAGTCCGCCGCGATGCTCAAATCGGCGCAATGACTTCACCATTTGAGCCGCCTGTTTTTCATCAACCATGCCTGCCCACAAAGGATAAAATCCAGCCAGTGAACTCACCGTTCCGCGCTTTTCCTTGGCATAGTTATAATCAAAATAAATCCCTTTTAAGTTGCTCCACATCAAGCCGTCCATCACACTCTTTCGATATTTGGCAGCCGATTCCCATTTAACGGCGCTGCGAATTTTGCCCACCAAACGGTAATACCGGGCAAAATCCATCTCATACTTATAAAGCAGAGTGTTCAGATCAACCGGGGTATAATCCAGCGCTTTGCGATTAAATCGGGTGGTCATATCCCAGCCGCTTTCGGCCTCGGCTAAATCATTTAAATGATTAATGTCATAGTAACGAGACAACCCTTTATAAACCTGCCTAAAATTAGGCTTCTTTTCACCCATCCAAACGGTTTTATATTCGGCTTCTGCGACGGCCATCATTTTTTTGAGCCATTTCTTATCCAGATCATAAGTTTCATAAACATCCCAAATAAATGAGGTCAAAAACGGCGGCTGACTTCTGCCCATCAAGTAAGTTCGAGAGGCATTGGGAATAATTTTGAATCTTTCAAAAATAGTTACCAAATTCTCCAATATGCCAATCACTAAATCCTTGTGATCTTCGTCCAGCAGTCCCTGAATCATGAAATAACTGTCCCAATAGTACATTTCATTAAAATCAAAAACATGACCTTCTTCATATGCAGGCACTAGATATTTATTAGGCAGCCCCAGCAAGCTTTCATCGTCTTTTGGATGATATCTTGTCAGGTTGGCCCAATAGTTATCGATATACTCTAGAGCCGGTTTTACATCAGCGGAATTAATTTCATAATTAGCCGTCAGTAAACTCAGGCTCCGCAGTTTTTTACCAATATATTTAGCTCTTTCTAACATATTACCTTCAGACTATAAGACTGCTATTTTAACGTCAATCAGATAATTAAAATAGTGATTTTTTAAATTTAAGCCAAGATCACGCTGGCCAGACCAAGGAACGACAAAAAGCCAAGCACATCAGTGGCGGTCGTAATAAAAATTGACGCTGATGTTGCCGGATCCTTGCCAAGCCGACTCATCACCAGCGGCACTAATGTGCCGAAAAAAGCTGCAACGATTAAGTTTATGACCATCGCCAGTGCCAGAACCAGGGCGATTTTTGTATCGCCACTTAAGAAAAACGCTACACCCGAAACAATTGTGGCAATTATCAAACCATTTATGAAACCAGCGCCCAGTTCATTTCTCAGAGTCCGGCCCGCTGTTCGGAGATTTATTTGTCCAAGCGAGATACCTCTAACTAAGACCGCGAAAGTCTGCATCGAAGCATTACCGCCCATTCCGGCGACAATCGGCATGTAGGCTGCCAGTAGCACATGGGCTTGTAAAATGCCTTCAAATTTACTAACCGTAAAGGCCGCCAAAAAGGCTGTAATTACGTTTACCATCAACCAACGATAGCGGTTTTTTACCTTTCGTTTGGTACTGTCGGAGATACTTTCCTCTTGGCGAATACCGGCAAAATCGTACAGTGAAGAAGATTCCTGTTCCTGGATAATATTCAAAACATCGTCAGAGTAAATAATTCCGATCACATCACCAGCATCGTTTTTTACGGCTACTTTAGAGTGTGGGTGGGCATGAAAGAGCCGAAAAACCTCATCATGGCTAGCAGCATAAGAAATCGATGGCAGCCGCTTAACATATTTGCCAATCAGCTCATTTTTCCGGCCAAAGCCCAGCTCGTGGCCCGGCAGAAAACCAGCTAACTTGCCGTCGTCCTTCATAACTAAAATCACCGGCGGGCGGCCAGTAGCTTTTTCGTGCTGCTTGAATTTATGAGCCACGTCAGAAATTGTTTCATCAGCGGTGGCATGAATGTAATCGAGGGTCATAAGACCAGCCGCGGTTTCAGCGTCAAACTCCAGCAGCTTAGATAGCGAATCTTTTAGCTCAGTGCTGACTTGTTGCAAAATCTTACTGCGTCTTTTGGGCGATAAAAGCTGCAACATGTCAGTTGCTTCATCCGGATCAACCATATGGAGCAGTCCAACCAGTTCATCATCCGGCACATGAGATAAAATATCTCGCCGTACATGAGGCGTCAGCGACCTTAAAAGCAGCAGTCTTTTTTGCGGCGAAAGCTCTAAGAATAGCTCAGTACGTTTATCTTTTTTAAATAAAATATCAGTCAGAAAAGTCGGGTTTAAAACATTAATCGGCAGGCTAGGAATCGACGAAATGGAAGGCAGTTTGGCTTTTTTAAAACGCATGACGGCTGTTTCTATTTATGTTTAATCTAGTAACAGCATAGCATCTATGACTGGTTGACACTAGACTAATTAGCTTGTTTATTTTGGCGCTTGCGCTTATTGACGTCGAGCTCTTTTTTGCGAAGTCTCAGGTTTTTAGGAGTTACTTCTAGAAGTTCATCATTTTCGATAAAATCCAAGCACTGCTCCAGACTCAAAATAGTTGGCGGTGTTAATTGAACCACGCCGTCAGATGACGAACTGCGCATATTGGTTAGATGTTTGGTTTTGCAAACATTCATTTCCATATCTTCTTGGCGCTTATTCAAGCCGATGATCTGTCCAGCGTAAACCTTTTCCCCTGGGCCAATAAATATTTCGCCCCGCTCCTCTGCCATTTGCAACGCATAAGGCGTAGTGGTGCCAGCCTCAAAAGCAATTAACACACCGTTTCTAATTTGCTGCAGTTCGGCTCCTAAAGGCTGGTACCCAATCGTTAAACTATTCATCACAATTGTGCCTTTGGTTTTAGTCATCAGAATATTTCTAAGACCCAGCAGTGCTCTAGTTGGCAGTTTGTAGACCAGCTTCGTGACTCCTTTAGGACTGGCAAACTGCTCAACAAGTTCAGCTTTTCTGGCGCCAAGCTCCATCTGTACAGTTCCCACCTGCTCGGCCGGAACCTCAACAATCAGCTCCTCCAATGGCTCCTCTATCTTGCCATCGACCTCTCTGGTAACCACTTGCGGGCGACCAACTTCAAACTCATAGCCTTCACGGCGCATAGTTTCAATCAAAACGCTAAGATGAAGTTCGCCGCGGCCGGACACTAAAAAGCCAATTCCTTGTTCTTCAACCTTTAGCCCAACATTAGTTTCTAGCTCTTTATTAAGCCGTTCGCTGATTTGCCGCGACGTACTGAAATCGCCCTCCGTGCCTTTTAACGGCGAAGTATTGGGGCCTAAATAAATTTTGAGCGTTGGCGCTTCGACTTCTAATACCGGCAAAGCTTCTGGATTTTCAGCGTCAGCAATTGTTTCGCCAATTAAGGCCTCATCAATGCCAGTCAGCTGCACAATATCACCTGCCACACCCTCAGAAACCTCAAATTTACTAACACCGTGGCTCATAAAAACATTATCAACTCTAAACTTTTTCTGAGTGCCGTCTTTTTTGCAAAGAGTAACTGGACTGCCGGCAGCAACCCGGCCGCGAGTGATTCGACCAATTGCATATTTACCCTTGTAGCTGTCCCAAGACAGCGCTGTAACTAACATCTGAAAGGGCTTATCAAGCTCAACTTTCGGAGCTGGTACATAATCTGTAATTGCCTGAAATATGGGCTCTAAATCTGCTTGATCGGTTTCGGCATTAGCCGGCACCGCGTCCCAAGCCTTCCCGGCCCGACCGATCGCATAATAAACTGGATAATGCAGCTGATCTTCATGAACTGCCAGCTCCAAAAACAAATCAGCTAGCTCGTTTTCAACTTCTTCTATTCGGCGTCCTGGCTTATCAATTTTATTGATAATCACAATCGGTTTAAGCTCGGCTGCTAAGGCCTTAGACAACACAAATTTAGTTTGCGGCATTGGCCCTTCTTGGGAATCCACAATCAAAATACAACCATCGGCCATATTGAGAGTTCGTTCAACTTCACCGGAAAAATCAGCGTGTCCAGGGGTATCAATAATATTAATCCGATAATCTCCGTGCTGCACAGCCGTAACTTTAGCGGTGATAGTGATACCACGCTCTCGCTCTTGATCGCCACTGTCCATAATTAATTCTTGACCCATTTCGGCCTGATTATCCCGAAAAGTATGGGACTGCTTAAGCAGCCCATCAACCAAAGTTGTTTTGCCATGATCAACATGAGCAATTATTGCAATATTACGAATCTTATTTGGGTCTTGGACTGGTTTATTCACTGATTTTCTCTTGCTAAATTTTATTGATTAACGAATGTTAGAGCGTGCCCAACTCGGCCGGCTCGGCCGGCGCGACCAATTCGGTGCACATAATCTTCATAAGACTGCGGAACGGTGTAATTAATTACATGAGTAATATCAGAAACGTCAATTCCTCGAGCCGCCACATCAGTAGCCACTAAAATACTGATTTCACTTTTTTTAAATCGATTTAGTGCTCGCTGACGTTGGCCCTGAGATTTGCCGCCGTGAATGGCATCAGCTTTAAAACCCCTTAAAACCAGCTCATTACTGAGTTTTTCAACACTGCGCTGTGTTTCGTCAAACACAATAATTTTCTCTACCTCAGTGCGAATTAAAACATCATGCAGCTTATCAAGCTTCTCGGTAACTTGTGAAAACCGAATGATATTTTGATGGACATTTTCACTGGTATCACCGGTTTTATGTCTAATTGCCACTGGATTATTAGAAAAGTTCTCAATCAAAGCCTGGATTTTATGATCCATGGTGGCAGAAAAGAACAGCGACTGGCGTTCCGCCGGCAGATGACTCAAAATTGTCGTGACATCTGGCAAAAAGCCCATATCAAGCATCCGATCAACCTCGTCTAGCACTACAAAATTAAAACTGGAAAGATTTAAAGTTCGCCGCTCAAGATGATCTTTGATTCGACCTGGTGTACCAATTATCACCCGCGGATTATAGCGCAAATCACGCAGCTGCGGGCCCATGCTAGTACCGCCAATCAGCAAGACTCCAAACAGGCCGCTGCCCTTAGCCAGCGATTTCATTTCGTCCTCGATTTGCTGAGCCAATTCACGAGTCGGTGCAATAATCAGCGCCTTTTGGTCTTTGTTTTGCATTAATTGATGAAGCACTGGCAGAGCAAAAGCAGCCGTTTTGCCAGTTCCGGTGTCAGCAATTCCAATGATGTCTTGACCGGCTAAAGCCACTGGAATTGTCTGATCCTGAATCGGTGAAGGCGTAATATAACCTTTGGCACCCAGGTTTTTCTTGAGCAAATCATTTATCTCAAAATCCGCAAAACTATGAACCGCGGTGTATTGCTCTGCCTCAGTTGGCCGAGCTTCTTTGATAAAACGGCTGGGGTCAATATATTGACCAGCCCGTCGGCGATTATTATTGCGCCGCGGAGCACCCCCATAAGTCCGGCGGCGGCCACCAAAAGCCGAACGCTGGTTAGAAGTTTTTCGATATGAACTAGGCATAAAAATAGAATCCTTTGTTGTTTGCGGCCATCATAAACGGCCGTTTTAATTAATACTTAGCGATTGTCGGAAATGAAATCTAAGTATCAACTAAACTAACAACTCGGATTCATCATAAACAATGTATATACTCTAGCATTTTATATGTCAAATGTCAAAGAATATACTGCTATGGCCAAAATCTATAGTGGGATTATCCGCTAATCAGCTTGGCGTCAAAACACCACAGCTCATTAGTTTCGCTGTCCCTAATATAATATCGCTGCTGCCATTTATTTCCCATAAACCCTCCTACATAATACTTTACTTAACGCAGTAAATATTTATGTAAGATTTTTTACATAACCCCTCGAGGTTATTACTCTCTAGGATAACTAAGGAAGAGTCCTTCGAGGTGGTACAGGTACGTCTTCCCAGCCTTCAAGGCTGTCCTTAAACTCTTTGGCAAAGGCCGAAGCCTGTTCTACATTTGCTCTAGATGTATCTAGGCGCTCTTCTACCTCCAGAACTCTTCTAGCCAAATCACGAATTCTTTGTTCACGGTAAGTCGATCCATCAACTTTTTCAGGAGGATCTGAATGAGTATTATCACGGGTAAATTTGAAAGTCTCATCAAGCTGTTCCTGCATTCGAGCCCGCATGACCTCATGCTCCTCTGTTGGTGCTTGCCAAGCATCAACCTGTGCACTCATATAGTCATACGCTCGCAAATTTCTACGATTAGCTTGAACAATTTGTAAGTGTGCCTTCAGCCTAAGCAAGTTGTGTTTATGTGCTTGAGATTCAGCTTCCTCCGGAGTCCAACTGGCGACTCGAGCAAGCTCAGCCGCATCTTCTCGAAACAACTTTTCATAATAATTACCACTTTGTGATTCAAAGCTGTCAGGTAGAGGAGTGCTGATCGCTACGTCTCTCTCGTAACCATTCCAAGGAGATACCGTGCGTGCTGTGCGTGCGGCAAACTCAGGAAACGACATTGGTTCTCCTTCATAAAGTGGGGCTGTGACATTAGTAGGCATGATTGATACTCCTTTCAAAAGATGTTTTTACTGTACTCTTTCACTTTGTAGCATGCAAGCATGAGCACGAACAAAAGACCAGGATGCTAAACCAGTCTCTTTCTTAAAAAAGCTTTTCCGGAACCAGATTTTATATATTTCTCAAATGCCAACGCTTTCTGCTCTGAGCTAAATGCAGCGTACCAGATTACTTTCCACGGCTTATACTTAGATGTGTGAGGAGATTGACCTGCATTATGTGCAAGAAGGCGCTTTTGTAAGTCTTGTGTGCTGCCAAAGTATAGTTTAGAATCGTCAGATTCACTTTGAATTATAGATGTGTAATACATAATCATTAATTATAGTCCTTCTTTGCCAGAGGCTTCGAAGGACATTCTTCGCAGAAAAATAAAAAGCAAGCTATAAATGACAAATCACTACTTATCGTAATGGCCTGCTATTCGTAGCTTTAGCGAAGAATGGTGGAGCTGGCGGGTACTGCCCCCGCGTCCGCTGGTTTAACTAGTTAGTCTATCCTACAGGCTTAGGTTATTTGATGTACTTTTGTGGATAAAAATAACCAAAAACACAAAAGTTTGATCCTTTAGTCTTAATTCGGCTTAAGGATCAGTCGCCGAAAGCAACCAGAAAAATATGGCGTTTCAGTGCACTATCTGGTGTCAAGCACGAAACGGCTGTCTAAATAATTAGGCAGCTAGTGCTAGGCTAGGCATACGACGAGCAATTGCTGCGTTTACTGCCTCACCAAAGCTAGATACTTTTTCTGCATCTGTTATGGTTTGTCTATAACGCTGACAAGCGACCTGCTGATCTAACTGTTAAAGTCCGACGTCGAGCTTAAAATTCAGCCCCATGAAGCTGTATTATACCATATTGAATCTGCTTATGTCTAGTTCTGATTTCGAATCAACCTAAAGTTTGGCGCCAAGTTAAATGTAAGTTGATATTTAGAACAATCGCCAACACACTGATTAGGCTCCGGACGATACTGAATAAGCCTCGACCTCAGTAGATTTTGACTGGTACTAATCAGCTCGCCCATATTATTATCGGCCAGCTCAGTAAACTCTGACGAATTTGGATAGCGGTTGTTTTCCATTTTATACTTTTCTACCTCGTATCTCAGATCATGGTAGGCTCTCAGGTCTTGGATTTTATTATCTGGAATCTTGTTGGTAAGTCCGTTTTCCAGCCTTAAAGTCACGTTAGCAGCAGGCTTAAACTCGGCGGGCACACTCCTGGTATCACAAAAGTAGCCGGCATGTTTTGAGACAGGGAATTCATAAGAGGTGTCTTCTGGTAAAAATCTGTAACCTTCCTTAATGCTAGTTATAGAAATCGGAGGAACCTGACAAATGCTATACGCCAGCCCAAACTGATTACGTCTCTCGGTAAATGACGCCGTTTCTCCAGTTTTATCCGTAGTAGCCTCGTTGAGTTTCTCAAGCTCCAGTTTTAGACCTTCACTAAATACCGTGTCTTTATCAAGATTGCTGATTTCCAAATAGTATTTGCTGTTTTCTGTCCAATAACTAAAAACCGGGCTGGGCGTCACGTTATCGCGTAATTTATCGGTTAGGTCTTTGTAAAATGCCGCTTCTTTTTTAGTTTGATCAAAACAGTTTTCTAAGAATCTAATTACTGAGTTATCGATTGATTGACGTGATGAAAAGCTGACCTCGGCCTTTCTTCGAATTCCTTCTTCGGAAAAACTAAAATCCAAGCTGGTGGTTGTCATATTGCTGCCAATTTTGGTCCTTAGCTCTGATAGGGCGGCGTTACAGTCGCGCCCCAGCCGAAGGGCTTTGTTGTTAGCGGCCAGTTCCGGATTATCTCGCGCCTGCTCAACTACCGGAATGAAACCTTGCGGCAAATTAGCGTCGGTTAAATAACCATACCCCATTAGCGACGTAAAATCATATTTAAAATTACGCGTTGCACCTTGGGTCTGCTCCGAATAATCAGCCTGTTTGCCCTGTTTTATATAAAGACTTTTTATAAATTCATTGACCTTGGTTGTGTCTTTTAAAACATCAAAAACTACCTGATTGTCTTCTATGTAAAACTGTCCTTCATGACTTGTTTCAACACCAGTGGCGTAGTCGCTGATGATTTTAAATGAGCCGTTTTTTATATCAGCTGCCTGAAAGGGAGTTAGGATCCCTAGTGGCGAATCATAGGTCTTAGTAATTTGATTGGGGCTGCCGGGTTCGTTTTTTGCGCCACTAAATACCAAGGCGACAATTAAACCAATAATAATAACCACTAAACCAGCTATAAAACCGATAATTAGTAGTTTTTTATTTTTTTCGTATTTATCATTTGGCTGGGGGGCAGGTTGACTGTACTGAGGCGGATAAATATTCGGCCCTGGTTGCTGAGCGGGATTTACCGGCTGAAGTTCAACATTCGGCGTATTACTGTATGGGTTTGGCGGCGAAGGTACGTTCTGAGGATTATACCCACCCTGATTTTTATCATCCATGATACTTAATATGGTACGTGATTGCTGATAAATTGAAAAGCCGTAAGCACTTTAGTGTCCGACGTAACTCAAATACAAATCGTGCCACTGGCCCAAAGACAACTCCTGGGGTCTTAGTTCCGGTTGGATCTTGGCTGCGTCCAAAAGCCTCATGGTTTCTGATTTATTAAGCCTCAACCCGCCGCTTAGGGAGTTTAAAAGCGTTTTTCTGCGCGCCGAAAAACCAGCCTTTACTAGCTGAAAGAATATTTTTTCATCGACGTTTTTAAAGTGCGGTTTTAGCGGCCTGCTTAAAATCAAAATCTGAGAGTCTACTTTTGGCGGCGGGCTGAACAGCTCGGCTTTTACAATTTTGCCCAAACTTACCTCCCAATAAAACTGAGCACTAACACTTAAAAGCGACATGTCGCCAGAGGCAGCCGCCACTCTCTCGGCGACTTCTTTTTGAACCAGCAGAGCACAAATCTGCGGCTGGTTTTGGGATTCGCTTAGCGTCCTAATTAAAGCGCTGGTCAAATAATAGGGAATATTAGCCACTACTTTGTAATTTTTAGGCAGGCTTGTTAGATCAAAATTCAAGATATCCTGGTTAATTATTTGGAGACTTTCAGCCGGTACCCGGGTGCTGAGCTGGCTGGCTAGTTCATTGTCAAACTCCACAGCCACCACTGATTTTGCCGTCTCAACCAACAATTTTGTCAAAGTTCCTAGCCCCGGACCAATTTCCAGGATCGTATCATCGGCACTTATATTGGCAGCTTGACACATCGCCTGAAGTGAAGCTTCGTCATGCAACCAATGCTGCCCCAGAGATTTTTTAGTGGCCGGATAACTATCCATTTCTTACCACCAGTGATTATTAACCCAAAAGTTGTAAGCCCCCTGCCAACCGCCATGCCGGCTGTGAGCATAGCCGCTGCACCATCTTAGCTGAGTGACGGCACTTGACTGCCAATCAGCTCCGACGGTAGCCATTTTTTGAGGCGGGGTTGACTGACACAATCCGTAACCGCCATAGCTCGGAATACTCGGCACATAAGCCGGACAACTGCCGTAATTGCCCTGGACTTTTGTGGGACACCAGCCAGATTCACGGCTAATAATATAATCAACATAAGCATAATCCGATTCACTGACTCCAGCCTGGGCCATTATTTGCCGCTTATCACTAGGTATGTAAATTGCTTTTCCTCGGGCGACAATCTGCTTAACCGGCTCTTTGGAAATAACTTCTTGGATTTTCTTGCGGCCAACTTCTTTGCCGTTACGCAGAATAATCTGATAGGTAATCACTTTTTTGCCAGGGCTGCCCTGTTGGCGAACCGCCTGGGTTCCAAAAGATAACCTGGCGTCTTCAACAATCTCCTCCGGCATCGGGATTTCCACGTCTTCAGTAACCAGCTTAGTTCCGGATCTGATAACAAAAATCTGCATATTCGGCTTAACCGGCGAATCGAGCGACGGCTTAACGCTGTCATCGTCGCCTAGTTGAACATTTTTCTCAGCCAACAATTCCTCGACAGTAGTGGCGTGGGTTCTGACCGGCACGTGCTGACCATAAAGATTAATATCCGCCGGAGTGGAACGCTCAATTACTACTCGTTCGCCTAAAACTCCTTCTTTCAAGAAACTATCCGGAACTGTCGATTCAATCCGGTCTTCCGGAAATATCTCTACTCCAGCTTGCTTGACTACACTTCTAGGCGTAGTCGCAGCGCTATATGCAAATTTACGGTTGCCGTTTTTGTCATCAATTATCGTAATCGGACGGGCTTTATAAACATTAATGTGAAATTTATCGCCGTAAATTTCTTCGTCCAAGCCAGGCTCGACGATGTCAAACTCTCCAATTTCCGTGCCTGAACGCTCTAAAAATTCACTGACTGTTTTAGCGCGAGTTGGAATTGAACGCCGCTCGCCCTCCACCGAAAATTCAATAATATGCGAACCGGACGGCGAATCAATCCTGGAATTAAAACCAATGAACCCCACCAAGGAGGCCACAAATAACACCAAAAAAGTCACCACTGGTATAACAAACGGGTGTTTCTTAAACTGAGAAATTCGCGGCCTAGCTGGCCGGACAGCTTTTAATTTATTTTTCATACCAAACCTGCCTAAAATGATCCGAATCTTTCATAAACTCATCTTAGAACTAAGAGTAATTGTACCAAAAAGCGCTGCGGACGCGAACTGAGCAGACCTATGTCAAAAACCTCAGTCTTAGCAACTCTTTAATATATGGCTGAACATTTGGGTCCTCATAAGCCTCGCGCCACTTAACCCACTTAAGATCAACAATTTCGATTTTTTGCTTTTTAGTCGATGGCTTTTTATCAATATTTACAAAATAGGCCTCGATTTTATAAGTTACGCCGTTGGTTTTTCTATCAATTTGGGTTAAAAATTCTAGCTGCCTAGGATCCATTACTATGCCGGTTTCTTCCAAAAGTTCACGGCTGGCGCCAATAGCTGGATCTTCGTTTTTGTGTAACCCGCCGCCCGGCAAACTCCACCGCCCGCTGCCGTACCAGCCCTTAACCATTAATATTTCATCTCCGCATGATAGAATCACCCGAGTTCGGCGACTGCCTCTTAGATAAAACATCAAAAACGGCCGGCTCAACCAATGAAAAACTCGACCAATTAAAACCCATAGCCGTCTCATAATTTTTGCAGCGGCGCAAATGATACATTGAGCTTCTTGGCGCCCCTTCCCTTAAAATAAATTACGACGTTATCGCCTTCGATCTCCATGACAGTGCCCTCCCCAAAAACATCATGACGCACACCATCACCCTCATTTAATTCCAAGGCATAACGCGGCTCGTCTGGAGCCTGCCCGAATGTCTGATTATTATCCTGATCATCAAAGGTATTTTGCCAAGCGCCGCCGCCCAAACTAACGCTATCGGTCTGTAACTTGGCATCAATTTCACTTAAGAACCTGGAGGGCGGGTTATGCTGCAAACCGCCGTATAATAACCGAGACGAAGCATAGCTTAAGTACAGCTCTTCTCGGGCTCTGGTCATACCGACATAACAAAGCCGACGCTCTTCTTCCATTTCGTTCTGGTCATAAAACGCTCGGGAGTGCGGGAAAATCGACTCCTCCATCCCGATCATAAAAACTACCGGAAATTCCAAGCCCTTAGCGGCGTGCATGGTCATTAAAGTTACGGCGTTGTTGTCAAAATCAGCCGAGTCAATGTCACTTATCAGTGCCATTTCTTCCAAAAATCCATCCAACCCCAAATCCTGATAACTCTGCGTAACACTCACCAGCTCGCGAACGTTTTCAGCCCTCGACTCGCCCTGCGGCGTTCCATCATCAAGATAATTAAAATAATCCAGCCGTTTTAACAGGCTATCCATCAGCATCGGCAGAGCCAATTCACCGCTCAACTCTCGAAGAGCCCTAAGCATTTCTCCAAGTTCAAACAAGCCTTTTTTAGCCTTTGGCGTAAGCTTTGGGTGGTCGTTTACTTTAGTTAAAGCCTCTTCCAAGCTCCAACCATTTGCTTGACTCAGGCTGTAAAAATTCTCTACCGATTTGGTGCCCACACCCCTGGTCGGCACATTAACAATTCGCTCAAAACTAACTCGGTCTTCCGGCTGATAAATTAGCCTTAAATAAGCCATAATGTCTTTAATTTCTTTACGATCATAAAACCGCTGACCGCCCACAATTCGATAAGGAATTCCGTAACGAATCAGGGTTTCTTCAATGCTGCGGCTTTGAGCGTTGGTTCGATATAGTACTGCAAAATCACGATAATCACGCAGCCGAGCATCACGAGCATTTTGAACGCGCCGGGCAATTGCTTCACCCTCAGCACGCTCATTGGCTACCTGTAAAACTGTCACCTCATGACCGCGCCCATTCTCAGTCCATAATCTTTTGTCTGATCTTTCTTTATTTCTGCTAATAACTTGCTGAGCTGCCTCTAAAATCGCTTGAGTGCTTCTATAGTTCTGTTCTAATTTGATGACTGTGGCGCTCGGGTAATCTTTTTCGAAATTCAAAATATTCCGAAAATCCGCCCCTCTCCAACTATATATAGACTGAAAATCGTCGCCAACTACCGCGATGTTTTTATCTTGGTTGGTTAGCAATTTAACCAGTTTGTACTGCGCGGCATTGGTGTCCTGATATTCATCAATCATAACGTACCTAAACTGTTGACGCCACTTGTTCCGGATTTGCTCATTTACCTGCAGCAAATTAACCGCTTTACTGATCAGATCATCAAAATCCAGCGCGTTATTGTCTTTTAGAATCTTCTGATAAATAGGAAAGACCTGAGCAGCGACTTTTTGCAGCGGACCGCTAGCCAGCCCAAGGTAATCCTGCGGTGTAAGCAGTTCGTTTTTAGCATTACTAATAATGCTACTGATTGACTTTGCCGGGTAGGATTTTTCATCAATTTTTAGCTGCTTGCTGGCCTGCTTGATCGCGCTTACTCGATCAGACTCATCAAAAATCACAAAATTTTTAGGGATATTTATATGTTCGCCGTCCTGACGAAGCAGCCTCACGCAAATGCTATGAAAAGTCCCCATGTAGGGCATGAACGACCGATTATCAGCACTTTGCCCGAGTAGCTCAGCCACCCGCTGACGCATTTCTTTAGCCGCTTTATTGGTAAAAGTCACCGCCAAAATATTAAATGGCGTGGCTTTATTTGTAGCAATCAGATAAGCAATTCTATGAGTTAGAGTTTTAGTTTTACCGCTTCCGGCGCCGGCCAAAATCAACAAAGGACCCTCGGTTGATTGAACCGCTCGAGCCTGCTCGCTATTTAAACCCACAAATAGATCATCGGACACTCAACCATTCTATCAAATTAATCTGATGTAATGGGCGATATTGTTGGAGCGATTGTTTTAAGCTCTTCGACTTCCGCCTGATTTATGTGATTCTTGTAGTTATCGCCTTCACAGTCTGCTTCTGTCAAATTATCTGCATCTACCCGGGAGTGCATGTAAAGAAAAGCAATTTTTGGATACTTTTGCACTCCAGAAAAATTCTGAATCAACACCGTGGCTATGCCCGTGCAGCTTTCTTGAAAGACTGGCAGACTGACAATTACCGAATTTTGATATTTAGCTTGTTCTTGTGACAAGCCTGGATCAATTACATAGCTGTTCGGCTGTGAGGCACCAGCAAAAACCCCAGCATACACAACACCACCATGGCCTTTGCTTGGATCATGAGCTCGATCAGCAGTTTGACCGCCAATCGTTACTTTATTGTTATTAGAAAAACTAATTTCAAACTCAGACCCACTGGATAAGTGATCGCTTTCTACTGACGGTCCAACCTTAGGCTCACCCCAAACTTCTGGATAGGCAAAAGAAAAACCCAAATCATTGTCTTCAAACTTGGCGTAACCTGCCGGCAAATTCGCAGATTCGTCCTGTTGATCCGGCTCAGCTGTTATCGAATTTGCTTGGTCTGAATTCTCGTCTGCTATTGTTTCTTGCTGAGTATTTTTAAAGAACTCATAAGGCAATGGCCAGTCGGTAAAATAATCAGCTGCCGCATAACCACCAACCAGTATTAAAATAAGCAGTATCAGCGCTAATATTTTTCCGCGGCGTTTTTTAGCCACCGGCTCACCAACCGGCACAAAATACTTCTTTTCCTCTATTAATTTATTGATCTTTTCTTGTTTTTCTTTGGCCGCTTTGTCATCTTTATCTGATTTGTCGCCTTTTTTATTAGCCGCCTTCTCTACAACCGTTTCAACTATTTTAGTTTCGGTGGTTTTTTCGACTGTTGGCTGAGATTCCGGCTGCTGATCAGCGGTAGACTCTGTTTCAGCACTAGCCTCGTCTGCAGCTGGTGATGGCTGATTAATATCTTCTTTGGGCTCAGCTCCATCTGGATCCTGCTCGGAATCATCAGCGGCTTCAGCCGACAAGCTCTGATCAAGCGGCTGCAAAACTTTTGGCGCAGTTCTGTTAACTTCTATTTTTTGAGACTCTGAAGAATCGTCACTGGGCGCGGCTTCATTAACCATCGGATCTTGAATCATGGGCTTATGCCCCACGATGATTGGCCGAGACGAAGCACTGGGCGTCGACTTGCCAGGTTTAGTAACATCCATAACCGAATCATCGCTAGTGTTTTTGGCTGATTTATCAGAACTCATCTTAGGACTCCCCATCTAAATATCTTCTTTTATAAGCAGCATCAACAATCCCAGAAAATTGGGTGTAATTTATACTAGCCGCTCCCACCAACAAACCATCACAACCATCTATATCTAAATAACCGCCAGCAATACTTTCGTTTAAGCTGCCGCCATAAAGAATGCGAATTTGCTCGGAAGCTCTTTTACCGTACAAATCAGCTATTTGCCTGCGAATAAAATCAATTGCCTTTTTAGCATCGTCCGGCTTGGCTAATTCGCCGCCAAAAGTACTAATCGCCCAGACCGGCTCATAAGCAATAACCACTTTTTTAATTTCAGATGAGGTTAAGTTTGATAAAGCGCTGGTGATCTGATCGTGAAGCACTTGATTGGTCTCCCCCGCCCGGCGTTCCTGCTTGGTCTCGCCCACACAAAGAATCGGTGAAATATTATTTCTAATCGCTGCCGTTACCTTATCTCGCACAAATTCTAGTGATTCATTAAAGTAAAATCGCCTTTCAGAATGACCAATTATCCCGTAGTGAATGATGTCTTGGAGCGTCGTAAAACTAACCTCGCCGGTATATGCTCCATGATCTTTGGGATGAGCATTCTGAGATGCCAGGCGGAATTTTCGCCGATCAACCTGAATACTTATAGGTTGCAGCACCAGCATGTTGGGAGCCAAAACAACCTCAATATCCCGATATATTTTTATTCTCTCATGCAACCTGTGCAGCAATAAACTAGCCTGCGAAGTATTAAGATGCATCTTCCAATTTCCAACTATAAGGGTCCTTTTTTGAGTGCTCATTGCTTTTCTCCTGAGCTAAAGGAAAAGAGCAGCCGGAATTTGGATTCATTCCAAGTCCCGCGCGATGAGAAAAACCATCGGTTTGTCTCATGTTCCGTTTGCCAGTTTCCAACGATAAGGGTTCTTTTTTGAGTTGCCATATTCGATTCGATTCTTCTTATGCTTTAAAACAATTGTACCACTTATTACTTACCCTTATTTAATAATGCTTCCAGGCCAGGGAGTTTTTTGCCGCTGAGCAGCTCCATACTAGCTCCGCCGCCAGTGGAAACATGACCAAAACTATCAATTAAACCTCTGGAAGAAACATAACCAACAGTATCGCCGCCGCCAACAATCACAAACGGTTTATTGCCGTATTCGCCAAGCATTGAGCCGACAATTTGATCAGTTCCATTCGCAAACGGCCCAACTGGACCCTGTAAACCTTTGGTTTCTGTCACACCCATAGCCCCGTTCCAAATAACAGTGTTTGCCAGTTGCATGCCGCCAGCAATAAAGGCTCCTGAAAACGGACCAATGTCTAATATCATCTCGTCGGCAGCCACCATCCCGGACTCTCTGGGTGGTCTTTTTGGATAGTTTTCGATACTGGCAATCACGTGTGCATCCCAATCAACAATCCGGGTTCTGGCCAGACCATCGACCCGTTTAGCTACCACTCCGTCTTGCGGTATATAAAATATAAATTGGCCTTTTTTGGATTTTCTTTGGGCTTTTTCAATCACCTCTTCAGCCAGCGACAGCTCTGATCGCTCAACTAAACTTTTACCAACTTTTATGCCCTGAGCCAGCAAAAAAGTATTAGCCATCGCCCCGCCCACGGCAACAAAATCGGCAATATCAATAAATCGTTTTAGCATATCTATTTTGTCTGATATTTTGGCGCCGCCAATAATGGCCATTAGTGGTTTTTTAGGGTTATCGGTTGTTTCAGTTATGACGCTAACTTCTTTTTCAAGAAGCAACCCGGCAACACTTGGTAAATGACGCGTCACCCCTTGTGTAGAAGCGTGAGCCCGGTGAACCACCCCAAAAGCATCCTGAACAAATACTTCAGCCAAGCCAGCCAGCTGTTTGGCAAAAATTGGATCATTAGCCTCCTCGGCCTGCGTAAACCGCAAGTTTTCAATCATTAAAAGCTGCCCGGGTTCTAGTTTAGATATTTTTTCGGTTGTTTGCTCCCCGATGGTCTCGTCTGAAAACTGAACCTTTTCCCCAAGAAGCTTACTGAGCCTAACCGCGCAGGGCTTTAGGCTATATTGTAAATCCAGACTATTTTTGGGCCGGCCAAGATGCGAACAAAGTATCACCCGGCACTTTTTCTTAAGCAAATATTCAATCGTGGGCAGCGACTGTTTTATCCTAAAATCATCGGTGATTTTTCCGTCTTCAAGCGGCACATTATAATCCACCCTTAGAAGAACGGTCTTGCCGCTAAGCTCGATGTCCCGAATCGTCTTTTTGCTGAAACTTAACAATTCCCACCTCTTTTTATTATTCTAAAACCCTAACCTTTATGGTATCAGTAGTGCCAACCACACCCGGGTGCTGACCATAGGCAGTGACTATCAAATCACCAGGCTTTAAGGCGCGATTCTTAAGCAGCCAATCTGTTAATTTGGTAGCCGCATACTGGCTGTCGGGGCGAACATAGCTTTTTGTTCCAAAAACAATCGCAAGCTGTTGGGCAACCTGGGGCTCAGAGGTCACCGCAATCACCGGTCGCTCAGGTCTCAGTGAAGCAATCTGCAGGGCGGTGGCTCCGGATTTGGTCTCGGCGACAATCGCTTTAGCATCAAGCTTGGCGGCCAAACCCATAACCGCACTACAAATTGAATATTGACGCGATGGCTTGGCGGTTTCTTCGGACTCTATAAATTTAGCCCTCAGCGGCGAATTATCTTGAGCATAAAGCACAATTCGTTTCATCACTTTTACGGCCTCTATCGGATATTGGCCATTAGCCGTTTCATCACTTAACATCACACAATCGGCGCCTACAATTGCCGCTGTGGCGACATCCGAAACCTCCGCCCTTGTCGGCTCGGGCATTTCGGTCATACTAGCCAGCATCTGAGTAGCCACAATTGTCGGCTTAACATAGCGAATCCCCAGCCCAACGATTTTACGCTGCACAATTGGCACTGATTCAGGCATTGTCTCTATCGCTAAATCGCCTCTGGCCACCATCACGGCATCTGATTCCTGAACAATTTCCTCCAGATTATCCACCGCAGCTTTGGTCTCGATTTTGGCAATTATTCGGCTACTGCTGCCTAGATTTCTCAAAATAGTCCGCAGTTTATAAATATCATCAGCGGTCTGAACAAAGCTCAACGCCACATAATCAACTCCGCACTCTGCACCAAAAGCGATATCCTGCCGATCTTTTTTGGTTATTATATCGCCAGCAAAATCCGTATCTGGTAGGTTAATGCCCTTTCTTTTGATCAAAATTCCGTCATTCTCCACCCTGGCATGCACCAAACCATCACGGACACTAGAGATAGTCGTCTTGACCTTGCCATCATAAATATACAAGCTTTCGCCGCGCTTCACCTTCTTGCTGAGATCATATTGAGTCGGGATAATTCCGCTCTCTTGGTAGTTGGCCTTGTAGCCAAAAATAAGATTCTGACCCTTATGAACGTTAATAATCCCTTCAAAATCGCCTAATCTTATTTTTGGCCCCTGAAGATCCTGAATTACGGCCACCGGCTTGCCGTACTCCTTGCTGGCCTTGCGAACCCATTCGATCTGCTGCTTCTTTTCCTCTAAGGTTCCGTGGGCAAAATTCAACCGAATTCCGTTAGCTCCAGCCTTAATGAGCTTCAAAATTGCCTCGTAGCTCATAGTTGATGGGCCGATTGTGGCGATGATTTTTGTCCGCTTAAATCTGGTAATTGGCACATTAGGTGCCCTTTTAGTCATAGACATAATTAGTACTAGTGTACTTGCTTATGCTTACCCCTGGCAAGAGGAAAAATCCCCAGCTCAACAACCAGACCTATCTCCCCTAGAATTAACCAAACAAAAACCCCAGCCTTTCGACTGCTATTCTCACCCGATTGCGGCAATCAGGGTTCGATGCATACTCAAAATAGCCAGATAAAAAGCCCAGCCGATGGCTGGGCTTTTTATCTGGTGAACCTAATAGAGTCGAAATGGAACCTAATCTGTGAGGAGATTATACGCTGGAACCGATTACTGGGTAAACAACAGTGGTCATTAGAATACCCTGCTGCTAGTAGAACTATAGTGTACTCAAGTTAGATTTTCGGCGTATCTATTGTTTGTTTCAAGTGTACTAGTGGCTGTATGTAAACGACCAGTCCCTATACTTCTATTATACAATATCGAGGCTTTTGCTTAGTCTGCTGAACAAACCCGATACTTAAGAGCTAGGACAGTTCGTTTACTGAACCATGAATAAGCCCAAGTAGTTGCAGCCCCGTCTCTAAATCGGGTGCATACTGCTCTCGTAGCCGTTCAGAATATCTCTGTGAACGCTGACGCTCACGTTCCTCGGATTCTCGGCTTAAAGTACGGAACTCCAGTGTTACCTGACCACTTTCTTCGTCAATATGAGGCACAACCCTATGGTCTTCCTCTGGAATTGGTTCGTCATCTAGTGCATTAAAGAAGTCTCTACGCTGTTCTGCTAATTTCCAGCAAGATATGTGGTCTGTATCAGGGTTGATAGTGAACCATTTCTCCTTACTTTGTAAGCCCGTAGCTTCGTCTTCAGCAACACGATAAATATCTATAGAGCTTCTTCCATATCTACCCCAAGCATGAATCGGAGGTTCTTTTCCACTCCACATCCTTGCCCCTGGCATAGGACTTTCGAGCTGAAAAACCCAACCATAACTAACTTTACCGTCTACAGTCTCTTCTTCGGTAGCCATTAGAGGGGCAGTAGCCACTGTCATGTCGCCATCGTCCCAGCCAAATCCGTCATCTTCTGCAAAACCAAACCTAATCTCAGGTATTGAACGACGTGTCATTAACCACCTGCCCAGCCTAGTTGCTTGATGTCGTCTCAAATGCTTGGCTTGTACGTCTATAATCTTGTCACGCAATACCCTTGCACTGTCTATAATCGCTCTCTCGGTGCTTGCAGCATCTTGTTCTTGTGCTTCTTGCTGAACAAGAGCCATTGCACGCTCGTCAACAAGTTGCTCGAAATGAGCGACACGTAGCCCATCTAGTTGCTGCCTTAAATGATTGTCTCCGTCTGCTACCACAATACCTACTTACTCCCACACCGAACTTCATAAATTACTACTATCTTTTTACCTCTTTAAGGTGTAATTTGCAAGCAGTAGCGTAATATGTTCATAAGCAACACAAAAACCCGCTCCAAGCGTCTCTAAATGCGTCACAGAGAGTGCTAAAGCCGTTCATCTTTTTGCATGAAAACAATTGTGCAATGCTACACATAATTTTTTCAGACTTCACACCACCTAACGCCATTTACTTGTATAGCTGTAGGACTTTCTGCACTCCAAAATCTGCAAAATCATAGCAAAAACACACGCTTTTCTAGGTTAGTGTAAAGAAACTAAACACCACTTTATATGGTTTTCTTTTGCCTCATTCATCTTCTTTCTAAACACCTCATTAGTCCGCATATAGTAAAAGAAAGTTGTACGACTAATACCCGCCCCAGCGACAGGCTTCGCCAACTGTACTGTTGTGCTCCAAGACATCTGCAAGCCTCAGCATCGTTTTATACGTAACCTTAGGTGCTCACGGGTAATACTAAGGTATAATCCGCCCGTTTACCGCTAAAGCGCCGGGGTTTTCGATTCATACTCAAAATAGCCAGATAAAAAGCCCAGCCGATGGCTGAGCTTTTTATCTGGTGACCTCACGGGGAATTCGAGTCACGTTCCGCGACCCCGCAACTTCTGCTTTGAAAACAAGTTTTCAAGTGAAGATTGCCTTGCGAACAGCCACTGGCTGTTCTCACCCGATTGCGGCAATCGGGGTTAAATTACTATGAAACTCACCAAATAAAATACCCCAGACAAGCTGGGGCACTTTATTTGGTGACCTCACGGGGAATCGAACCCCGATTGCCAGGATGAAAACCTGGTGTC
>CAZWRG010000004.1:60468-82082 GCA_964636355.1 uncultured Candidatus Saccharibacteria bacterium | reverse complement strand
CCCGATTGCCAGGATGAAAACCTGGTGTCCTAACCGTTAGACGATGAGGCCAAATTCTGAGTGATGCGGGCGAATGCTTACATATTCGCACATATCCGAAGAATTTGTGGCTCATACAAAGTATGAGGCTGAATGTTTTAAATGTAAGGTGCTAGAGCTCTCTGCGCGTCTAGCCTCCAGAACACCAGAACTGGTGTCTTTTGAATACTAGAAGCGTAGACGGTGCGCCAATAAAATGCCGATAAATGACAACCGCGCTAGTATAACATAACAGAGGTGAAAAAGAAACACCCTCTTTTATATTTTAAGAGGGTGTTCCTAGGAGGAGCGGTCAGTCAAACCTAGTTAAACTACTTGCGTCGTCCGTAGAACAATCGGTGAGCGATCGCGCCGGCCGCTGAAGTTGCGGTGAAAATTCCGGCAATCGCACCAGCACCAGTCTCTGGCAGAGTAGTCACTGCTGGAGTGATAGGCTCTTCTGGCTTTTCAGCACATTCTGGGCTATCAACTGGCAGATGCTCTTTACCAGGAATTGGACACTTTTCTTCCTCTTTAGGAATCTCAATTGCTACTTTACAGTTTTCACTGGTAGCTGATCTAACCTGACCATCAACATCCACATCAACCGTTGCAGTTATTACGTAAGTGCCTGGTCCGGGGAAAGTGTGCTCCACGACATTGCTGTCGGTTACTAACTCGTCTGAATCATCACCGAAATCATAGCGATATTGTTTGATCGTGGCACCGTTTTCGGCAGTTGCCTCAACGGTGAAGCGATATTTATTGTCCTCTACGAACAGCTTAGTCAACATATCACAGCTGTACACTGGCTCCTCGTCAACAGGAGGCTCACAATCCTCTCTAGTGATGATAACATCTGCGTCATCCTGAATCTCAGGAGTTTGAGTTGATTTCACATATCCTACATTACGAATACGGATCTCACATTCTTCAAAATCACCAAGTACTTCAGTAGTAAATGTCATGTAAAAACCAGAACCAGATGCATAGTTGCCTACATTAATTCCACCGTCAAACAATGGCTTATCGTTCTGCGAAGCGTTCTGCGAAGCATCAATCCACCTAACACTACCTGAACTTAACTTAACGTGTGGAGGAAGTACATCACGAATTACTATGTCATTTAATACTGTTTCGCCAGTATTCTCGGTTGTTAGCAGCCAATCAACTTTGTCGCCTGGCTTAGCATTAACCTCTTTCTTCCAATCTGATTGACCAGACTTACGAACTTCTTTCTGAAGCTTGATGTTTGGATTCTTTTTAGGTACGACTTTTACACGAATCTCAACCGTTGCCTCATACTCAAAGCAACCCTTCATGTTACCGTCCATTGCATCAGAGCCGATAGGGGCACCGCTAGTTACAATACTATCGCTAACCTGCACGCCATTCTTAAACTTATTATTGTCGTATAGACGGGCCGATCCTTCGACGTAATCAAGGCTGAACTCTTCGTTGCCAACCAAATCAACAGTGTCTTCTACTAAGGCAGGCTTAGCATTATCAGCACTAATATAACCACGAGCTCTCAAAGTTTGCGATGTACCAGAAGGTAGCGCAACGCGTACTTTTGTATTGCGAGCAACACCCAGGCCGCTAGCATTGGTGCTTTGATTAGCATTGTTGTGAACGTACATACGAATCACAACTTCTTTACTACCACCAGTAACATCATTTAGAACATTCTTGTATACATCACCTGTAGTTTGATCACTGCGTCGAGCATCAACAAATGCTCTTTCATCACCATAGCTTGGAGTGTTGATGAACGAGTTAAATACCGGACCAGTCATTGAGCCACAACGATCATAAATGTCAGAATCGTCAGGATTGCATGGCTTGTTGTAATCAAATGGTTGTCGAGCCGGGTAATATTCGGCCATAACTATCGCAGCTGGAACTCCAATCATCACAGCTAAAGCAAGCATTGTAAAGATTGTCTTACGAGGAGCCTGCTTGACTGCGTTTAGGATGTTTTTAAATAGTTTCATGGTATATCTCCTTGATTCCTTTCTTATGGCCTTGGTGGCAATGTACCTTGTTGCGGAGCAGTGGTTGCTACAGAAGTTGTTGCAGTTTGAGGAGGGTTAGTGGAAGTTGGCTGCGGACTAGTAGTGGCAGTTGGTCGCTCACTCGTAGGACTAGTCTGTATGTGTGAGGTTGGAGTTGTAGCAGGAGCGCTAGGAGGTGTCTCTGTTGGGATGTAGCCATACTCATTAGGAGTTTGTCCAGCCGGGCCCTCACCGGGTACATCTACTTCACCCGGCTCACTGATTGGGCCAGGAACTCTTCCATCATCAATCTTGGCGATGCCTGTTGTGGTGGTGGTAGATGGTTCTGGCTTAGGTTCATCGGTTGGACCAGGGGGCAGTGGTGGTGGAGTTTTAGTTACAATATTTCCACAACGCCCAAGAATATGGAATTCTTCTCCATTAGGCAGAAGAACTTTAATGGCCTTAAGGTCACCTGAAATTCCAGGATGCTCGGATCGAACTAACTCACCTTCAGCATCAACTCCAGTATTTGTACCATCCGCTGGGGCTTCATCAGGAGTAATCTCTGACATTTCAAATGCGGCCCTTAACTCTGCTGCGGCTTGCTCACCAGTACTGTTAAAACAGTTGGTTTCAGCGTCATATAGATCACTTGCTGTGTAATTTGTTTCTTTATCAAAAGCGACTGCATTGATCACGTTAGCATTACCTGCCAACATCTCTGGATCACGTTGTATATAATCAATCCACTGATTAGCTGCCTCACGAGCTTCTTCATCATTCTGAGCTGCACCAATTTCTGGCATACCACCTGAAATCACCTGGTAGTTGGAGTTATCTAACTGCACAACGCCCCATGTGTTAGGGCACGCTTCATCTGCTACCTCAAAAACTTCTTTGGCAGTGCTAGCTGTACCCTCTGCCTGAGCCTCCGGGTCGTTGTTGCCAGCGCAAGCAACAAGCGCGCCAGCGCCCATAGCTAAAGCGAGGGAGGCTGCCACTACCTTACGTTCGGCAATTTTTCCTATTTCCATAACTTATATTCCTCCTCGGGAAATTATTTCTACTCCTCGTGCACACCTCTATAATGCAGAGTAGTTCACGTATGCCACTACTCTATCATAAGCTATTTAAAATGTCAATACTTTTGATCATGTTTTTTAATAAACACAAGCGCTTTAATCAACTTACGACAGTGCATATTTAAGAACATACACTTTTTCTATCACTTATATCTGTTAAATTTCATACAAAACTTAACCGTACGAACATTTCGGTTATGCTTATTTAATTGCTCGGCAGTGAGATATCTAGTTGCTTAGCTAGCTTTAGAACCTTAGCATGCGTATCTAGAACTTTGTCTTCTAGGGTTAACTTAGCGAACGTCTTGTCTGGTGTTTTTGAATTCTGTAATTCAGAAAGCATGGTATAAATTTCCTTAACATCTGATTCTAGGGCAATTAATTTTCCTTCTATCTGCTGTAACGTTTCATTGCTTATGCGTTGTTGTTTTTCTACGCCGTCTAGACGAGTTTCTACGCCGTCTAGACGAGTTTCTACGCCGTCTAGACGAGTTTCTACGCCATGCACACGTTCACTTAAAATATCGACACTACTCTCAACAGAATCAAGTCGTGGATTTACAGCTACATCAAGCGCATCCAATATTACACCACGAATATCTGATAAATCTTGTTTGGTCAAACTCATGTAATTATTCTACCACGCAAAAACTACCCATCCTTACGATTTAGCTTTATGAACTTCGGACTTTCTTATGTTTCTGACTGACTCTATTAGCTTTTTGCTTTATGAACTTTTTACTTTTTAACTGCTAGTTTCTCTTTATTAAAAGTGAAGCCGAAGGTGCTGCCCTTGCCTTCCTGGCTACTGAAGACCACGGCGCCACCCTGGGCAACCACTACTTTCTTAGCCATAAACAGCCCCAGTCCGGTACCGTCAGGACGGGCTTTGCGGGCGTTTTTGGCCCTAAAGAACTTGGTAAACAAATTGTGCTGTTCATGTTTTGGCACGCCGATTCCGCTATCTTTTACAGTGTATTCAATAGTCTGCGGCGTTTCTTTAAGTTCAACCACTATTTCACCACCACTGGGCGTGTAGTAAATGGCGTTGTCTATGAAGTTCATGGCCACTTGGCGAATCTTCGTCTCATCAAGCATCAGAGGCGGGAATTTCTTGGGCATTTTATAACTCAGCTTCAAATTCTTAGCCTGTGCAGTTTCCAGCAGTTGATTGACTTCCTCCTGAATAATTTGAGCCAAATCTACCTCTGTTGGCTCAATCACGAACTTACCAGTCCTAAGCCTGGAAACGTTCAATAGATCAGCAATCAGATAAACCATTCGCTGACTACTAATGAACGCCTGGTCCAGTAGCTTTTCTTGCTTAGGAGTCACTTTTCCAGCGTCACCTTCCAAAACCATACTTAAATACCCTTTCACACTGGTAAGCGGTGTGCGAAGCTGGTGAGAAGCCATACTTATAAAGTCGTCTTTAGTCTGATCAAGAGCAATTAGTTTATCGTTGGCTTTCTGCAGCTTACTAGTAGCATCCTCAACCTTCTTCTCCAAGGTTACGTTAAATTTCTGAATCTCCTCAAACCTTAGGGCATTATCTATGGCAATAACCATAGAGTTGGCAATAATCTCCAGGGCCTGTATATCCTGTGAATTATAGGGGTTGCCGCTCTTTTTATCACCCAAAACTATGTAGCCAATTCCCTCTTGGTTTACATCAGAAGTCAGCCGGACCAAAACTGCAACATCATTACGCCGCATTTTAGACTGCAATTCCTTATCTTCGGCCTCCAAGTAGTCCGCCACAATGACTTTGTGATCCATCTTTGGGGTAAAATTTTTGGCAAAGTTAATGTCGTCCTTGCTGAACTTTTTGTCGGATTCACCAATGATACGCTGCGACTCATGCTCGGTTTCTCTCAGCCCAAAAACACAAAACTCCGGCTTGATGTTACTGCTAATCACTCCAGCCGAACTCTTAAGCATTTTACTCAGATCAATAGTAGACACTATCACTTGGTTCAGCTCATCGATTAGATCTTGTGAGCTGTAGGCATCTTGATAAAACAGCTTATTGGTGACTCTATCAAAAAACTTTTTTATTGGGCCGAAGCTGAAGGCAATTAGCACAGCCAACATTGTGTATATTGCCCTCTGCAAAAAAGTTAAGTCTGCATCTCTAAAGATCACCACATTGATCAAATTAAATGCAATAAAACCATAAGTTATACCCAGAACGAAAATGGACAGTAGATAACCCAAAGCTTTTGCTACCACAAAACGCATATTGAATACTTTGTGCTTTATAATCGCATATGTCATGGACGATATAAGAAATAATGACAATATCGCAGGACCAAATTTTGTACTACCGTAATCTCCAGTTAAACCAGGTATTACTACATTCGAAACCACTCCGATTATGATACTAATCACGAGACTAGAGGCAATAATGATCGCTTGGTTTTTCTGGGCACTACTCCCTTTATTGAGCAGGTATTTGAAATCCTTAATAATTAGAACAACGCAATAAAGCAATGCGAGTGTATAGACTGATATCAAGCTCCCCTGAGTGAATACTAACTGTCCACCAACTCTATTAACCGTACCAGCCACATATTCAGTCACTGAAGCAATGGACATGCCGAAAATGAGAAGCGTAAAAATGACTCTGTTTATTGTTGTTCTCTTTAGTCTTTTAGTAAAGATGCTACTGAAAAATGCCGTACTAACAATAGCCAAAAAACCAAATAAGTAGGCGAACCTGCCAGCAATAGTATTAATGCGGATATCTATCGCGTTCTCTGTGAAATAATTTGATACCGCCCAGAGTGTTATGAAAACTGATATCGCAAAGAAAGCTCTCATGACACTGAGTCTTGGATTTCGCAACAAGACAAATAGCCCTAGCAATAAATTAGCAACACTGACGCCAACTAACAAGGCAAGTCCAAATTCCATGGTTCCAGTATAGTATATTAGAACATTAGCACTAGCATGTTTTATCTATTTCTTGAAACCAAGCATAGCATCGTGCACACCCTCACCTGCATCGGCTATGAGCGATTCTATCGTGTTAGCAATATATGAATTCATACCAGACTCATCGTGTTCTGTTTTTAATTTATTGATCCAGAATCTTAGCTGAGGTACGAACATTGAATTTTTCGCAATTAAAGCAGTGCTGGCCTCTGAGTCAAGATAGTCAAAATAACCAGAATCGAACATAGAGCTAAAGGGAAATTTCAACAGCTTTAAGTTCTTTTCTGCTTTTTTGTCTATAATTGCCACTGTGTGATCATAGTCAGGATTATTAAGAACTTTAAGGAATAACGTCCTGTACGTCAATTTACTCGGTATGAAGTCGTATTCTAAGTTTCTATGACTTTTGAGCACGGCGAGGGTGGCGACGTCAACGCAACGATCCAAATCCAAGCCATAGCCTTGTATAACATCTCCTTTATTAAAACCAAGAGGGAGTTTTTCTAAGTCCTCAAGTGACTTCAGCCCTGCTTCAGAGTTACCTATAACACGCATCACACCAACGGGAAGCTCTTCTTCGTGGTCTACAACAACATAAAACTCACTAGCAGGGTCGTAGGCTTCATATTCTTTTGACATCAGGTCTGGTCTGTTGCCGAACGTATCATAAAAAACGGTTGACTCAACATACCTTCCAAGATCAGAGTACTGGTCGCTTCCAGGAATAATATAACAACCAAATCTTTGCTCAGGCTTACCTGATCCCGCCTGCTCTAGAAAACTAGTGCATAGTGCCCTGGCTTCTAGCTCCGTTAGGCTGTAGTTAGGCCGTTCTAGCGCTTCTACTGACCCTTGAATATACTCAGACATCTAAAACTCCTTGTAAACAATTTCAGTACTGTCGAAAAAGCTTTCAGTAAATTCGACTGCTTTCTTAGGATCAAATGCTTTGCATGTATATATATCTACGCTAAAGAAAAGAAGCGGCTTCTCCCAAGCGTAAAAGTGAGCACCGGAGGTTTCCCAATGAATCCATGCTGCTTCTCCGTATAGGTCTGACCGGTGTGTAATAGGATCGATCAACGTTATCATCTCCGTGACGTCGGACAGTTTTCTTAGGTATTCCTTAATCTTTTCAGCTGTTAGGTTCTCGGCGGACTTTGGGTAGCCCTCTATGACTAATCGCTGCCTATGTATCTGTGGTGCTAAGTCTTTCATTATTTCTTTGCCTCTATTTCATTATTTTCTACAATTGGAATCTCTTGTGTCGACAAACTATTGCCGGTATGTGCGTCAAACGACCCTGTCTGATGATCATCGTTATCACTACGCTCACCGAATATCCGTTTACGAAGCTTATTAGCCAGAGAAAGGCCATAACCCGCCGCTAATGCACCTATCCAAAATTTAGTATCTGTGCCGTAGTCAACAAACATCTCTGCTGGTCTTTCAGCAAACGTTCCCTCGGCATGTGAAATTCCACCAGCTGCAAGGTATCCGATCCCGCCACTAACCGCTGCAACAATTCCAGTCGCCTTAGCACTGGTAGCGAAGTCTTTGGACATGCTAGGCTCTGGGTCCCTCATATGCTCTTTAACAGTGACTAAGCCAGCCCCTAGCCCAAGCGCAATGCCGACATTGGCAGCTGCGTTAGCCACCTTACTTACTGTCTTGTCTGGCTTGGTCATATCTTCAGTGTTGTATTCAGGGTCAATGTCTTGGTTCTTTTTACGTATTTTATCTTTTAATTTTGTTACTGCACCACCTTCACTGTGCAACCCCAATGTAATTAAAGTACTGGAACCCATTTCAATACCGGCAGTGACGGCTGCAATAGTCGCACCCACAGCAACTGAACTTTGAGTTGACTCGAGAACATCCAGTCCTATATTCACACGAAGTGCCTCGTTAGCAGGGCTTTGCTCGAAAACCAAGGAACCACCTGCGGCCGCGACTAAAAATGCGGCGCCAGTGCGCCTAAACCAACCTCGCTCTGGTAATGGAGGGCCAGAAATTTCTGCGAGTTTCACCATAACTTGTTCATTTAGTTCTGTCATATTTATCCTTTTATATAAAAAACGCCGCAAGCTGGCCCCTGTTTGGGTTGCTTACGACGCTTTATCTTCTAAAGTACAAGCACAATTATAGCAAAAAACTACAAAATGTCAACCCCCTTATGTCAAATATTCAGATCATCAAAGATTCTATTAATCTTCTGGGTTTAATAGATTTAGTGTAACTTTGATTAAATCCCTGAGCTGTTTCTTTCGCGGCCCATCTAATACGTAGTTCGGGTCAGTTCTTCCTTCTACTATACCGACTTCAGCCATTACCCCCACCATTTGATCAGACTGTTTTATTGCGCCGGATATGATACCTTTGTGAATTTCTTGTAGAACAGGGATTAGACGGTCGGGATTTTTTTTATCTACAGAGAACATAGGTGGGACACTGTGCGTGCCATCAATAACCACAGAACAACCCCGGAGAGTACCCAGATGATTAAGTTTAGATATGTAATCAAAAGCCGCTTGACGACGTTCATCAGGATTCATCCCTCCCGGTAGTTCATAACCACGACCAAAAATTGCTATCTGACTATTTCCACTACCGACCGGAACAACACCGGTAGGCAACCCCACGAAATCAGGTGTACTTGCTATAGTTCCAAGATCTACGCCAGAGCCATCATTCTGATCACTATTACTTCTTATTGCAGTAATTGTATTGTCAAGAACAGCTATATCACCTGTAACTCCATTTTTTACACCAACCGGCAGGTGGTAAGCTGAAAATTTACCTCTATGGGACGTTGCTTCTATATCTCTTGCTCCTACCCATGCGGCACTTAAATACGGCGCCAAGGCTCCCAATTGGTTACCCTCTGTAACCTCGGTAATAATTGGTATACCCCTGTTAAATGCCTCTTTGTATACACCAAAAAGCCGCTGTCGATACTCTGGGTCAAGTCCATACCATAAACCAGTCCAGCCTGTTGTTGTTCGTGGTTTTGCGCCATTAGCGCGTAATGCAATTAAAGCGTCCGGGTTTTCATCCTGCAGTTGATCGATGTAATCATATAGCGGTATGTAATCAACTTCTACGTCTAGAGAGCAAGGCCCAATAGCAATAAACCTGTCTGAAGGATGTTCGGAAAAAATACGACCAATTGCTTCACGATTTTCATCTCTTTTTTCTATGGCTCTAGGCTCTAGGCTCTCAGCAATATCATTTATTTTATACTGCGTGTCGCCGAATTGCTCAATTCGCTCCGCAACTACTTCTGCGGCCAGTTCATCCATTGCCCAGTGGTGTGTTAATAACTCGTACGTTGTCTCAGCCATAATGTATTATTCCTTCCGTTGATTTACTTACGCCAATATCCTATGTGCTGTTGAGGTGGCTAAAACATCCATAGAATCAACAACGTTCTCATCAGTACTGTCGACTAAAATGTGCAGATCGGTACATCCCAAAACCACTGCACCAGCAGCCTTCAGATGATCTTGTAATAGCTCGCCGAACCACTCCTTACGATCATCTGTTTGGCCACCCTGAACTAGCTCTGCTACTGTTGCGTTGATTTGATGCTGAGTTTCCTCATCCGGAACAGTGCAGCGGATACCTTGAGCCTCCATAAAGCCTTGATACAGACGACTTTTAATAGTCGCACCCGTCGCAAATAATGCAATGCTCTTTACATCTCTAGAGCGAAGCTCGCTAGTTGTTTCTCCGACAATATGAAGCATTTCAAGTCCGGTCTCGCGAGACATTTCATCGTACAGGTCATGAACAGTGTTACAAGGCACTACCAGAAAATCAGCGCCTCCAGCCTCTAATCTACGGATTCCATCCACGAGGAACGGCACATAATCCTCAAGACCCACTCCTTCAGTTAACAATTTTTGTTCTGTGGCGTATTCTATGGCGACATTCCAGATGAGCATTGGAGGCCTTTGGTGTGCGCCACTTTCTTCTACATGAGTATTAACTCGTGAATAAAAATTAGCTGTTGTTTCCGGGCCTAACCCACCTAAAATTCCCGCTACCTGCATTTATTCGCCCCTATCTGGATTAAAATCGAGGAGTCTGTGATTTTCTAGCTTCCTTTTACCTACCTGTAACACACTACCTTTATCGCCTGCGGATAGAGCTCTATCCTCGCCCACCGTTATGCCGTTTATGCGCACTGCATTTTGAGCCAATAATCTTCTAGCTTGCGATTTTGATGTAGTTAATCCGGCTCCGATCAATACATCAACTATATTCTGACCATCTACAATATCGGCAATCTGTAATCGTTCCCGATCGATTGTATTCTGACTTGAAGTGAGTGCATCATATTCTTGTCGTGCCACCACTGCAGCTTCAGCACCGTGCAGATCAGAAACAATACGGTCTGCAAGGAATAGCTTACCTTGGATACCGCTTATTTCACCTGTTTCGAGCTGTTTCTTTAGATCGTTAATCTCATCCATGGGCATCGTAGTACAAAGCTCAAGTGCATGTGGAGTAATGCCATCCCCCCACATCATAATTTTATGAAACATCTGTAATGGCTCATCGTTCATGGTAATCATATTGCCCTCTGTTTTACCAATCTTCTTTCCAGTAGGGTCGACTAATAATTGTCCGGCGATAACATATTTCTGCTTGTCAAGGTGACGTTGCACTAATTTAGATCCTACGAGCATGTTAAATATCTGGTCTGAGCCACCGACTTCGATATCAACTTCCATCGCTAAACTATCATAACCTTGCATAAGGGGATATAGAAATTCATGGACACCTACGGGCTTGCCTTCGGAAATGCGGCGCTCGAACATGTCTCGCTCTAACATCTGCTGAACCGTAAATTCACTTGCAAGTTCTAGCACATCGCCAAAATCCATAGACCCCAACCAGCTACTATTAAACCTCACGTCAATTGGATTATCTGGATTATCCAGATCAAGTATCTTACCTGCTTGCTCTCTATAACCTTCAGCATTAGATAGTACTTCTTCTCGACTTAGTTTCACACGTGTTGCTGATTTATCAGTGGGGTCTCCTATCATGGCGGTGAAATCACCAATCAGTAATATTACGTGATGTCCCATATCTTGTAAGCGGCGTAACTTAAGAAGTTGACTTTCATGCCCTACGTGCATATCTGGAGCTGTAGGATCAATGCCCATATAAGCAGTTAAGCGTCTTCCGGTTCTTAGCTCATCCTCAAGTGCTTCTCTAGATGGATAAATCTCGGAGACTCCGCGTGTTGTTAGTTCACTTATTTGGGTCTCGTTAATTTCTAAGCTTGGTCCGTTATAATCTGCCACCTACACACCTTCACCTTTCAAATTAAGCACATTAATTTATAGTATACAATTAACATAGATTAGCATTATACGCAATACAATAATTTAAGATCATTTTTATTTTTTAACATACTGAGGTAATATATTAATCTGCTAGGAACGAGTATATGATAAATAATAAGAATGTTATTGAGATAGGGATTATTGGCTATGGTAATTTTGGAAAATTCTTAACCCAAATCCTACCAGACTCTACGAAAGTTTATATATATGATAAAACCGCTAGTCATAAAGATGAATCATTTGTCAGTCTAGAAAAAGCTGCAAGCTGTGAAATAATCATCCTAGCGGTACCATTGATGGCATATGACGATATTTTGCCTAAGATTGCAAAACAATTGAGGCCGACTCAGCTTATCATAGATGTATGCTCGGTTAAGCTAATGCCTGAAAAGATAATTGCTAAACACATACCCGAGCATAAATCACTCTTAATGACACATCCTCTTTTTGGCCCTCAAACTTACAGAAAAAAACCCTCTAATAACAAACTTATTGTTACATCGCCACTAGTCGGTAAAAACGCACAAGCTGTAATTGGATACTGCAAAGAAAAGCTAAATATTGAAATTAAATTTATGACCGCAGAGGAACATGACAAACTTATGTCCAACATACATGCAGTGACATTTTTTATTGCTCGAGGATTGGCCAACCTTAATTTACCTAAGAAAGAATTTGTTACTCCCTCATACGAACAAATTCTTAACCTGGTTGCATTTAACGAGTCTCATACCGATGAACTTTTCCAGACTATCCAGAACGGCAACCCATATGCCAATGAAGCACGTAAAAAAGTAATTGAATCATTTACAGAACTAGACTCAGATCTAAATACAAAACAAATAAACTCCTCAAGATGATCAAACCGAATAAACAAATTTACAGATTAAATCCATATGTGCCCGGAATGCCAATAGATGAACTCGCACGGAAATATGGATTTGACCCAAATAGCATAATCAAATTAGCTTCCAACGAAAATTCCCTGGGACATAGCAGAAATGTTGCCAGTGCTATAAAGGCCGAAATCAACAACATTAACCGTTACCCTGATCAGCAATCGCTTCTTCGAGTAATTGCAGATCATCATAAGGTGGGCAAGGATAATCTTGTGTTAGGAAATGGATCGAATGACATAATTGATCTGGTAGCCAGGACTTACTTAAACGAAAAAGATGAGTCTATAAGCTCTCAGTATGGCTTTATAATATATCAACTAGTTAGCACTATTGCGAGTGCAACAAATATTGTGGTTCCAGCTAAAGATTACGGTCATGATCTAGCTGCTATGAAGGCAGCCATAAACGATAAAACAAAAGTTATTTGGATTGCCAACCCCAACAATCCGACCGGAACCTTTATACCATACTCAGAAATTACCGAGTTTTTAGAGGGTGTGCCTTCGCATATTATCGTGGTCTTAGATGAGGCATACTATGAATATTTGGATGACAAATTACAAATTCAATCATCGGAATTACTCAATAAATATCAAAACCTCATAATTCTTCGAACATTTTCAAAAATCTATGGCATTGCCGGACTAAGAATTGGTTACTGCCTTGCATCTGTAGAAATTTCAAACTTTCTTAATGCGGTTCGTCACCCGTTTAATATTAATTCGCTAGCTCTTGTCGCTGCCGAAGCGGCGTTAGATGACCAAGAACATGTAACAAGGTGTAGAGAGCATAACTTAAGGGCACGACACCAACTAGAGAGCGGGCTTAAAGCTATGAATATAAGTTTAATGCCTAGTTATGCAAATTTCGTAACAGCTAAATTTGAAAATACAGATAAAGTATATCTGAATCTACTACAAAAAGGTATTATTACTCGACAACTTAAAGAATACGGCCTTGATAACCACCTACGAATCAGCATAGGAACAGAACAAGAGGTAAACTCTATATTAACCACACTCGATAATATATTAACTTCCTAGGTTATCCGATTTATAAACGCCTAGAATCACTGACTTTGCGCCCATTTCACGCAATTCATCAACAATCTGACCTACGTTATGAAGTAAGGGGTCATATTGAAAATCAAAATAAAAAACATACTCAAAAGGCTTACCAATCAATGGCCGAGACTCAACCTTCATAATATTACAACCTTTTTTCACCAGAACGCCCAGTACACTATATAAACTTCCTTTGACATGGGGCATGTATATTATAAGTGAGCACTTGTCTGCACTGTTAACGTCTAGGATTTTTGGACCAATAACCAAAAAACGAGTATAGTTTTCTTTATTTGCCTGAATACCAGAAGCTGCAACGCTAAGCCCATAAAGCTCCGCTGCTTCTTGGCTGGCTACTGCAGCTAAATTACTCATTTTTTTTGATGCTACAAATTTTGCAGCATTTGCCGTATCACTATATGGCAGACTATCAAACCGAGATTCATCTAAAAATGCCTTGCATTGCTCCAGTGCCTTAGGATGAGAATATACCGTGAATCGACTCCTAATCTTACTATACTCAATCAAACCTTCATCAGTAACTAGCAGGTTGTGTACGATCTTTACGTAGCATTCCCCTACCACGAAAACATCGTGCGCATCAAGCAAGTCATAGTTTTCATAAATGGATCCGGCGAGAGTATTCTCAATCGGAATAACACCTCTTGATATCTCACCCGACTTAATTGCTTCGAAGATATCTTTAAATTCTGGTTTGCCTATAGGCTTATATTTTTGGTCGACAAAATATTTAGTAGCCGCAATATGACTATATGAACCTGGTATGCCAAGATATCCAACTTTATGCATGTAATTCCTTAATTACTTTCGGTGATTATACATATTGTAACTTAATTTATAATAAGACCTATATACACTCCACTTGAAATAACGTAGTTGCGTATATATAATCTAGTTACTTTAACAAGGTTAACATGTCATCTTATACTTTCAAATCTGCTCTCACAAAAATACCATATGTAAATATTGACCTTGATAGCAAGCTCAACGAATCTAGCGATGAATTTAAGAAACGCTGCCGGATTAAGATTGCAGTAGAAAACAGTTCAAATGAATTAGGATTTTTGCATGCATGCTTGGTGACAACGAATTTTGGTTCAGTTTTAATAGCCGGTAAGTCCGGATCTGGCAAGACAACTATAGGAGAGCAGATAACAAGCCACCTAGATGGTGCAAAAATTACCGCCAACGACTGGGTTGCAGTAGAGAAAGAAGACGATGCCTATTTTGCAAGTGATTTAAATTATGAGAACAAATTAAATCATTTTGATCGATCTAAGATAATAGGAATAATCTTCTTATCTGAGAACGATGAGAGACAGCGTGATGCCTACTACCCCAATAAATCAGAATTTAAAAATATACTCGATAATACCCTGGATTCAATGAGTAGAAAAAATGTTCGTTTGATTTCAAAGTTTTGGCTACATAATTATGAAAATTTGCCCTTCGTGAGTGCAATTCCAAACAACACAAACTCGTTAAAGCAAACTTATAGAATTATTAAAGATATTCTATGGAGATACGAGAAATTATCAAATCATAAAGATAATTTTGAAATTGGTATCGTCGGGGCTGGAGCAATAGGATCCACACTTGCATATAAACTTAATGACATAGATACAATAAAAAAAATTAGCTTATATGATAAGACAGCAGCGAAGTCAGAAGGCATAGCGCTAGATTTAAGCCATTCTAGTTGCATAGATCCAACCACCGAATATAGGGCTGTAGAAAAAATAGATACAATTTTCAACAATAGTCATATAGTATTCATTACGCTTCGCGATAATTCATCTCAGAATACGTCAAACAAGACAGATGTGCCGGAAAGAATGAGAATGCTACATGCTCACCTGAGGAGTATTGATAAAATTGCAGAAACAGTTAGTAGATGCTCGTTTAAAGGAATAATATTTATGATCACTAATCCATCCGATATCTTAAGTTATGCCCTATGGAAGAAGTCACAGAAATTTTCGCATCCGCTAAAAACATATCAAGTATTTGGTCTTGGGATGGAACTCGATAAAGCTAGAGCTATTTATTATCATAACCTGTATATCAAAAACCCTAAGGCAACGGCAAAATCATTATCAGTGTACGGCAATCATATGGCTAATCTTAAAATAAAGCAAAATTCAACTCAAGTTAAGGGTATTATTGAGGACGAGGTTAAGGACGCGTCAAAAAAAGTACGAGCACTAAAGGGTATGAGAACAATATTCGGCCCAACGAGCGCGTTTCTTCGCAATACACGCGCCCTACTTGAAGGAGGTACGACTACACTAACAGCCATAGAAAATAACTGCTTTATTGGCAGCGAGGTATCATTCTCTGGCGGCCTACCAAATAGATCTATAGACGAACAATTCGAAAGCATCATCGAAGATCATAGATCATATCTTGCAAATTATGATGAAATGCTATAAAATATCATCTATGATAGCACGATATTTTGATTTCTACTTTTTTTATCCGAGGATATCCCGGAGGCTTATAGCTAATTAAATAAGAAAGTTTATCAAAAAGCATAGCCTCAACGGAGGCTATTTTTATTTACTATTATGATATCACCCAACCACCATTCACCAGATACAAAGTTCGACCAACTCCTTGCCGATCAAGACCCGATCGAAGGTTCGATTGTTCTTTCCGATTTTGACTATACACTCTGTCACAAATATGTATTTGACAGCCATACTAATGATCATCTTCCTTACATTGACCCAGATATTATTGAGGCAGCCAGGGGGACACACCTTGTGATTGCAACTGGAAGGCGCGCAAACAGCCAAAGCCTTAGAACTATATGGGAGGATGGCCTCATACCTAAAGACCGTCCTGTAATTGCTGAAAATGGCGGGGCGTTTGTTTACTATAGTGATGATCGTCTTAGATTTCTTGACCTAATACCACCTTATGCGGTCAACCACATCGTTACCGTCAAAGAAGAACTGGAAGCGCAGGCAGAGGAAATTCAAGACAGGGAACAAGAACTGATAGTGAAGCTTGGTAGGACGATGCTTATTGCACGCCTACAGGGCAAAGATGGCGAAACAAACCCCGAGTCCCAACATAGACTAAAGGAGGCTATAGCTCCTTTAATAGCAGATACTGAGCTCGATGTGGTTGATAACCGCGTATCTCTTGGTGTACAGCACCAGGCAGTTAACAAAGGTAGTGCTTTTATGCGATATATACATATGCAAAATGTAGATCCATCTAGGACAATGATCATTGGAATGGGTGACGGCGAAAACGACAAAGATATATTCCGCGTAGCAGATATTTCTATAGGCCTAAGTCCAATTGTTGGGTCTTTAGTAGACATTGAACTTGTTGAGGGCTCCGAATCAGCTAGAGCAGTTCTACAAAAAGTCAGTAACGTCACTATTGGTCTTTAGCTTTTCTTATACGTATATGTTCTGCTACAACTTCGTCAATAATCGTTCTTAGAAACTTTTCTGCAAATTCTGGGCTTAGTCCCGATTTTTTTGCTAGCTCTGTAATCTTTTCAAATTGCAACGATTCTCGACTGCTGTCAACGGGAGGCAGTCCATTATCCCGCTTATAAATGCCTACCTTTTGTGTTATGCGAAAACGCTCGGCTAGTAAATATACTAGAGCGCTATCTATATTATCAAGGCTAGACCTTGATTCCTCTAAACTATCTGTCATGGGTGCTCCTTTCTTAATATTTGAATTGGTTCTGTCGCTGTACCCTGCGCGCGATCATAATGCGCTAAAGCAATACTCATACTTAATTCCTTCTGTGATGCATTCAAGCTCTTGTAGTTGTCCAAAAAATCAGTCCAGCGCTCTGCAACGTCAGCTTGATCACTACTGGCTCCTGCACCAAATGCATCATATTCATTAAGAAATGCTGCATTTCGCTTACGCAGATCCTTCTCCTGCCTACGGTTTACAAACCTGACTCCTGTATGGCCGTCCGTAACTCTGAGACCACCTGAAGGTATGCTACCGGATTTAATGGATTCACACACCAACCGAGCATCAACTAGACACTTTGTTAATGCAAAGCCTGGTAGCCTTTGTCTATTATTAGTCCAGTAATTGATGGTAGAGGCATCCCCTACAGCCAATAAGTTATCAACACCTATCACACCCACACCATCATTAGTTGATATGCCGATTTGGGTCTGGTGTAAGCCAACTTTAGCATAATGTTGTGAGCCATCAGGAAATCCCAAAAGTGCAACGCCTCCAAATTTTCTAAACTTTTCAACTATTTCAGGAAAATAATCATGAGCCTTATGCTCATGGAGCAAGTCAGTTACATCTTTCTGAATAACGGGTTCAGCTGAAAAAACATCTAGCGAGACTTCCGCTGAAGATAATCTGTCGGTCTCGTAGCAACCTATAGACAGGTTAATTCCATCTGGGCTTCTCCCGAACGGATGGAACATATGTGTAGTTACTCCACTCAGCTCAACCCCTGACCTATATGCAAGCTCATGAGCTGAATTACGAATTGAACGGTTAGTAGACTCGAATATATATCCACCCAACCCACCGTTCGCAAGAACATAGGCACCCGCCGTAAGTATCACTCTTTGACCAGTCTCATCTCTTACAGAAACGCCTTCAATTCCATTAGAATCGCCTACAATAAGCTGATCTGTTTCACCTTCGACAAACTTTACACCCATATCTACACAGTTTTTTTTAAGCCAATTAAGTACCGATCGACCACGTCCGAATCCTGCTTTATTTTCTTCGCCCCACTGTGGCCCAAACCACTCAGTCCTATCTTCTGACCACAGACCATTCTTTTCTTTCCAATAATCAAGTTCATTTACGGCCAATTGAGCGAAGTCATGCATCCTTGGAGTATGCTCACCATCATTGCGCCTAACCAATAGCCGTTCTATTTCAGCACGATCATCTACCCTCTCGCCTGCTATACCAGCCCTAAATCGCTGTCCCGATACCAAAGTATTGCTTTGGGGTACCGGCTTCTCGACGACCAATACATTTGTATCAGTATTTGCAGCTATCTCATGTGCTGTCAAAAGCCCCGCAATACCGGCACCGACTACAATAATATAATCTTTTCGCTTGTCGCAATCATTAATTGTTGATATTTCCATGTGGGCTTCCGAGTTTAACTAAAAATGGTGTGGCTTATAAAGATCAGGGGTTTTTGCCGGCTACGGTTGTTATGTATTGTTCAAGAATATTAGTAAATTCATTTAATCCTTCAACACTAACCCATTCAGATAATCCATGTAAACCTCCGCCTTCCGGTCGAGTCATGATAACCGGTATTCCTTTGGCAGTAAAGAAACGAGCATCAGAACTTCCATTTGAAGAATCGAAATGCATTTGCCTATTCGTAAACTTGCGGTGGAATTTTATATATTCTTTTATGAAATGGTTGTCTTTGTCGATAGAAAATGCAGGCTCAAGTACAATTACTTCCGTATCTGCATGATTTTTATTCGCAATGACTTCAATACTTCTATGAATTTTTTCTGGACTATCAGATGAAACATAACGAATATCTATAATCAGCTCTACGTTATCAGGAACTTGGTTATAGGCATCCCCACCATTGATAACCGTAATAGAGCACGTCGTTTTATCAATGTTATGATTATCGAACTTTTCTTCAATCTCACTAATAAATCGGGCAGCTTTGTAAATTGGATTATCGTATTCGTTTGGGCGCGCACTGTGTCCAGATGTACCATTTACTCTAACTAATAATTGCAATACTCCCTTAGAGCCGCTATTTAGGACATCTTTTTTTCCAGCGTCAGGCAAAATGCATACACTGCAAGAGTATTTCTCTATTAAGGCTCCTACTCCCTTATGGCCGCCAACCTCCTCATCGGAGGTTAGCATGATACCTATATCATAGGCATCGAGTATACCTTGCTTTGCTAAAGCCCGTAATACAACTAAATAAGACGCTGCGGAAAAAAGCATGTCATAGACGCCCCTCCCATATAGACAATCTTCAGATGAGGTAACTTCAAACATTTCATCAATTGCAGGAACAACATCAATATGAGCTTGAAGCAAAATCTCACTACTTTCTAAGCTCCTAGTCCCAGCTACCAGCGACCAAAACCCATCATGTTGCTCAAGGACAGATTTCATTCCAAGAACTGATAATTCTTTCTCGACGTATAGTAACAGTTTTTTTGTAGCATTTTTATTATTTGTTACCGGCTTGAAGGAAACTAACTTTCTGAGCTCCTGTTCTAATTCACTTTGGTATTTTTTATAAACCATCTAATTATTATCCCGTTAATCTACTATTATTGGACCATTAATGGCATTTGTCGCACCGTGCACTACAAGCTCAGGTCGAGCTACATATGAGCCGCCAATTACTGTGGCTCGCTTAGGGGGCTCTGGGTGTATCAAAGCGAAAAGCCTCAAGATTAAGTTGCCGATTTTCTCATCAGGCATATTAACCCTCACAGGTGCTTTAAATTCCTCAATAATAAAAGACCCACGTGGCTGCTCGGCAACAGTGTTGATAACTTTTGCATGCGTTCGAGTGCCGTGCTTACCATGGCGTTTCCTATCCGGGGGAGATAAATATACAAATACACCACGTGCCTTAGATCCAGCAACAGGCTTAATTGTAAAGCTTTCCTCTGGGGGAGGTATGTTATCTTGTGTTGCTATTTTAGCTTTTAGGTCGGGAATAGACACAGTATGAGCCTTCTGGCCTTTTGTCATCACCGTTGACACAGACCACTCAACAAGCCTATCCCTGTAACTTTCACCAGAGAAGTCACTTGGCTCGCCGCGAGCGATTAAAGGCTTTAGTGGAATAGACAAATCCGAACTAGCTTCTATCACATCAAACATTACGCTATCGTCGTTAATTTTAGCATTAGGATGTCGCACAACAACCGGTGAAACCCCAAAGTAATCTTGATAATGATCGTGAATAGCTGGCGCAAAACCTTCAAATCCAGCACTCCTGAGGACTAGATCCGTAACGCCAATACCCGCTGGCCTTTCCTCACACTCAAAAACTTCAATACCCGTATCGGAAACTGTACAGTCAAGCCTAACTAGAATAGAAGATACACCAAGAGTAGACTCAACAAGTGTTCCCTCTTTTGGAAAAGACTCTGCGCAACGAGTTACAATATTCTCGGCTTGCTCGCGATGATCAGAAGACAATCTAATAATCTGAGAAGAGGATGCGATATAACTATCACCAAACTCTCTAAGATAGTCTGGATGTAAGCTAATGATCGGCTTCTCATCTTCTATCGCTTCGCCTATTTCATGAGTTGATACCATGAATGTCTCTTTTTTGCATTATATTACACCTAGTATAAACTACATTACTATATCATGATTCATATCATATGCAAATACATCGCGTACTCATCCAACACCTTTGCAACATTACTTGAACTGAAAAAGGCAGGCGTCCTACACTGTTAAGACCATTACATCTAGCAGAAATGAGCCTACCATGGCCTATTCTAGCAGCTCTAACCTGCTTAAAGGGTTAACTGGCATGAAACTATTTATTCGGGAGCAGCCCCTCACCAGGAAGGGACCAGCCACGTTTATTATTAACATTTTCTCCAGAAGGAGAATTGTATTATTGTCTAGTAATATGGCGGTTACGCTTATTATGGTGCTGGCTCTGATTAAAGCCTAGTGCTGTGCGTGATTAAGCCTCAGACAACTTGACGCCTGTCTGTTTGGCGATCTCATGAATCCAGCGCTCCATTCTGTCGACTTTTCTAGGTAGTAATATCATTTCCTGATGATAATCTCGGAGCTGGCCACCTAATTCGGCAATTGCACCAGAAAGTTCATCGGTTTTTATATGCCCAAACAGCTATATCGGTTTGATTGAACGTTCTTTGAATCTATTCGCTGATTCATGGCAACAGACAGAAACTGCGTATCATAGTGTTTAAGGGGACTATCAGCGCATTGACAAAACTGCTCAGCCAGACTATAACTGGAGTCAGAACATTAGAAGAATATAAACAGCGCGTCGTCAGTAGTGGCGGAGCGCTGTTTTTTACTTCAGATAGGACAAATTATGGCCACCAAAATCGCAATCATAGAAGATGATCAAGCAATATCACAGATGTACCGCATTAAGTTTGAGGCGGCGGGCTTTGAGGTCCGCTCGGCCAGCAATGGATCGCTCGGACTAGATATCATTAAAGAGACCCAGCCGGATATTGTGCTGCTTGATCTGATGATGCCAGAGATG
>CAZWRG010000004.1:0-60368 GCA_964636355.1 uncultured Candidatus Saccharibacteria bacterium | reverse complement strand
CTGCTTGATCTGATGATGCCAGAGATGAATGGTGACGAGATGCTGGAAAAACTCAGGCAAACAGATTGGGGAGCTAATATTAGGGTGGTAGTACTAACCAACTTGAGCAAAGACGAAGCGCCGCATGGGCTTCGTTTTTTGAATGTTGATAGATATATCGTTAAGGCTCATCATACGCCGGCTCAGGTGGTAGAAATCGTAAAAGATATAATAAAATAGCGACTAATGATAGGATATTAATATGGCTACCAAAATTGCAATTATAGAAGACGACCAAGCAATATCACAGATGTACCGCATCAAGTTTGAGGCAGAGGGCTACGATGTAGAAACTGCCGAAAACGGTAAACTTGGGCTAGCCCTGGCTGAAGAAATGAAACCAGATATTATGCTAGTTGATCTGATGATGCCAGAGATGAATGGTGATGAGATGCTGGAAAAAATGCGAGCAACGGACTGGGGCAAGCGCATCAAAGTAATCGTCCTAACCAATATGGGAGAGCAAGAGGCCCCAGATATTATTAAAAAGCTTGACGTTCGCCGGTTTATTGTTAAAGCCGAAATGACACCTCGCCAGGTGGCCGAAATGGTCAAAAAAGAACTAGCCGCTTAAGAAATACCACCTAGGTAAGGTATTATTTAGATATGAAAATTGCTATTTTGGGTTTTGCTGGCCAAGGTAAGTCCTCTTATGAGTACTGGAATACGCCGGACAACGAAATTACTATTTGCGATTCTAATGCAAATACCGAAGTGCCAGCAGGCGTAAAAAGCCAATTGGGTGAAGATGCTTTAAAAAACCTGGACCGATTTGACCTACTAATTCGGACCCCTATCTTGCACCCCAATAAAATAGTCGAAGCCAATCCAAATGCTACAGATATTCTTGATAAAGTCTGGAGTAATACAAATGAGTTTTTAAAGGCCTGCCCGACCAGAAATATAATCGGTGTCACTGGCACTAAAGGCAAAGGTACGACCTCTACTTTAATTGCCAAAATTCTGGAAGCTGCCGGATATAAAGTGCATCTGGGTGGAAATATCGGCACGCCGCCGCTTAAAATGCTGAAAGATAACATCCAGCCAGATGACTGGGTAGTACTGGAACTAGCTAATTTTCAGCTGATTGATTTAAAAAGTTCACCCAAGATCGCAGTTTGTTTAATGGTAGTGCCTGAACATTTGGACTGGCATACCGATATGGACGAGTACATCAAGGCCAAAAAGCAGTTATTCAAATGGCAAAAAAGCGACGATGTCGCAATTTATTACAGTGAAAATTCTGTTTCTAAGGATATAGCCAAAGAATCTGGCGGCGATCTAATCCCCTATTACCAGCCGCCCGGAGCTTATATAAAAGATGATTCCATCATGATAAGTAATCAGGTGATTTGCCGCACCGACGAGCTGAAATTACTCGGCAAGCATAACTGGCAAAACGTCTGCGCCGCTGTAACTGCCGTGTGGCAGATAGTTCAGGATGCGGATGCCTGCCGGCAGGTATTAACAAGCTTTACCGGGCTGGAACATCGCCTGGAGCTAGTGCGTGAGGTTAGATCTGTAAAATATTACGACGATTCATTTGGAACCACTCCGGAAACAGCAATCGTAGCCATGGAAGCTATCAAGCAGCCTAAGATTATGATTTTAGGCGGCTCGGACAAGGGTGCGGACTTTGGCGAGCTCGCCTCGGCAGTCAAGAAATCCAACGTAAAACATGTTCTTACAATTGGCAACACTGCTATAAAAATCCAACAAGCACTACGATCAATCGGCTACCACGACTTTTCCGACGGCGGCAACAATATGGAAGAAATAGTCAACAAGGCTCAAGCCTTGACTGAAGAGGGCGATGTAGTATTGCTCTCTACCGGCTGTGCGAGTTTTGGTATGTTCAAAAATTATAAAGACAGGGCTGAAAAGTTCATCCAAGCTGTCGCAGAACTCTCTTGAGCTGTCTGATTATTGCCTGCTCCGGCTGAATCACCTCTGTACTGTATTTATCAGCAATTTGCTTAATTTCATCTTCGATCCAGTGATAATGAGTGCAAGCCAGGACAATTACATCCGCTCCGAGCTGGCATACTTCGGTAATGCGGTTATTAATTTTGTGGTGATCCACTGAATTTGACTCAATCATGAACGACCAGTCGCTGCAATCAGGCTCCAGAATTTTTATTCCTGCGCCGTAAAGAGACTTCAGTTCATTATAGCGTTTACTCTTAAGGGTGGTCGGTGTGGCACAAACTGCAATGACCTTGCTTTTTGTTGTTTCGCAGGCGGGTTTGACCATTGGCTCAATAGCTATCAGTGGCACATCTAAAAGCTCTCTTAGCTTACTAATTAACGTAGTACTTACGGTGTTACAGGCTATTACAATGACATCAACGCTCGATTGTAAATCTTTTAAAATTGGCAAAACTAGCTCTAATAATTCCTGTGGAGTCTTGTTGCCATAAGGTACATTCTTGACATCATTTCTAAATACCACTTGGTGACCTGGCAGCTGCTTCTGTATAGCTAAAGCAACAGATTTGCCGCCCACTCCCGAATCAAAAACCCCAATTTTCATGTTTTGGGTACCTTGGGAACATCAGTCATATATGGGACGTGACGGTGGATCAGTGATTTTAGTGGAACGGGAGTTTCTTTAGGCTTTTCTTCGCTTCGATCCCAAATAACAACTGCACCAAGGATCGATTTGCCCACGAGTTCCTTTACCGCGAGAGCTTTCTTTATGGTTGATCCAGAGGTGTATACATCATCTACCAGTAAGATTCTGCTTTTACCGCGCAGCATCAGGCAGTTATAATAAGGATTTTGTAAAATTAATTTGCCAGCTTGCTTGCGAAGAGCTACATAAGGGATATCCATTTCATAACTCATAGCCTCCACGAAACGATCGGCGCCGCTTGGCATTGGAACCAGTAAGTCAGGCTTAAATTCTTCTGCTAATTCGCAAAGACCATCAACAGTTTGATCAAACTCTGGCAATCCGGGCAGGATTACATCGGCGTCAACCTTGGTGTTAGCAATTACCCCTGATGCGAGCTGGCTTGGCTCCATAGACTGAACGATGCCTAGATTTCGCAATCTGGCCTCTAGATTTAATGGGTCATGCTCAATGCTAACGCTCACCGGCCACCTTTCTGGCTGAGCGGATTACATTCTCAAACAGCGCGCAAACCGTCAACGGGCCCACCCCGCCTTTGACTGGTGTTATTGTTAGATCGTCTCTTTCATAAAGCTCTGGAGCGACATCGCCGACTGTTTTGCCGTCTTCAGACGCTACGCCAGCATCAACCACCACAGCACCCTGTTTTACCATGTCTGAGAATAGTATTGCCGGACTGCCGGCAGCTGTGATGATGACATCAGCCTTGAGCGCTTCGCCTTTAAGATCAGGCGTGTTCCTATCTGCAACAATTACATCATGCCCAGAGTTTTTGAGAATACTCTCCAGTGGCCCGCCAACTAATTTACCTCTGCCGATTAGCAATATTTTTTTGCCGCGAAGTTCAATATTATAGCCAGACAGCAGCCACATAATGGCCATTGGCGTGGCTGGTTCGAACTCTGGATTTGGCCCAAGTGCATCGACGTCTTTACTTGGCGCAACTAAACCGACCAAAAAATCAGTCTGCGATTTATCCTGAACCGGAAGCTGAACAATGATGCCATGAATCTGATTATCATTATTTAATTCTTCGATGAGCTTTGGTATCTCGGGCTGATTGACAATGTAATGCCTGACATCAATCCCAATATCGGCGCCGTATTGTTTTTTTAAACGAACATAGGTGTTGATCACCGGATCGTCAACGCATTGGATGATTGCTAGGGCTGGATTTATGCCGTCGGCCTGCCGCAAGCCTCTGACTTGCTTAGCCTGCCGCTCTTTAATAAACTCGGCTAGTTCCTTGCCATTTAAAATTTTCATATCTGTTTAACAGATTAGCAAAAACCGTCGATATTTCCCAATAATTTACAACATTCTAGCTAAAGCAATTTGTTGCCACTAAGCATAAGTAATGTTATTATTTGGTCATCGTAATTAATGGTGGGCAAAAGAGAGGGCTACCTTTATGAAACTACCTAACAAATCTAACTTAGCAATAATCGTTTTTATTGTGGCGGCTGTAGCGGCAATCGCGCTGGCCTCAAATAACAACTCTAACGCTAACGACCAAAACAATAACCAAGGCCAAGAGCAAAAAGCCGAAGATCAGCGAAACAAAAACAAGCAAGCCGCTGAAAATAAAGAAGAAGAGCCAAAAGAAGAAGCAAAAGAAGAAGCAAAAACCGACGAAAAAGCTGAGGAAAACAAGCAAGAGAAAGATCAAGAGCAGCCAGCAGAAGAAAATAATGAACAGTCATCAGCTGCCAACAGCTTCGAATACACTGCTCAAGCTGGCGATTCATACTCTTTGATGGCCCGAAAAGCAGTGCAAACCTACGGCCTGACCAATAACGTAAACTTATCTGAAGCCCAGATTTTGTTCGCCGAAACCAACATCACCCGCGCCGCCAACTCCCCAGAAGTTAACCGTGGCCAAAAAGTTGTCATTGGTGAAGCTACTGTTAAAGAATGGGTTGAAAAAGCTGAAAACTTATCTGATGCCGCCAAAAAAGCCTGGCAAGCATACACTGTTGGCGTTAACTTTAACACCGATGCAGTTGGCGAAGCTCGATCGTAATCCAAATTAGTTTTATCTAAAACTTAAATAACCGCTGCAGCACTAGTAGCGGTTATTTTATTTATCTAAGCCTTAATTTGTGACCACGCCTTAGAGAGCTTGGCGTGGTTCTCTGTCTCGATGTAGCGCAAAATCGCATAAAGCACTATCAAGCTAGCGACCAGCTCAAACGTTTCCTCAACAGCGACTATAATTCCCTGGTTTAAAAATGTGTCCCTGGCCACAGTGCTGGCCAAAATATCGACAAACACAGCCCCAAATATAAAAACCGAACCAGCCAGTGCAAATTGAATAATCATCTTGCGAGGAAAATGCCGGGCAATTTGCCAGATAAGCCACAGCCCAATAGCCAGCACAAATGGCAATAATAACAGCCAGGCATTGGAAAGTCCGGTTGGGCTGGACTCGCCAAAGAACAGCACGTGGACCGTTTGCAGTGTAAATTCGTGCAGCGTCGCAATTTCATCGATTGAAAATATCAGCGTACCAAGTGCGATCAGCCGCCATATATTGCGCCGCGGCAAAGACGATTCCATAATCGACGCCAAAAATGCACTGGCGCTAATCAGCAAAAACAAAACTTGCGAAAACCAAGTTGGCACACTTGATTCATCATCCAGATCAAACCGATTAGACAGCTCGTAAACCGGACCGTTCTGCTGATAAAAAACATCCATGTTCAAATACTGCAATATCAAGTGCACGATCACCATTGCAGCAATCGCCAAACCCAGATAAAGCGTTATGCGGCGAACTAAAGATTGGGGCCTAAGATTCATGCTCCCTATGTTAGCACAGTTTATTTTTTGTGACGGCGAGCATAACTAATGTCTTGTAAGCGAACATGACGAAAAAGCGCGTAACTAAACCAACCAATCGCGAAGCCACCAATGATATCAAGCGGTGCGTGGACACCCAAATAGATTCGCGACAAAGCCACTCCTAAAATAATAACTGGTACGCTCCACCGATATTTACGAGGCAAATAATGACCAATTGTCAGCGCCAAGGCAACCGCCAAAGCAGTGTGCCCAGACGGAAAACCAGGGCCGCGCACAATATAATCACGGCTAATTATATCGAGCAGAAAATCATGCGGCCTAAGCCTCCCCCACATATCTTTAGCAAATCCGGATAACAGATAAGCCAGCAGTCCAGACATCAACATTCTAAGCACGATATGGTAACGCTTTGCCACAAAATAAAACAGCAACAACATACCTAGGGCGTAGACACTTCCAAATTGAGTTATAACTAAGAAAACTGGTAGCAAAAAGTCCGGCCAATTATAAATATTCAAAAAGAGTTTTGTCTCCCAGGCGGTCATGTCAGCACTTCGAGAGGCTATAACCGAGCCCACGAACAATAATGCCGCTAGCACAACCTGAACGGTTGGGTTAGCTAAGATTGGCTTTTGACTGCGGGATTTTGGAGCCGTGGTTTTAGATGTTTTTTGTTTAGCCATAAGCGAAAACTCTACCGGCAGTATAGCCGAAAAATGTGCCGTCTCCAAAAATATAATAGCTAAACGCTAGCTGCTAAGAGCTGGATTCGACGTATTTTTTGAAGTTATCAAGGTAGGCTTGCCAACCTTGTTTTTGCTTTTCCTCAGAATTGAATGTTTCTGGATCGAAACGCTGACGCAATACAGTTGATCCAGGCTGTCCAATAAAATCGACTTCTACCTTGCGTCCGTCATCAAGTGTGTAAGCTAATCTTTCCTCCGGCATCACCTCAGTATAGCGACCACTAAGTATGAATTCCATCGATCCATCTTTTGCAAAGTTACGATTTTTAAAGCTGCCGCCTACCTCAAGATTATTCTCCAGACCTTCAGCCGCCCAGTCGTCACTTGCAAACGACCAGTACTGAACCCCCTCCAGACTGGTATATTTTTGCCACACCTCTTCTGTCGAGGCATTAACCGTTACCGAGACTTCAATCATAACTTTCGCTCCTTAAGTACGTTAATTATATCACCTATTAACTACCTAACGGAAACAAAAAAACCGCCCCAGCGGACGATTTTTTCTTGGAGGGCTATCGTGGATGTTATCGCAACTAGAATTAGGCTTGGCCTGGCTCTGCCGTGAAGTTTCCCAGCAATTTTTGTGTAGCTGCCAGCTGAGTCTCTAGGTCTTGGGCTTGGGCTTCTAATGATAGACGAATACTACTGGAGTAATCTGGATCACTACGACGGTCTTCAATAACTCTAGCAATGCCCTCAATAAGCAATCCAGTTAATGAATCGTCTTCTGCCGCTGCAATAAGCTCCGCTTCAGCCTTCAAATCAGCAGGTAAACGAGCAGCTGTAATTTCTTTTGGTGTCTTGCGTTCACCACGATATTTTTCAAATTCAGGTTTCATGATGTATACAATAACACAAAGGATCTAATATTACAAGTATGGAGGGTCATCTGGGGCTCGAACCCAGGACACCCTGCTTAAGAGGCAGGTGCTCTAACCAGCTGAGCTAATGACCCTCGTCGATGTGTGATGTTTGGGTAGCTGTTCTGCCGACAAAACAAGTTTGCTCGGCAGAACTATCTACCCAAGACAAGCCATCTCCTCTCAAATTTGCGAATCCTCTCGCAAATTTGGTTGGCTGCAACAGGGGGATTTTAGCAGAACTTGTTGTTTTTTTCAATGTTTTCTGCGCCAGATTTCAAATTGAAATCTGATTCCGTTTTCGGTGTATGATTTGCTACTGGACGCTAATGCAAAATCTTTTTCAAACGGCGGGAAAAACTTAGTGCAATCAAAATCACCCTTAACTCTCGTCAAATAAAGCTCATCAGCATATTCGAGTGTTTCCCTAAACGCCCCAGCACCGCCAAAAAGCCATAGGTTGGCCGGCGGTTCTTTAAAAAATTCCTCTACACTTCTAATCGGCTCGAAACCATCCCGCAAAACTTGCGTTTCATCAACCAGTACTAAATTTCTCCGCCCTGTCAGCGGAGATTCAAATTCTATGTAGGTGTTATATCCCATAAGCAGCGCGCCGCCCATGGTTTTTTCTTTAGTATAGCGGCGATCAAGAGGCAAACTCCAAGGAATACCGTGGTCATCGGCCAGTCCATAATTATCATCAATTGCCGCAATAGCCCGCACAACTTTTTGCCGTGCGTATAACCTAGCTAGAGCTATCAAGTAAAATGACCCGGTAATCACCGCTAAGCCGTTAGATATTTCAAGAAGTTTTTGGTACGCGGCTCGACTATCCGCTATTTCAATTACCGATTTAAAGCCGGACTCCCTAGCCGCTTTAGCTAAAGTCGACACATCCTGAGATTTAACCGGTAAATCCTGCAATGCCTCAAAAGAAGTCACGATAATTTCATCTGAAATCTGACGTAGCAAAGGAAGAATCTTTAGATACTCTTTATCTTGCTTAAAACTAACCAATAGCGGAACTTTTTGATCAGGGAATTTCTGCTGAAAGCTATCTATAAAAGCATTATTCTTCTGTTCGTTATGCGCCCCGTCCATAATAATTATCTGGTCGTCTACAGTCTGCGTGTCCATACGGCCAGGAATATCAACCGATAAACTTGCCTGAATTGATTGATCATCTAAGTCAAGATTGTGTATTTTTGCAACGGTTTCGCAAACCATTCTGGCAAGTAGCCAATTCCTCTGTTGATACGCTGGGAGCTCCAGAAGCCCAGAGTTGGTGTAGCGACTAAATAAATCAGCTTGATTTTGAAATAAAATCTCCGCTGAAACTGCCATTGCATGTCCACGAAATATTTCATCAATTTGTTCTGACTGGTGATAAGTAATTAGCGTATTTTTGGGATGAACAATCCCGACTTTTTGAGCAGCAATTAAATCTAAACTCTCGCCTAATATCTGCGTATGATCGAGCCCGATATCTGTAATAGCGCAGATTTTGTTAGAATTATTGGCTACATTTGTACCATCGTGCAGTCCCCCAAAACCAGTTTCTACAACTGCAATATCAACACCAACTTTTTCAAAATACCAATATGCAAAAGCCGCCAGCAGTTCAAAATACGATGGCTGCGGACTAACCGATTCAATAATATCCCAGAATTCACCAAGCGCATCTGTGAACTCCCATTCGCTGATTGGAGAAGAGTTTATTTGCACTCTTTCGGTTACACTATCGATGTGCGGTGAAACAGTTAAGCCAACTTTTCTTCCCTGTCTTTGCAACATTTTTGCAATATAATATGCAGTTGATGTTTTACCGGATGTGCCGGCTATGTGAACAATTTTCAGTTTATTCTGTGGGTTACCAAGCGCTGCCATTAATGGCTCCATGCGCTGCAAAGTAATGTCTTTGCCGGTTATTTCCTTAACAACCGGTACATAAGCTCGGAGCGCAGCCTCAGTGGCCTCAATTGAAGCAAAGCGTTTTATATTTTCCTGCATATGCCGCTTATTATACCAATTAGTCAGCCTCACCAGTGTAATTATCTGAACCCTTACGTTTATTTAACTCATTTGCAGCCAGTGAAAAGACCTCTAGAATAAAAGACATGATGAACTTTGTTTATTTGCTACAAACTACTTTTTGCTGCCGGCAACAAATATGTGTCGTCTTGGCTGACACGCGGTGAGTTACAGCCAAATTGAACTAAGTAGGCGGGCGGGCTGGGGTTTGCATAAGCCACATTGAAACTAATTGCACAAAGATAATCGTCCCTTACAAAAACTGCCCCAAAATCAGGATGATAATCGATACCGTTTGAAATGTCGGTCACATATTTACTGAAGGTTGTATCGATATTTGTCTGAAGCCTACCATTGTTTTTGGCCACAAGCTCATCTAGTTCTTTTGCAGCGTTTTTAACTTCTTCTTTATTTGGCTCAGTTATGACTACATGACTCTGCGTGTTAACACCGCATAGCAAAACCTTCTCGGTGTTAAACCCATCAGTCGCAACCTCGTCAATATTACAGGTGGATTTAATATTCTTATCTTCAATAAGCCCTAAATGTTCGAGTGCAGACTGCAGATTTTTATATTCCTTACTGTAGGCCTCGCGGGTAATATGCCCATAATAAATCTGTCTTACTTTATTAATCCCACCAAGCGCGACGGCCAAAATTATAATCACCACTAAAATGCCGAACCCTATAAGCATAATCCGTTTCTTTTGTGTGAATTGTCTAGATTTTTTCATTTAAAATGATAGTATCACAAAAACTTAAATACCAGTATTTAGTAAAATCTATCCTGGCCTCAGGTTGGCACACGTCAGCAATCGGGGTCTAAGGCTACTATTTATGAATTGGCTTAGATACAATTACTTTATAAATTAAAGGATAGACAAACCTTATAAGGAAAGTTTTTATACACGCAACAATAACGCTCGATGGCTATATGGCCGGTGTTGATGGTGATATGAGCTGGATTCAGGATTTAGAAGCCGTAGATGAAGACTACGCAGTAGTTAGGCCGAAATCGGCGCTATAGTGGGCGGCGCAAACAAAACCAATACGATTGAAGATGATGGCGTACCGTATGGCGGTGCTTTAAAAGTTCCAGTTTATTTGATGACTCACGAGGCACGCGAGCCAATAGAAAAAGACGGCATTACCTATAATTTTGTGGTTGATGATATCAGAAAAGCCGTTGAGGCTGCCAAGGCTGCTGCGGGTGATAAAAGCGTTTCCCTGTTAGGCGGCAGCATTTCACGTCAATGCTTGAAACTTGGGCTGGTTGACGAAATTGTGCTGGACATAGAACCACTATTACTTGGCGAGGGCATTTCATTATTTGCCGGGCTCGGGGAAAAGATTAAACTCAAAAGGCTCGATACTTCGGCATATGCCGACGAAACACATTTGAGGTTTAGCATAACAAAAGATTGACCAAGCTTATATCTGTAATTTTCAAGCTCGCGTTATAAATACGAAGACAAAACCAAATAAAAAAGAAATTGAAATGGGCTTCAATCTCTATCCGTAATTTCACTCTGGTACACGGCAGTAAAGGAAGTTCAAACTATCATCAACACATTATATTATACTGAAAGTATAGCTTAATAGTTAATAGTATGGTATAATATGTAACCTATGAGTGAGTATAATCCTTGGGACCAGACTATTTGGGACCCAATAAATCCTGAACAAGCTATTGAAGACCCTATGCACGGTCCTTCGGCTGTACACGATATGCTACAAACCCCTGCAATGCCACGTGGCGACGGCACATACTACCAGCCAGGAGCCTATTATACACACGGTACCGATTATGTAGATTCGCAAAGTAGACCAGTATTTCGTATTGGCAGCTCAACAATGGCTAGAATGCGTGAAGGTTTTGAACTACAAGAGTGGCTTGAAGCTCACCGTGAAGGCGATGAAGCATTGACAGCACTTGAAGCGAAGCGACAGCAAACAAGATTAGAACAAACAGGATTTGCTCATACCTATAAGCTTTCTGATGTCTGTCCTGGCGGCAAGAAGCTTGATGATTGCGAATCTGGTAGCTCTGCTTACCAAGCTGGACAAGAATGGGCTGCAAAAAATAGTCAAGAAAAACCAGACGAAGGCACAATGTCTAATGTGTTAGCTTGGGTTGGTGGTAAATGTGTAGAATGCACAGTATCGTGCGAAGTTGCTGTAAAGACCGTGGACGGTCAAGTACAAGAAACACGTGTCAGTTTCTATAAACCAGACCCAAACATAAAGACTATTCATATTAAATTATAGATTTCCGCTTCCTATGGTGTGCTAAACACCAAACGAGATTCAAGCCCAATTTAAAGTGGCGGAAATAGGCCAACAAAAAAGAGATTGAAATAGCTTCCAATCTCTTTCTGTAATTTCACTCTGGTACACCGGGAGGGATTCGAACCCCCGACCCTCTGTTCCGAAGACAGATGCTCTAATCCGCTGAGCTACCGGTGCGTACAACTCTGTTATTTTAACCTATTATTGCTTAAAAGCAATCTAATTCGCTGCGCTGTTGTTTTCGTCGGGCTTTTCTTTTGGAGATGGTAGCTGCTTGGACTGGAGTTCTTTTTGCAAGATTTTAAGTAACGTTTCGGCGTGATCGCGGCTCATACCCACTCTTGAAACCGGTACTGACTTGCCCTGCGCTCCGCTATTTTGCAGGAAATTAATTGTTACACCGTATTTATTGGCTTCAATGTTGGCTTGATCGGTGTAAACAATTCTGGCTTCCATTGGCACTACAATAACCGGCTGAACCATAATGTCAGCTCCAACATCTTTTATAGAATCTGCAGACGGCATTTCCTTTAGCGGCTCATAGCCAGCAAGCTCCCACAGCTTCACTGACTCTTCTTCAGATATAGAGAAGTAGCTAATTAACAGCATTAAAATGTCCTCTGAGGGACGGCGCGCTCCCTTTTCCATATCAGCCAGGCTGGAAACGTCTATCTCGACGGCTCCTGAAACCTCGGCCAGGCTTTCTTGCCTCTTTAGACGCATGCGCCGAAGCCAAATGCCTAGTGATTTATATGGAAATTCGGTGTTAGATGTATCTCCCATTGCTGTACCATGTTACCGCTGCTCGGTTTAGCATGCAAGCCCTTGCAAGTTGCTGGCCTATAACTGATACTTAATTTATATGGACATTCAGGAAAATGTGTCGCTAAAAGATTTCTCAACCATGCGGCTTGGCGGCGTTGCAAGATACTTATTAAAAATATCTGACAGAAATCAGATTGCCGAAGCTATTAAGTGGGCCGAAGATCGGCAACTTCCGGTTATGATGATTGGCGGCGGAAGCAATATTATTTGGGGCGACGTGGGTTACCAAGGGCTGGTGTTGGTCAATCAAATAACCGGTTATGAGACCAAAGAATTTGATGAGGAAACTACTTATCTGAGCGTCGGAGGCGGCGAAAATTGGGATAGTGTCGTTGAGCGTTCAGTGAGCCAGGGATTGGGCGGAATTGAGCTTTTGTCTAAAATCCCTGGAACAGCCGGTGCTGCGCCAGTGCAGAATATCGGTGCCTACGGAGTTCAATTATCTGACGTTCTAGTAACAATCGAAGCCTATGATCTAAAGACCAGACAGCTTGTCACTCTAGCTGCTTCGGACTGCGAGTTTGGCTATCGAACCAGCCGATTTAAAACGACTGATAAGGGAAGATTTTTTATTACGAGCCTAACCATGAGGCTTGGAAAACAAGCTGCCCAGCCACCATATTACAGAGATATTCAAGCCTACATAGAGGCCAACAATATAACCAACATCAATATTGCCACTTTAAGGGGAGTCGTCACCAAAGTCAGGGAAAGAAAACTTCCAGACCCAAGCGTTATACCTAATACTGGCTCTTTTTTCCAAAACCCGGTCGTTGATAAGCAAGTATTTGATAAAATCGCTGAAAGTCACCCCAATATAAAAAATCCGCCAACGGGTTGGTCGCAGCCACCAAGGTGGTTTTTAGATAACGGGCAGGTCAAAATATCTGCTGGTTGGCTGGTTGAACAGGCTGGTTTTAGCGCTTATGAAGATCCGGAGCTTGGAATTGCAACTTGGCCTTATCAGAACCTGGTAATCGTTAATAAATCAGCTCAACAAACTGCGAATTTGTTGCAATTTAGAGACAAAATCATTCGTTCGGTATCTGAAAAATTTGGAATCACCCTTCAGCAAGAACCAGAATTCATCGGCTAAGAATCACTGGGCAGAGGAAACTTTAGGGCAAATTCAGTAACTTCTTCACGTAATTTTTGCAACAATGTCGCATCTTCGTGATTAGTTATTGCCTGGTGCATCCAATCTGCAATTTTAGCCATGTCATCTTCTTTTAGACCGCGAGTAGTAATTGCCGGAGTGCCAAACCGAATACCACTCGGCCGGAATGGCGGCAACGGATCATCGGCGATTGCATTCTTGTTAAGAGTCAACCCAATTGCATCCAAAGCTTCTTCTGCAACTTTACCGTCGATCCCGAACGGTTTGTAAACATCGGCAAGCAGTAAATGATTATCTGTACCCCCAGTAATCAGACGAAAACCTTTGTCTAATACAGCCTGGCTCAAAGCCTCGGCATTTTTAATAACCTGAGCTGCGTAGTCCTGAAACTCTGGACTCAGCGCCTCGCCAAAAGCCACCGCCTTGGCAGCAATAACATGCATATGGGGACCGCCCTGAACACCCGGGAACACTGTTCGGTCAATTAAAGTTGGCAGATTATCCAAAGTTTTTTCGACTTTTTTCAACGGATTACTAACCGTGCCTCGACTTAAAATCATGCCGCCACGCGGACCACGAAGTGTTTTGTGGGTTGTGGTGGTCACTACATGAAAACCATAGTCAAAGGGGTTTTTGGCAGCCTTGCCGGCGATCAGCCCAGCAATGTGAGCCATATCAGCCATCAACATAGCGCCCACTTCATTACCGATCTCCGCAAATTTGGCATAGTCTAGCTCCCGCGGATAGGCGCTAAAACCAGCCAGAATAATTTTAGGTTTGTGCTTGATAGCTAGATCTCGCAGACCGTCATAATCGATCTCGCCGGTGTCAATATTCTTCATTTTATAGCGAATGAAGTTGTACTGCTTGGCTAAAACTGTCACTGGATGACCATGAGTAAGATGGCCGCCGTGACTTAAATCCATAGCCAGCACTGTATCGCCGGGCTCAAGCCAGGCATGATAAACCGCTTCGTTAGCCTGAGCCCCAGAGTGCGGCTGGACATTGGCGTGGTCACAGCCAAACAGTTGCTTGGCCCGCTCAATCGCCAATTCTTCTACCTTATCGGTGTTTTCCTGGCCGCCATAATATCTCTTGTAGGGATAGCCTTCGGAGTATTTGTTGGTAAAGATGCTTCCCATGGCCTCCAACACAGCACGAGTTACGTAGTTTTCAGATGGAATTAATTCCAGACCCTCGCGCTGTCGGCGCTCCTCAGCTTTAATCAAATCAGCAATTTTATCCTCAGCCATTTCCCTCTCCGATCAGCTTATCTAAATAAATAGACGTGTTTAAAAACTCTATTAATGTATAATAACAGTGTAGTCGTAAGACCCAAAATATTTGCAAGTTTTATATCATCTGGAGTATAGTTATTGCCAACATGTCAACAACGAATGAGAAAATAGGCCACTTAATAACTCAAATAAGACAAGATAGAGGCATGACTCAAGCCGAGTTCGCACGCAAACTTGGCACCAGTCAGTCAGCCGTTAATCGAATTGAACATGGCAAACAAAATCTAAGCCTGGAGACATTGGGCCGAATTAGCGACGTGCTCAAAAAGCCGCTGATTAGCATTTCTGGATCGGCTGTTAATTTAAGAATCGAAGGCGGCCACGAACTAAAAGGCTCCATTGAAACCCGAGTTTCCAAAAATGCGGCGGTTTGTCTGTTGTTTGCGGCGCTTTTAAATAAAGGCACTACCAGGTTAAAGCGCATGCCCCGAATCGAGGAGGTCAATCGCATAATTGAAGTCTTGGTCAGCATCGGCGTTTCTGTGAAATGGCTAGCCGGTAATGACCTTGAAATCAAGCCGCCGGAAAAACTCTCGCTTGATAGCATGGATAAACAATCGGCTCGCAAAACCCGGTCGGTCCTGATGATGTTGGGTCCGCTGATCCACATTTTTGATGAATTTAAAATTCCTTATGCCGGGGGCTGTAAACTAGGCACTCGCACAGTTCAACCGCACTTGTATGCTCTAGAGGAATTTGGCGTTGATATCGTCGCTAAGGTTGGGCATTATCATGTCAAGGTCAACAAAAAGAAGCCAGACGAAATAATTCTATACGAATCAGGCGACACCACCACCGAAAACGTCATAATGGCGGCGGCTCGATTTGATCATGAAGTGACCATCAAGATGGCCAGCGCTAATTATATGGTTCAGGATTTGTGCTTTTTCCTAAAGAAATTAGGCGTCAAAATTGACGGAATCGGCACCAGCACGTTGCGAATTCGCGGCGTAAAAGACATCAAAAAGAATGTTACTTTTTATCCTTCCGAGGACCCAATCGAGTCAATGACTTTCATTGCTGCGGCAGTAACTACCAACTCCAAACTAACCATCACCAGAGCACCAATTGACTTTCTGGAGCTGGAGCTATTAAAGCTTAAAAAAATGGGGCTGGAATTTAAAGTTAGCGAAAAGTACCGAGCCAACAACGGGTTCACTAATCTGGCTGACATCACAATTCACAAACATAATGGCAAATTAACTGCTCTAACTGAAAAAATTTACGCTCGGCCATATCCCGGGCTGAACATCGATAACTTGCCGTATTTTGTGCCGATTGCCGCTGTTGCTAAAGGCCGAACCTTAATCCACGACTGGGTTTACGAGGAGCGAGCTTTGTACTATACCGAGCTACGCAAGCTTGGCGCCAATGTAACTTTGGCCGACCCGCACCGGGCTTATATTGACGGGCCAACCAAATTTAGCGCTGCAGACATAGTTTGCCCGCCGGCCCTGCGTCCAGCTGTTCTGCTGTTGATTGGGATGCTGGCGGCCAACGGTCTTTCGATGCTCAGAAATGTTTATTCTATCAATCGTGGTTACGAGGATTTAGCCGATCGGCTAAACTCGGTCGGCGCGAAAATTACAATCACTCAGGATCTATAAAGCCTCTGTCAGGCTAGCGTCCGAAGCCTGGCGGGTGTAAATTATCAGCCCAATAACTGCTATCAGCAGCAAAATTAATAACACACTGCGTTGCCATTCTTTCATGTTATGTGCCCTCTCCGTTTATGGGTATTGCTTGAATAACCAGCCGATTTTTAGCGGTAATTAGTGGCGTGCAGGTATAAATTGTCAGCATTTCCCTGCCTACATCCTTTTGCTCGATTTCAACCGCGCTGGGCGGCACTTCTATAATTTTATCAACCGCGTATTGATATTTCTTTTGGTCCCAATAAACTATAATTTGATCGCCAAGCCTGACCTTATCTAAATGATAAAAAACCGCCGGCCCATCATAAGTAAAGCGATGCCCCAAAAGTACCGTGTTCAAACCTTCATCTGGCGTGGCGGCTGTCGAATTTTGCCAAACACCGCGCTTCAAGCCCTGCCATCGATTACCGCCACGAATAACTTGCTGCATATTTATGCGCGGTATGACAAGGGTGTTTTCTGTAGGTATAACCTCTGGCTGGCTTGGGTTTTCAGCGGCCATAACAAGTGGTGAAGATTTTTTTATAACTGATTTATTCCACCAAAAAGTTATGTTCGGCACAAACGGCGCGCCAATCACGTATAAACAAAGAATCACTACCAGAAGACTGAGGATATTATTAAAAGTTCGGAGTTTCACGCCCTAAGTATAGCAAGAAGATATTTTCTTACTAACGGCGCTTGCGTCTGACGGTCTTAGAATCCACCAGCTCATCATCTGTTACGGCTGCCGTAACCGCTCTAATGATAAACATCAAAACCAGACCAATTATGGCGTACATCAGCATTGCGAACAGTGTTGAAAACTCTAGAACATATCTGTTTTCAAAAACTCTCGCCGGGAAAATCCCCCTAAATGGATCGAGCAATACACCGCTCATCTCATACACCCAACTGACAAATCCATTATTGGCATTGGCGCCAAACAGCTTCAAAAGAAACCTCAGAGCCAAAACTCCCTCGACTATTGCCAAGAACAAATTAAGTAGATTTACCGCTATATATCTCATTCGCATAACTTAATCTCCTTTATATTTTGTAATTATAAGTGTGTTAGCTTTTAGATATATAAAAAATTTCACAAATAAAAAATCCCCAGGAAGGGATTTCTTTGGTGCAGGATAGTTGAAGCAAATCAAGCATCTGCTATTGAAAAGGTTGGCGATATTAGGCTACAAAACATAATTAGGCTTTTCGATTTGTCGGGTAATCTATTAGATTAAGCATTCATTAGCGAGATTTTTATTTTTTACAAAAATATACAAGAGATGTGCTGTAAATAATGGGAGTAAAATTACCGAGGCAAAATAGATATACTCTGATACTCTCGGAGCAAATTCACAGGGTCCGACACTATCATTTACTGCACAGTCAGGATGAGCACCGCCAAAAAAGAAAAATTCAGCAACTAACCCAATTCCGACAATAATAATGAGGTAAGCAAATATTACTTTCGCGTATTGTTTCATGGAATCCTAATGGTGCGGGTGGCGGGAGTCTAACCCGCGTTGCCTGCTTGGAAGGCAGGAGTAATAAACGTTATACCACACCCGCAACGCAGTCTATCATAACATATCTCTGTTAAATTGCATGTTTTTCTGTTAAAATACGCCAGTGGTATGCCCCGGTAGCTCAGTGGATTAGAGCAAGTGGGTTCTAACCATTAGGTCGTAGGTTCGAGTCCTACCCGGGGTACCATTGCAAGAAATTATCCAATAGACACCAACCGGGTGTCTATTTTGCTATAGTTGAGATATGAAAACAGAGATTGAGGCTAAGTGGCTTGATGTAAGTCACGATGATATACGTCAAAAGCTTAAAGTCTGCGGAGCAACACTTATCACACCAGAACGCTTGATGACCCGCGCGGTTTTTGACTATGAAGACGGCCGACTCCAAAAAATAGGCGGCTGGGTCAGAGTCCGCAATGAAGGAGATAAAGTAACTCTTAGCTACAAGCAACTTGACGATCGCAGCCTGCAAGGAACCAAAGAAGTAACTGTGGCGGTTGATGATTTTGATACGACTTGTAGTTTTCTGAAATCAATAGGTCTTAGGGTTAAGTCCTGCCAGGAAACCAAACGTGAGAGTTGGCGCCTGGGAAAAGTGGAAATCGAGCTGGATACTTGGCCGTGGATTCCGGGTTTTGTGGAGATTGAAGCTCCAAACGAAAAAACTCTGCGTGAAGTAGCAGCGAAGCTAGAGCTGGATTATTCTCGCGCGCTGCATGGAAGCGTTGAGCCAGCCTACCAGGCAATTTATGATGTCACCGAAGAAGAGATAAGCAGTTGGCCAGAGATTAGATTTTCAAACATTCCAGATTGGCTAAATCAGCGAGCTAAATAATACTGCTGGGTTTGATAAACTAAAATTATGGAAAAATTTACGCAAAAGTGGACAATCTGCTCGCTCTTAGAGCCCAAACCGGAAGGTTACGAGTTTCATTTTGCGAACTCCCCTTTGCACATAACTTATGGCGGAGTTTTTGCTACTTCAAAAAATGGCCAGGAACTTGCCGAGGAGCTTTCCCAGGTAGCCGCCAGCACGCCAGCATTTGAAGTCGAAGCTAAAGAAGAGGCTTTGTTTGGGCCAGATCATAATATTCCTGTGATGAGAGTCAAAAAATCGCCTGAACTAATGGAATTTTATTCCAAAATTTATAATTGGCTAAAGGAAATCGGTGTAGTTTATAACTCACCCGAGTATCAAGGAAAAGGCTATGAGCCCCATAGCACAAAGCAAAAATCCGGCTCATTAAAACCAGGTGAAAAGCGAATCATAAACTCTGTATCCCTAATAGACATGTTCCCCAGTGGTGATGGCACTATGCGCAAAATCACTAAAACCATCGATTTTAAGGTTTAGTTTTTGATAAAATAGAATTATGTCAGAGAAGTCACCACAGGAAAAAGAAGCCCGCAGAAATTTTTGGAAAGGCGCAGCCTTTTTAGGCGCCCTGGTTATCGGCGCCGAGCTTGTATTAAGCGTATAAAGCACTTAACCAATTTTGCTTGCCCAGAAACTACTGCTTGACCCTGTTAGTATAGATAACATAAACTTGTGGTATGCCCCACGTATCGTGTGAAACATGCTCAAAAAGTTTCTACGTCAAACCTAACCGTTTATTAAAAGGCTGGGGGAGGTTTTGCTCTAAGGCATGCCAGCATCATGGCCAACGAACAGGTATGTATTGTTCTTGTCATGTGTGCGGTAAGAGAATTTACAAAACGCTGACTGACCAGCAAAGATCTAAGAGTAAATTATTCTTTTGCGGTAAATCTTGCCAAACAAAATGGCGGAACTCCGAGCTTTACACTGGCAAAAACCATAAAAATTGGGTAAATGGCGAATCATCCTATCGGCAGCGACTATTGCGCTCCAAACTTGCACGAAACTGCTCTAAATGCCTAACAAGTGACCAGCGAATTCTGGCGGTTCACCACAAAGACAAGGACCGATCAAATAACGACCTCGCTAATCTGATATGGCTATGTCACAACTGCCACTATTTAGTCCATCACTACAGAGATGAGTCAGAAGGTTTTTTGGTAGTAGAGTAATTATGGTTGGAATTTTTCTCAATTTGTACTATAATCACCCCTGTTCAGTAGCCGAACGCCGGTGACCAAACCAAGCAACTTGTTGCTGTTTGGACATCGGAAAAGGAGCCGGCTTGGATAGGTGGGTAATTTTGCCAAGCAAACTCGTTTTGTTGGCGAAATAGCCACCTAACCATTACACGGTGACGCGGCGGGTGTAGCTTAGCGGATTAAAGCGTCTGTTTGTGGCACAGAAGATCGTGGGTTTGAATCCCATCACTCGCCCCAGAATATTTATAGGTGACCTTTTTAGGAGGTCATTTTTATTTATTCTTTAATTTTTAGGACTATTTTACCCTGAACCATGCCAGATTCGCGGGCCTTAAAAGCTTCCTGAGCTTGGTCTAAATTAAAGGTTTTATCCACCTGCGGTTTTATAACCCCGGCTTCGACTAATTTTGACACCTGCTCTAATGCCTCGGTAGTTACTTTTGTACTTTGAGATATTGCCCTAACACCTAGTTCAGCTACTCTGGCTTCGTCGGCCTGCGCAATCATCGACACACCAATTCCGCCAGTTTTTAAGACTGTCAGGGTTTTATCAAATTCCGAACCGCCAGCCAGTTCAAACACAGCGTTGTAGTCGCGGAGCACTTCTGCAAAATTCTGGACCTTATAATCAATAACTTCATCCGCGCCGAGCTGTTTTACGTAATCTATACCTTCGCCAGTGGCTGTGGTAGCAACATAAGCGCCGAGGTTTTTGGCAATCTGAATAGCTATCGTGCCAATTCCACCTGCGCCGCCATGAATGAATATTTTCTGGCCAGACTGCAGATCAATATGCTGAACAATTCCTTGCCAAGCACTGACCGCTACCAGCGGAAGCGAGGCCGCTTCGGTAAAATCTAAACTTTCCGGCATTTTCGCCAGCTGCCCAGCGGAAGTGGCGGCAAATTCAGCGAAAGCTCCGCTGTTACCTGCTACCGCATTTGCTTGGCCATAGACCTTATCGCCAGCATTAAATCCCTCAACACCCGGGCCAATTTCGCTGACCACGCCAGCAATATCGCCACCTAAAGTGACCGGAAACTCAAGGGGAATCATGTCTTTCATATAACCCGCCCGAATTGTGGTATCAAATGGATTTATACTACTGGCATAAACCTCAACCACCACCTGACCATCGCCAGCCTGCGGCTTTTCAATCTCATTAATTTTGATGACTGAAGCGTCACCGTATTCACTAATTTGCGCTGCCCTCATAAATAACCCCTTCCTGAAGTACTATAATTTCTTTAGTACTTTTTAGTATAGGCCTTTTGAGGATTAATAGCAAGGCAGCTCGTTAAACGCCTAAGAAATCAGTCGTTCTAATACGTCACCCAAGATGTAGGCCAGGCTAGCAGCGATAGCACCCAGCACTAATGTTTCAGCTACCGAACGCAGTACATTTGAGCGCGATATTCGACTTTTTAGCAAGCCAATTCCAATGAATGCCAGCGAGGTAAGAGCTATAGCAATGGCAAACAAGTTCTCCAACCCAAGCCCAAAAATAGAATCAATTGTGTAGGATAACAGCGGCACCAAACCAACTAAAATAAATGACACGTAAGTTGTCGCGCCGTTGATCACCGGCGATGGTTCGTCCTTGATTGATTCGCCGCGCTTTACCATTAATTCCTGCTCCGATTTTGTCGATAGATACGATCCGACACCCATCGAGAATCCATCGGCGATTAAGTTCGCGAACCCAAGAACCAACAAAACTTTTACGTCAAACCGCGCTCCGGTTGCACCAGCCACCACCGCAAAAGTAGTAACTGCGCCGTCAATTCCACCGTAAACGAACTCTCTTAAATAATCTTCTAAATGTTGTCTGGTCTTTTTTACTAATTTCATACTTTATATTATACGCCATTTTACCCTGTTAAGCCACAATTCTCATTGAGTCCAGGATAAAAATAACCGCCAGCGGCACAAATAAATTGTCAGTTCCATAACTAGCAAAATTTTCAATGACAGTAGTTAGAAGCGGCACAATAATAATTGCAAACTGGGCATTCTGGCCATAAGGCAAGGGGTCAAGCAGCATCACTCCAGCGACAATAAACATCGACACAACAAAAAAAGTCGCCGTTCCAATGATGGTCTTGGTGTGACCAAACACTTTGTAGCTAAAGTTTTTCATAAACCTTACTCCAATAAGCGCCGCCAAGCCATCAGCCAAACTTAAATGCAACACCGCTGCCATATAAACCCAGCCCGACTGGGCAAAAGTCGCCGCCACCAACACGCCCAGCGGAAACATAATTTCGCCGTAGGTTGTGCGGGTAACTTCATGAATTGATCCAAAAATATTGAACCGTTTAGAGGCAAGAACCACCAAAAACATAAGGATACTTAAGGCTTGAATCCAGGCCAAGCTTAGAAACAGCGGCCATAGGGAGATGTAAACACCAGTCAGAATATGCACAAACTTACGATATATTTCTGGTTTTTTGATGTGGCTGACCTTCCAGGAAATTTCCGAAATCAACAAAATAACTCCAACCCCACCAATGGCCAGCAGCGGATTAATCATAGGTGTCATTTTATCAGTTTAGACCTGTCTTGTTAGGGGTTTTATGTAGATAATCGGTTAGTGGCGGGGATAAAATCGGATATCACTCGAATATTAGGATTTAAATTCATTGGCCGAGGCTGAGCTTGGATTTGCCTGATCACTCGCCGTTGGGTGGAGTTCATGGCCGGGCGTTTGGCTGGCTGGGCTACCATATCTGAAACCAGGCGTGGCTGCTGCCGCTTGATAGCAGCTGGTTTTGCTGGCACTGGGCTAATTGGCGCTGGTTCAGGGATAATTTGCGGCGCAAACAATGGAATGTCACTTGCTGGCTTGGGCTGAGTCGGCAACGAATCCAAGATTGCCTCGATAGTCCGCGGCTCAATGTGCGGCACCACTTCACCGGCTTTTCTGAGCCGGCGCCGAGCTCTCATATTTATGAACATAATCATCACAATCGATGCAAAATACAGCAAAATTATTGGCCCAGCCATTATGAACTGATTAAACGGATCGGGCGTTGGGGTGATAATCGCCGCAACGATAAAACTACCCAGTATCACGTAGCGGGTTCCGCTCAGCATTTTCTTTGGCGGCAAGGGCTTTACTCTATTTATAAACGCCATGATTAGCGGCAATTGAAACAGCACCGCGTAACCAGCAATGTAGGCCAGGACAAAATTAAAATACTCGTTAGCGGTGATCAGCGCCGCCATACTGCCTTTGTCACTGCCAAAATTTACCAAAAAGTTTAAGGCCGCCGGCAAGCTAATAAAATATGCGAAGGCAATTCCGGCGCTAGCCAGCAAAAACGACGCCAACACGTAAGAGATAAATTGTTTTTTAGTGCGCGCCTTAATCAGCGGACCAAAAAACGCAAAAATATGATAAATAGCCACCGGCAGGGCTACCAAAAATCCAAAAACCGTACAGATTTTTATAATAAAGCTAAACGCGCCGGTAGGAGTGGTGTAGTACAGCTTTTCGTGGAGTGGCTGCTGCAAAATCGCCAAGAGAGTGTCGTGCAGTGCATAGCCAACTCCAGCGCCAATCACAACAAAAGCCAGTGACCACATCACGCGGCCACGCAGTTCCCGTATGTGCTCAGCGAACGAGAGCTGACGTTCTGCCGGCGCCATTATCAGCCTCCTTTATTAAGCGTCTTTTTTGCTTTTTGAATTCTTGGTGGTAGTTTTTGAAGTGCTGTTTCTTGCTCCGTCAAAACCCTTTTGCAACTCACCGGCTGACTCGCCAATACTCTTGGCCAGCTTTGGCAACTTGGTGCTTCCAAAAAGCAGCAACAAGATAACCAAAATTATAATGAGTTCGCCCATACCTAATCCAAACATTTTCTTCTCCTTGTTGTGTCAGTTCAAATTATAGCATAAGCCCTAACCCAAAGAGCCGCAAGATCGTTGTAATTTATAATTAGCCGCCGTACGGGCTGACACCATATCCCATTTCACTCTTTTGGGATTTGCCGGCGTTTAGTGAAGTTAGAGTTTTTAGAACACCACTGATTCCCAGCATGATCAACATTGCTGAGCCAATGTGTTGCAAAAATTCTTTACGGGTCATCTCTTTGACCAGTAGGGCGTTTATTTGATCTTTCATTTTGACCTGTTTTGTTTTATTAGGTTTACGCTTCTTATTGTAGAGTGCTTATGATTATTTGTAAATATCTGACTTTTAGCTGCTATAATTATTTTTGACATGTTTCAAAACATACTTAGGAAAACCCGAAATATCAGCCTGATTTTACTGACTCTGCTCTGTATATTTGCCCTAACCGCCAGAGTTAGCGCCAATCAGTATGACTGTGGAACCTACGGTGCCGGCGATTACAGCCAAGGAGAAGTTTGCGCCGCAGCAACCGATGATGAAAACGAGGAGTCTGGCGGCAACGGCAGCCTGATAAACACTGGCCAAGCCTTAACTTTTCTTTTCTCAGCTATCTTAATCATTGCTGGCGTCACATCGCTCTATAAACTCACCAAAAAACCCAACAACAACGAATCTTAAATAAAAACCTACCTCTTGGGTAGTCGACCACCAGAGTTCAAGCAAGCCTGTAGGCTGTTGTAGGCGGTATAATTTTTGGTTCGATTGTAATACGTAGTACCTGGAGCGTGACAGATGTCACTTTTGCTCTTTTTAACCACGCCCGACGTTGGTGCAGGCCGAGAACTCGAAGATTGCGGTTTAGGGCTAGTCGCTACTGGCGGGCTAACTGTAACCTTCGGTGTGCTAGGCTTTGTGCTAGCAGCAACCTTTTGCCCATTACAGGTATCTTTAGCCCACAGACCCCTTGTGGCTGACTCGGCCTCATGCTGTGCAGCCCTGTATAATTCTTGTTTATTGTGCGGCACACGGTAAGTGTACTCATGTGCATAGCCGCCGTGGATCATGGTATAGCCAAGATCAACTGAACCATCTCCCGCCCATATATATCTAAGCAGGCGATTGTATTTATCTCGATCCGGCTGGGTATTGTCTCTTTCTAGCTGAACCCAGCCAGTCTGTAAGATTTCTTTAGCCTTGTTTGTGGCGTTGCTACCAAAACACTCCGTCTTCGACGTGCTCTCTGGTGCATTAATGCCAATAATGCGCACGCTTTCGTCTTTGCCATCGATCATAATCCGCACCGTATCGCCATCAACAACCCGCACGACTTTATGCCAGTAATGTCGCTCCTTGTACGAGTCGCTAACAACTGGCTCTTCCAGATCGGTTACTTCTGGCTTTGGAGTATGAGAATCGTTAAAGTAATCGTTTGTATTCGTTGTTTCTGCTGGCTGAGATAAGCTACTTTGACGTTGTTCGCTTAACCGCGCTTGGCGAACGCTAGCCGGTTCTGTGATCATGGAACCAGTAATAAAAACTATAAATGCTGCTACTGAAAATAACGTGACCTGAGTCCGCGTAGCACCATCCTTGAAAATACGATCAAAGCGAGATGGCCTTATCATTCCTGCAACAAACAACACCGGTACACCGACGATTGCCAAAAGTCCAAAAAGAAAGTAAACAGCTTCCATCAGGCAATCATATCATCAGTTCTGACAATAAGCACAAGCTATACTAAAGGGCGTCGAATAATTTTCCTTGCGAGCTTCTAATTTCGACTATGCACTCTCCGGCTGTTCCAGGAACCATATCAATACTCACTCCAGCAGATAATCCGCAATCTATTTTGGGACAAAAATTACCTGCACTATATTTACCTGCATGACCTTCGCAAGTATCCATTAACTTCCTGTAACGTGCTCTGCCAGCTTCCACTCCATCGTCACCTTTTACCGCTTCAAAGGCTTGCTTAATACAGTAGTTTGCTGCCAGACAATTACCTTCTTGCTTTCTTGTACCCTGTGCAATATCTTCCGTTACCGTTACATCACAGTTGCCCATAGTACACTCAAGCACCTGCTTAGTTTGACCATCATATCGCCATTCATCTTGCAGTGCTCTTAATAATTGATCCCGTTTTTCTGATAACTGCGGATCATCAGATTGGTAACCCATTACACCGAGTAGACAAAACCTATTTGCATCTTCACGGTCATATCTATTATAGGAATATCTCTCAATATTCTTATCTGCCTCTATACTCATAACATGAATGATAGGCGACTTAACATATAAAACGCAAGCAGTAGCGTTATCTATGTCGCACAATCAACATTCTAATAAATAAAAACACCTCTGTAAGCAGAGGTAAATTTTAATGGTCGGGGATAGAGGACTCGAACCTCCGACCTCGCGGTCCCAAACCGCGCGCGCTAGCCAACTGCGCCAATCCCCGGGATGATAAAATGATTTAACAGGGAGATTATAGCCCATTCGGACCTAAAAATCCAGTAAAACTACTCTGTAATTATTTGGATGTGTTCGATTGAATCAGCTAGGCCACTGGAGTTTGCAGTAATTAATGCGGCGTTAAATTGCATGGTTCCCTCGGTTTCTAGCTCGTTGCGGCGAACTTTGCCGTCTTTCCACCGGCTTACGATGATATCTGTTTTTACACCTAATGAGGAATGTAAACTGCCACACATACCCACATCAGTCATATGAGCCGTGCCGCCAGGCAAAATCATGGCATCGGCTGTTGGTACATGCCAGTGATCACCCAGCACGGCCGTCGCCCGACCATCCAAATACTGCCCAATCACCCGCTTTTCGCTGCTGTAATCTCCGTGAAAATTCACAATCGTGATCTCTGCTTTTTCCTTTTCAAGAATTTCATCTATGGTTTGCAAAGGATTTTTGACCGGCTTTTCTGAATCTTTGCCAACAATCTTGCCTAGCAGGCTCACCATTAAAACGCTGCAATTAGCGCTTTTTATTATTTTATGTCCAACGCCCGGACTGTCTGCTGGGTAATTGGCCGGACGGATCACAGGATGCTCATCGGCCAAAACACTCTCTCTAAAAAAGCTGTGATTACCGCCGGTGAAAAAATCTACTCCGTATGATCTAAGCTCCTGCATATCCTCAAACGACATGCCGCGGCCTTCGGTAACGTTTTCGCCCTGAGCAATCACCAAATCAATTGCCCGACTCTTTTTAAGGTCTGGCAATACCTGCGCTACAACATCAATCCCCGGCCGCCCCATCACATCACCGATATACAAAATATTCATCTTGCGCTCTATTTTATACTATTTTTACACCTCAGGCATGGACATGATTGTTTGCTGGCTAAATTATTTTGGCTATACTAGCTTTAAATATGGCTATAACTTATTCGCACAATGAGTCGACTTTTGGGCAGGCCAAAGACTTTTTAATCCCCAGCAAAGAGGAAGTCATACTTTATCTAACTATTGCGGTGGTTGTTTTAGCGGCGCTTAATTATCGAGTGTTTATTGAGCTGTTTACCAGAGGTAGTGGACTGGAGGCAGTGGACAGCCAGGCGCTGATGGACGAAAACCTGACGCTAATAATTTATCAAGCCAACCTTGGGCTTGGCACAGCGACAGTTTCGGCTTTTTGGATGATAGTTGGTAGCATCAGCTACGCGTTTGTGTGGCTGGCCAGAAGTTTGGCGCTGCAAGCCAGAGAAGATAACGCCTCGCTTGATGACGTGGCGCCCGAAGCACACAGGAAAGGCCATAAACATCGCATCATTTCGCGCTACACAGCTTTCTTTGCAGCGCTGGTGGGACTAGCGGGCTTCTTAGGATTATTCATTGGCTGGATTGTGCCAAGTCTTTCCAAAAAAGCCGTTCTTTGGGCAACTGTCAGCACTGAATATGATTCTTTTTTGTGGCTAATTGGCGCGGTGCTCGGCGTTGCCCTGAGCCTCTACATTCTAAAACTACTACTAAGAACCTTTGGCTACATGATGGCAACGTTTGGCAATAACTAATCGCCTTTTAGGGTCTTTTTCTTGAACCGATTCTTATCTCTTACCAGCAGTTTATCAATTGCTCTTTGAATGCCACGATCGAGATTAATTCCCTCTTGGTTAGCAAGACAAATGACTGTCCATAAAACATCAGCCAGCTCATCTTCTAAATCATCATCCTCTTCAGAGGTTTTCTTAGGCTTATCTCCATAACGATGATTTATTATGCGAGCAACCTCACCAACTTCTTCTGATAATCTAGCGACATTGGATAAGGGGCTCCAGTAAGGCTTTTCATAGTCCTGGAGGATATCATCAATCTGTTTTTGAATTTCAGATAGAGAATTTTTCATGATCTGCTACTTGGCGAATTCTATAGCGCGGGTTTCGCGGATAACATTCACCTTGATTGTGCCGGGATATTGCATGGTGGACTCGATCTTGGTGGCGATATCGCGGGCTAGCTTAATAGCCGTCAAATCATCTACTTGACCAGGCCTCACAAACACTCGAACTTCACGGCCGGCGCTGATGGCATAGGACTTCTCGATACCGTCAAAACTATTGGCCACGTTTTCCAGCTCTTTCATGCGCTCTGCAAAGTTCTCGGCAGAGATATTACGAGCTCCCGGCCTGGCGGCGCTGATGGCATCAACCACTCGAACAATCAGAGCCTCGGTAGTAGTAGCCTCAACGTCATCATGGTGCTGCTCGGCAGCCAAAGCGACCTCTTCCGGGGCGCCGTATTTACGCAGCATTTCACCACTAATATGATGGTGCTTGCCTTCCATTTTGTGAGTCAGTGCCTTGCCAAGATCATGAACCAACGCCGCGTATTTGGCGATTTTTACATTAGCGCCAACTTCTTCGGCAATAATTCCAGCAATGTGAGCCATTTCAGTGCTGTGTTTTAGAACATTCTGGCCATAACTGGTGCGGAACTTGAGCTCACCAAGCAGCTGCAGGACTTCTTTAGGAATACCAATTACGCCAACCTCACGGGCTGCATCCTCGCCGGCTCGCATAACATCTTTGGCGACGTTCTTTTGAGCTTTTTCAACGATTTCTTCAATTCGGCCAGGGTGAACACGACCGTCTTTGAGCAACATCTCCAGAGCCTGCCTAGCAATCTCTCGGCGAATCGGATCAAACGAGCTTAAGATAATCATGCCGGGTGTGTCGTCAACCATAATGTCCACGCCGGTAGCGCGCTGCAAGGCCTGAATATTGCGGCCTTCTTTACCGATGATGCGGCCTTTCATTTCTTCGTCTTCTAATTTAACCGCGGTGACAGTTCGCTCGGCGGTAACTTCGCTGGCCATTCGCTCCATTGCCTCAACAATGATCGCTCCAGCCTTCTCCTCGGCCAAATCTTTGGCTTCAGTCTGAAGTTTAGAAACCAGGCCAGTCAAATCGTTTCTGATGTCACGCTCGGTCATTTTCATAAGCTTTTCAGCTGCTTCGGTTTTAGTAAGCTTGGCGACTTTCTCTAATTTCTCTTGCTGACGAACCCGTATTTCACGGATTTCATCTTTGAGCTGCTCAACTTCAGCCTCGCTTTTACGAAGTTTCTCAGTCCGAACATCTAAGTCGTCGAGCTTTTTATCCAGGCTTTCCTGACGATCAATTAAGCGCTGTTCAATTTCCTTAATTTCTTTGCGCCTTGCCGCCTCGTCTTTTCGAGCCTGTTCGGCTAACTGAGCAGCCTCTTCCCGAGCCTCGCTGAGGGCCTTATCAGCTTCTTTTTTAGCTTTTTTAAGTTCTTTTTCGGCAGCCTCTTCGGCCGAGCCGATTTTGTTTTTTGTGATGACCTGGTTTGCGCCAAAACCAAAAGCCACAGCCGCCACTGCCACCAGTAGGGTTATTGGATCCATAATTTTTGCCTTTCTATCAGTCTAAAGTGTTGTTTTGATGCGACAATCACTATCATCCCGCACAAAAATCTTTATGCTATGCAATCTGATTGCTCACTGCGCCACTCAGGATTTTGCATTTGACAGTCTTCATTAGTCGCTAGTTAACACTTCAGAAAATCAATGTTATAAGTAACGGACTTTGCTCCCAAAATGATGTGCATAAGTTCGTAATTTTAATTATACGGTTTTTTACCGCCCACGACAATCTAATGAACTAATTTGGTCTCGGACTGCCTATTTCTTGGGCTGGGTTGTGGCGGCTGGTTGGCCGTACTTTGGCAGAATAATTTTATCGTTTTGGCCGGATTGTAATTTTTGGGTGCCGTCTTTTAGCCAACCATCTCCTGAAGTGCCAATAATCGGTACATCCAGACTATAGGCCAGTGTATTGGCTACACTCGCGCCAATTCTAAGCCCCGTAAAACTACCTGGACCACTGTAAAAAACAATGCCTTCCAGCTGGCTTAATTGTTTGCTCTGATTTTTGAGTAGCTCGTTAATTTTGGAGTGAATGGTTTCTGCCAGCTGCCGATGAGCCGCCCATTTATGATAGTTAAGCTGCGTCTGTCCATCATAAAGACCCAGTTCAGATTCTGGTTTATCAGTGCGAATTGTCAGTATTAACATTTGTCTTGATTCTAGGTGCCTGGCAGGTTTTTTACAAGATATTCCAGGTTTTTTGAGAACGAAAAATTTAGGGTTCGCTGATCTTCGCCGGTATGACTAAAATTAATTATTAGCCGCTTTTTGGGCAAAACATGAGCCGCTACTTCAGCCCATTCCACGACAATAACCGAATTATCATCATCAGCTATTTCAGCCAGTTCGTGCTCGATAAGCCCGGCCTCCTGTAGCCTATATAAATCAAAATGATGAATCTGCAGCGGCTTGGATTTATAGACTTTACTGATTGTAAAAGTTGGGCTTGAGACATTATCCAAGCTGCCAACCCCCCTCGCTAAGCCTCTGGTAAAGGTAGTTTTGCCACTTCCTAGATCCCCAACAAGCTCAATAACCTCACCGCCGCGAAGATTTCTGCCCAGCGCTTCGCCGATCTGCTCCGTTTCTATAGCCTTTGTTGTCTGGATTTGCATTTTCACTATTTTGACCGACTAATTCACAGATGTCCACCCATAAGGTGCGCTATACTGATTAGTATTATGCTGCAATTACGAGAGAATTTACTAAATCGACCTGTTATGTCGCTAAGAACCGGCGGCCAAATAGCCACAGCTTTGGAGCCGGTAATTAATCCTAATAATCTCAAAATTGAGGGATTTTACTGCGAAGATAAGTTAGACAAACGAATGCCGATTTTACTAACTCAAGATATCAGGGATATTTTGCCGCAAGGCTATGTTGTTAATGACCACGACGCCTTAAGCGATCCAGAGGAGCTGATCAGGCTAAAAGAAACATTGGAAATTGGCTTTCAGCTAGTCGGCAAACAGGTGGTAACTGTGGGAAAAACCAAGGTTGGCAAAGTGACTGACTGGGCAGCCGAATCATCTACATTTTATATTCAGAAACTTTACGTCGGGCAAAGTCTGCTCAAAAGCCTGAGTTCAGGACAGCTCAGCATTGATCGCAGTAACATCGTTGAGATCACTAACAAAAAAATCATTATTAACGAAATTCTCACACCTACCCCAACAAAAGGCAGCGCGCCGGTTACAGCCCCGGCCAGTTAGATTGAGTTTGACCAAAAACATTTCGGTAGCCCGCTTCCAGCGGATCCATCCCTCATACCTTTTTGATTCAGCAAAAAGGTATGCCAAAAACTGACAGGCGACTAAAAGCTCGTTATAGCCTCATTGTCAAAGACCACAATGCCAAGAACAACTCAGTTAGAATATGCTACTGGCATATTCCAACTTCAAACAAGTCCTTGGACTATTATTGTGGCTTTGACACTCGTCTATCAGGAGCTTTTAGAGCCTGGGACTAAACTGTGCAGCGACACAGTCGCTGCATAACTGTTGGGTCAGGCTTTATGGCTACCCGGATGATGGTTAATAGGTTGGTTTGTCGAGTAATTGCCGAGGACATGTCGAGTTTGTTTCCTGAGGTCTGACCTCAGGATGGGTTATTTTATGTTATAATTTTTTGCTGACTCAAAAGGTAGAGAGGAAGTTGGTGGGGATAATGGGCTAGTCTTCTTCCAAAACACTTTTTATATCATCATAATTGTAGCCTTGGCGAGCTAAAAATTGCATTAGCTTTAGCTTGTCTTGGTATTTGGTTTGGCGGCGCTTTCGCTCTATCAGCTCTCTTAAAACCTGGCGTTCGTCAGTTTCATCCTCTTCTATAACCTGACTAATTATGTCATCAGAAATTCTTTTCTGCCGAAGTTCCTGCATCAGCCGGCGTTTGCTAGTTGATTTTAAAAGCCGCCTGGTAGCTACCCAGCGCCGAGCAAAATCGGCGTCATCCAAATAGCCCCTGTCCCGTAACTTATTTATAACTACGTCTATTTCTGGATTATCTAGGTCTTTTCTTTTTAGATAATCGCGGATTTCCCACTCGCTCCGTGGCCGGTGAGAGATTAAATTAAGCGCTCTGTCATAAGCCTTGTCAATAACTGCCGAATTTTTTAGGCTGTCTAATTGTTCTTCTGTTAATTCTTGCCCGACCTTTAGGCCCGAATTTAAAAGCTCGTTTTGCGAAAATGAGAATAAATATTTCTGGTCAACATAAATAGAAAAACGATCCTGTCGCTTAACCTGCTGTTTGATAGCCGTAATTCTCAAGATCTACCTAATCTGTAATCGTTAGCTCTAATACAGCAGCTCCCGACAGAGGAGCCCTAGGCAATGGCTTGCGGGGTTCGCGGTCACCACTGCCGTCGCCATGATCTTCGGGATTCTGCCCATGGGAAGGTGGCGGCATATCAGACAATTTTCTACCTATTGCCTGAAAGGCGTCCCAGGTTTCTACAGGAAAAGCACCAAAATTTCTTTCAAAATCAGGCTTCTCAAGCATTATTTTTCCTTTTCTGCTCTATCTGTGGCTTCGGCTTCGCGGACTTTCTTTTCGATTTCTTCTAGAACTTTTGGATTTTCTTTTAGATAGGTTTTGGTGGCTTCGCGGCCTTGACCAATTTTGGCATCGTTATAACTAAACCAAGCGCCGGATTTTTCAACAATTCCCCGCTCGGTTGCTAGATCCAGCACATCACCGGTCTTGCTGATGCCTTCGTTATACATAATGTCAAACTCAGCCACCCTAAATGGCGGCGCGATTTTGTTTTTGACCACCTTTACGCGTGTGCGATTACCAATGATGTCATCGCCTTGTTTGATCTGAGAAATACGACGAATGTCCATACGCGCGCTGGCATAAAACTTTAGGGCGTTTCCACCAGTGGTGGTTTCTGGATTGCCAAACATCACCCCAATCTTCATACGAATCTGGTTAATAAAAATAACGGTGGTTTTAGAACGTGAAATCACACCAGTCAGCTTACGAAGCGCCTGGCTCATTAATCTGGCCTGAAGTCCGGGCAGGCTGTCACCCATATCGCCCTCAATTTCAGCTCGCGGCACCAGGGCGGCCACTGAGTCAACGACCACCAAATCCACCGCGCTGGAGCGAACCAAAGTCTCGGCAATCTCCAGAGCCTGTTCGCCATTATCTGGCTGCGAAATTAGCAGGTTATCGGTATCAACACCAATCCGCTTGGCATAAGCCGGGTCGAGAGCGTGCTCAGCATCGATAAACGCGGCTGTGCCGCCCTGCTTCTGAACAGCCGCGATGGCATGCAAACTAAGCGTGGTTTTACCAGAACTTTCCGGGCCATAAATTTCAATGATCCTGCCCTTTGGCAAGCCGCCACCCAGAGCGATATCCAAACTTAAAGAGCCGGTCGGGATCGTCTCGACCACTGTTTTATGAGCCTCTCCAAGCTTCATAATTGAGCCTTTGCCAAATTGCTTTTCAATGGTATCCATTGCCAGGCTTAAGGCTTTGACTTTGCCTTCTGGCGCACCCTCAGTCTTCGGTTCTTTCTTAGCAGCCATATTTATACCCCTTCCACGAGTTACTTCTTATCTATTATATCAAAATCACCGTGGATGTTTGCCTTATAAAATATTATCTAGTTTTATTTTGCTTATGGCTTACCTATAATGTATAGCAACTATGCGAATATCAGATTCATTGGTGGAGAAACTGCTTACCGCAGCCAATAAAATAAAGGCCGAACAGCTAACTAATTTGCGTGAGCAAGAAAAGGCCGAGAAAAAACCGCTGCAGGATTTGGTGGTCATAAACGGCATCATCTCTGAGAAAGAATTAACCAAGCTCTACTCCGAGGAAATCGACGTTCCGTTTATAGAGATAAACGCCAAAGAAATAAAACGCGAGATTCTAAAACTGATTCCGGAGCGAATCGCCAAGCAATATAGCGTGGTGTTATTTGGCGTCGAGGAGGATGGCACCAAACTGCTAGCGATGGCCGATCCGGACGATATCCAGGCCGTAAACTTCCTGCAAAAACAACTGGGAGAACAGATTAAAATTCACGTCGCAACAAATACCAATATTCAGGCCGCGCTTGATCAATACCGTGATGGAGTTAGCAGCGATCTGACAAAAGTAGTGACCGCCGAAGACATGGAAGATTCAGAGGCCGATGAGGACATCGATGAAGAAGACCTGGCCGAAGATTCGCCAATTGCCCAGACCGTAAATTTATTAATCGAGTATGCAATCAGAAGCAGCGCCAGCGACATCCACATTGAACCCCGCGAGGCTTATACTTCTGTTCGCTACCGGGTTGACGGCGTGCTAAGAGAAGCCAATAAACTTCCTAAAAAAGTTCATAACGCTCTGATTTCACGAATCAAAATCCTGGCTAACTTAAAGATTGATGAACGTCGAGCGCCGCAAGATGGACGATTCAAGATTCAGATTGGCTCGGCAGTTTACGCACTGCGTGTTTCTACTCTGCCAATCGCCGAAGGTGAAAAAGTGGTTATGCGTATATTGGATGAATCAAGCAAGGCCGCCAGCTTGGAAGAACTCGGCTATTGGGGTCATTCATTAGAGGCCATTAATAACGCCATTGCCCAACCGCACGGTATGATTTTAGTCACTGGACCAACAGGATCAGGCAAATCAACCAGTCTTTTTAGCGCGCTTAGCATTTTAAATAAGCCCAGTGTTAACATCTCGACAATTGAGGATCCAGTTGAATACAAAATTCAGGGCGCCAATCAAACTCAAGTTAATCCCAAAGCTGGCATGACTTTTGCGGCTGGCCTTCGCGCTCTGCTCCGTCAGGACCCAAATATTATTATGGTTGGTGAGATTCGTGATTCAGAAACCGCCGGGCTGGGTGTTCAAGCAGCCCTAACCGGCCACTTGGTTTTTGCCACCCTGCACACTAACAACGCCGCCACTTGCTTGCCCAGGCTTTTAGATATGGCAATTGAGCCGTTTTTGATTGCCAGCACTGTCAGAGCCGTGGTTGGACAACGACTTGTTCGGCGACTGTGTGTTGATTGCCGCGAAGAAGTTACCCCTGATCCGGCCAACCTCAAGCAAATAGCCGAGATTTTCAAAACTGATGATACTCATGTCATGAAACGACTTCACGACCTCGAAAAACAAGCCCTGGAAGGCGGTATCGGCAAAGCCAACGCCGGGAAAGGCAAGGTTGACATCAGTAAACTCTCAACCACCGAAACCAAAATAACCAAGCTCTATAAAGCTCGCGACGGTGGCTGCGAAAACTGCGGAAACATCGGCTACAAAGGCCGAATGGGAATTTATGAAGTGCTGTACAACTCTCCGGACATTCAAAAACTTATTGTTACCAGCGGCACCAGTGAAGTTATCCAAACTCAAGCCATAAAAGAAGGTATGATAACTATGCAGATTGATGGATTCATAAAAGCCCTCCGCGGACAAACCACGCTAGAGGAAATACTGCGCGTAACCGCCGATAAATAAAAAATTATGAGATTTACTTACACCGCCACCACTCAAGAAGGAAAAACCATTCAAGGCTCGGCCGAAGCAGCCAGCCGTGAAGCTCTGATTGCGATTTTAGCCAAACAAGGAGCCAAACCGGTAGTTATAAAAGTCGATAACAAAACCAGCAGCAGCAAACTAAAGCGCGGTAAAAAAGTAAAACATAAAGATCTGGTGATTTTTACCCGTCAGTTATCAACTATGATATCGGCAGGTGTCCCATTGACCCGCGGGCTTTCAACACTCCAGGAGCAAACCGATAGCAAATATTTCAAACAGGTCGTTGGCGGAGTCACCAAAGATATCGAAGGCGGCATGGCGCTGGGCGATGCCATCGCCAAATATCCCAATGTTTTTTCTGAAACTTACGTTAATATGGTTCACGCTGGCGAAGCAGGCGGAATCTTGGATGAAATCCTTAAAAGACTAGCCAACCAGGTAGAACAAGAAGCCACCATGCGCAAAAAAATTAAAAGCGCCTCAATGTATCCAACAGTGATTTTTGGCATCACAATTTTAGCCTTTTTTGGAATTATGATGTTTGTCATTCCTAAGCTTGGCGCCATTATTAAAGACATGGGCGGCGAGGATGCCAGCCTGCCAATTTACACCGAAATAATGCTTGGCATCAGCGACTTCATGCAGCAAAACGCGGTTATAATTTTCGTGGTACTGTTTGGAGCGATTTATCTGATTCGCCGCTATATAAGAACACCTTCCGGGAAGTATAAATTTCACTCACTGCTGCTTAAAATCCCGATCATTAAACATCTGATCGTCAAAATTGCGATTGCCCGCTTTGCCAGAACTTTTGCTTCACTAATGTCTTCCGGCGTGTCGGTTTTAGATGCTCTGAGAGTCACTGGCGGCGCCATTGGCAATAAAGTCATCGAAGAAGAGCTAAAAGAAGTGGCTAAACAGGTCAAAAACGGCAAACAACTAAGCGAACCTCTAAGCACCAGTAAGCACTTCCCGCCGATTGTTGCCCAAATGCTGGCAATCGGCGAGGAGACTGGGCAAATTGACACGATTTTAATTAAAGTTGCCGACTTCTATGAAGAAGAGGTTGAAGCCACCATTGATGGACTTAGTTCGCTGATCGAGCCGCTAATGATCGTGGTTTTGGGTGGTATGGTCGGTCTGATTGCCGCCAGTGTTATGGGCCCAATCTCCTCCTTAAGTACCGAAATTGAATAGTTAAAATTCTTGCAAATATACCGCTTAAGGCTATAATCGATGTCAGATACCCGCTTTCGCGGGGAATCAACAGTAAAAAGTTACAAAATAATAAGGAGGGTGGGTCCCTTATGACTCTTAAAACCAAACAACAAGGTTTTACAATTGTAGAACTTCTAATTGTCATTGTGGTCATCGGTATTTTGGCTGCATTGGTAATAACAACTTTCACTGGTATTCAGCGTCGCGCTAGAAACACCGAACGTGAAACCGACATCAAAGCAATCCATGGCCAAGTAGAAGCCTACTTCGCTCAAGAAGGTCGTTATCCAACTCTGGACAACCTCAACACTGAATCTTGGCGAAGTGAGTTCATGAAGGGACTCGACGAAGGTGCCCTGCAAGATCCTAGAGGTGACAACAACACTATAGTAGCCACTCGAACCGCTAACGCTTATTCATATGCTGTTACTGGCGATGATGATGAGGCTTGTAATAACGAGGGTGTTGACTGTACTAAGTACACGCTTACAGCCGTACTGGAAGACGCAGACGACTACGTAAAGACCGCTCTAAACTAATCTTAGTAAGGTCCTTAAAAAAACCGGCTGAAAAATCAGCCGGTTTTTATTTCCACATAAAATTATCATCCAAATACAGATAAGTTACCAAGCTTATAAAGCCCAGCTTTAAACCAGGCAATCAATAACCCGCCAGCCACCTGCTCAGTTTTATAAGCCTTTTATAATTCATCGGTGAATATTTGTTGATAGCTGGTGATGCTCCAAGTGCTCTCGCCAGATGACAAAGCTGTACCAAAAGTAACTGTTCCAGCGCCGTTAAGGTCAACTGTTTGGCCGATTGCCGAGCCTAAGTTACCACTGCCGGCTAATCTAACCCTGCCCCAATATGATTGGAAGATTATTCCCGGCAAATTGACGGCGCCGCCGACATCAACAGTTAATAGATTCTGAGAATTCTTAAGCTCATTGCCAGTTAGGTTAGTGCAGTTTGGGTTACAGCCGGCATTGGTCTTAAAGCTAATAAAATGAATACCTGTTCCCTGTGAATTTGCAATAATTTGAGCTGAACCGCCCACGTCTATATTTCCGTCAACGATTATTGTCGGCCGCTCAGCGCCCACCGAATCATCCACTCGAATACGAGCTGCGCCGCCAATATTTAAATTACCAGTTATATAAACATCGCCGCTGATAGCAATATCGCAACTTCCACCGATATTAACATTGCCAGTTAGCGACAAATCAGCTGGCCAGGTGCGCTCAAACGGCCAATTATTACAAACATAAGAATTACTGTTACCAGAGCCGGTTGTCGTAACTCTGGAAATGTGCGCCGCACGATTATAACCTGGAGGCGAAACAGGCGGCGCCACACAGCCGGGCTGCAACCCTAGCCCGCTGCTACCGCCGCTAATGTTATTATTTGGACCTACGCTGACTTGACCAGTCGCGCACACAGTTCCAAAAATATTAGTGCTATGAGCTAACGATATTGGCTCGCCTATGCTGCAAACCGAAGGATAGGTTGGCCCCGGATTATTGCCAGACGGGCAACGCTGGTTCGCCACTTTAACCTCGACGGGGTTGCTATGGGTTCCAATTTTGGCGGCCCCGCTAAGCTGAATATATCCATTAACATACACATCAGAGTTTGAAATATTGGCACTGCCGCTGAGCAGCAAGCCGCCAGGACCAGTGTGAACTGAATAGCCAGGCGAACCAGTGCCAACAACCGTCGCCTTTATTGCTCTGGTGCTGATTGGCTGTTCGTCGCCGACTTTGCGATAAACTTCAGCAATCGAAGTTATAATCTTGGCTTCGCCATCCGGAGCATCAGCAATTGAAGAGCGATAAACCGCATAGCCTTGATCAGGGTCATTGATGAATTCCTGATTATCACTAAAACCCTCAAAATCTGAATCATTATTGAGCTCGTATAAACTTTGCTCAACTCCAGCCTCAGCTACCATCAGCGCATTGGTGCCATAAACATTGACCGCCGTGACAGTTGATTGGCTCAGCACAAAGCTAAGCAACGCCGTGCCAATAACCATAAATGCCACGGCAATTATCAGTAGCGTTGGAACAATTACGCCATGCTGATTTTTTACTTTTGTGTTTACATTAGTCATTTCTAAACACCGTCCTTGCTATATGATTGATTTTTATGTCATGACCATACTTCTTAATTGTGGCCGCAAGCTCAATCTCTACGGAGCGGGCATTAGGCGCCGCAACTTGATTGTCTTCGCTGTCAAAATACCTGACCTGAAAGTCAGTGACGTTATGCAGCATAGCTTTATCGGCCGGACATTCTGGGTTTGACTGATCAGCCGGACATGAAGTTAAAGCAGAATTACCATCTGCATCAGAGGCCAATACTCGCTTGAATAAAACCCCATCACTCACAAAATAAATCGTGTTATTTTTGTGGCTTATATATTGCGCCGGATCAGCAAATAAAATATTTCTTTGACTATCTTCGGCAGCCGTCGCTAAGATTACCTGATGATTATTCGACTCCCAGCTAAACAAATCTGCCGGCGCGTCAGGTGCATGCTCATCGGGCCAGCGATTATTTTGATCAACGGAACCCGACAATCGAATGTCGGTGCTGACTATATCCAGGGCGGTTTGAACCTCGGCCTGTAAACTTGCCCTGGCCTCTGCGCGACCGTAATTTACAATGCCGTTCATCACCAGCGCCAACAACACTGTCATTACAATGCTGGTAACTACAAGGGTGATTAGTACTTCTGTAAGTGTAAACCCGTGGCTGTGAAGTTTTTTCATTGAGTTATACCAATCACGCCAATTAATGAACTGAGTTTAACCGTCCGATCTCGACCCTCAAATTCGTAACTAACTGTAACGTCAACCCGCTTCAACCCTGGACTTGGCTCGGACACCGCCGCTACAGCATTTTTATTTGACGGCAATTCGTCGGGCAGTTCGCTCGTAAAATCTATATCTTCGCCAACCACCAAGTTATTATAATTTCTGTTTCTAAGTGATTCGATCTTGGTATGGGCCGCCCGAAGCGCACTTTCCTTGTAGCCATTAGCCATCTGACGCTGCTGAATACCAAGATACAAAGAGGTTATACTGGCGCCCACTATACCGATTACAACGATAGCAACCGCCAATTCAACAAGAGTAAAGCCAGCCTGTTTCTTGAGCATACTTAAACTCTATTATACATAACCGCAATCACTAGAGCCTATGATATAGTATTAAAGATAAAGCTTACGCTTTGGTGGGCGAATATGAAAACAGATCCTGAAAATCTTCTTTACCACGACAAGCCTTTGTTTGGCCTAGATATTGGCTTTAATAATCTTAAGGTCATGCAGACGGTCAGCCAGAACAACAAAAAACGGGTTGTTGGCTATGGAGTGGCGAACTTCCAGCCAGAGGCTATAAAAGACGGCATAATCATTGACCCTGAAGCGCTGGCTAAAGCGACTAATGAACTATTTAAAAAAAGATTGGTCGGTCAAATAACCACTCGGCGGGTGGCTTTGGCGATTCCAGCCAACCGGGCATTCAACCGCACCATGACGCTGCCCAAGATGAAGAAAAAAGACATTCCGGACGCTGTGCGGCTGGAAACTGAACAGTATGTTCCTATGCCAATCGATGAGCTGTATGTTGATTATTCAATTATTTCAAATACTGATAAAGGAATCGAATTATTGGTTGTGGCCGCTCCTCGAAAAATCGTTGATTCTTACTTAACCTACGCTCGGCTGCTTGGCTTAGAACCAGTCGCCATTGAAACTACTATCGCGGCCTCCAGCCGGCTGTTTGTGCAAGCCGAGCAGAGTGATGTTCCGACGGTGTTAATCGACCTTGGCTCTTTGTCATCGGATCTAACTGTATATGATAAAACTCTGATTGTAACCGGGACCGTTCCGGGCGGCGGCGATAGCTTCACTAATGCAATCGCCAGCAAACTGAACGTCTCCAAGCAAGAAGCACACATCATAAAAACCAAGTATGGTCTGGGGCTCAGCAAAAAACAGAAGGAAATTACCGAATGCCTGGATCCAATCATCAATCAGCTAAGCAAAGAAATTCGGCGAATGGTTAGATACTACGAAGAGCGAACAACCACCAATGATAAAATCCGGCAAATTGTCACCATGGGCGGCGGCGCAAATATGCCAGGCCTATCAGAACACCTAACCAGCACACTCCGGCTGCCTGTTAGAATGTGTGACCCTTGGCAACAGCTTAATTTTGCAGGCCTTCAGCCACCCAACAACACCGAAAAATCAATGTACGTAACAGTTGCCGGCTTATCATTTATGGACCCTAAGGAAATATTCAAGCAATGATAAACTTACTGCCACCAGAAACCCGTCAAAACATTATGCACGCCAGGCACAGCAAGATATTGCTGAAATGGATAGTTGCTATTTCAATTGGGCTGGCAGGAATTTTAATCGTCATTTTATTTGGGCTGTTTTACATAGACCAAACCACTAAGCAAATCAGCCAACAAGTTGACCAAGGCCAACAAGAACTAAAGACATTAAAAATCGAAGAAACTCAAAAACGAGTAGAAGAAATGAGCAACAGCTTCAAACTAGCCACTCAGGTGCTGTCTCAGCAGGTCTTATTTTCTGAGGTCTTGCAACAAGTCGGAGCGGTCATGCCTAACGGAGCATCGCTGGCTAACCTCAGTGTTGAGCAGCTGAGTGGCGGGCTAAATCTACAAGTCAAAGTTATTGATCATCAAACCGCAACTCAAGTTCAAGTCAACCTAGAAGACCCGGCTAATAAGTTGTTTGAAAGGGTCGATTTAGTATCCACCACCTGCTCCGATGAAAATTCACAAACCGATAATCAATATGGCTGCACAGCCAACTACCGAGCTTTGTTCAAAGCAGATAACAATCCTTTCCTACTCCTAACTACTGGAGATAAAGAATCATGAAACTAGATAGCAAAAATTTCTTTTATCTGATGATTGGTACGGTTATTTTGCTAGCTGGGCTGACAGTGGCTTCGATTGCTGTAGGCAACAAAATGCTAACAACTAAAAACGACAAGCTCAACGAACTGAAACTTGAAAATGAAATTATAGAAAACAAAAAACAGGACATTGCGCTAGCCAAAGCCAATATCGCTAAGTACGAAGAGCTAGAAAAAATCGCTAAACAAATTGTTCCTCAGGATAAAGATCAGGCCAAGACCGTCCGTGAGATCATTCGTTTCGCTGAAAAATCAAACATCAGAATCAGAACCATATCTTTCCCAACCTCAAACTTAGGCCAAAAATCAACCGCCAAAAAAGATGACAAATCCAGCTCAGGATCAACTGCTATCAGCCAAGTAAAACCCGTCAAAGGCATGAATGGAGTTTACGAACTGGAGATCATCATCCAAAACGCCACTGATTCTTCCGGCTTTCCAGAACTTATTCGTTTCCTAAAAGAACTGGAGTCAAATCGTCGTACCTCACAAGTTAGTAGCCTGAGTATTACGCCTAGCGCTGACAATCCTTTAATTTTGAGTTTCAATATGAAAATAAAGGTGTTTATAAAACCATGAATTTAAACATAGACCTAAAAAACCTACCAGAAAAGTTATCTCCGCTGTTTAGACTACTGGCCAAGCACGTTAATCTTATAGTCATCATCGTATTTGCCCTAATTTATTGTTTTTTCCTGGTTCGGATTAATAGCTTGGCGGCCAGTAAGCCTAGTGAAGAAGCGATTATTGAGAAAATGGAAGCCGTTAAGCGGCCAAGAATTGATGAAAAAGCCGCCGACAAAATGCTTCAGCTAGAAGATCAGAATATTCAGATTCAAACACTGTTTAACGAAGCGCGCCAGAATCCGTTTGCTGAATAAAGCTAGTTTCCGTATTCCTTAAGGTTGCTTTCGTGAGCGCCAACAATAATCTTGGCCGCTTCATAAGGGTTCGGCGCAAAGGTGAAATTATAGTTCTCTTGCTCTCCGGCTGTCTCAATAACCAACGTTCCATAATTAAATAGATGCGCAAAAACGCCCTTTTGAACCACAGTCACATCCTGAACATCGCCAATACTAAGCTGGGAAATCTTACGATCAAAAACTGTTCTGTTTAGCAGCTGTGCTAGCTTGTCAGAAGTCACTAAAATGACGTTGGTTTTATACAAATAACTGCCAACTCCAGTCATCACCAATGACAAAACCGCCAAAATAAAGGTAATTAAAATAACTGGTAGCTGCAGTGATGAGGCGTCATAGCCATAGTTGCTGCTACTGCCGGCGAACATAACCACCAAAACGGCCACCACCAACATAGAGATCGTCACAAAAGTACCTATTAAGTAGATTAAAAATAATCCAAAGGGATGTTTTCTAATTTCCAGCAGCAGCTTTTCGTCTTCATCAAACTCAATTAACCTAAATGCCTGACGGGCGCTCGGTGAGAGTGTGCTGGGGTCAATACTTTGCATATTAAATATTATTATAACAGAGGCGTCTGATTATTGCGGTTAGTTTTTTGCTGCTTGATGCCAAGATGCCTAAACGCCTTATCAGTCACTCGCCTACCCCTCGGGGTTCGCTCAATTAATCCCACTTGTAATAAGTATGGCTCATAAAAGTCTTCAATGGTGGTTGGCTCATCACCCGTAAGTGCCGCTAAAGTATTTAGCCCCACCGGATTTTGATTGTAATTTTCGATCATTCGCTCCAAAAGATGCCTGTCAGCTGCATCCAACCCCAGCTCATCAATCTCCAGCAAGTTTAAAGCCGCGGTGGTTATTTCCTGGTCAATGATTCCATCACCATTTACGTCAGCATAATCACGAGTTCGCTTCAGTAATCGGTTAGCGATCCGCGGTGTTAAGCGGGCTCGAGTAGACAATAAATCTGCAGACTTAGGATGAATTTTGCTATTTAAAATATCGGCCGCGCGAATGATAATTTTAGAAATTTCCTCTGGCTTATAAAACTCCAGGCGGTGAATCATGCCAAACCGATCCCGAAGAGGCGCTGCTAAAGCTCCGGTTCTGGTTGTCGCTCCAATCAAGGTGAATTTAGGCACGTCCAACCGCAGGCTTCTGGCGCTTGGACCTTTGCCAAGCATAATATCAATTTTGTAATCTTCCATGGCGCTATACAGAACTTCTTCAACACTGCGATGCAACCGATGAATTTCATCGATAAACAAAATGTCGCCGTCCTGAAGATTGGTTAGCAGGCTAGCCAGATCACCAGCCCTCTCAATCGCCGGACCGGAAGTTACTCTGATTTGGGCGCCCATTTCATTGGCAATCACGCTGGCCATGGTGGTCTTACCAAGTCCCGGCGGACCAAACAACAAAATGTGATCCAACGGTTCGCCGCGCTTTTTAGCTGCCTCAATTGATAACCTTAGATTTTGCTTTAAACGCTCCTGACCAATGTAATTTGCAAAATCTTTAGGCCGCAGCGTGATCTCCAGCTCAACCTCAGCCGGATCGTTATCATCTGTAGTGGTATGAATTATTCGCTCAATCGCCATTATTCACTAACCCTTTAATGCCTGTTTAATTCGGTCTTCGGTGCTTAAGGCTTCATCTATCTTGGACAACGCTGCTGCTGCATCACTTTCGGTGTAACCAAGCGCCATTAGAGCCTGCATCGCTTCGTCATTTAGATTTATTCCGCCGCGACTGATCAGATCTTCGGCGGCATCGCCCACTGGAGCGCCAACCTTATCCCGAAGTTCAACCACCATTTGCTCGGCGGCACGCTTGCCGACACCCTTGGCACTTTTTAGCAGCTTTACATCACCGCTGGCTATCGCAATTCGGACTGTATCAGCGTTGCCTATATCAAGTACCGCCATAGCAACCTTCGGACCAACGTTTTTTACACCGATTAACTGCTCAAACAACTGCTTAGTGCTTAGCGATGAAAAACCATATAAATCGTGCGACTGCTCACGAATATGCTCATAGATATAAAACTTGGCTGGCTCATTAAGCAGTATTTTGGAGTTGTCATCAAGCGTCACAAACAGACCATAGCCAACGCCTCCAACGTCCAACACAATGACATCGGACAGTTTTTCGCTTACTATTCCAGAAAGTGTTGCAATCATCATAACCAGTATACCACCCTCTGGGCGCAAGCGGTGGCGTCTAACCAGAGTATCTGAGGGTCATCGAATGGGTTATGGCGGCAGCAAGCGCATCAGCGCAGTCATCTGGCTTGGGGGTTTCTTTGAGCCTTAGAAGCACTCTAACCATTTCTTGAATTTGCTTCTTTTCGGCTCGACCATAGCCAGTCAAAGCTTGTTTGATTTGTAAGGGCGTATATTCAGCCAAATCCAGACTGTTTTGCTTACCACATAAAAGCACAACGCCGCGTGCCTGACTGACGCTCATTGCTGTGGTAACGTTCTTGGCGAAGAATAGCTTTTCTACCGACATTGCATCCGGCTTATGGGTTTTTATGATCTCGGTTAATTCTTTGTAAATAGTAAACAGCCGATCGCTGTCCGGTGAATTAGCTGGTGTTTTTATAACTCCGCCGTCCACTAAGTTAATGTTGCCTCCAGGCTGATAATCAATCACCCCAAAGCCAAGCAACCCAGTACCCGGATCAACTCCAAGAATTCTCATAACTTTAAGTATAGCAGTAAGGTATTCTGCTAATTATTCAGAATAAGGATAATGTTTTGCCTTAGCCCGATCCGAACAAGCAACAGAGACAGAAGCGTTGCTTTTGCCGTACAAAACATTACGCCTAGCGGAACCCGTATACTTTCCATCCTCTGTAATAGTCGCTAGATTACAGCCTATACCATTATGTAAAGTAATTGTGTAATTCAGCCAGTCACCCTCTCCACCGTACTGTGACTCTTTTATTAAATCGTGATCGCTTTTCAAAAAAACACTGCCTACAGAAATAAATTCAATATTGTCATTTAATTGAATAATTGTGCTTGCTTGACACCAGAGCCTTCCATTATCAAACGGCCCTTGCTCTGTATTAAAACATTCATTCTTCTCTGAAACACTCGTAACGTTATCTCCAAGATAAGCAACTAGCTCTGACGCAACCTGAGCTTTGACCTCTTCGGCTTGTTGAAAACGAGCTTTATCCTGCGTGCGGTTGTAAGCATTAAAAATAAACCACGCCGCCAGTAGGATAATTATTACTCCTAATATAATCAGGATACGTTTGTTGTTTTTTATTGTTTTTTTCATCCCTTTAAGTGTACTCCTTATTTTATGAATTCATTAAATTTCACAGGACAACAATGCCGCCAAGTATGTTTTCTCTATCTATTTGGCTTAGCGGCTGGTCAGTTAGGGGCGTGTCATTAATGTGGTAGATCCGAAGCAAAATTCTACTATCAAAAATCGTCAATCGATTTTTGATAAACATCCTAAATCTTGATGTGGTTTTTTGTCCGTCTGCGCTTAAACTACCAATACCCTGCACTATAAGATCTTGGCTGTCGCCTGCTGGAACTAACCACTCCAGGGCTGTCATTTTCAGCTCTAGTTTGCCGCAATCATTAGAGGGCGTAAATATACGACAAAGTATGCTAGCCTCTCTTTTAAATTTAAAAGTATTGTGCCGGCCAGAGTAATCCTGGGCAGTATTTAAGTTAATCTGAAAGTGCTCGATACCTCGAAAATTATTATCTTGAAAAACTGGCAAAACAACTCCTGCGCCAATTATCCGCAACTGACTTGAGCCTTCTATGGCAACTTCAAGCTGCTTCTCCTTGCTCCAATTTCCAGCTTTGTCTTTAGCTCTAAAAGTCACGACGTGTAACCCTGGGCTCAGCTCAAACTCAGCCACTACGTCTTCCTGACCTTCTTCAATATTTAGTGGAATTCCTTGGCCCACTCCGGGATCAATTTCACCGATATAATATTCCGCCGAGCTAGGGCCAGACACCGTATCTACTACCTTTAAGTTAACCTTCACTGATTCATTTTTGGTTTTACTAGCTAGGGCTAAATCGACTATTTCTGGCGCTGTTTTATCCAAAGATATTTCAATTTGACCAGTAGAACAGTTCTGCAGAGGATCGCAGCTTTCAGAGCTTTGATAAATATGCACGCCTTCTTTAGAGGCAATGGTTGGCTCAGGCTGCGATGGCTGCCCGCTACTTGGCTCGGGATCATAAGCATCCCAATTAATAGCAACCTCTTTGTTATACCAACCCTCGCTGTTTGGCTGTCGCTCAGGCATGCCGGTGACTATCGGTGGAGTGGAGTCAGCAGGCGGGTCCGTAATCTCTCCATCACAGGCATCATCAACACCGTCTCTATCTATATCTTCACCCGATGGTTCAACCGCTAAACATTGTTCATCGGAGTTCAAAACTCCGTCACCATCATAATCTTCTTCACTGGCCGCTACATAAATCGTTTTATATAGCACTTGTTCTTTGTTGGCTAAATCTTTGCCCACTATATGAATAGTATGAAAGCCTGGCGGCAAGGACGAAGGCACTGTCACCTCTCCGTTTATAAAGCCCCGTTCATCGCTTTGCAATGAACCGGCATGAACTGGCTCAGAATAGAACCAAATATCTACTGGCGTATCAGGCATGAAATTATCAAGCTGGTTGATAGCCATATTTTTCCCGCGAACCACTAGGTCTAGACCACTTAAAGATGTATATTTTAACCTCTTAAAATTACTGCCCCACGGCGCATCACCAAGCAATTCTTGATATTCAGCACTGTTTTCTCCGGGCGCGGTTTTTGTTTCATCAGGCAGCGGCATCTCAATTGAAAGACCTAAAGACTGCTCCTCCAGCGCCGCCGCGAATAACTGATGCCCAAATGAATTGGGATGATAACTTTCATTGCCGATGACCTTTAACATATCACCGCCAGCCGTAAGCCCGTTTACTGCCTTTTGTGCCGGATCGCAAAGCAAATAACCATCAAAAGCATCCTGAACATCTATATACATAACGCCAGCTTTTTGAGTGGCGGCTTTTATAACTGCATTAAGGTATGAAACTAAACCTCTTGAGAATTTGCGCTCCTCTTTATCAAGCCGGACATTTAAACCGCACTCATCCAAGTCTGGATTAAACAACTGCGGATATCCCAAAACATAGATTTTTATGTCCTCGTTATTCACACTTTCTTTTATGTTTTTATACATATTTACTAAAGTGTCGAACTTGTCTGCTATCTCAGCCGCGACACTTTGCCTGTCTTCTCGAAAGTGAAAACATGAATCAGCCCCGGCTATACATTTTGTCAATTTATTACTAAAGCCGATGTCATTGCCTATCATAGAAATAGTTACGACATTTGGGTGGTGTCTTTCTAGGTACTGCCTTTGTCCGATTTCACCTGGCAATATGTATGATGGCACTAGAGTCCTTGATTGTGCATCTATGTAATAGTGATTTGACTTGGCGCCGCTGCAGGCCGCACTCTTAAAATCATCAAAACCTAAATTTCCAGCCACTAAATAAGGGTAGCTGCTGCGACTCAAATGACACATATTTTCGGGTTCATCAGTACCAGGTTCGTAATCATAAGCTCCCTCGCCACTGCTAAAACTATCGCCAAGCGCCAGATAATTAACTTTTTTGATCTCGTGACCGCTTGGCGCCATTCGAACACGATATTTATGAAGAACTCCCTCTTGATCTCGGGCGCTTGCTACGAAAGTCAACATCTCTGATGAGGCAAACCGAATATAGTAGCTTAAGGAATACCCAGGTAGCTGCTCCTTAAGTACTGGTTCGATATCCTTATGAGGACAGTTAGCAGTTACCGATGGATCAGTGTCGCAGGCAGCGATATCGTAAACCTTAAATCTTCCGCCAGATAAAGCTACTGCTGCAAATCTTCCGTCTTCAGATATAGCCACATACTTGTTCATACTGCCTGAAGAAGGACTAACTCTTGGTCCAAACGGCCTAACCTCTTTGGTGTTAATGTTAATTCTGATATATCCAAGTCCATTTGACTCGGCTATCATCCAGTTACCATTACGAGAAAAGGCATACGAGCTCGGCCTGATAGTGTATTCTTTGCCATCAGCGGCCAGTAGCGAACTGGGGTTGCGAACCTTGTAATACAGTTCTCCATTATTTAGATTTTCCTCAGGAACAATAGTCTCAAAAAACGTCGCTTTTAGTGAAATGCTATTGATTTGAGTATGAAGAGCCAGCAGCGTGAAAGAATTTGGTATCGGATTTATGCGACCAGCCATACCTGTAAACTTACCGGCTGGCTCTCCCGCGTCAAGATATTCACTATCCGCCATACCCCTGGCTGTCATGACCGCGCAATTAGAGGTATGTCGTTTTTCAGTTAGTCTAGGCAAGGGGAAAGTTCTAGCCTCTCTAATAACTACATTAAAACTTCTTGTATCACAATCTGTGTTGTAGTTAGTCGAGTAAGGCGGGCTATAGCTAGGGCTTATCTCGCGGATATCTAAACTTGGGTCGCCTTCGGCTAACCACGACTCAGCTTCTGTCTGCGCCAAGCTGCTAGAGCTCAAAATTGCCAGCATCGACAGCCCGCCAATTACTGCCGCGACCACCAAAATCAGATAAGATAATTTTTGTTTATACTTCATCTCCCACTCCTATTAAAAAATTTGTGATTGCGAATTTGTCGCCATTTGTTTCGAAAATCATTTCTGTATTCATAAACTCCATAACCAGCGACCAACGATCCGACCGCGGCTAATATTCCGTAATTAATCGGGCTTGAGTTGTTTGACTCTGACCCAAAATCAGCGCTAGCTAGCTGAGCCTTAACTTTACGGCAACGATTGGTTTCGGGGTTTCGTTCTTGGCCTTCGGCGCATGGTTTTAATGAGCTGCCATCCGAGTCAATCTTGCGACAACGATTGGTCTCTGGATTGCGCTGCTGACCTGGTTTACAGGGAACTAACGAAGAACTTGATGACAAAACACTTCTGCAACGATTGGTCTCGGGGTTACGAACCTGACCATCACGACACGGAACCAACGAAGATAAACTAGCAACAATGCTTCTGCAACGATTAGTCGCCGGATTGCGCTCCTTGCCTTCGGCGCACGGTTTTAGTGAGTCAGAAGTTGTTTCAATATTCCGGCAGCGATTGGTCTCAGGGTTTCGATATTTCCCGACGGCGCATGGCTTTAAGCCAGAAGAATTATTAGAGTTCGGACTTGGCTTTTGGCTCATCGGAAGGTTAGTTGATCCCGGCGTAGGACGATCAGTCATTTGCCACTTTTCATCAATCATCGCCCACGAAATATCATCTTTTAATCCTGGCTGATAACTAAACGGATACTCCACACCACCGCTAATTATCAGCACTGTGCCGCCGCTCGCGTTGGGCAGCCTCAGACCAGAAACTTCACTGTAAATCGCTATAAACTGACCGCTCTCAATAACCTCATCCTTCTCAAATTCATAAATGTTAGCACTGCCTTCCACTTGTAATTTGCAGCCGCTAAGATTGATAGTTTCTGCGGTGGGATTAAAGATTTCTATAAACTCGCTATTTTGATCATCGCCTTTAGGATTAGGCAATACTTCGCTGACCACCACGCCACTACAATCCGGATCATTAGCCGGATCTTGGCCGGCGTCACAAAGCTGTGGTAGCGCCTCTGCGTCACTTAAAATCTTAAAATCCTGAAGGTTGTTATTAGTATCCATAAAGTAACCATGATTATCGACGCAGCGCTCAAGCTTTTGAGCGTCTTTGGGTATATTGGCCGCTTGCTGTTCTGAACATGGCGCTGGCAAAGCGTCACTTCCCCAGCCCACAAGATCATGAATTATAAGCTCCGGATTTGGCTGAGTCTGGTTTTTGAACTGCGATAATCTAACTGCACCAGCGGCGTCATCATTCATGCTCGATAAAAATAATTTCAAACGAGTCAGCGGAGCGATGCTCTGGCCAGCTAAATCTAAAGAAATATATTTTGATATCTGCTGCTCGCTAGACCAAGTAGTCGACGAACAAACATCTTCTGTTAAGCCCAAGGATGCTTGGATGTACTCTAATTTCCAGCCAGACAGATCAATTAATGAATCGCCCGGGTTATACAGCTCGACAAACTCACTACCCGAACCGCCATCGGTTTTTACTGAGCTAATTAAAATTTTGCTAGTGCTGGTCTCATCTTCTGCCCAGACCCGGACCGGAATAAAAAGACTACACACCAGCAAAAACACACTAACAATTGAAAATAATCTAACCCACCCTTTGAACATATAAAAATGTTACTATAGGTAAACTGTTAATGTCAAAAAGTTTATGCTATTAAGTTGAAATTAAGGAATGGTTACAGCGGTGTAGGTTACGGTTCGTGAATACTGACCCTCTGGTACGTCAAAATCGGCTCTGACGCCATACCACACTTCGGTCACATCGCCTTCTGGACCAGGTGCGGGTGATGGCCACATTCTGATAACCGCACCGGAATTTTTAAGCGGCAAAGCTGCAAAAGTGAGACTACTTGACGGAGCACTTACAACCTCCTCAGTCGGGCCAGCCCCAAATCCAGCCAAGCCGTCTATCCTAAATCCCCACTGGTTAGCGGTGAGTTGAGCTGGCGTTGTTGGATTGGCGGCGACCGGTGAGATATTCACCGAAGGGCCAATTAAAGTATTATCGGTCTCCGAGTCTGATTCAATAGTCAGATTATAACCCTTGCTACTACTGGTTATGGCAGCAACTTCGTCTTTAACTATGGTATATGCGCCGCCTTCAAGTGGTGTAATCTGAAGCTCCACAACGCCATTAGTCGCTAGACTAATCTGACAGGTTTCATACTGGCAGCGGCCATACAGACCCCTGCCGTAAGGCGTAGCTAAAACAGACTGCGAAATAAAAATAAAAAACAGGCAAAAAAACAAAGCCCCAGCTATGTAGTGTTTTTTGCCAATTAGCCCCAGTTTCATAAGCATTATGGTATCATTATACAAAAGGAAGCTAAATAACAGACAGCAGAATGAGCGTGCAACAAGAAATAAATAATTTTCTAAATAAAAAGATGACTCGTAAAGAGTTTTTGCGGCACTCCGGGCTACTGCTGTTATCTGTGTTTGGAATCAGTGGTGTTCTTAAGTACCTTGCCCAAGATAATTTCAAGCCGCCGGTTAGTAGCACTGGTTACGGTAGGAATTCTTTTGGCGGCACAGGTATAAAAAATCTTCCTAAAAAAGGTCTTTAGCTGCCGATGACGGTTTTGTTTATTAGCCGCCTTTCTATCTGTTATAATACCTCTAATGATTAAAGGTAACAAAAATGCCAAGACTTCCGGAACCTGGTGGCGATGATAATGAATGGGGAGATATCCTCAACGAATTTTTGGAAGTATCTCTTGATACTTCCTCTGAACCGAATGGCGGAAAACTAAAACCAGAGGCAATTAGTGATGCTGGCGGTCAATTAACATCTGAGAAAGGCCAGCCAAACGGTTATGCGTCGCTGGATAGTAACGGTAAGGTTCCGGCCTCTGAGCTTGATATCGACAAATCCAGCGTAGGGCTCGACAATGTAGATAATACCTCTGATGTTGATAAACCCATTTCTAGCGCCACTCAAACGGCACTAGACAATCGATTATTAAAAGCTGGCGATACCATGAGCGGCAACTTAAACATGGGCGGCAGCCAGGTCACGAACCTTGGCACCACCACCAACGACGCTGATGCCGCCACCAAATCTTATGTGGACTATACTCTTGGGGATATCGTCTCGAAATCAACCGCTGCTGGAAGTAGCGGTTTTAGAGCCAAATATCTGGACAACTGGTTTAATGCCCTAAATAATGCGCCTTCTAGCCCTGTAGATATTGTGGTAGTCGGAGATTCTATCTCCGTACTTGGCTCTTGGCCCAATAAATTAATTCCCCTGACAACCCCACTAGGCGCTACCCGCTCAACTGCTGGTAGTTTCTATTACGCCAAAGCAGGCGGCGGTATACCAACATTATCAACCGCTGAAGGTGTTCAATCATCAACTGTCGGAGCTGGTGGCTACTCAGTAACCATGTCTAACGGTCAAGTTGCGTCTCAATCCTATGCCTACGATGCTATTACCGTGATATATACCAGGCAACCACTTGGTGGCAAGATAGAAGTCAGGGATGGAGGCCCGAGCGGCACCCTACTTACAACCATAGATACATCTGGCGCCCAGAAATCGTCGTTAATGTGGACATCTGATGAACTTGCTTATTCTAGCCGACAAATTCACTTAACAGCCGTATGTAGCGGGAGTGAAACTGTAATCCTAGAAGGCATTTACTTTCATTCCGGCACGCTTTCTAGGGGCGTTAGGGTTTGGTCAGTCGGCAGATCTGGAATTCAATCTAGTGGATTCACCGACAACCCCTCGCTTGGGCTAGATTTAGTCGAAAACCTGGACCCCGATCTTGTTATTGTAGCCACTGGAACCAACGATGGATCGGTCTCTGACCCATCAGAGTACATAACCAAAGTCTCTACACTGATTGGAGAGGTCCGCACACGAACATCCAGTGATATAGCCTTATGGGTGCCCTATATAAATAACGTCTTCAGCCGAGCCGAAGCAGCACTTGGTAGAGAATTAAGTGACGCTCTTGAAGTTGGGCTAATCGATGCCTCGGTAGCACTAGGTGATTTTAGTGCGGCCGCCAACCCCGAAGGCACACCCTTAAGCACCGACCACGTACACCCTACAGGCGGCCTGACTAATATAATCGCTCAACATGTGTTTTCGGTAATAAACGGCGACCCTATAGGTAAAGCCTACAGAAATTACGCTTTTCTAGAACAAAGGGTAGCTTCAGCAGAAACATCGTTGAACTCCTCTACAAAGACCTGGACACAAGCAGGCGGAAGCGTAGAAATAGGCTCTTTCTTCGGCGCCCCAACCTTCAATATCAACTCTAATACTGCTCAGTACTTCTCCATAGGCAACCCAGCTGTAAATAGCTTTCTTTCACAATTTGAATCGTCTTCGATCGGGCTTGGTGATGGCTCAAATCAGATGGATGTTATTATTTGGCGTGAGGCTCCAGGGCAGATATCAATAAACAGAGGTTCCGGTTCCATACGAGCAATACGCCCCATAAAAACCGTCACCGACGCTGCCTACTCCCTAGTGATAGAAGACCAAAGCGTAACAATTGAGGGTAACAGTTTGTCTGCGCAAACAATAACTGTACCATCTAATTCTTCTGTTGAATTTCCTATTGGTTCGGTTGTCTATATCAACCAATTCGGCACAGGACAAGTCAGCCTACAGCCAGACACCGGAGTGACATTAAATGCTTATGACAACAATCTGGAAACCGCTGGGCAATATGCTAGCCTGATGCTTCATAAGCGAGCTACCAATGAATGGATAGTTACCGCTCTGCCGCTAGATTCTGGTGGTGGCGGTGGATCTTCATCGATACCAAAGCCAAGCGTCATAACCGAATCAGGCTCTGCGCGGACCCTAGCGACCAGCGATGCCTGGGATTACATACGCCTAACAAATGCCACAGAATGTGACATAACTGTTCCTGATAATTCAGATGATCCGATTCCGGTTGGAACCCAAATCTACTTACGTTCGGCTGGCACTGGCGTTTACACGATCGTCGAAGATTCAGCGGTAACCGTAAACCCGCCAAGCGGCGGAAGCTTGACCCTAGCAGGTGATGCAGCGCTTATAAAAGTAGCGACTGACGAGTGGGATCTAATCGGAGCCACCCTAGAAGCATGACATTATTAAATGCAATTATTGCTGGCGCCAAACCAGGCGAGGCCCCCACACCACCTCCGTTCAACCCGATAAGTGACATGGGCTGGCATGCAGCCTACTGGACAGGAGATCCTAATTGGACGCCGCCAGCTAACGGCGCTAAAGTCGCCAGCTGGAATGATGCCAGCGGCAATGGACGGCACCTAACTCAAGCCACTGAGACAAGCCAACCAATATTCAGATCATCAACCGCTGCAATCAATAACAAACCAACTGTGGAGTTCAACACTCAGAGCCTACAGTGCTCAAATACAATTTTTGGGTCTCTGTCTCAGCCCGACAGTATTGTAATGATATTTCAAAACCTCACAAATGATGGCACCACAGATAACTATATCGACGGCTTCACTGGTAATCGGCAGATTGTCAGAAAAAGACTAAGCAGTTGGAGCATGGCCGCCACCACTGAGGTTGCTGGCGGAACGATTGATACTTCTAAGCATTGTTTGGTGTCGTTCTTCAACACCACCGGCAGCGCTCTAGAACTTGATGGAATTTCTTTAGCTACTGGCAATGCCGGCACCCAAGCCCTAAATGGGCTTATAGTAGGCGGCGGATATAACGCCAGTGGACCCCACACTGTAAATTTTCATCTGGCTTTTTTGGGAATTGCCTCAGGCGATATTCGGACACATCTAAAGTGGAGTGATTTTAAAAGCTGGGTCTCCAGCGAGTATGCTATCGCTATTTGATGGACACTAGAATCCTACAGAATCAACAGTCCTACCAGAATTAAAAGACCGGCCAAAACACTGATAATTCTAATGAATTTCACCGAGCTGATCCCTAGGATAGTACTGTGGGTTTTTAAGCCTAGGGCGGCTAGTGCAAATGCCGGAAAACCAAGTGACACCACCAAAGATAACAAAGTAATCACTCCAGCCCAGTTTATGATTGGGCTGGCGGCTCGCCTGAAGGTAGATCCTGATAGATTATCATCTGGCTGAATAAATAGTTTTTCTCTTATTTTTTGGTAAAGACCGTCATCTTTGGAGACGCCTGGCTGGTCGCTGGACGGATTGATGGGCCGTTCTGAATGCTGGCTGGTGGTATCGGGCTGGTACTCTATATCGGTATCCGTATCAGCCCCCTCTGAAGGCTGAACTTTAGGCTCATAAGTTATTATTAAAACTTCTGACGCACTATTTTGGTTACAGCTAAAATATGCGTCCAGCCGGATTGTGTTATTGCCTTTTGCCAGCGGAACATTAACTGCGAAACTGCCGCTAGGCTCAACAGCTACCGAGCTTGAATAGGCATCGTTTACAAAAATGTCAATTTGGGTTGTCTGTTCAGTTTGACCGCTAACATTTATAAGCGGCTGATCAACCAGACTATCAGACTGCGGATCTAAGACCGTTACAATCGGCGTAGAGTTAGTATCACATAAAATTGTCCTGATGATGTTATTTTGAGCCTTCGTCGAACCAACCAAAAAGCCAATCATTACCAGCAAGCTAAGACTTGCTAATAAGCCAACAATTAATCTATTGCCCCGCCTCATCCGAGTCTTTTTTGTTAGATTTTTTCTTTATATGTCGTTTGGCTGACAGCACAACAATTATTGCCGCAATCAAGCCGCCAATGGCCCACAAAACTGATGTTGGGATGTAAATTATCCACTTGTCTTCCAGATTTTCAGTTTTATCCAAAAAATCAACACTGCCCGAAGCTTTGTAGATCCCAAACAGCGGTGGTTCATTCCAGTTTATTGTAAGTCGCCTGGTGGTGCCTGGCAAAATTATCATTTCCTGATTGTGTTCAAATTGCTTTTTGCCAAATAAATTGCTGTAAGTTACGGAGGCGTTAGCCACAAAATGCACATTACCACTGTTTTCGATTCTAACTAAGCTTGCTACCGGAGATTTAGTTTGAAAATTATCAACCTCCCAGCTAGCTAGACTGCCATTGTGCACCAGATCGCCGCTGACAGTGATGTACAAAAGCGAGCCGACTCTTTTTTTACGAGCTACGCTTGACTGATCATCCTCAGGCGGCTGAGTTTCAGCAAACAACACAGCATAATGCCCACCTGGCGTAGCATTTTCTGGAACAGTCATCGTATAGGCAATCTCAGTTCTTTGATTCGGCTGCAGATCTAGTCGAGTTTTTTCAAATTGCACCCATTGATAGGCTTCGGTCCGTTCATTTAGCTCAGTATAATCAGGCTCGTAGGTCTCGCTTTTTACAGAAAAAGGCCTGGCATACAAAACAAACGTATAAGGCACATCGCCGTCATTGATAACCGTCAATTTACCCTCGGCCGTCTGCCCAGCCTCTAGTTCGGGCCGCGAAATAGCCGGCGACAAAGTAATTCTTTCTTCGCTACTACTCTGCGCTAATGATCTATCAATTGGCGCCAGTAAGCCAACCACCCCAAAAACAGCCGCAATTAACACCAGTAATCTTTTCATAAACCCCCTTACCTAATATGTACTGACTTTAGAATTATAACTTAATGTTAATTGGTAAGAGACTAACTAGTTGTTAGTTGTGGCCGTATAAGTAACAGTATCTGTGTAGGTTCCGTTAGGCTTGGAGGTATCAGCTTTCACTGAAAACCAGACGGTTGTATTGTCGCCAGAGGCGGTGTCGGCAGTAGTCTTTATGGTGTCGCCATCTCCGTTAGCTGGTATGCCTGCCCATAAACTTGCGCTGCTTGTTACGTTATCCAAAGCCGAGTAGCTGCCGTCAAAAGACCCAGTCCCAGCCACAGCATAACCCCAGGAATTATTCGCAAGAGCACTTGGAGAAGCAAAATTTCCGGCGTGAGCGTCAATTTCATCACTGCCATTTACCAATCCAGTGTTGGCATCACTGTTTTCTATGGTTAGGTTGTACCCAGTGGAGTTGTTGGTTGAAACCGAAACTGTGTCCGAGGCGCTGGTCTGAGAGCCGCCAGCTACTGGTGTTACGTTTAGGGTGACTGGACCAGCTGTGGTTAAGCTAATTGTCGAGCCAAGATTAGCATTTACAGTGGTAGTGCCGGAATCAACTGCTGCTTGTACTGACAGTGGAGCTACCAAAAAAACCAACATAGCAATAGCCAATACTTTAATTTTCAGGTATTTATTTGTCATAATTACTTCATCCTTCATATTTATAACTTTATAACATTTAAGCATAACCGATTATGTAAGTAAAATATTTCAAACTGCCAGTTTGGCTAAAATTTCCTCTGAAATATCAAAATTAGTGTGCGTAGCGGTGACATCATCCAGATCCTCCAGAGCGTCCATAACTCGCATGATTTTGCCGGCAGTTGCTGCATCAGTTACTTCTACGGTGTTATTAGGCACAAAAGTAAGCTCAGCTTCTAGGATTTCAACACCAGCTTCTTTTAATGAGTCACGAACCTTGGCTAGATCGGTTTTTTCAGTATAGATAATCGATTCATCACCGTCCTCAACCATATCCTCAGCGCCAGCTTCCAGCGCCTGCATCATTAAATCATCACCGCCGCCCGGCACCCTAATCATGCCCTTGTGTTCAAACTGAAAAGCCACGGCCCCTTTTTCGGCGATACTGCCGCCGTGTTTAGAAAAAGCCAGCCTCACCTCTGGATAAGTACGGTTGATGTTATCCGTGGCGCACTCTACCAAGATTGCCACTCCGCCGGGGCCATAGCCCTCATACATTACTTCTTGGATTTGCTCGCCGCCTAGTTTGCCGCTACCGCGATCAATCGAACGCTGAATATTAGCCGCTGGCATGTTAGCGGCTTTGGCGCGGTCAATTGCCAGCCGAAGCGCAAAGTTCATATCCGGATCAGCACCACCCTTGGCAGCCACGGCTATGGCATTACCTAATTTAGTAAAGATAGCGCCGCGTTTAGCATCTTCCACTGCTTTGCCGCGCTTGATTTTTGACCATTTGCTATGTCCCGCCACAAAAACTCCATTTTGTAATCACTTATATTGAATTTAATTATAACACATCACCCCTGTTATTTTAATTTTTCTATTCTACTACTGACGGAATATTGCCCAGGCTGTATTTTGATCTTTTAACCAGCAGCAATACTAAGATAAGTGCCCCTAAATAGAGTAAGCCTAAGCCGATTGCGCCAATACTTATGTTTATTTTTGCCCAAGTTGGCGAGGCGAAAAACTGCGTCACGCTGACTATATAGCTTAGAATTATTTGGCCCGGGATAGCCAGCCAGGCGGCTAGCGCCGGGAGCGCCAAATAAGTAACGCCGGCCATAAATGTACCAATCATTGCTAGCGGAATCAGTGGCACAACAGCGATATTGGCAAACAGAGCGACCAATGAAACATCGCCAAAGGTAAAGACAATCAGCGGCGTGGCCATAATTTGAGCAGCCGAAGTTTCTATCGCCACCTGCAACACAACCGGTGGTGATTTATCAGCCCAAAACCGCATGCTGATAAGTGGCGCCAAAATTAAGACTCCACTAAACGCCAAAAACGACAGCCACCAGCCTAGGTCATACCAAATAAATATCGGATTAAAACCAGCTGTTAACGCCGCCCCTAATAAAATTATCAACACTGGTTGGAAGCGGCGGCCATAATACCAAGCCAGCAAACTTAAAACCGTCACCACACTAGCTCTAACCATCGAAGGACTAGCGCCAGTTACCAGCACAAATCCAAAAATCAGCGCCAAAGAACCCATCAGTGCCTGATATTTTGAAAACCTCATCAACAGCCGCCGCGACAACCTCACCAACACAGTTAAGTTATAACCGGAAGCCACTACAATATGAGTCAGTCCGGCAATCCTAAGCTGCTCATCAAATTCCTCCGGCAAAGCCGATCTTAGCCCTACTAAAAAGCCCAGTCCTAAACTGGCCTGCGGCTCTGGGAGCACACTATAAACAGCCGCAAAAAACTCCCGCCGGGCGGTTTCTATCGGGCTTTTTGACCTGGCCTTAACCGCTACATCCGCAAAATACATCGAGGCTTGATAGTTCCCAAAACCATCCAGCAGCTTTCCGGACGCCACCACACTATCGCCGCGTCTTAAATCATTAATCCGCGCTTTGATTCTTATTTGCCCCGGGAGCTTAGAGTTATTGACCCTAACTCCATCAATCCTAAAATCCAGCCGGCCCTGATCATCATAAACCGGATCGTTAATTACTCGTCCGCTGACTTCCACTGACCGGTTATAAAAGTTCTGGTATTTGCTTAAATCTTTATGGACCGTTTGGCCGCGCCACATACCCAGCCCAAATCCTAAAATTACTCCTAGCAAAATAAATAACAGCGATTTTTTATGTAGAAATATGGCCAATATTGGTATGGTTAGCAGACCAAACATCACCCACAAACCGCTGACTTTACTGCCTATTAGCAATCCGCTTAAAAACGCCACTAAACTGATAGATATTAAAGTGGTGCGCTGTAATCTTATTTTTTGCTTCACGACATTAATTATAGCAATAGATAGATCCTCAGCTTTTATGATTGACTTTTTCACAAAAATAAGGATAATTTAAGGAGTTAATTTCCCTGCAGTTATGATCCAAAATACCAAACCAAGCAGCTCGCTGCTGTTTGGGATTTTGAGAGGAAGCGGCTAGGTTTGGTAACTGCTTTTGCTGGGCAAACTTGTTTTGCCAGCAAATTAGTTACCAAAGCGTTACACGCTGACGAGGGCCCATAGCTCAGCCCCGTAGCAAAGCTACAAAATAACAATCGAGCACCTGCTCTAATCGGCTAAACAAGACGACAAGAGCGAACATTAAAAATAAGATAACCGATGAAACCCATATAATTTATGGGCCCATAGCTCAGCCGGTTAGAGCACCTGCCTTTTAAGCAGGGTGTCCTG
>CAZWRG010000003.1:67907-93559 GCA_964636355.1 uncultured Candidatus Saccharibacteria bacterium | reverse complement strand
ATTATAGAAGTGCGGGAGCGTTATGAGTGAAAGACTAAAAATCCAGGACGTAAATATTGAACTCGGTGATGAAGTATCAAATATGCTTTACGAAGCATCCAAGGCCACTCATGAGAATCGACCTGGACTGCTCGTTGAATTTCACGAGTCATTTTCAGGTGCACGTGCAATTCCAGTTAGTATGCTTAGTGACCCGGAAAATACTCTTATGAACCTGGGTTTTGATGGAGTTGGAACAAAAGTTGAGATATCCGAACGACTAGATGACCATTCGTCAGTGGCTTATGATTTGTTTGCAATGGTTTGCGATGATGCAGTGGTTCGTGGAGCAGAGCCGGTTGCAATTGGGTCGATTTTAGACGTACGAAATTTAGGTGACCCGGATGATCCAGCCTCTATAGAACATGCTAAAAAAGCAGTAATGCAATTAGCCGCAGGATATATAGGTGCCGCCGCTGCAGCCGGAGTGGTGGTTGTAAATGGTGAAGTGGCTGAGCTGGGAAATAGAATTAGCGGCTTTGATCAAAACAGACATAACCTCAACTACAACTGGGGAGCAGCAGTGCTATGGTTTGCTCATAAAGATCGTTTGCTCACCGGGTACGATATAGCGCCAGGGGATACTTTAGTCGGCTTTGCGGAGCAGGGTTTTAGATCCAATGGGATAACAGATGTTCGAAAAATCATGGAAGCCACTTACGGGTCAAAGTGGCACGCAGAACAAGACTATTCGGGAAATACTCTGGGCAAAGTCGTGGGCAGGCCATCAATTATATACTCAAAATTAGTAACAGCACTTACGGGCGGTTTTGATATTAATCGAGACCCGAAAGCTAATATAACTGGTGTCGCACACATAACCGGCGGCGGACAGCCAAGCAAGTTAGGACGAATGCTGGAGCCTTCGGGATTGGGTGCTACCATCGACAGGCCCATAAGCCCGCCTGGCATTATGAAAAATGTTCAAAAACTTGGAAATATAACCGATAAAAGAGCTTATAGTAAATGGCACATGGGTCCAGGCATGGTTGTGGCCACAACAGAACCGCATAAAGTAATAGAAGAAGCCGAGAGCCATGGCATCGTGGCTCAGGAAATTGGTTATGTTGATGACAAGCCGGGCATTCGCATAAAAAACCTAGGCGCTGCCCAGGATAGTGAGTGGCTAGAATTCACTAGCTAACGCTCTATTATTAACATCCTCCTCAAGAGCCATATATTTTTCCTTGGCTAAAGATTAAACTATTCATAATTCTGGGTGTACAATTAATTTATGGATAAAAGCGTTCAAGATTACATAAACCAATTTTCCGGCGAGCAAAAGGCGCGACTGGAAAAGATTCGTCAAATTGTTCAATCAGAAGCTCCAGAAGCAGAAGAGGGAATTATGTACGGACTGGTCGGCTACAAGCTCAACGGTAAACCTTTGGTGTATTTCGGGGGATTTGCCAAGCATACTGGCCTCTACGCTACCCCAAACGGTCACGAAAAATTTGCAGAAGAATTCTCTAAATACAAGCAGGGCAAAGGCTCGGTCCAATTCCCACTTGATCAGCCTTTGCCTGAAGATCTGATCATACAAGTAGTTAAATACAGGGTTTTAAGTAATAAATAGGGGGGTTTATGCAGAAGATAGTCCCTAACTTGGTACACGATTTTAACGCTCGGGATGCGAAGTCTTAAATGAATCAAGAAATTCGTAATTATATTGACAGCCAAACAGATCAGTTCCGAGCAATCTGCGAACTGTTGCATCAACAAATTTCTGAAAACTTACCAGAAGCCAACAATAAATTGTGGCATGGCCATCCGGTTTGGTTTTTAAATGACAATCCAACGGTCGGCTTTAGCATCCAAAAACCAGGCGTCCGGCTGATGTTTTGGAGCGGCGCTGATTTTGATGAGCCGGATCTAAAACCGGGCACTGGTAAGTTCAAGGACGCTTCGATTTTTTACCAAACCGTAGACCAGGTAAATACCGATGACCTCGAGCGGTGGCTTAATAAGTCCAGGAAAATTCAGTGGGACTACAAAAACCTCATAAAACGTAAGGGTAAACTAGAAAAATTGCCAGCATAAATTTTATAAAATACGAGTGCGATAAACAGCGGGGCATGAGCATGAATAAATTAAACCTAAGCATTTCCAGAAACAGCATATTTTTGTCAATTCTGGTAACAACACTGGTGATTCTTTTAATAATTGCGTTTATCGGGCAGCTTAGCGGCCAAATAAACTGGAATCTGTTCGACTTTTTGGTTATCGGGATTTTAATTTTTGGCTCAGCTTCGGCGTACGTCTTAATTGCCAGAAGGCTGAATGGAAATTCCCAAAAATTAATTGCCGCGGCAGCTATCGGCGGCTTGTTTTTATACGTCTGGGCAGAACTGGCGGTAGGTATTTTTACAAATCTAGGCAGCTAAAACTGACGGTTACTTCTTGGCCGTCTGTTTGCTGATTACAAATTTCTGCGAAGCACTCATCGATTTGTCAGTTCGATGCACGCAACCAATCCAGCAGCAAGGTCGGCGTTTGCCCTCGGCTAATTCCTGACAAGTTCTTTGAATTCGGCGCTTTCTGGTATCAATCAACTTGGCATTTTCGACCCAGCAAATAAACTCGTTTCTAGCCAGCGGTGTTATGTCTTCCCAGGCTTTCTTAACATCCGCCGAAGCCTCCCTAAGCGCCTTTTTAAGATCAGCTGGTAATTTATGAACCGTGCCTTGTGAAATTTGCTTACTCATAATAATATTCTACATCACCATGAACATGAGTGATAAAATTTCACTGAAAATGAGTCATCATTCGGCGCGTCCTAGAAACCTAACACGCCATGCGCTGCACAGAAATAGAATCGTGAATTATTCTTTTCACTAGATTTTCATGTGTTTGCATCACCACCTCAGTTGCCACCCGCTGAACAAAGCTGTCGCCCAAACTAGAACCATGGTCTAGGAACAACTGATTTATAGCTTGTGAAACTGGGTGATTTTCTAGAGATAATTCGTCTATGATACCTTGAGCTACGAAATGAATATCCGCAATCTCTGATCTAGCAACTTTTTGATTAGTATAGACTTGGGTGTTTAGAAATTGTCGTAATCTCTTGGCTCTGTTGGGGTTGTAATAAAAGGGAGCTAACTCAGAAGCCTGTTCGTCCGTCAATTGATATCGAACTGCCGTATCAATTGATCTCAAAATCTCCTTGGCTGCTCTTCTAACTGAGGGTTGACCATTAGCGTCCACGCATCTTTCCTCGAGTATTTCAAAATCTAGATCTGGATAGTAAGTGGCTGTGTCATAACCTTGTGTGATGCTTTCAAATTCCTCAACCAGGGGCTCATCCAAGGCCTTACTAATACGCTCTGCCGCCTCAATACTGATTGGCGGCGCTGCATGGAACAGGCTCTCTAGCTCTAAGTATTCTTGATTATCCAGCAGTTCTGGTTCTACTGCCTCCGCCATATATCCGTCGCTGCCATCGTCATACTCATATGTTGCGTCTTCACTGGTTATGGAGTAAATATGTGTGCCAGCTTGGTGTTCTGATAAGTATATGTACAACTCGGCTGCGCTATCTTCGAGGTTAGTAGTTGGGCCGATTTTTTCACTATAGGTAATATTAATACCGCTGTGTCCACTCCTGGCCGGATCGAGTGGCAGAAGCTTGTACTTAACGCGCTCGGCTGAATCAAACCCGTACTCAACTACTGCATTTCTGACGGCATCAGCTACGTGCATTGATTTAGATTTACTCAAAACTCCCTTCATGAAACCTACAATATTCAGATTGTTTGCTGCCGCGACCTGACGATACAAGTTACCAACCACCTCTGCCACATTAGAGTCATAATCTCTGTTGGCTATTTGCAATACGTCATTTAGGGCACTGATGGCATTTTCAAGAGGAGAATTTGCATCGTCCCCATCTGGATAATACAGGTGAGTAATCTCGTTATTACCGTTGTAGGTCACTTTATACAGAGGCTCTGGAAGGTCTTGGTAGCCTACAGCTAATTCTACGGTGCTATTATCGATAAGATCACCTTGCTCAAACGAAACCAGGCATGCAACCGTGGCGCCGCTGACGGGATTAACCATTTCAAACCCAGCTTCGATAAACCACGGTTCCGTTTCCAGATACTCTAGGGCTCGACTCTTAATTTGCTCAATATCAGAATTAGACGCCAGCTCACGGCGGAGCTGCCTCCCAGGTTCACGCTCGTTCATAATTAAATTTAGTTTACCACTTTATATCATATTTTCAATATTGTGTAAAATACACCGCTTGAGATTGTAATTATCACAAGCTTTTTGGCGGCCGATTTGTGCTATGATTTTTCAAAATGAGCGTTGCCGAACAAGCACCAGCGCCTCTTGAAATTGAGGCTTTAAATAATAGTACTTCTGGCCAGGTGGCTGAAGCTACAGCTAATGACTCCTTGCGCCCTAAAAGAAAACTTCTCAGAAAAGCCATCGCCACTGTCGCCATAGCGGGCAGCTTGACCGCCGCTGCTTACCCAGAAGACGCTTATCTGTATGCTGGCTTGGCGAGCAAAAACATTAGCGCTTTGGGCCGAGATATTAACCCTTTCGAGCAGGCGCCAGACCCTGAAACTTTTGAATATATGGAGCACACCTACGGTGTTGGCAACGGCCTTTACACCGAACATCGTTACGGTGGTTACGCGCCAATTTGGTCGCATTCTCAGGTTGTTTCGGCTTACCGTTTAGCGTCGCTGGACGATGCTCAATCCAAATACAAACCCAAATATCAGCGTGCTCTTGACGCCACAAACTATTATTGGCAGGACGGCGAACAGGCCGAACCTTCTGGCTATGACGCTCACATTCGGCCACCATTTGCTGAGCATTTTAGCGATAGCGAACGGTTCGTAGACGACAACCTGTGGGTTGGCTTACTTTTGGCTAAAGAATATGAGGCTTCGGACAATCCGGAAGCTCTAAATAAGGCTCAAAATATTTTCGATCTGGCAATTGATCAGTGGGACCACGGCCGGGGCGGTATTTACTGGCAAGTTCAGCGGCCAAGCGTCCGCGACAACACTCGCGCCATTGTATCGAACGCTCCAGCTGTTCAGCTCGGGGTCAAACTTTACCAAATTACCGGAGAAGAAGACTATCTGACAAAAAGTGAGCAGATTTTCGATTGGATCAAACAACTAAAAGACACCGACCAGCGACTTTATAACGACCACATGAGACTAGACGGCACTTACGAGCCATCTAAATGGAGCTACGTGCAGGGAACAGTTCTTGGAGCTATGGCTGCGCTCAGCCAAGTTCATCCAGAAAAATATCCGCTAGATTATACCGTCGAACTGGCTGAAGATATGCTGGCGAACTTTCAGGAAGGTCGAATGATGAACTCGCCGGAATTTGATGCAATTTTCTATGAGAACTTGCTCTGGGTTGCGGCTCTAAACAATCAGCCGGATTTTACATATTCGGTCCGAGAATCACTTAGCCAAACCGTTCAAAAACTTCCGGCCAAACAAAAAGACCTGATATCCACTGCCGGTGCCCTAAAACTTCGCACCCTCCACGAAATGTCCGAAGAATCCTACCGCCACATACTTTAGAGCTCCGTGTTGATCTAAGCATCACGCAAAACCAGCTACCTCTACTCTTCTGGGTATTCAAGGGAGGTTATTTTACAGCCGCCGCGCTCTTTGGCCACAAGGCCGTTGCGCTGTTCGGCGGTTTTATAGTACATCTCTTCGCTGACAGTTACGCTGCAATTATATGAACCTTTTCCGCCATCAATCACCACTCGTACCACAAACTCAGCCGGCTTTTGCACTAGCCACTGATTTGGCCCAACTGAGTCCCAGCAGCTTTGATCTTTACTAACCTCTGATTTCGCATATTCAGAGAAAACCGGCTCTTGGTCGCACTCTACGGCTACAACCTCTTCTTTGCGTTCATAATCATATCTGTCATCGTACACTGGTACCGACGCTCTGCAGTTAAAATTTTCATCATAGCTTACGCAGGTTGAGCCTACCTGCACATCGTAAGAATGTATGTTGCGGAGCTCACCAGAAGGTAGCCTCGACTGTCGACGATAACCAACCCAGCCGTGCTCCATAATGTCAGCTTCCTGGATGATATCCCAGCCATTTACTGCTACGTTTTGATGAGTCTCTTCACTGGCACAAGCGCCAAGCACCAACCCAGCGCTCAGACCGGCGGCTGCTAAAATCTCTTTTTTCATGAGCGTTATTATACAATATTATATACATTTTAAAAGTTATATCGCTGCTAATGAACTGGGTTTAAGCCAACCTCCCGCAGAAAAAGCTTCGAAATTGGTTAATAATACAATATAAAAACAGATGAAAAGGTGGTATTCTAGCTATATATGAGTGATTTGGTGAAAATCCAAACGGGGTAGAATGTAGACAGGCACAAAACAGAGAGGTTTTAGTTTTGGATATTCAACACATACAGGCAAAACTTTGGCAGGCAGCTGACAAGCTACGCAATAATATGGACGCGGCAGAATACAAGCACGTTGTGCTTGGGCTGATATTCCTCAAGTACATATCTGACGCCTTCGAAGAAAAGCACCGACAGCTAGCCGATACCCCTCACGCTGACCCAGAAGACCGCGACGAATACGTCATGCATAACATCTTTTGGGTGCCCAAAGAAGCCCGCTGGTCATACCTGCGTGACAATGCCAAACAACCAAACATTGGAGTTTTGATAGATGAAGCTATGGACGCTATCGAGCGTGACAATCCCTCACTCAAGGGGGTTCTGCCTAAAGAATATGCCAAAGAACGCCTGGACAAACGTCGTCTTGGGGAGTTGATTGATACATTTAGCAACATTAGTTTTGATGACGACCACAAAAGCAAAGATTTGCTCGGCCGGATTTATGAGTATTTTATGGGTATGTTTGCTGATGCCGAGGGTAAGCGCGGCGGGCAGTTTTACACGCCACGCTCCATCGTGAGGTTGTTGGTTGAAATGCTTGCACCAAAGCCAGGGGCTCGTGTATACGACCCATGCTGTGGCAGTGGTGGTATGTTTGTGCAATCCGACAAGTTTGTCGAAGAACACGAAGGCAAGGCTACGCCCAATCAACAAGACATTGCAATCTATGGCCAAGAATCCAACCAGACCACTTGGCGTCTGGGCAAAATGAACATGGCCATTCGTGGCATTGGCGCACAGATCGAATACGGGGACACTTTGCACAACGACAAACTGCCAGACCTGAAGGCAGACTACATTCTGGCAAACCCTCCGTTCAATATAAGCGACTGGGGCGGTGAAACGCTCCGCCAAGATGTCCGTTGGAAATATGGAACGCCACCAACAGGTAATGCTAACTTTGCTTGGGTACAGCACTTCATCCACCATCTCAGCCCAACCGGAACGGCCGGTTTTGTGCTGGCAAATGGAAGCATGAGCAGCCAAAGCAGTGGTGAGGGCGAGATCCGCAAGAATATTATTGAGGCAGATCTGGTGGACTGCATTGTTACACTTCCAAGTCAGCTGTTCTTCAATACTGGTATCCCAGCGTGCCTGTGGTTTATTTCGCGCGATCGCAAAAACCGTAGCGGCAAGACCTTATTTATAGACGGCCGCAACTTAGGCAAGATGATCAACCGGCGCAACCGCGAGTTAACAGAAGAAGACATAGCCAAAGTTGCTAGAGTTTATGAGATGTTCAAAGAATCTGGCGAAGCAGAAGATGTCCCGGGTTTTGCCAAAGCAGCCACGCTGGATGAAATCAAAGAGCACGATTATGTCCTAACTCCCGGCCGCTATGTCGGCAGCGAAGAAATTGAGGAAGACGACGAAGCCTTTGCCGACAAGATGCAGCGCCTCACCGCTGAGCTAAGCGAGCAATTTTCTAAGAGTCATGAGTTGGAAGTCAAAATCAAAGAGAATCTGCGGAAATTAGGGCATGCCTGAGTTAGTTGCCCGTGAATATAATTTTGATTTTGTTGTCCGTGCCAAAGACTGGGACGAGGCCATTGCTATCTTTAGGGATGAGCTAGGAATTACCAAGAAGCAAAACTCGAGCGACAGAAAGATCGACGGCCTATTCCTCGTGTCATGCTCTTTACGTTCAAGTGACCTCACAAAGGAGTTTTACGAAAAGATCGCTAATTCAGAGAAAATAGCTATACACTCAGACAGTAAGTCATCTTCGTTGTATCCAAAAATACTTGAAGAAACTAGGGCAATTGAAGAAAGGCTACGATGGCTACTACTTCACGTCAGTGATGCGATAGAAGATTATGCTCGACTTTTGGGGTATGAAAAAAATGAGATTGTAGAAAAAGACAAGCTAGACCCCATTACCTCCAGGCTGAGTTTTGAAGAAATACTAAACCTGCTTGAAATAGATCAGTCTTGGGCTAGAGAGGGCGTGAATAATGAGAGGATGCGCAAACTGATTCGTGACAGTAGTGACTTCGAGTCATTTAAAGCAACATACTTGCATAAAACAAGGCCAAGGGCAGTATGGGAATCAATCAGCGATCTTGTGTTACAGAAACCTGTAAAATGGGATGCTATTCTTCCCAAACTGAAAAGCATTAAGGCGCTGCGAAATAAATGCGCTCATTTCCATACCGTCACGGATGATGATTTATCTCAGGCACGGAACCTGAGAGCACAGATTATGACTAGCCTAACAAAGAAGGGTGTACTTACTAGTGCAGATATAAGGGCATTTGCAAAACTTAGTGAGCGGCTGGCAGAAACTATACGGTCAATTCAGGCATCATATTATGAGGATATAGCTAAACTAACCGATGCTTCTTTTTCAGCACAACAGACCCTCGCTAAGCTGTCAGGTAGCGGCTTGCTTCCTTCAGTAACGGAAGTAGCTAAATCTGTTGCAGATACTGTAAATAGAATGTATTCTCCCGTTTTTGAAAGTAATTATTACAAGATCGCAACATCTGTAAGCAAGCCAGCAGTCATTAATAGCGAAAGTACCAAAGAAGCCCAAATAGACACGGACGATGGATCGCCACAAAAAAAGAGGAATAAAAAATGACCCGGACTGTTTTACTTGGAGATATTGTAGACACCATCATTGATTATCGAGGCAAAACACCCAAGAAATTAGGTGGTAATTGGTCGGTTACCGGCTACCGTGCACTCTCTGCTAAAAACATAGAAAATGGAAAAATTAAAAATCCAGAATCCATACGCTATGTGGACGAAGCAATGTATAAAAAATGGATGAAGGAAGAGATAGACCGCGGAGATATACTCCTAACGTCCGAAGCGCCACTTGGTCAATCATTGCTATGGGATAGTGATGAAAAGATTGTCCTTAGCCAGCGACTATTTGGTATTCGTGCAAAAAAAGATATTGTAGATCCTAACTTTCTGTATGCATATATATCATCTCCTGTATATCAGGCTGAACTCCAAGCGCGAGCCACAGGATCAACCGTAAAGGGTATTCGTCAAGCTGAGCTTGTAAAAACTAAATTGCACCTGCCAGAGCTCGAAGACCAGAAAAAGATTGGCGATTTTATACGCGCGATTGATGAAAAAATTGAGCTGAATTGGAGGATGAACGAAACGCTCGAGCAATTGGGGCAAGCTCTCTTTCGTCATTATTTCATCGACAATCCCGAAGCGGAAAAGTGGGAAGAAAGATCTCTTGATGAAATCGCAGACTTCTTGAATGGACTCGCCATGCAAAAATACCCAAGAATAGATGGCGAACCAACGCTTCCGGTAATAAAGATTCGCGAAATGTCATCTGGCATTACTGCGAATACGGACATCGCCAGCGCGAATATTCCCGAACAATACACTGTGCATAATGGTGATCTTTTATTCTCATGGTCGGGAACATTACTAGTGAAGTTCTGGGCAGAAGGCGATGGAGCATTAAACCAGCACTTATTCAAAGTGTCATCAGAAAAATATCCAGAGTGGCTGTATTACTACTGGATAAAACATCATCTCGACGATTTTATACAGACAGCGAAATCTAAAGCGACGACTATGGGGCATATACAGCGTAAGCACCTAAAGCAGGCAATGGTGCGAGTTCCAGATGCAGCGATGATGCAAGAAATAGGTGACCAAATGCAACCGCTAATTGATGCATACAAGGAAAATGCCAAACAAATCCAAACCCTCACCACCCTCCGCGACACATTATTGCCTCGCCTAATCTCCGGGAAAATCAAAGTATAAAGAACGGGCGCTTGCAAGCAGGCGCCCGTTCCACATAGATCCCCCTTAGGTCCTATTCTTTAGCCAGTCATTAACATCTTTAGACATGCCCCTTGTAGCCCAATTGACCTGATTCCATTGCAGGACGATGAGCTTATCGTTGCTATCCAGATATTGCTCCAAGCGATCTCTTAACTGAGTACAGGTCAGGCTGGTGTCGACCATCCAGAATGACTCCAGTGGTTTACAACGTGTGCCAAATGTCTTCATGTACTCACCAATTTTCTCGTAATCTCCGGATGTTTCCGGGCCACCGAGGTCGTATGAAATTATCTTGACACTCATGGACTAACCCCTAGGCGGATGCGGATCGTTACCGTAGCTATTGCGCGACCCTATCTTACCGTTGACATTGTGAATGATATGTTCGGATTTGCTACTGATTGCCGTTTTGCGACCAGCTGCCTGTGCCTTTGCTTTTGTTGGATATATTTTTCCAACCTTGGAAGCTCCCGCTTTTAGATTACCCCAACCGCCGGGTCGTCTGACGGTGTGGATTTGATTTGGTTTAGATCGTGCCATGTTGGCATCCTCCTTTGCGCGCTTTGCGTGCATTATGGTACGCTAGGAGTCGACACTTTGCGCCTGCGAACGTGTCTCGCCGCCGGTTACAGCCCGGCGGTTTCCTTTTGCACCTTGTTAATGTATAGAAAGGGATACATAGCACCCTCTCCAGCTATAAACCTCACTGACATTTTTGTCTTTTGGTTCTAAATGCATTATAGCATACATATGTTTGCACGAATAGTCTACTTGTTAGTACTAAGAGTTATATTTTGTTATATTTCTTAACTCAAGGCGTAAGTACTGTTGACAAGCTGTGTACATTTGCTACAATTATTACAACAAATGAAAGGAACCACAGAATGAGTAATCTTGGTAGAAATCTTGAAAAAGCTCGTTTGGCGCGTGGTCTTACTATGGAGCAAGTAGCAGATGCCATAGGCATTAGCCGCCAGACGTACTCTTTGGTAGAGGCTGGAAAGCGAGAGGTCACGCTATCCCAGATAGAAAACCTTGCAGCTATTCTGCGAGTGACCGAGGACGAACTACGTGGCTCTCCTGATGGTGTTGTGACACTGGCAGATCCCGTCAGTTCTGTCGAAAAGTACAAGCAGATCATCTTAAACGCATTGCAGTCTGGTGCAGACAACGATGGTAAGATTACAAAAACAAAGCTGGCTAAACTGGTATATTTAGCTGACTTTAGCTGGTATTACGAGCACCTTGTGCCTATGTCTGGTATGAGTTACCGCAAACTTCCGCGCGGACCCGTAGCAGACGTGTATTTCCGTGCACTGGACGAGCTAGAAGAAGACGGAATCATTGACCGAGAAGAAAAAGGCAATGCTATATTATTTTCACTAACAGAGTCCGGCTCAGCGCCTGCAAATAGACTGACACCAGAGGAAAAAGACATGATAGCTGAGATTGGTACCGCTTGGCACGGTCGCCAGACGCAGGAAATCGTAGACTTTACACACAATCAATTGCCATGGCAAATCTGTAGGGAAGGTGAGGTTATTCCCTATGGGCTCATTACACAAGAAGATCCGGAGCGCATATGGAAACCTCAAACTACGGCGTAGAGTTCGATCAATTTACTTACAAGCATTATATAAAAGCTTTTGAAAAGAAATACAGGTCAAAGTGGGATAAAACTCAAAATGATATCGTAGAAGTATGCAAGCGTATAGACAAGATGCTACAACTGCAACGCGCCGACCTCATAGCAGAGAATGGCACGCACAAGTTGGTAAAGCTGGACTTTGCTGTTGAAGGCACTAAGGTATCTACAAAGTCATCGGGCAATAGATGTATCCTGCACATCGATGAAGAACTACATATAGTCAAGGTATTACTTGTCTACTCCAAAAATGACATTTGCGAACCGAACGAGACTGTAAAATGGAAGACCGTTGTTAAAGACCAGTTTGAAGATGTTCGCGATATCTTTGGTTTGTAGGTATAATTAAAATAACTATGACCGAAGATAAAGTAGAGCAAAATGCGTTAGAAATACTGCGAGGCTTGGGCTGGCAGATTCTGAGCGGACCGGAGATAGGTGAGGATGGTTCGCGCGAGCGTATGTATACGGATGCTTTCCTTTATCGCCGCGTGCTGCAGGCAGTAGACCGACTTAACCCAGCTATTCCGGAAGCAGCTCAAACCGAGGCCGTAATGCACGTACTGCGCACTGGCGAGCCGGACTTGCTGTTAGATAATAAAGATTTTCATAACCTTCTGGTAAACGGCGTGGATGTAGAATACCGCGACGACGCAGGCGAAATCCGCACCAACAAAGTCTGGCTAATTGACGCAACTAACCCCGAAAATAACGAATTTTTGGCCGTTAACCAGTACACCATGATGCAGGGCGACTACCACCGCCGGCCTGATATTGTATTGTTTGTAAACGGCTTGCCACTGGGTGTAATTGAACTCAAAGATCCAACAGAAGAGAAAGCCACTCTGAAAAGTGCCTATAATCAGCTGCAAACCTACAAAGCCGAGATCCCGGCGCTGTTTCGCTACAACGAGTTACTGGTAATAAGTGACGGTTTAGACGCTGAGATCGGTACCATCAGCGCCAATTTCGAGCGCTTTTTGCCCTGGAAATCAGTAGACGGAAGCAAGGATCAAACCGGCGTGCCCATGCTGGAAGTACTGCTAAAGGGTGTTTGTGACAAGCAACGATTCCTAGATATTATCCGCAGTTTCATAGTATTTGAGCGTAACGAAGAAGATCTAACGTACATCAAAAAGCTTGCAGCCTACCATCAGTACTGGGCTGTGAACAAAGCGGTTGATTCCACCCTTCAAGCCGTACAGCCAGATAGCGATCACCGCATCGGTGTAGTATGGCATACCCAAGGCTCGGGCAAGTCGCTTAGCATGGTTTTCTATAGCGGCAAACTGGTACTAGAGCCCAAACTGGGTAATCCAACAATTGTAGTTATAACTGACCGTAATGACTTAGACGACCAGCTGTTTGGCACTTTTGGCAATTGTTACGAGCTGCTGCGCCAAGACCCTATACAGGCCGAGAGCCGCGACCACCTGCAAGATTTGCTGCGTCGTGATGTAGGCGGCATTATATTTACCACCAACGCCAAATTCTTCCCGGAGACCGGCAACGACTTCCCAGAGCTAAGCGACAGACGAAACATCATTGTAATGGCCGACGAGGCACACCGCAGCCAATACAACTTTATAGATGGCTTTGCTAAACATATCCGCCAGGCGTTACCAAACGCTAGCTTTATTGGTTTTACTGGAACGCCAATTGAGAACGAAGATAAATCTACACCGGCAGTGTTTGGTAACTATATTGACGTGTATGACATTGAGCAGGCCGTGCAAGATGGTGCCACAGTGCCGATTTATTACGAAAGTCGGCTAGTTGAGTTGGATATTCAGGATGGAATGCGCAACCAAATAGACAAAGAAATTGACAAACTACTAGAAGCAGAAGAATTCGAACGCCAAGAAGAATACAAAACCCGCAACGCCCAGCTAGAAGCTATCGTGGGCAACGGCAAACGCATTGAACGCATAGCCAGCGATATAGTTGAGCATTTTGAAAACCGCCTAGAGGCAATGGAAGGCAAGGGTATGATTGTGGTCATGAGCCGCAGGATTGCTGTAGACCTCTACAATGCAATAATAAGCATTCGGCCGGACTGGCATAACGAAGATGATGACAAGGGCCAGATCAAAGTGGTGATGACCGGCAGTGCTAGCGATCCGCTAGAGTGGCAGCAACATATTCGCAACAAGCCGCGCCGTGCCCGACTGGCAGAGCGCATGAAAAACAGTGAATCAGATCTAAAACTGGTTATTGTCTGTGATATGTGGCTAACTGGTTTTGACGTGCCAAGTATGCACACTATGTACTTGGACAAGCCAATGAAAGGCCATAACCTGATGCAGGCAATTGCACGCATTAACCGTGTTTACAAGAACAAGCCAGGTGGCCTGGTGGTTGACTACCTTGGCGTTGCGGCTGCTCTACGTGAAGCATTAGAAACCTACACCACAAGTGGCGGCGCTGGTCGGCCAACACTTGACCAAGCCGAAGCAGTGGCTGTAATGAAAGAGAAGTTCGAAATTGTACAGAACATCTTCAGTGGTTTTGAATACAAACATTACTTTGCCGATGACGTAAATCAACAGATGCAGATACTACTAGATGCACAAGAGTACATCCTTGGATTAGATGATGGTGAGAAGCGACTTAAACAACACGTATTGGAGCTGTCTAAAGCATTTGCTTTGAGCGTGCCACACCCAGATGCACTCGAAATTCGTGAGCATGTAGCGTTTTTTCAGGCAGTTAAGGCGCGCTTGGCGAAAGTGAGCGAAGGCAGCGGCATGAGCGCCGAAGACTACAACAGTGCCATTCGACAAATTGTAGACAAAGCAATTGCGCCCGCGGGTGTGGTAGATATTTTTGCGGCAGCAGGACTTGAACGTCCAAACCTGTCAATTCTATCTGAAGAATTTCTAGCTGAAATAAAGGGGATGGAGCGTAAGAACCTAGCAGTAGAAGCTCTTCAAAAGCTACTGAACGATGAAGTAAAAACTAGGTTTTCTACCAATGCTGTAAAAGCTCGGTCCTTTGCTGAAATGTTGGAACAATCGCTTCTTAAATACAAAAATAATAGCATTGAAGCCGCACAAGTTATTGAAGAATTGATTGATATTGCTCGTCAAATTCGTGATAGCGAAAAACAGGCCGAAGAGCTTGGTTTGTCTTCTGACGAAATAGCATTTTATGACGCCCTGGCTGCGAATGGCAGTGCGCGTGAAGTCATGGGAGACGATCAGCTGCGTAAACTTGCAGCTGTTCTAGTGCAAAGAGTACGAGCCAACGTGTCAGTAGACTGGACGCTGCGTTTGGATGCTCAGGCTAGATTGCGCGTAGAAGTAAAACGCCTGCTGCGTGAGTACGGTTACCCACCAGACGAAGAAAAAATGGCTACTGATTTAGTACTGGAACAAGCAAGCTTATTTGGCGAAGAGTGGAGCCGATAAGCAATGAAAAACTGGTGGCTGTATGTTTTGAAGCTGGAGCAAGGAAAGTGGTACGTGGGTATTACTGCCAAAACCCCAGAAGTGAGGTTTTGGGAGCATAAAAAGAACATTCGTGCGGCTGCATGGACAAGACGATACAAACCGCTGAAGATTTACGCGACCGAGAATCTTGGCAAAATAGCTGAAGTTGATGCGAAAGAAAAGGAAGATATGATTACTCTGAAATTTATGAAAGAATTTGGCATCAACAACGTTCGCGGCGGTCATTTCAATGACCAAGACGATTATGTAATTAAAAGAAATGGTAGATTTTTTAGCAAAGATGTCTGGCAGGCAGCTTATCCGCTTTATCTATTTTCGGTCATACTGACAGTGATCTGCGCCTTTGAAGCATACATTATCCTAAGATTGATACAAAGATAATCGGTCTTTATAGCATATTTTGCGGGTTTTGTCTGTGAAATATCTTACACTTCAACTGTTAATCTGAGTGGTTTATCAGCTTGAGGCCGGTTTGGTCGTCGAAGGTTCGCGTTAGGGGAGTGCTGAGCGGCGTGATGTGGAGTTCGGCAGTTAGCTCAACTTCCATGTTGCGCACATGACCGCCGATGGCCTGAAAATCTCTGCCGGAAAACACGCCGTGAACATGCCAAAACGGTTGGTCATCTACGATTGTCAGGTTACCTGTAAGGCTCAGAATTTCAAGCGGCCCGTCATACACCTGCCAGTCGTAATCCCGTTTATTTAGATCATAAAAACCAAGCTCCACGCGCCCGGCGCCACCCAAACCCGACAGCCAGGCTGAGTTAAGTTTTTGTTCAGCCGCAAAACTGTTTAACGACTCGATTAACTCTTCGCCACGCTGCAGAATAAGCACCTGCGAACTGTCTGATTGCATATGTTTCATACATTAATTGAACCACATGCCACTTAAATTTACATGTCTTAAGATTAAAATGCCTATTTTCTTGAAATCATAAATTAACTGGTCACCTTGGCCAGCCTGTTTGATATCACCAAATACACCAAGTTCAACATGAGTAAAACATCCAGGGTGGTAGTGATTAACATATATTATAATATTTGTTGCATCTTTCAAATCATAGTCGCTTTGCTTATGCTTGCATAAGTTGAGATTTAGCTTAATATTAAAAACAAACAGTAATTCGTTAGGAGAGATATGAGAAAATACGTTGCTACTGTAGCTGCAGCTGCCGGTGTAGTAGGAGGTACTATTGGCTACGCTTTGGAAGATATTAGATATACACCTTATCCAGAAACAGAACAGGATATCTATGCCATAGCCACCGAAGACTTTGAAGAGGCACTAATCTACCATGAAAATGTCGGCCGAACAGTCGGAGAAACTTGCTTGAATGTACTGAGACCCTACCGGGATGGAGGCATTCTATCTGACGCTGACCTATCTGTTGTAGTTTCTGACATTGCTAGTGACCCAACTAATCCATGTGGCGAAACCCTAACTGCTGTACGTGAAAATGTACATCTAACTTTTGATGCTGATTACAAGAAGAATAAGGCTGGTAGAGCATTTGGTGATGCTAAAAGCAAGTTCGACGCTGCCTTGGTCGAACACCAAGTAAGCGATGATTTTAATCCTTGGCTGGGAGTTATAGTCTGGGGAGGCGGCGCCGCTATGCTTGGGGCAATGGCTGGGGTAGTGGCTAACAACCTGAGATCAACAAGCAAATCGTACCGCAACAATGAGAATATAGCTTAGTATTGACCGCGTAATCTACGTAGTTAACCCAGTTTATGGTCTTTATCATGCTAGCTCATGGTTGCTGGGGTTTTTTGCCCACCAAAGCGCCAGCAGTGGAGGGCAGAGCGAATCAAGCAGCCACTGCGCTGTTAGCGAAACATTTTGGAGTTAGTAAAAGCCAGGTCCAGCTAATCCGTGGTCATACTTCAAAGTACAAAATTTTCGAGATTATGAACTAGCTGTCGATTTGGGGTTTTGGATGCCGATTAGCGATACTATTCCGCCAACCGCCAGCAGGACCGCAGTTATAATTATGCCTTGTTTGAAGCCAGTTAAATCTAAAACCGGCGCAGCAACCACACCAATTGCGGCAATCGCCACTAAGCCGGCAATTCGTGAAATAGCGTTGTTGATTGCCGAGGCAATGCCGGCGCGGCTACTATCAATTGAGCCTAAAACGGCCGATGTAAGCGGCGCCACGGTAATCGATAGACCCAGACCAAATAACAAAATCCCAGGGAGCAATGACCAATAAGAAACCGACTGGTCAACTAACAGCATCGTTAAAAACCCAATCGAACCAATTAATGGCCCCATCCCCATAAACAAGCGCGGTCCGTGCGCACCAGCCAAGGCCCCAAAACGCGACGACAACAGCAGCATTATTAAGGTAATTGGGATTAGCGCAAGGCCTGCCTCAGTTGCGCTATAACCACCAGTTTGCTGCACAAAAACAGCGATCAAAAACGTAGCCAGCGCAAGGCCAGCATAAATTGCAGCCGTAGCTAAATTACCGACCGTAAAATTGCGATTTCTAAACAACTCAAATGGCACCATCGGGTTAACCGCTCGTCTTTCGTACCAAATAAACATCAAAAGAGCCGCCACGCCAACGCCGAGCGACAAATAAATTGAAGGGTCTGACCAACCGTAGTTGGGCTGCTCAATTAGTGCATAAACCGGCCCGCCCAGCGCTATAACACCCAGCAGAGCGCCAACAAAATCTACTGATTTATCAGATAAAATTTGATCAGGTTTTTCTAATTTACTCAGCAAAAAGACCGTCACGGCGATTGGCAAAAGATTGATTGCAAAAATATAACGCCAAGAGCCGCTGTCTACCAAAAAGCCGCCCAGTAGCGGTCCAATTAAAAAGGCAATCCCAGTCCAGGCCGTCCATCTACCGATGGCTCTTGCTTGAGCAACGCCCTTAAAATTAGAAATGATTAGCGCTAACGAACTTGGGACTAACAATGCACCAGCCGCGCCCTGTAAGCCACGGGCAATGATAAGAGCGTTGCTGTTGGGCGCCAGCGCACACATTAGCGAAGCTGCACCAAAACCGATTAAGCCAGCTAGCAGGATTTTCTTGCGGCCAAACAGATCAGACAACGAGCCGGCAATCAACATCAGCGACCCCAGAGTAATTAAATAGGCATCTACAACCCACTGCTGGACACTTAGCCCGCCGCCTAAATCTTCGGATATCGCCGGCAGCGCGACATTAATAACCGAGCCGTCTAAAAAGGCAATTAATGAGGCCAAAATTGCCACCAAAAGAACCATTCGTTGCTGTGAGTCCATGGCTCCATTATACTCTCCTAATCAGTTTCAAGAACAAAACCTCAAGCTAACAAATAGAATAAACTGCAAGTCAAATGTATTGTTTTATTTTGCAACTTCATGGTAATATCTGGTTAATATGAGTGGTTCGGAGATACCGCGCGAACCGGCCAGCCCACGATGGTGGAGTGACCCCCTCGGCCAAACACCTACACAGAGAATGGTGTCGATTGATGCTGCGGTTGAATTTTTATCTACCGGAAAACCAGATCAGGCAACCTGGCAAACAAGCTTGGCATTGCCAAACAGCACCCTACAGTGCTCGCTTGAGCTGTATTACCCGGAGAGCGAATCAGAGCTAACTTTTTCCTTGCATGCCAATAATCACCCCCAAGAATCAGAGTATCCGCTAGGAATAATCAGCTTTGACGATACCGGAAAGGTGTTGTCAAATTTTCCCACCAGACACAGACGCAGGCCTGACCTAGATGTTGTCGCCGCTCGGCAGCTGATCGATGAATCATTTGAAGTGCTCAAAGAGCGACGAGCTACAGAATTACATTTAGCGGCAGCCCGGACGTTTATCGCACTTGGCAAGTATGCGTGCAGAGAAAAATCATGGTTTTCCTGGAGGAAATTCAGAACCAATAACTCCGATATGATAGCTGCTGCAAAAAATCAAATAGTTTACGGCGCTTCAGTTAAAAGCACCACCAAAACGCTGGATGCTAATCTAGATGACGACACAACCATCAGCCTCAGAATGAATCGACTAGAAAATAGCAGCCAAGATATATCTGTCTGTAGCGATGTTTCTTACGAAGTCAAAATTCGGCGAGGTCCAGCCGGCTTTATGCTACGCAAGACCCATGACGGACAGCTGCGTTTTGGCCGACTGCCGTCTTTTGACAAAGATCAAAGCCCTCCGGTCAACCTGACCTCTGTAATGACGCTGCCAAATGTAGAAAGTGTAGCTATCCGCGACGCTCTGCTCGCCCTGGCTGGACAAAAAGCCCTTGGCACCGCCAAAATTTAATCAAATTAAGTTAGCTCAAGTTATGGCCAACACTCGACTAAGAGGACCAAGGATCATCAACTTGTGGCAACAAGAACTACAGGTACAAGCCAAATGACGGCTCAGGACTAGCAGCTGGGCTTGGCTCTGGAGTAAAAGCAGCCCTAATTACTGTGGCTAATTCGATATCCTCAGCTTCTATTAACTCGACGAATGTTTCTGTAATTTTCATTTGATCATCATGAACAGGAATATGATTTTCTGCAAATCTTGTAAAGCGATTCATTAAGCTACCCCGGCTAACTACCTCTAGCTCATCGGAAGGCTCAGATGAACTCGGAAGATCGATTTCTCCTGTTAACACCGTCCAATGCAAGCCAAGCATCCCTGATTCCAACGAGGGAGTTCGAAGACCCCTAATAACTGCAATGCACTCGGGTAGAATCAAACTACTGGCCTTATCGGCAAATTTATAGATCCGCATGGTATCGATGTCATTGCGCTGATCAGACTGTTCTGATAATAAAAATTCGGCTGTTTTATCTGAAATACTCATGCAACATACAATAACAGTAAAATAGATAAAATTCAATATTATGATTTAATACAGCAAATGTTGAGTAATTTGGTCACGTAGCAGCTTATTCTGGATTCCGATCAGTCGTAAGTTTACTTCTGTTTTGGTTTTTCGGGAATTTCAGGATCGTCTGATTCACCAGCCGCCCATAATCTGTCCAGACTTCTGGTTAGGGCAAACTCAGCCAGCAAACTACGCTGCTTGGGGCTGAGAGGTGTCCGCATAAACAGCAAAAAAGGCTGCACGTTACGAACATAGGTCAGGCGCTGATGCAGCGGACGAGCCAACATGCTGCCAAAAGACGCCCCAACAGCTATAGCCAGAGCCGTTGAAATCGCCGTAAATAATGTGCCTAGACCTCTGTAAAACAACGGATCACCAGGCGGATAATTAGCCAGTTGCATCATGGCGTTATAAAGCGCCAAACCAGGAACAAGCGGCAAGATTCCGGCTGCCACCACGCCAACTGACGGTGTTCGCCACCATTTAGAAAACATTGTTGCCAAAAGTCCGATTACAATCGCCGCCACGCCACTAGCCGCCACCACAGAAATTTCCTGGCTGCGAGACGCATACATGACGGCCAAAGCAACTGCGCCCATGAATGCTGCCCATACCACGGCACGCATTCTAGTCTGGGTACTTATCGCATAAGCTGCGGCGGCAACCGCACCACCGGCCAATTGAAATTGCACACTATTAAGGCTAAGCGGGTCTGGCGAAACGGCTATTGGGATGCCGAGCTTCCGAGCCACATACAAACCAATCAAGATACCAACCACAATCCCTAAAGTTTGCAAAACAACTCTTAGGATTCGGGCATTGGCGGTAATATAAAACTCTTCAATGGCGTCCCAAATGGCACCCACAATCATCAGTCCCGCTACTAACATAATAATTCCGCCAACCACCACCAGCGTCGGGTTCATGCCGCTAAAAAATTCAATCCCTATATCGCTCATTTGCCGAATAACGGCTGCCGACATTGTCACAAACACTGCCGCGCCAGTAATCCGGAAAAACGATGAAACGCCGCGGGATTTCATCAGCGCCAACAGCCGATCAACCATTACGGCAATTACAAAAGTGACCAGTATCATTCGCCATGAACTAGTGAACATCAGCGATACGCCTGCGGCAATTCCAGCACTGCCGGCTGTTGTCAGCCAGCCAGGATAGGTGATTGGTTGTTTCAGAATTTTGTCCAACTCTGCCTCCGCTTCACTGAGGCTTAAGCCTTTGTCGCGAATTTTATAAATTAGCTGCTGAACAAGCTGAATGGTCATATTATTAACGCTGCGTTCAACCACCGGCCGAATAAGCGTCAGCGGTTCTTTGTTAACGCCGCGAATTTGCGACAACATAATCAGGTTTGAATTGACGTCAACATGCACCGGCATTTTGCAGTAAGTTTCAGTGATGTCCAGACAACGCGAAACCACTCGGCTGGCCGGAATACCCATCCCCAGCAGCACATCGCCGGCAGTCATCGCCAACCTCAGCGCCCTCATGTTTGGCGTCAGGTTTTCGGCAGTGAATTTTTCGGTGGCGTATAAAGAATTTTCTGGTTTTGATTTTGCTGTTTCCGTGCGCCTTAATGTGAACCAACTCATATCTAACCCATTTTTGTATTTAAACTAATACCTATAGCATAGCAAACTTCTGCAAGGATTACTTGCCATCATTGCTCAGCCGATATCAAACCTGGATTTTGGCGAGCCATAATTAATTGTGTTGCGGTGGCCGTTAAAGCGAAATTACTAACAGAAACTTGCTTTAAAAAATTTTATGGTGAACTCACTGGAAAGGAGATTTGCAATGAATAAATTCGGACCAAAAGCCCAAGAAAAAGTTGAAAAAGCAATGCATGAAATGAAACGCGGCAAGTTAAAGTCCGGCAAAAGCGGTAAAAAAGTGACTAATCGTTCTCAAGCTATTGCCATCGGTCTGTCTGAGGCCCGTAAGTCCGGCGCCAAAGCCCCTAAGAAAAATAGCTAACTAAAACCATCAACTTGAACTAAAAGGAGGGGAGTAATGCCCAGACAATCAGACATTCAGGATCCGCTAACCCAATACCCGCAGATGGAAATACCTAACCAATCTCAGCCCGAGCCCGGACTCGACAGCAAGCTAAAACCTCTTGCTGACCACGGTGTGAAGACTTATCAAGGAACTGATCGACTAAAAGGCCGCAAAGCATTAATTACTGGCGGCGATAGTGGAATTGGCCGAGCCGGTCAACCAGCCGAACTAGCCGGCGCTTATGTGTTTTTAGCCAGTCAAGAAGCCAGCTACATTTCCGGGGAAATAATCGGCGTAACTGGCGGCCAGCTGCGCTGAAATCCTCAAACAAATTTATACTTTTAGACATTAACTAGACAAAAACAATCCAAATAAGGTTATAATCCTGGTATGGATTTACTGGAAGTATTTACCAGACTGTCAATCGCCGCGCTTTTGGGCGGTGCACTGGGGCTGGAGAGGGAATACCGCGACAAAGACGCTGGCTTTCGAACGATGATTTTAATTGCTCTGGGCGCCGCTTTGTTTACCGTAGCCGCTTTTGAAATCGGTTCAGACCTGGGCCAATATGTCGATCCAACCAGGATTATCAGCTACGTGGTGGCCGGCGTCGGTTTTTTGGGCGCTGGGGTGATCGCCAAAGACGGCTTGAGTATTAAGGGGCTAACCACCGCCTCAACCATTTGGGTCAGTGCAGCACTGGGTGTCATGTCCGGCAGCGGCATGTTTTTAAACGCCACGGTGGCCGCTGCCATTGGCCTGTTTACTCTACTGGTGTTGCCGTATTTTGAAAGGCGAATCGACTACCGCAAGAAAACTCATAAATATGAAATCAGCTGCAAAAGCCAAGCCGGAATTGATAAAGTCCTAAGGGATTTTAAAGCCTCTAAAATTCGAATTTTTGAATACACCCGATCAAAAAAACGTGACTATTATAAGATCAGCCTATCAACTGAAGGCACCATGACCGCTCACGCCGCACTAGAAAATAAACTTATCGCCGACCCCGAAATCATCGAGTTTTAAGCCTCTTGTTAATAAATCCAACTGGCGAAAAGGCTCTTTAAGCTATTCAAAATAGTGCTGTGTTCCGACCAATAGTTAATTCTGGTAATCGAAAAAGTAAGCGCCGTCACTAAAACCACCAGCGTAGTCCCATAATTCAAGCTCTTAAAAAGAACTATCTGGCTAAGGCTATAAGCTGAAAGGTCTTGCTTTAACAAACCGAGACTTTTATGCGTCCAAGCCAAATTTATATACTTAAACATTGCCAGCGGCAAAATTATCATAGTCTGAACAAACGAATAAAGCGGCAGGGCCAAATACTCGACTCGCCAATTTTTTGGACCTACTAAAAGATAAATATAAGTCCAGGAAAAAATGATAATCAGCGGCGCCAGCAGTGGCAGATTTATAAATTCAAGCCATCTAATTGGCAATAAAAGATATATAAGCAAGGAATTATAAAATAACAAAAAGAAATGCCACCAGCTAAAAGAGGAGACATTAATTACATGATGACGAATCCCTCCCGAAAACCACATCACACGTTGCTTGAACCACTCTTTAAAGGTGGAGGGAACCGCGGTATAGAACGTAAAATCCAAGTGGCCAATTTTAAGCCCCATTATTTGAGCCAATTTTCCAATCTCTATGTCACCGCCAACAAAAAAGTTTGAATGGCTTTTGAAAATTCTTTTTAAAGCGCCGGCTCTAGAAATATTACAGGCTCCGGAAGTCAGCCAGGGGTCCATATTTCGGCCATCCATGGCAAGCTTATACTCAAAAGCCTGAAGTTTTTCAATTAAGTTTTTAGGCTTACTTGCTTCACACCTGAGCGACGCCACGTCATAGCCGGATGCCTCAAAGGCTCTGGCTAAATTATTTACATTGGAAAGCGCGTAGGTATCGGCATCCATCAGCAAACATGGCGTGTCTTTTCGAACCTTCAACCGTCCAGAAACAAAAGCTCCACGGTAAATAGCATATGGATTTTTGAGCGGCTTAGATCGAGATTTTGGAACGTCGACTGCTATGTATCTCAGGCCATTTTGTCGGCAAATTTTGCGAAGAGCTCTGTAAAACTGCGGGGATTCATATTTGGTAGTACAGATAACCGTCTGCCTGTTATATTTTTTAAGAAACGATAGGTTCTGAAGATATGAAACATCGCCATAGACTGTCGGCAATATTAAATAATTTGGTGTTGGCGTATAGCTGGCCGCAACTTTGGGCTGTCTTTTCTTGGCAATAAATATGCGTGGCATAAAGTCAATTAAAGCAAACAGCCCTACCAAAATTATTAAAGCCAGGGATATTTGTTCCATAATTTAGGAATTGATTTAAAGATGCCTTACTTATTGCTGTAGCGAGTAAGCAGGGCAGTAGCAATCAGTATTAAACTTCCGGCAATAAAGCCAATAACTACTGGATTTCCAGTATTAGCTAAAGATGCAACTGCACCTCCGCCAATACCGCCAATTGTAGATGCGCCTAAAACCTGTCCGTCAACACTCATGAAAACTCCTAGTTTAAAAAATTATACGTTTATCAACTAACAATCCTATCATAAGTTTTATTCTTAGTCAATATAATTGCATTAATGTTTATGCTTGGTGGGATGGATATAAAAAACCGGCCACAAACGTGACCGGCTTTAAATCTATTGAGTGTGTTTAATAGATGTACTGGAAGTTGCTGGCGGGCACTGTTCGGCTACTTACAACATTCCAACCTCGGAAGTTCATTTCACTAACCGTGACCATACCATTACCATGAACTTTCTCTACATAAACCACATGCATACCTTGTTGACCAACAGCTCCCACTCGAGGTGTTGAGCCGGTTGGCAAGCCTTGAGCTCTGGCTCGAGCAACCCAAGTGTTAGCATTACCTAAGTTATTAGGCAAATCAGGGCGACGATTTTTCACATACCAGGTACAGTAGCCTCTGATATACGAGTTTCCACTGACCGGACCGCGCCGATAACTAACAGCCGCGTTTCTGGTGTGATTTTGCCGCGTAGACGCTTGGCTACGACTAGACTGGCGACTACTTGATAAGATTGTCCGCTCTCTTGAGCTTTCCGCCCGGTTTACACGACTGGGGGCCAAACTTGTAGTTGCTGGCACGTCACGCTTTTTGAGCTTCTCGTCTGGCGCAGGAATCACCAGCTCCGAATCAACGATAATTACATCCGGATGCTTAAGATCGGTGTTTTTAAAGTAAATTCTCTCCCAAGTGGTTTTGTTCTTCTTGGCAATCGAAGTTAAATTGTCGCCAGTTTTAACCTTATATTTAACCGGCTTCGGTTTGCTAACTTTATGCGTGGGCTTTGGCTCAGCTTCAATCTTCACCAAGCTGCTGATATCAGCCGCCCCCACATCATTAAATGCAATTTGTTGACTTAACAGGTCAGTCGGCAACTCAAAGTCATTATTTGAATCAGCCGCGCTGACTTTTCC
>CAZWRG010000003.1:0-67897 GCA_964636355.1 uncultured Candidatus Saccharibacteria bacterium | reverse complement strand
CCTGTGGCAAAGACGAATGTCAGTGCGCACAAAGCAATACCCGCCCTAAAAACGGTTGTATTCATCTAAAAACCCTCCAAAACTGTTTTAGATCACAATTAATTATTGAGCGTTCTCTCAACTTTTTTCCGCTCAATTTGTGCATTTCCACCTCACATGAAAAATGGCACAAGGATTAATACTACAGACTGGTGATTTTAAGTCAAGATCAGTACATTATTGGCGACATCACAAAAATATATAACAGATAGAAAATGCTTAAACTTAAATGATGTAATATTACCTACATTAAGTCACGAATGTGATGACTTTGGGCTGATTTTGACCAATTTTAGGCCAAAAATCCGGTCTGATATACTTAATAAGATATAAAATCGAGTTTATATAAATAAAAACTGAAAGGAAGCAACAATGGCGATTCATCCAATTTGCGACAAATGCGGCCGCGAACTAGACAAGCTGGGCGGAATCTTACTAAGCCCGCCAGATCAAGACAATAAAGTTACCAAACTACATTTATGCATCGATTGTTATGAACAGGTCGAAAGCAGTATCACAAAATGACGACGATATCGTCTTCTCCTGACAAACCGTTGAAATATTTCGATATTATTGTTGGTCTTTTTGTGGCGGTACTAATAATCAGCAACGTGGCTTCTGCCAAAATCGTTGGCTTTGGTAATTTATTACTCGATGGCGGCACGGTACTTTTCCCGCTGGCTTATGTACTAGGTGATGTTTTGACCGAAGTTTATGGGTATGCTCGGGCTCGACGGGTGATATGGATTGGCTTTGGATCGCTTTTGCTAGCAATATTGACCTTATTGGTAGTACAAAGCCTGCCGGCCGCCAGCAGCTGGGAACATCAAAGCTCTTATGAAAATATTTTAGGATTTTTGCCGCGAATAGGAGCAGCTAGTTTAATCGCTTATTTAATGGGCAGCTTTATAAATGCCTATGTCCTAGCCAAGCTAAAAGTTAAAACCAAAGGCCGACACCTGTGGCTGAGGACCATTTCCTCGACGCTGGTTGGCCAGGCATTTGATACGACGGTGTTTTCAGTCATCGCGTTTGGCGGCACCATGCCAGGCTCAGAATTAATTAAGCTAATTTTGACGGTCTACCTAATTAAAGTCACACTCGAAACACTGATAACGCCACTGACTTATAAAGCCGTAAACTTCCTTAAAAGCCGCGAGCAAATAAATATTTACGATCAGAAAACTGATTTTTACCCCTTGAAAATTAAAGACTAGACAAAAGTCAGTAAAATTTCTTACATATCAGCCTGCTATAATTAATAACTGTTATATGCGACCAGGAAAACCTAAAAATGATTCAGAATCTGCAAGTCGGCAGCGCCCAAAAAGCCGTTCTTTTATGGTGTCGCACTGGAAAAGCAGCGTTATTACCTTGAGTGTGGTGATAGTAGCAGTGGTGGCCGGCGGTATAGCAATGGGTATGTATCCTGGATCGCTTTCTGACTCGTCGCCACAATCAAATATGATGGAAACGGATCAGAAGAACACCGAAAACCAAGAAATTGAACCCAAACCAAACGCCGAACCAGACCAGCTAATTATAGATGATCAAGCTGCCCCCTTGAGCGTCCTTAATGATCGGCAAAATATCACGCCAACCCCCAAGGCTAACCAGCCGCCTAAAATTCCCAATAAAGCCGCTAAGCCCAAAAACGACCAACCCGCCTGCGATGAATCTAAAAAGCAAGCCATCACCAAAGAATACAACGACAATTTGAAAGCTGAATATCAAAGATATAAAAATGCCGTAAAACGAAAGAGTGTTTTGTCTAATATATTTCCATTTTGGTCCAGCAAAATAAGCCAATCCAAAGATCGCGAAGAGTCCAAAACCCATAAACAAAACGTCAAAAAAATCACTCACGATTACAAACAGCAGCTACAAAACGCCTCCTGCCAGTAGCCAGCAAGCCAATTACGTTTGTTCTATAAAAAATCTAACTGCTATTAAATTTAAGCTGCGAGATACTAGATCCTGCCAACTTAATCGGCAGAAAGGAGGCACTATGAACGACGACAACAAAGGTGATACCAACCAGCAAGATTGGGTCAACGATCCCAATGATCTAACCGACCAGCAGGAGTCAGAAGACTTGATGGACGAATATTAGATTAGACAGTCAATTGCCCGCCAGTAATTGTCACAGCCCGGCTTTCCCCCTCGAAAGCCGGGCCAGTTTTTATTAAACATTAGTGATGGTATTTACCGCCGCCGCGCACACTCAACATCCGATACAGCTGTTCGATTAAAAGCAGCCGAACTATTTGATGCGGAAACACTAGCCTGGACAGCGACCACACAAAATCAGCGCGGTCGATAAGCTCTTTACTAACACCATATGACCCGCCAATTATAAAAACCAGGTTTTTAGAATCATCAATCCAATTTGATAAATTACCAGCCATTTGATCGGTAGTTAAAAGCTGTCCAGTTTCGTCAAGCAGGATCACAAAATCGTCCGGTTTTAAGAGCCTTAGAATTGATTTTGATTCGTCACTGGGCGTTTTGGCATGCGGAATTAACTGCCAATCCAACCGCGCCCAACGACTGATTCGTTTTTGATACTCACCGGTTAGCGCCGCCAGCGCGGGCTCGGAAGCTTTGCCAATACTAATTATTTTGAACTTCATAAATCAAGTTTACCTAATCTTGCCCGCAAATAGTGAAATTTTTCGTAGTTACTGGCTGACTTAATCTTTATTATTAGGGTATTCATAACCTAAAGAGAGGAGTGTGAATGCCCAAAGATAAACCGCCCAAGAAACTATAAATAGAGTGGCGTTACAATATGCTCGCTCATTAAATAATAAAAGGAGGACAGTATGATTCTAGATATAATTCTGTGGATAGCATTCGGCGCCCTGGCAGGTTGGATCGCTTCTATAATTATGAAGACTAACGAAGAGCAGGGAGCTGTCGGTAATATAATCATTGGAATTATCGGTGCATTTATCGGTGGTGGAATTGCTCGACTGCTTGGCGGATCAGGCGTCAGTGGCTTTAACCTGGGAAGCCTGATTGTAGCTGTGCTCGGTTCGATCCTACTGATCATGTTGATCCGATTAGTTGGTGGCGGCCGCGGCAGCACAGTCGCCAGATAATTACTGGAGCTAAATGACTTAAATCGCCCCTTAAAATTAGGGGCGATTTTATTTGTAAGAAATCTTATATTACTAAATCTAAGAACCGGTTACTCTTAAATTGTCATTAATAAATGACGAGGGGGAAAGGAAGGCATCAATGAAAGGTAGAATCCAAAACCCATCAAACAACTGGTTTGGAGCTATATTTGCTGATGTCAACGGCGAAGAACCACCGGTTGTCGTTCCACCCCCAGACGGTGGACCCTACGGAGAGCCCGAACCGCCAATACATTCAGGCATATCAGCTTTTCCTTGCGCCTGAGCTAACCTTAACAAAGCGTCCTAACCGAGAGATAAAGAGCCTTAGCGTACAACCTGCTGGATGGTCACCAGGTAAGATCGTACCATAAAAGGCTCTTTTATCTTTTGTAATTAACTACACGTGCCGCAAAGCATCAATTGGATGTTTTCGAGCCGCTTTAAGAGCTGGCGTGATACCAAAGATTACGCCGACCATCACCGCCACACCGACGGCGATAATTATAATTGGCAATGATATAACTGGAGTTAAATCAGTAAATATTCGGAATAGATAATTTGTCAGCAGCGATAGGATGACGCCCAAAAAACCTCCCAGTAAACTGAGAATAATTGATTCGGTTAAAAACTGTCCCAAAATCTGACGATTGGTGGCGCCAATTGCTTTTCTGATGCCAATTTCATGGGTTCGCTCGGTCACTGAAACTAACATAATATTTAAAATTCCAATGCCGCCTACAAGCAGAGAAATGGCAGCGACACCACTAACAAAAGTGGTCAGGATATTTAAAATACTACTGGCAATTATCAGGTTATCTTCTTGGCGTAAAACCGTAAAATCCTGCTGTCCGGCGTGAGCTTGCTGGAGGGCTTCGGTAACCGCTGTAATTGCCGTATCTAAGCGACTGGGATCGTTGGGGCGGGCCAATATTTGATACATTTTGCCGTCGGCGTCGGTTAGCTGGCTGCCAACTTCTTTGGGAATAAATATCGCCGCGTTGTAATCGTTGTTCGGCGATAAAGGACTGGTCTTAAACTCTTCAAAAACTCCCCGAACCACAAACTCTTGGCCGCGAATATTAAAAACTTTACCAATCGGCACGTTTTCTTTGAACAACTGCTCGGCCACCCGTTTGCCAATCACAGCTACCTTTCGGTTTAACTCATCTTCTGTGAAAAACACGCCGTACTCTATTTTTTGACCTAAAACATCCGGCAAATACTGATTGGTGCCGACCACTATTCCACTATCATAGGTTACCTCATCGGTTGAAACCTGGCTGGTAACATAGCTAAACGGCGTCACGTCACGCAGTTCAGGCACTGATTGAACAGTCTTAAAATCTGTCTCGCTAAACGAACCAACGTTCAGAGCGCCAACCAAGCTAACCCCGGAAACTTCGCCGTTTTCATCAAGTTTAATAGTATTGCCAGGCCGAATCGTGATCAGATCGGGGCCGGACTGATTAATCTGACCCACAATCTGACGCTTGGTACCCTCACCAAGACTGACAATCGTCACCACGCTCACCACACCGATGACAATCCCCAAAATTGTCAACAAACTTCGCCACCGAGCGGACCGAATGGCTTCGATGGCCATCTTGACATTGCCGGAGGAAAAAATCATGACTTACCTCGCGGTTTCTTGGCCTTTGATTTACTTTTAGCTTTTGAAGCTTTGCGCGATTTTCGCTTGGGCTTTTCTTCTTTAGGGCCTTTATCGTCGGGAATCGCTTGCATCAACGCCGAAACTCCAGCTAAATCATCTTCTTCAGTTGATTTCGGCAAAAAATACATGCTGCGGCGGACCGACTCCAAAACTTCGCCAATCTTTGATTTTTCGTCAGCAATAATTGCGCCGTCGTGCATAAAAATCACTCGGTTAGCATAGCGCGTAAGCTCCGGATTGTGAGTTACCAGCAAAATTGTGTTGCCAGCCTTGTGAACATCACTGAGCAGCTCCATGACCAGTCGGGAAGAACCACTATCCAAGTTTCCGGTGGGTTCGTCAGCAATAATAATGCTCGGATTGTTTATCAACGCCCGAGCAATCGCCACCCGCTGAGCTTGGCCGCCGCTCAAATGCCGCGGCATAAAATACTCTCTGTCCGACAAACCGACCCGCTCAAGCATCTCAGCCGCCCGTTTTAAGCGGCGAGTTTGTGTCGTACCCTTATAAGCCAGCGGCAGTGCTACGTTTTCCAAAACATTTAGCTTAGGCAAAAGGTTGAATGATTGAAAAACAAAACCGATTGTATCGCGCCGCAACTTGGCCTGCCGGTTAGGTCTCAGGCGCTCAACATTTCGATTATTAAGCTTATAATCACCGTGCGTTGGACGATCGAGCAGCCCAATAATGTTCATTAGCGTTGTTTTGCCAGAACCGCTCGGCCCCATCACCGCCACAAACTCTCCCGGCTCAATAGACAGGGAAACCTCATCAAGAGCTACGGTGGTAGCATCACCAAAACCGTACAGTTTGCTGACTTCGTTAATCTCAATTAGTGGCATTATATAAATCTTACCCCTGAACTACATCTGTTGGCAAGATACATCTCAAAAATTGCAATATTTTTGCAAAAACCACAACAAAACTCTCATCGCAAACATTCTCAAAAAGTGTCCGGCCGGACACTTTTTGAGAATGTTTTTTTGCTGAGTTGGTGAATTGATTAAATGTTGAAGGGTTGAGGTTTTTGAGGTTTGGGGTATTGGGGGTTTTTGGGTTCGCGGTGAGGGTTTTCGGTTTGGTCTTGGTGGAACTGTGGATTTTTAGTAGATTCTACTATTTAGACTTTAGGGAAGATTTATATTAAAATTCAGGGGATGTGGAGAGGTGCAGGAGTGGTTGAACTGGCACGCCTGGAAAGTGTGTAGGCGGGCAACCGCCTCGAGGGTTCGAATCCCTCTCTCTCCGCCAATCATTAAACTAATACCAAACTCGTGAAGAAATATAAAATTGGCATCGTCGGCTATGGTGACTTCACAAAAATTATTGCCAAATATTTAGAGCCCTACGCCGACATAATAATTAGCTCCCGAGTCCACACAACCGGTCCCGCTGAATTCGGAGCCCGGTTTGAAAGCCTAGAAAAAGTCCTAGCCCAGCCAATTATAATTCCGTCGATTCCGTCTCAGTTTTTTGAAGAATTTTTCTCAAAAAACAAACCTTTAATTAACCCCGAGGCTTTAGTAGTTGATGTTTGCTCAGTCAAGTCAAAACCGCTTGATGCGCTTAACCGGCTGCTGCCAAAAAGTTGCAAAATTATTGGAACTCATCCGCTGTTTGGGCCGCAGAGCATCGCCAAGAATAATGGACTAAGTGGCCAGAATATTGTGGTTTGTCCGGTGCGAATTGACGAACAAACACGGAAGGCTTTTTACGATTTTTTGTCAAAAAATCTGAAACTTGAGATCATTACCTCCTCGGCCGAGCAACACGACCAGGAAATGGCTTACGTCATGGGCCTTAGCCATTATATTGCCCGGGTAATGCAAATTATGGAGATTCCGGACAGCCCAATGTCAACACTAGCCTACAAAGATTTGCTGGAAATGAAGCGAGTGCAGGGAAGCGACAGTTGGGATTTGTTTCAATCAATTTTAAGTGAAAATCCTTACGCTAAAGATATAAATGACAAGTTTAAAAAAGCCTGTCAGCAGCTGGATAATAAACTCGGGCCAGATTGGTTAAAATAATACGCTTCTAAGTTACGATGGTGCCGATTTTTTCACCGCCAGCCACCCGAACCAGCGAATCTTTTTGATCAGCACTAAAGATAATTAGCGGCATGTCTTGCTCCATGGCTAGTCCTAGTGCTGATTTATCCATAACTCGTATTGCACCGTCCTGGACAGCTTGCTGGTAAGTCAGGTTATCAAACTTAACGGCATCGTCATGCTTGAGCGGATCTTTGTCATAAACTCCATCAACTTTGGTGGTTTTAAGCACTACATCGCACTCCAGTTCCAGCGCCAAAATCAAGGCTGCGGTATCTGTGGTTACAAATGGCCGGCCGCTTCCGCCGCCAACAATCACCACCCGGCCTTTGTTTAAATGCTTTTCAGCTAAGCGGTGAACGAATGGTTCTGCCACCTGGTTGGCAAAAATTGTACTCAAACATCTGGTTTTAACACCGTGATCCTCAAAAATATCAGTCAGCGCCAAAGCGTTCATCATCGTGCCCAGCATACCCATGTGGTCGGCGGTTACTCGCTTGATGCCGTGCCCGGCAATCTGAGCGCCGCGCAGAAAGTTGCCACCGCCAACCATAATTACAACTTGGGTTCCGGCTTCCGAAACTTTTTTGACTTCCTCGGCCAGCCAGGCAACGTGCTCCGGATCAATGCCGCTTTCAAACTTTCCAGCTAATTGCTCACCTGATAATTTCAGTAAAACTCGTTTGTACATTGAGTCATAGTCTAGCAGAACAGCCCTCTCATCGCTATACTAAATAATTATGAAAATCTTTAGCTGGAATGTGAATGGCATCCGGGCGGTTATTAGAAAGGGCGAATTTCAGAAATTTATCGCTAAGTATGATCCGGATATTCTTTGCCTTCAAGAAACCAAGGCCGAACAGGGTCAGGCAGAGATTGACTTGCCGCAGTATGAAGAATATTGGAATTCATCAAAAGCCAAAAAAGGCTACTCTGGCACGGCTATCTTCACCAAAATCAAACCAATCGCCGTAATCAATGACATTCCTGAGAAGTTCGTTAAAGCCGGCGGGCTGATACTTGATAATTACGGACACAGCAATGACGAAGGGCGGGTAATTGCCGCTGAGTTTGAGGATTATTATGTCGTCACAGCCTACACCCCAAATGCCAAGGATGACCTGACTCGCATTCCACTACGTCAGCAATGGGATAAGGCCATGATGCTTTACTGCGCTGATCTTCAAAAGAAGAAGCCGGTTATTTACTGCGGCGATATGAACGTCGCTCACACCCCTGATGACCTAGCTAATGACAAAGCCAATGTCGGCAAAAAAGGCTTTACCGCGGAAGAAAGAAGCGGTTTTGACAACTGGTTGGCGGCAGGCTTTGTGGACACTTTTCGGATGTTTGTTAGCGGTAAAGGGCATTACACCTGGTGGAGTCATTTTGCCAACGCCCGGGCTCGGAATGTGGGCTGGCGGATTGATTATTTCTTGGTATCCGAAACCATAAAAGACAGGATCAAAAAAGCCGAAATTCACCCCGAACAAATGGGTTCCGATCATTGTCCGGTCAGTATCGAGCTGAAATAACAGCAACCGCCGGTTTTTATCTGTAAGATATCTCATATTCATAAACGGTTGCTGCTTAGTATATTTAAGTTATTAATTAAATAAGGAGATATGCTATGAGAGCAGCAGACGTTACCGCACTAGTTTTAGTTATAATTGGCGGCTTAAATTGGGGGTTGGTCGGAGCGTTTGACTTCAATCTGGTGGCCTCCATCTTTGGTGAAGAAAGCTTCTTAAGCCGACTGGTTTATATCCTCGTAGGACTTTCGGCACTATGGTGCTTGCTAAGCGTAGTACCAAAGCTTACATCTGATAGGGGACGAAGCCTAACTCACCCAACAGTTTAAAATTTAAGCAGATAAATTCCAGTTTCATATAACGATTTTGATTTTATGTGAAATATTTTATGGCGTAGTTTTTTTGAAATACCTATAGTTTCCTTTGTAGTCCTATATTTCCTAAGAGACCTACTTTAAAGGAGGGTATTATGCCAAAACTACTGCAAATTTCTGTAATTTCACTGCTTGTCGCAACTGGTGTCGCCTTAACGTCTGGTTCTGTGGCCCATGCCGAGCCGAAGACTGAACTAACCGGCGCTACCATAGACAATATTGTCGTGCCGTATGAAGTCCTGATTTATGCCCAGCTAGAGTATCAGGGTCACGCCGTCACTAAGGCCACTAAAGTGGTTGAAAACGGTCAGGAACTGTATCGTTTAAAAGTTGACCGCGACGATGATGAATTTAGCGACACAGAATTAATTCACCTGCTTTACGACAAAAAGTGGGAGCTGGTTGACCAAAAGAAGATGAAGCTCCCAGATCCGGTTTTAGTACGCGAAATACCAAATCCGCCGCCAGAACCGGAGGAGCCGGAGGATGATAAAAAACCAGCCGAGAATGATAGGGTTGCCACCCCAAAGCCAGATCCGGATGCCGTAAAACCAGAGGAACCAGAACAGCCTGAACCGGAGGAGCCGGATGAGCCTGAGGATCCGGAGGAGCCTATCGCCCCAAGACAGCGACACGGCTACAATCATAGCTGAATTTGAAATATTAGCTAATGACTATGATGTGGTCTGACTTTCTGTGTCGATCATAGCGCTTTCAGAGGGTAATGCTTCTTGATTTAGCACGGCGTGTCTCATTGTATGAAAAACCGCGTGATTACCAGCCTCTGCGACTAAATTGTTCATAGACACATCTTGCCACGTCTCGTTGTCGTGTGCCTTACGAGCATTCGAACAGGTCACTACCGTGGCCAGAATCCCGATAGACAAACTAGACACTGAAGCTAAATGGAGCTCCTTTGATAAAGAAACGGCCGTGCTAACTGCAGCTGCTCCAGTTATTGCGCCGTAGGCATACCCAGTCCATAGATGGTTCTTAAGGCGTCTGTTAATATGGCCCCTCAATGACCACTTGTCGTTTTCTAACCTTGAGTCCACATGGTCAACCACTGGATCATAGACTAGAGCTTCTTCTGGGCGGGCTTCAAAAAACTCATCAATAGAGCCTTCAACCTCCTCAATAGCTCCATCCTTTGGAAAGCTCACAACATATTTATGGGGGGAGTGATCTCTGGTCGGAATTGGTAGGCTAACCTCAAACTCAACAGATCTAGTGCCACGATTATTATCTTGCGTATCTGCAATAATTTCTCGGCCTACGGTCGCTTTTATAGGCACAGAAATTGTATCCTTCATTGATCCAGCCATAAAAACTCCTTAAATTACTGACCACGAACATAACATGAATTTTATTAGTCAGCAATATATTGCTAAAATAGATTTATGACTAGGTTTGCGGTTTTTGACATCGATGGCACGCTTATTCGCTGGCAACTTTATCATGTCATGGCTGATAAATTAGCCAAAAACGGATTGCTAGGGCCGAGCGCCAAAGACCAGCTTAAAACGGCGCGCATGAAGTGGAAGCGCCGCGAACACAGTAAAGCTTTTCATGACTACGAAGCTAAATTAATCGAGATTTACGAGGCGGCAGTGCCAACAATCGAAACCGCCGATTTTGATAATTTAATTAACGACATCATTGAAGAGTACAAAGATCAGACCTACACCTACACTAAAGAGCTAGCAAAAACCTTAAAAGACAAGGGTTATGTGCTACTGGCCATATCCGGCTCGCACCATGAATTAGTCTCTAAAATTGCCGAATATTATGGCTTTGATGATGCTGTAGGCACCAAATATGAGCGTCTGGGCGAAGCTTTCACTGGCAACAAATTTGTTGGCAGTCACGACAAAAAATCAACACTGCAAAAATTAGTAGCCAAGCATAAATTAACCTGGAAAGACAGCTACGCAGTTGGCGACAGCTTAAGCGACGCCAGTATGCTTGAATTGGCAGAAAACCCGATAGCTTTTAACCCCAATCAGGAACTTTATGAAATCGCCACCAAAAACAACTGGAAAATCGTTATTGAGCGCAAAAATGTAATTTACGAGCTGGAAAATGATCATGGAAAATACCTATTGGCGTAAGCAACAGCCCAACCAGCCGCTATTTCCGGACATGATTTGGAGCCGGCCGGAACATAAATCAGCGGCCGGCAAATTGCTAATTGTGGGCGGTAATTTATATGGTTTTTCTGCGGCGGCCGAGGCTTATCAGTTGGCGCAAAAAGCCGGCGCCGGACACATAAAAGTTTTATTGCCTGATGCGCTGTCTAAGACCGTCGGCCGAATTTTAGAAAACGGTCAATACGCCCCCAGTACGCCAAGCGGCAGTTTTTCACAAAAAGCGCTGGCTGAGCTACTGGATTTAGCAGCTTGGTCGGACGCAGTTTTACTAGCCGGAGAGTTGGGCAGAAATTCTGAAACCGCTATTTTACTTGAAAAATTTGTCTTAAAATTCTCCGGTCAACTGACGGCCACTACTGATGCCGCCGACTATTTAATAGGCATGGCTGAGAGCATTAAAAACCGGCCAAATACACTGCTAGTCATCAGTTTTGCTCAGCTGCAAAAACTGGCCACTCAGCTAAAATTTACCAAGGCTTTTACCTTTGAGATGGATACTTTAAGATTCGTAAAACTGCTTAGGGAGCTGACTCTGGAGCACTCGCTGATGATCATGACGAGTCACCAGGGCTTTATTCACGCTGCCTTAGGCGGCCAAATAATTAGCACGCCAACCAGCCCAGCCGATGAAGTTTGGCGACTTAAAACCGCTACAAACGCAGCAGTATGGTGGATGCAAAACCCCGAAAAACCCCTCGAAGCCCTCACCACCAGCCTATGGGGTGATATATAAAAGCTAAGTTTGAGATTATTTTGATTTCTTATGCTTATCATGTTATAACTGTCTTATGGCTTTAATTGCATCAGGACCGTATACTGAACCCAGACTCAAACCAGCTAAACATGAAGTACTTGCAATCGCCAATCAGTATTTGGAGGGGGCTGATCGGGCTGAGGTCGTTAATCAGCTCAGTAGCAAAGGGTCTCTTGGTAGCCTACTGGCAGCTGAGATAGTAATTGATTATGCCATTGATGATAGACCATCAATGGCTAGTACTTGGCTGACCGTAGCAGACGGGTTGCTGAAGGATTGCCAGAAAAAACCGGAAAAGGAAGACCCTTTAAACCCGGGGCTGATTCCTACACCACATGCCCGCGCCGCCATGAGGCTGCCACAATTATCACTAATTCAGTGTCTGATTAGAAACCAGCGACTACCTAGCGAATCAAGCGTAAGCCGCTCCTACTCACAGCTTGTTGGGGTCGGTCACAGAATTGCAACCAATTACCGCTACGAAACAAAGATTAATAATGATCATGCAAAAGAAATAGGTGGTCTACTTGGTGAGATAGCTGTACTTGGTCTAGCGATGCGATTTTCACTAACTAGCGGTATAGGATCAGACACGTGGTTGCCCCTTCAGAGTAGGTTCCGGGATGACCACGGCGGAAGCTGTAAACCTGGCAGCGGTCAGGACAAAAAGAATCTTTGTTTCGACATGGATATTTTTACTGCCTCAGAGGGCAGGAACCCTGAAAAAACCTATGCTATTCAAATAAAAGGCTATGATTTTGGACAAGGCAATGACTCTCCCATGCTATTTATCGACCCTAACCTACGTATTAATAGCGCCGAAAGACATATACCAACTCTTATAATTAATGAGCTAAACTATGAGCTCGATCCGCGTATTAGATACACCGCTAGAATTACCGATAACCTTGATAAGCGCACTGGCCGATTGCTAGATAGAATTGATGAGATATCCTAATCAATAATGATTAACAAATAGTCAGCGGGAGTGTTTAAAATAGGATCCGGAAGAGGGCGAGGATGGCGACGCCAGCCCAAAATATATTTAGTACCAATGATTGTTTGACGTTCTTATGAGCTGAAATGATCATAATTCCAATTGCGCCGGTTAAGTTAAGTAGCTGGAAAATGTAACCCTCAGCGCTAATCACCCCAAAACTAACCGTTACATATGCCAACAAAATAGCCGTCATGCCATACCAGCCGGCAACTTCTGCGAATAGGTTTTTATTTTTTATCATAATTCAGTTTCAAATGGTGGCTCTGGTCGGGATCGAACCGACACGGGTTGCCCCATACGATTTTGAGTCGTACGCGTATACCAGTTCCGCCACAGAGCCATTGGTTTTTAAAAGTTTACGTGAGCGCGCTGTAAACTACTTAAAGTCTTTCACCCCATAAATAGGTAAGACTGCTGTATTGTAATATAATTAATCTGTTACCGCTAGCATAAGCTGTAATATATTTTTAATTATGAATGACTCAGATAACCACTACCAGCCCAAGAAGCCGAAAGTCGTAGATCCGTTGCCGGGTCAGAGCGGCGATGATGATAATAAAGCGGTTGAGCTTATCAGAAGTAAAATTGACTCTTTATATGCCGAGCAGAACAAACCTCAGCCCCAAGCCGTCAAACATGCTTCGCCGCAAACCGCTAAATCTGCTTCACCGCAAGATGATAAACCACGAACCATCCACACCAAGCATCAAAAATTCATGTACGATCTTAGAAAGTCTGGTAAATCATTGGCTGAAATTCAAACCGCCTGGTACGAATATTATGTAAATTTACCAGATGAAGAAAAACACCACGTCTGGAAAGAATTTTATGACCAGCACAATAAATCGGGCGTCAATTATCAGCCGCAGCCCACACAGCAACCAAAGCCTGCCAAGCCAACAGCACAACCAGATACCCGGTCATCATCAGAGATTAAACAGCAATTAATTAATAAAATCCAAAAGCGAGCCAAGCCCAAAAATCCGCACCTGCAATCTATGCTTTTTGGTCTGGGAATGGGCACTATTGTGGTGGCAATTTTGTTATTTAGTTTCTTTAACGAGCGAATTATCGCGCCGTTCATCACACCCAGCCGGGCAGTCAGCAGCACGCCAATAATCTCTGACATAAACGGCACTTCTGTGGGCAAAGACCCTAAAATAATAATCCCTAAAATTAATGTCGAAATACCGGTTGTTTACGATGAGCCGTCAGTAGAGGAGGATAAAGTCCAAAAGGCTCTGGAGCGCGGCGTGTTGCATTACGCCACCACTCCAAACCCAGGAGAGAAGGGCAATGCTGCGATATTTGGCCACTCCAGCAATAACATCCTAAACCGCGGAAAATATAAATTTGCTTTTGTGCTGCTTAACAGATTGGAAAACGGCGATACTTTTATGCTGGAAAAAGACGGCAAACGCTACGTTTACAAAGTTTTTGACAAAAAAGTTGTCAGCCCCAAAGACTTGTCGGTTTTAAATAATCACGGTGATAAGTCAACTGTAACCTTGATTACTTGTGACCCGCCGGGCACAACTATTAATCGATTGGTGGTAGTTGGCGAGCAAATCAGCCCCAATCCATCGACCAACGTAGCCAGTTCGGTAGAAAACAAAACCCCAACTCAAGTTGAAATTTTGCCCAGCAATTCACCGACTTTATGGCAACGGTTTACGAGCTTTTTTAGCAGCTAAAATTACTGGTCTTCTGGTGTTCGCATTGAAGTCTGCGCTAGTGCCGCCCGACCATTTACGGTGTTGGATTTACCAATCGAATAGAGAAAATCATAGTCTCGATCAAAGAATATTTGCCCCGGGTTAGCTGCAGCCAATTCACGAAGATTCAGCCCATCGTAATCAAAAATTACAGCCTTGCCGTCACTGACCACCATGTAACGATGCCCATCCATCCAAAGCGCATTTGTTGAACTGTCGAGCTTCAGCCTGGTCTTGAAGCGATATTGTTCGTCGTGCTCAGCATCGTAAACCGCAAACTCACCACCCGATTGAGTACCCAAAAAACGAGTGTTCGCCGAAAATGATATATTTTGCACGTTGCCATCAAGCCTTAGCACTGCCACCGGCGCTGGCAGTAGCGGTCGATCGCTGCGCTCAACAGTATCAAAAACGTCTTTATAAACGTAAGTTCGTTTGTCATTGGCCCCGGAAACGCCCATGTACCAGTGGTCATCATAGCGAGTAATATCAACTAAAAACTTTTGATCAATATTAAGCTCGCGAATCCTATAATCGTTAGAATCGCGTCTGATTCTAGCCTCAGCCTTATTTTTAGCGACGTTATTAGTGGTGACATAGATAATCGCATCGGTGCCGTAGGACTTGAAAGCTTTTACTTTGTTTAGAATAACTTCCTTAGAACCGGCTTTACTATCACCAAAATATAAAGCCTCGGTTTTAGCCTCCAGAAGGTGCAGCTTATCAAACTTTTTATCCCTTAAAGCCGCCTGGGTGAGATTCATATTAAAGGTCTTATTAAGGTTCAGGCTGTCTGAGGGTCGCTCGCGGTCAATCATCAAAAACTCAAACCCGCCACTAAAATTGTGCTTAATCAGCACATGCCGGTTGTTGGTTGACCACTCCACCAACTCCAGACTGCGGCGACCTTTGGTCGATGAAAATAGCCCGGCGGGCAGTTTAAGTTCAGCTATATCCTGGCCCTCGGTGCTTAAATCAACCACGTCGAATTCTTCAAAAGCAGTTGGTCTTTGAATCAGCAGCCATTTACGATCCGGGCTTTGGGTGGCGAATGGCGGATTAGTGCTATAAAGCTGAATGTCGGTAGAAGATAGTTCTTCTGGTACCAAAAATGCGTAATCCATGCGTTCAATCTTGCTGCCGCCCAGTTTAAACTGCCGGCTCCAGGATTTGTAGCCTTTGCGCCTAAGTTCCAGATGATAATCGCCGCTAGGCAACACCAGCCGCGAACGCGTGCTGCCTTCGCGCCGTCCGTTTAAATAAATCTCGGCTTGTTCTGGATGAGCATCGACAAACAACATCCCGTTTTGGATAACATCGCCAGTTTTGCGATTAACATCGTAGCCATAAGCCTCCATCAGTAAAATAAAAGACCCGATGCTCAGCGCAATGGCCATCAAAAAATATCCGACATATAGTCGAATTTTGTGAGCTCGTTTCTTTTTGGGGTCCAGGAAGTCCATATGCTGATTATCTAGTATAGCGAATTTTATATACTACTAAAATATAATTCATAAAACCTGTATAATCACAGTTACCGCATGGTTGCGATTTGAGGCAACAAGGATTAATATAAATTACATTAGCAGCTTTAGCTTAGACATTTGAGGGTATAAAAAGTAGTGGCAAATAAGCACAATACAATTGAGCTCAACGGCAAACGATATGATGCTCGAACCGGAAAGCTATTAACAGCCAACCAAACCAAAAAAACCGCCCCAGCAGCTAAAAGCAGTGGCAAGGTGATTGATGGGTTCGTCAAAAAAGCCACTAATACTCCCGCCCGGACCAGATCTAAAGAGATAGCCGCCCGAAAAGTTCATTCCAAAACTGAACGATCCAAGACTCTGATGAGGAGTACGGTCAAAAAACCAGCCGCCAAGCCAGCGCCCAAGGCTGCTCCGGTAGTTCTGAAAAAACCGTCGCCCAGATTGTCAGTTGACCCTAAGCGCTTATCAAAGAGCCAGGCCATATCCAAAAGTAACTTGATTAGTCGTTTTGGGGCGCCAGCCAGTCAGCCGCCCAAGCCAGTTAAATCCAAAACCGCTGCTTTGCCGGTTAAGCCAGAGCCCAAAAAGCCGGTGGCCGAAATTATTGGCCATCAGCTTGGTAATTTAGCGATGCCGGCTGTTGATAGATTCCAGCAAGCCATTGATTCGGCTACCAGCCACAAACAAGCTCCAGCCAAAAAGCCAACCAGACGCCAAAAACTGTCCAAGAAACTTCGGGTCAGCCCCAAAGTTATAAATACTGCCGCAGCCAGTTTAGCTGTTATTTTACTGGCTGGATTTATTGCTTATCAAAATGTTCCAAATTTCAGCATGCGGATTGCGGCCACTCGTTCTGGTGTGAATGGTAATTTTCCAGCATATCGACCAGCCGGCTTTGACATGGATGGACCAATTAAATATCAGCCAGGGCAGATTGTTTTAAGCTTTAAGTCCAACTCTGACGGTCGATCATTCAACGTCACTCAAAATGCCTCTCAGCTAAACAGCCAGAGCCTACTCGAGAGCTATGTGGCGGTTGGCAAACGCGCCTATCAAACCTTCCAGAGCAACGGTAAAACAATTTATATTTATGATAATAACGCCACCTGGGTGGATGGCGGAATTTGGTATCAAGTTGAGGGGAATTCAGCTCTTAACAGTGACCAATTACTGCGCATAGCATCCAGCTTATAAAAGCATCTTAATATTGACTAATTTGCACCGGCTCTCAAGCCCAGCTTCGGTAGCTCGCATCCCCCAAGCCTCATCCCTCATACCTTTTTGATTAAGCAAAAAATTATAACATAAAATAACCCATCCTGAGGTCTGACCTCAGGAAGATTGAGTAATTTATGATATTCGCAATTTCACCTCTGTTTTGATAAAATATCAACCATGACTAAAGAGGTTAGAACACGTTTTGCTCCCAGCCCAACTGGGTTCTTGCACGTTGGCGGCATTAGAACAGCGCTTTTTGCCTGGCTAGTTGCCCGCCAAAACAAGGGCAAATTTGTGCTTCGGCTGGAGGATACTGATCAAAAACGTGAAGTCGAAGGCTCCGCTCAACATTTGATGGACAGCTTGAAGGCTTTAGGGCTTGATTACGATGAGGGGCCGGATAAACCGGGAGATTTTAGGCCGTATCGTCAGTCAGAGCGGCTCGATATTTATAAAAAGTGGGCTCAAAAATTAATTGATTCTGGTCGTGCCTATGCCGACCCCTACACCCCCGAGGAAGTCCAGGCTTTCCGTGAGCAAGCTCAGAAAGCCAAAAAACCATTTTTGTATCGCAACTACCGTCCAGACAACACTCCAGAGTGGGATGGCAGTCGTCCACTCCGCTTTAAGTCTGAGCCCAAGGCCTACCAGTGGCACGATGAGGTGATGGGCCAGCTAAAAACCGGACCAGAGGTCATCGACGACTTCATTCTCATTAAGTCCGACGGTTATCCAACTTATAACTTTGCGCACATCGTTGATGATGCCGAAATGCAAATCACCCATGTTATCCGCGGTCAGGAATTTATCGCTAGCCAGCCAAATTATCTCAATCTTTATGAGGCTCTTAATCTTGATCAACCCATTTTTGCCACGATGCCGCATATTTTAAACGAACAAGGCAACAAAAAACTCGGCAAACGCGACGGCGCTAAAGATGTGCTCGACTACCTAAAAGACGGCTTTCTGCCCGACGCGTTAGTGAGCTTTATCGCCACTCTTGGCTGGAATGACGGCACCACGCAAGAAATTTTTACAAGAGATGAGCTAATCAAGAAATTCAGCCTAAATAGAGTCGGGCGAAGCGGCGCTCACTTTGACCAGCGCCGATTGCTTTGGATCAACGGTCATTTTATAAGAGATTTAAATCTGGATGATCTTTATAAAAAGACCGCCGATTATTGGCCAGAAGAAGCTAAGGATTTTGACGATGATTACAAAAAACAGGTCCTTAGGCTTGTTCAGGAAAGGCTGAAATTCTTTGCTGAGCTGCCGGATTTAACCAGATTTTTCTTTGTCGATTTACCGATTGATCCGGAGCTGATTGCAAACCATAAACAGCTTAAAAAATTATCCAAAGATGATCTGCTGGCACTCTTAAGCACCACTTTAAGCAGCCTAAGCGAAAGTGACTTTTCTGAGTCCGACCTCAGCGCCCGCCTAAACGCACTTTTGACCATCACCCACACTAAGCCAGCTGTACTATTTAGCCTCATCAGAATTGCTGTAACCTGGGCGCCAGCCAGCCCCGGCCTGTCCGAAACCCTCGAAGTCCTCGGAAAAGAATTAAGCTTACGCCGGCTGAAATCCACCATAGAATTTATTCAAGCTACATAGCTTAGCTGTATTTTAGGCGTGGTACAATATTTTAGATATGAAAGATGATTTTGAGCCGCCGGCTCCGGGGCGGGCGTTTATGCCCAAAACAGACGACCAATCCAATTCCGAGTTGCCAACGCCAACTCAGCCGCAAACCACGCTTATTGGCAATGATTCTGGTGCCATAAAAGTTCCGGAACTTCCAAACAGCAACCCAAATAAGGCAAAAAAATCAAGGCTCAAGCATTTAATTGATTCATTTAAAAAACTCGATAGAAACAAAAAAATTGTTGTCATCAGCGCTCTGGTTGGAATTTTAATTGCCATTTCCGGGCTAGTTTGGTGGTTTATTCTTAGGCCATCGCCACCACCGCCAGAACCAGTAGTAATCCAAAAAGAGGAAGAGCCGCCAGCGCCCACCACCGTAGCCTCTCGGCTTACCGGCGTTCAGATTGAACCAAAGCTAAATGAATTGCCGTCAACAGCTGTGATGATCGAAAACAGTCCCGACGCCAGGCCGCAATCTGGTCTGCAGCAGGCTGGCGTGGTTTTTGAAGCTATCGCTGAAGGCGGAATTACTCGCTTTTTGGCGGTTTATCAGGAATCCAGCCCGGCGCACATTGGCCCGGTTAGATCTGTCCGTCCGTATTATCTGGACTTTTTAGCACCATTTGATGCACCAATCGCTCACGCTGGCGGCAGCGCCGAAGCGCTAGCTCAGCTGAGAAGCCAAAAATTCAAAGACTTAGAAGCCTTTCAAAACCCAAATTATTATCAACGGGTGACAAATCGTTATGCTCCGCATAATTTGTACACCAGTCGGCAAAAACTGCTACAGCTTCAGAAAGCCAAAGGCTGGAATAAAAGTAAGTACACTGGTTTTGTCAGAAAGAATGAAGAAAAACCGAAAGGCAAGCCAACTGCTAAAACCATTAATTTTTCAATTTCCAGCTTCTTGTACAATCCGCGCTTTGACTACGACCCTAAAACCAATTCCTACCCCAGAAGCTTAGCCGGCAAACCACACAAAGACGAAAAAACCGGCAAACGCATCGCTCCAAAAGTGGTGATCGCGATAGTCACGCCGCATCACTATGCGGGAATCTACTCGGTTTATAAACTAACCGGCAGCGGCACAGCCTATATTTTTCAGGATGGCAAGGTCACAAAGGGCATTTGGGAGAAAAAAAATCGCAAAAGCCAATTCAAATTCGGTGACAAAAACGGTTCGCCGCTTGGTATTAATCCCGGTCAAACTTGGTTATCATTAGTAAGTAGTAACGGCGCTGTAAGCTATAAGCCATAGAAAGACACAAAAAGGTGGATGATTTTCAACGATTAGAACGAAAAGCCTACTGGCACCTGATGTTGATCCACTCGGTTTTAATTGTTTTTGCGCTGTGTTTTTTCCTAATAGGCACACACCTGGGTTATGATTTTATCTTGGTCGCTTTTGCTGATGGACTGGCGACACTGATCATGGCGCATCTGGCTTCACGGCTGGCCAGCAAAATAGTCATGCGGCCATTTCATAAGCTTTGGCAGGCTATTTTGCACGTCACGCCCGGCAATCAAAGTGTGCCGCCGCCCAATATGGAGGAGCTGAGTTTTGGGCGCGAACTAGTAACTTCGCTAGCTAATCGGGTTTATCAGTTTGCCAGTCAACGCGATGATAATGATCTGACTTCTCACCGTGAATCGGTGATTCAGGCTGTCAATATTGTTAATCATTTTCCGCTGCCGCTATTCGTGTTTAATAAAAATCTAATTGTCACCAACGCCAGCAACTCGGCACTCGATTATTTGGATATAAAAAGCCCTGAATTGTTTGGCCAGCAACTGCTGGAAAGTGTTGACTTGGAGTTTCCAAGCGAGCACACCCTAAAATCATGGATTGCCGAATGTCAGGACCAAAAAGTAACCAGCCGAGCTTATTGGCAACGGGTCCGGGTTCGATTAAAAGATGGCAAAACTGTAAAACAGTGCGACCTGGCTGCTTATTACAACCGCGATAACACTAGCGGCACAGAGTTTATTGTGACATTGTTTGACCACAGCCAACAATATAATCAAGATGATGAAACCCTGGGCTTTGTGGCTCTGGCGGTTCATGAGCTGCGCACGCCTTTAACCATATTGCGCGGCTATATTGAAGTCTTTGAAGAAGAACTGGCCAGCGTCCAAGACGAAAATCTGCAGAGTTATCTACGCAAATTAAAGGTTTCAGCCGACCAGTTAACAGCCTTTGTTTCAACCGTTTTAAATGTCGTGAAAGTTGAGGGCAATCAATTGTCACTGCATCTTAATGAAGCCGATTGGAGCAAAACCCTCCTAAAAGCCACTGAAAGCATGCAAACCCGCGCTAAAGCGCTCGGTAAGACAATTTCATTCAACATTGCCAAAGACCTGCCAACCGTGGCCGTAGACAGCGTTAGCATTTCAGAAGTCGTCAACAACTTACTGGATAATGCCTTCAAATACGGCGGCGAAAGCAACGAAGTTATTATCAGCGCCTCTGTAAACCAAGAGGGAATGGTTGAAACCACGATTCAGGATTTTGGAGTTGGTATCCCAGAGGGCATCTTGCCCAATTTATTCGAAAAATTCTACCGTAATCACCGAACCAAAAATAACATCGGCGGCACTGGCCTGGGATTGTTTCTTACCAAAGCTATTGTCAATGCTCATGGCGGCAACATCTGGGTTAGGTCGAAGGTTGATGAAGGCAGCAGCTTTACTTTCACCCTCCAACCTTATTCTCAGCTCAGCGATGAAAAGAAGGATAGCGGCGAAATAGTCCGTCAGGCTCATGGCTGGATCAAAAACCACTCTATGTACCGCCATTAGAATATGGGGATGCCTAAATTTTGGACCTTAAGGGGTCAGCAAACGCCACAGGCTAGCCGCAGACTACCTATAAAGTGCTCCTTAAGGCCAAAAAGATCAGGCACGCAAAACAATCACAAGTAACATTTCATGATATTATTAAGCTAATGGATCCTCAAAATAACTCCCAGCCAAATGGAAAAAAAGTTCTTTGTATAGAGGACGAGCATTTTATAAATGAGCTGTACGAGCGGGCACTGAGTAAGGCCGGCTATCAGGTCTCGGTGGCTATGGACGGCGAGGAGGGGCTCAAAAAAGCCCTGACAGATGAATTTGATATTATTCTGCTCGATATTATGGTGCCAAATATGATCGGCACCGAAATATTAAAACGCCTCCGCAAAGAAAAGCCGGACCTGAAGGCTAAAGTTATCATCACGACCAATCTGGAGCTTAGCGAAGAAAACCGGGCGGCCATTGAAGCCGAAGCCGACGGCTACGTCGTCAAGGCTGAGCTGACCCCGCGCCAAATGGCCGAATTTCTTGGCCAAATCGCCTAAAAAAGCGTTATAATTAATCTTAGCAGTGCCGGTACTGGCCGCCCAAAAAGGCGCCTTTTTACCCGCAAGCTTACATATTCTATCTTTGGTCTTTTGTGAATTCACAAATGGCTCGACAGGGGATGAGACTGTCCAATCTCAAGCTCATCGAATTAAGCCAACTCTAATCGGAGATGAATTTGTAATGCTTTATGAAACTCCTTCGGGCGTCAGTGTTCATAGCGGTTTTCCAAACGCCGCGACTGACAAAAGCCTGCAAACTATTGACCTTAATAAATTGCTAATTAAAAACAGCGTCAGCACTTATATGATGAAAATAGCTGGCGAAGATTGGCGTGAAAATGGAATATTCAGCGGCGATATTGTGCTGATCGACCGCTCTTTGAGCCCCGGCAATAATGATTTAGTGGCCTGGTGGGCAGGGGATAGCTTTGGGCTGTCTATTAAAACCAAACTTCCTAGCGGCACTCAAGTCTGGGGGGTGGTGACCAGTGTTATTCATCGCTACAGGTGGAAAAAGTGAAGTCGCCAATTTTCGCGCTAATTGATTGTAATAATTTCTTCGTATCCTGCGAAAGAGTCTTTCGGCCTGATCTGGAAGATAAACCGGTGGTAGTGCTGTCCAGTAATGACGGCTGCGTGGTGGCCCGCTCCAATCAGGCTAAGCAGCTGGGAATTCCAATGGGCGCGCCAGTATTTAAGTATCAGTGGCAGTTCAAGCAACATCAGATCATTCAGTTCAGCGCTAATTTTGAACTCTACGGCGATATGTCCCGGCGGATCACCGATGTCCTGGCTACCATAACACCGCGACTAGAAGTTTACTCAATAGATGAATCTTTTTTAGATTTATCAGAGCTTGAAATCGATGACTATCAAGCCTGGGGAAAGATGGTCAGACAGGCGATTTTAAAATGGACTGGGATTCCGGTGTCAATTGGCATCGCACCAACCAAAACGCTGGCTAAAGTAGCTGTTTTTAGAGCCAAAAAATCACCCTCTAGCGGCATATTTTGCCTGGGTCCAGCCTTGGATAAGCAAATCTTAAAGAGAGAACTAAAGGCTACGCCCATTAGTGATGTCTGGGGAATTGGCTGGCGATTGGCCCCCAAAATGCGCGCTGAGGGCATTGCGAACGCCTATGAGCTTGCCTGCCTAAACCCCAAGCGGGCTCAACAACTGGCCGGAATCCACGGCCGCCAACTGGTAGCCGAACTAAACGGCGAAGCCTGCTATAAGCTGACTCTGGAGCATCAAAAGCCCAAAAGCATCGCTCGAACCAGAACTTTCGGCGAAGACACCAATCAGCCAGACGTAATTGAATCAGCCTTGGCATCATTTGCATCAACCGCTGCTTTTCGCCTGAGACAAAGCGGCCAGCTGGCTAAACGAGCAAGCTTTTTTATCACTTCCAGTCGCCATAAACCGGGCTACACCAAATGGGAAAAGGAAATTATTTATCAAAACCCAACTGCCAATACTGGGCGGTTAATCAGCGACCTAATTCAGGCCTTTAGAGCCATTCATAATCCCAACGCCTCTTACCATCGAGCCGGGGTCATACTGACTGATTTTGTGCCTCAAAATCACCTTCAAACAGATATATTTAACAATTTTGACCTAAGCGTCCACCACCAAACCACCAGACTACTCAAGGCTATTGACCACTTAAACAACCGTCATGGCAAACAAACCATCCATTACGCCACCGAAGATCTGGCTAAAAACTGGCAACCCAAACACCGCTTGCGCAGCCCCCGCTACACCACTAGTTTAGACGAGCTACCAGCTATAAAAATCATCAAATAAGCTCACTTTGCAAAATAAATTACAGACATTTTGCTATATAAAGTTATTAAATTATCGCCGAGGCTAAAGAGTTTATAGGAGGGTAGTGATGACGAGACAATTATTTGTTAAGCGGATATCTCTGATGAGTGCCGGTTTTATGGCATTCTTTTTTGGATTCCCAGGACTAGCGGCGGCGGAGCAGGCCAGAATCAATAACACTGGCCCTGACTCATACAACAAGATCGAAATTGAGCATCAAAACAGCTGTGAGGTTGATAATGATAACGATGTCGATGTCCGAAACAATATAAATCAAAATGCCCAAACTGGCGATGCTGTAGTGGGCGGTGGCGATTGGGAGCAATACAACCCCAGAGTTTGGCAAACCAGGGGCTTTAGCTATGACGAGTGGCAGGCAGCCCTGGCATCTTATCTGGCGGCCAATCAGTCAAACTGGAGCAGCAGTTGGGGCCAGTCAGGTGGGGGCGGTAATACCACTGGCGGTGATGCTACAAGTGGTGACGCCAGCAATGTCAGCAATCAACAAACTAGTCTAAAAATCGACAACAGCGGAGCTTGCACGGCAGCCATCAACTTTCCCGGTAATCCTAATAACCCAGGCAGCAACCCCGGGCAGGGTGACGGCCACGTACTTGGCAGCAGCTCATCAAAATCGCCAAATCAAGCAGCTGTACTAGGATCTAGCAGTGGCGTCGGCGGCGGACAAGGTGGCAGTAGTTTAAGCGCCTGGATAACCAGTCTGGGAGGTGGCGGCGGAGCGACTAGCGGCATCCATTACCCAAGTACCAGCGGAAGCGGTGGAGCAGGCAGCAGCGGCCCAGGAGCTGGGGGTGGCGGCTCACAGCATCCATCCGAATCCAATAACTACTCCATAAACCACACCGGCCCCGATTCATATAACGCCAGTAAATATAAATCCAGCTCCAGCGTAGAAATTAATAATTCAAATAACATATCTTCAACCAATAACGTAACTCAAAATTCCAGCAGCGGCAGTGGGGCAGTCAGCGGCAACACCAAAGGCGGCGCGGCCACCAGCGGAAGCAGCAAGAACACCCAGAGCAGCTCAACCCAGGTTGGAATAAACAACTAAATCCTTAAAACTCCGGCAATACCTCAGCTATAAGATTTTTCGTAGAACTTTTGCAGCAATCGGTCCATAGTATAAAGGGTGCAAACTAATTAAGGAGGCGCATATGGCAAAAGGCAATCGTGGATTCGCATCTATGGACGAACAAGAGCGTAAGAATATTGCAAGTAAAGGCGGTCAATCGCAAGGAGCAGAGAACAACCCTGGTAACTTTGCAAACGACACCCAAAAAGCCAGCTCAGCAGGCAAGAAGGGCGGACAAACTAGCCGCCGCGGCAGAAATTCATAATCAATCCTAAGTAACCAAGTAAAACAACCGCTTTTACAGAGTGGTTGTTTTACTAAATGTAATTATACTGTTTGTTGAATTTTCTCGACACGAGTGATGGCGTCATAAATCCACTCAACTCGGAGCTTGCTGTCATGCTTCATGGTTGTAATTTCGTCGTAACTCAGCCATTTTGCATCCAAAATCTCGCCTGGCTGCACAGCTAGCTCACCACCGATTATATAGGCCACAAAAGCATGCCTCACTGGCGTATCAATTGCTTCGTGATAAATATCCACCTTGTCGCCGAGCTCAACATCGTAACCAGTTTCTTCTTTGACCTCCCGCACAGCTGCAGATTCTATAGACTCACCCTTATCAACATGCCCAGCCGGCAAATTCCAGAGGCCATACACTTTGGGCTGCGCTTCTTGCACCAAAAGATATTTGTCTTCGTCATTTCGTATCACACAAGCCGCAACAACCCGTGACCAGGCAATACTTGCTTCCCATTCTTTTTGATTCATAACTCTATGATAGCACCCCTTGGAGCAGCTACTGGTCAATAAGCTTTATCTGGTGAGCTCACACATATCAATTTAGAACTGTTATTTGACGATCTTTTTAAGTTGCGAGATCGTTTCAGAGATCTTGGCATGGAATGCAGAGAGGGAAGTATATATCTAGCCGATATTGATGATTTACTGAAATAGGCTTATTTTTTCTCTGCTTGGCGCTGTGCTGCAGCTGCGGCAAGCATACGATCAAAGATCTCACGAATTTCTGGCCCTGTTTTAGTAATATAATCAAGTAGTTGCATATTACGTTGATCCGCTTTCTTGAGCAGACTCTTCACTACAGCTGGTGCCTCATCTGCTTGAGTCATTTTTTGAAATGCTGCTCGGAGGGACTCTTCATTCTTATTTACAATACTCATATCCTTTATTCTCCTTTTAGTATCGGCCTCTTTTATACATATAACATTTGAGTGAGTATTGCAAATTATTGACATCTATGTTATCATAATAATGTGTTCGTGGGGCTCGCCCTAGAACCGGCCAAGGTTAAATCTCCTAAGTCTGGAAACGAACACACTAAAGTGCGTCCCATCTGGGGCGTTTTTTAGTACTTCATGATACTTTGAAAGTAGTGTTTGCCTTTTTCTCCGACCTTACGCGTTATTACACGTACACGAACACTATCTTTCCCAACATGTGCCTCAAGAGCATAGTAGGTGACCTTAACCTTTTTACCATCTATCATCTCTTTGCGGATTCGAATTTCAACTTCTTCAGTACAGTTATGAATAACGGGGGCAATAAGGGGTACCAGTACCAATCGGTTGAATATGGATGCAGATTCCCGGCGGTGCCTACCTTTAAAGATTAAGTGCTTAAAACCGGGCATATTGAAATAAACCTTTTCACCAATAGCTTTTGAGTGTATGGGCTTAAGCTTTATATACTCTGCTCGATATTTTGCAATTAAATCTTTTGTCGGTAAGCGTTCCATGTTCTAACCCTCTTGGCTTACAAGTGTTTTGAGAAATTCACTACCGCTATAGAGTATCTTGTAACCTTCTGCGGTCTTAGATACTCGATTATTTGAAAGGTGAGGCGAGAATGTTGCTGCTACCTGTTTGGTAGGTATGTTATCCGACAACTTATCCGCCACCGCACTAATTTCAGCACCTGAGAGGCGCTCACGACCTGCCGTTATGGCCCACTGCAAGATCCAAAGCGCACGATTGCCTCTCGTATTCAGCTGACGATAAGAAGGAAATCCTTCAAGCTGATCGTCTACAGAAGTGTCTATAAGCCACTCGGGAGTATCTGCTTTTCTCGCGGGTCTGGCTCCAGATCTTTTACGTGTCTTTTTTACTGTTGTCGAGCTAAACCCATCTTCAAGCGCTTTATACCCAGTATTAGTCACTGCGTACATATCAGAAGAGGTTATACTCTCCATAATGTACCCTGCCTTCACGGCATCGCGAATGTCTCTCGCTAGATTACGTGGAGCTGGTTCTCCCGCTTTTACGAAAAGAGTTTTCAGCTCGGCAGTAGCAAAATCGTCAGAATTATCTCTTTGTGCGAGATAAGCGCCTAAGACAAGAATTTTTTGAGCGTTTGTCTTCGCACCAGTGCTTAAAATTGCCTCTCTGGGAGATGAAAGAGGCTTAGCCTGGGGTGCATCAATGAAACCCGCGTTAGTTGTTGCAGCTGAGCTGTAATCAGCAGCAAGCGGCTCCTCAGTATTAAGAAAACCTATAATCTTTGCAGCCTGCACTAACGAAGCATCGCTCTCATAATTAAGACCGTCGCCTGATAGAGTTACTTTTACACTCATTTTTCTCCTCCTTTTGTTGAGTAATAATTCATACGCATAAGTATACTCTATGTATGCTTGTGACACAAGTCATCATATTAGGAAAGTTACGCCTTATGTGGATAGAACACGAATTAACAGGGGTGGTAGTGCAAAGAAAAAAGGTTCCAAATAGATTTTGGAACCTTTTTTATCTGTAAATCAGTAAAATCCACGTGTGGTGATCGCACGGGGAATCGAACCCCGATTGCCAGGATGAGAACCTGGTGTCCTAACCGTTAGACGATGCGACCTCATGGTTAATTACCTGTGAAATGTACTTGCTTTCGCCTAACTACTACGACACCCAGTGGTGTCTGCTGATTACTAAAACCGCTAGACGACGGGGCCATGGCTTGGCTGCTAGGACCATCATTAACTCAAAAAGTCTATCATAACAGGGAAGAAACGTCTAGGCTTTAGCTGATTAGTGGCGTATACTGGAGCTTAAGCATTTTATGAAAAACGTCATATTTTACTTGGTGGGGCAGTCCCACAGCGAACATACACCAGGGATGACCATCACCCACATTGCGATTGGGTTTTCTGTTGGGCTGGCGATTGTCGGGGTGGTTATTTTTCTGATGAAAAAGCGAATTATCAACATCAAGGACGAGGCCGAGGGCAGTATCGGCAATCTGCAAGCCGAGAAAGCTAAATCCAGTCTGATCTTAAACGCCATTGAGGACGGAGTTCTGGTGATTGATAGTCAAAATATTATTCGGCTATGCAATCCGGCGGCGGCGATTTTGACTGGCTGGGAAGTTGGCGACACACTAGGAATTGACTACCGCTCAGTTTTGAAATTCACAGATGACAAAGGCGCTGACCTGGCGGCCGATAAAAATCCAATTGGTATGGGTTTGTCCAGCAATGATCATGTTCGCAACAGCAATATCAAGCTGGTTAACAAGTCCGGAACCGCGCAGTTCATCAGTATTAGCGTGTCGCAAATTTGGGATAAAAACAAAAAGATCAGCGGTGTAGTGGCGGTTTTTCGAGATATCAGCAAAGAAAAAACCGAAGAGCAGCGACGAGCCGACTTCATCAGCACTGCCAGCCACGAGATGAGAACACCAGTGGCCGCCATTGAAGGCTACCTGGCGCTGGCTATGAATGACAAAGTTTCAAGCATTGATGCTAAGGCCCGATCTTATCTGGAAAAAGCCCATTCCAGCACTGAACATCTCGGTAAGCTCTTCCAGGATTTACTTACCAGCGCCCGCGCCGAAGACGGCCGATTAGTCAGCAATCCAGTGGTGGTTGAGATGAGCGAATATTTAGAACAGTTAGTCGAATCACTGCGCTTTGCAGCCGATAAAAAGGGCTTAAAGGTAGATTTCACTGTAGGTGTTAGCAGCCCAGAAACACCGGGCGCTGGCGGCGGCAAAATGATCAAACCGCTTTACTACACTCATGTTGACCCAGATCGTCTACGAGAAGTCATAACCAACCTCTTTGATAATGCCGTCAAATACACGCCCAGCGGCAGTATTTCAATTGGCTTAACCGGCAACAACGAAGTTATTCAGTTCTTCATAAAAGACACCGGCCCAGGAATCCCGGCCAATGACTTATCTCATCTGTTCCAAAAGTTCTACCGGGTCGATAATTCCGCCACCAGAACCATCGGCGGCACCGGCCTTGGTCTGTTTATTAGCCGCAAAATCGTCGAACTTTACAAGGGACGAATCTGGGCCGAAAGCGAAGTCGGCAAGGGCAGTACGTTTTATATTAATTTACCAAGGTTAACTTCTCAAAAAGCTGATGAACTTAAAAAACAGGAGGCCGAGCAGCAGGCAATCGCCAGCCCGCTGGACCATCACTAAACTTGAAAACTTATCGTGGTACAATATTAAACATAAGCCTAATTAGCACATAATCCCAGGAGCCAGTTATGCCAAAAATAATGCTTGTCGAGGACGACAATAACCTTAGAGAAATTTATGAAGCCCGGCTGCTCGCCGAGGGCTATGAAATCGTTTCCGCAGAGGATGGCGAACAAGCCTTAGCGCTTGCCGTAAAAGAAAAGCCCGATCTAATTATCTCTGATGTTATGATGCCCAAAATCAGTGGTTTTGACATGCTTGATATTCTGCGCAGTACTCCAGAAACCAAGCACACTAAAGTCATCATGATGACCGCTTTGTCGCAGGCAGAGGACAAAACTCGGGCTGACAAACTTGGCGCCGATCGCTATCTGGTTAAATCTCAAGTTACGCTGGAAGACGTGGCTCAAGTTGCTAAAGAAGTCCTTGGCGGCGATGATGCAGCCAGCCCGTCACCAACAAGTGCTGCACCAGCGTCAGATCCAGCGGCTACCGCTCCAGCAACACCAGCTTCCGACGACGCAACAGCTCAGGCTCCGGCTGAACCAGCCAATGACGGCGCTGCCGCAACTCCAGTAACTCCAGTTGCCGATCCTGCGCCGGCTGCTCAAGATGATCAAACTCAAGCTACCGCTAATCCACCAGTAGCTGACGAGCCAGCAACCAGCAATGATCCAGCTGCTGTAGCTCAGCCAACCGCTAAAGAAGAAGATGCCGTGGAGGCTAAAATTGAAGAATTTGTTAATAATTTACCAGTTGAGCCGCCAGCCGAAGTTGCAGTAACCGAGCCACCCACTGATCAGCCGGCAACTGATACAACCCCAACTCAAGCACAGCCGCCAGAAACACCTGATACAAGTTCAACAAACACCGAAGAACTATCGGTTGATGCTACTAATGCCGCTGCCGAAAACGCCGCCAAGATGGCTGAAGCTGCTAATGAACTGCTCCAAAACAGCACCGAGCAGGCCGCCCCAAGTGAGAAAGCGGCAACTGGCGGCGGACTACCGGGCAAAAAAGTCATTCAGCCGCTACATGATCCAGCCTCATCGACACCGGATCTAAATGCGCTGCTAGCCAAAGAAGAGGCTAATAATGCCGTGCCAACACCTGGTGCCACCACTGTAATTTCTCCGGCGGAGCAAACACCAGCCGAGACACCGGCCGCGCCGGAAGCCCCAGCAGCCGCTCCCGAAGAGGCTCCTCCAGCTAAAAACTCTGACGGCGTCGACCCAAACAGCATAGCATTGTAAAGCATTTGTCAGATACCAAAAAACAGAAGTCAGAGATTTTTCAGACTTCAGGCCTCAGACTAAAGTAATTTCTCCTATACTAAAAACATGTCCGATCGGACACGTTTTTAGTATAGATTCAAATTGGCTTGTGGCATCTGCCTGCTGTTAAATTTATGCGGTTTGTTTCCTGATATCCGTAATCTGTTAGCACCTGTTAGAATATCATTATGAGACTTAATAAATTTATTGCGGTGGCTACTGGAATGTCGCGGCGGGCGGCTGACTCTGCAATTACCCAACAGCGAATACTGGTCAACGGAAAACTGCCTGAATTGGGCCAAACAATCACCGAATCAGACACCGTCACTCTTGATGGAGATATTTTAAAAGCCGAACAAGAAACGCTGACCATCATGTTTAACAAACCAGTTGGCTATGTCTGCTCGCGCGATGGGCAGGGAAGTAAAACTATTTATGACATCTTACCGGCAAATCTTCATCACTTAAAACCTATCGGCCGGCTGGATAAAAACTCCTCAGGCCTATTGCTACTGACCAATGATGGCGATTTAGCCTACCAACTCACTCATCCAAAATTCGAGAAACAAAAAAGATATAAGATTGCGCTTAATAAAGATTTATCTGACGAGCATTTTAAGCAAATCATCATGCCGGGCGTAAAGCTAGAAGACGGCTTGAGCAAGCTAGAACTTGCACCTATGAATAATCAGAAAAAAGAATGGAAAGTCGTAATGAGCGAAGGCCGCAACCGCCAAATTCGCCGCACTTTCGAAGCCTTAGGTTACCGCGTAGTCAAACTCCACCGCACACATTTTGATAAATATCTCCTAGATTCACTGCCGATTGGCACCTACACTGAAGTACGATAAACGTTAGTCAGGAGGCTATATGTAAATGGAAGTGTTTGACGCTGCCGACGAGCCAATTGTTCACTATTCGTTATCGCTCATCGATCTAGAACATGAGGCGCTTGACCGAGAGGCTGAGCTGAGAGCATTTATCCCAAATAGCCCGGAACATCAGCTAGCATATTGGAAAATCAGCTATCTGAATGAAACAAAGCCGCCTCAAGTTAAGGTCTGCGAAGCGATGTCATTGGTCTTATTCAGCTTGACTAGATATCAACCGGAATCCATCAGGCAAAAAGCATGGCTAGATAACTATTTTTATATTGTTGTCGAAAGCATGAAATTAACCGAAGCTAGTCGGCTTAATCCAGACGGAACTTGTTCAGACGAGATAAGAATCGCCAGCAAAATGATAATGCACGAACTCGGCATCGACTACCCCGGCAAACAGCCGCTGTTAGAATAGTTAATGCATGTTTGCTATCATTTAGTAAATGAGTTTCAAAAAGCTAACCCCAGAAGAACTACGCAGACATAAAGGCGTTAGCTTTACAGGAATCACCACTGTTTTTGTGTGCCATGATGGCAACGGCAAAATCTTTCTAACAAAAAGAAGCAAAAATACCCGCGACGAACACGGCCGCTGGGATCCAGGCGGCGGCGGACTGAAGCATGGTCAGGCGATTGAAGAAAATCTGCTTAGGGAAGTCAAAGAAGAATACGGCGTAACACCGTTAGATTATGAATTCATCGGCTATTTTGACGCCTTCCGGCAAACTCCGGACGGCTTGCCAACACACTGGCTGGCGATGATTTTCGCCTTGCACGTAGACCCCAAAAAAGTCAAAATTATGGAGCCCGAAAACGTTGACGACCAAGGCTGGTTTACGCTAGACAACCTACCTACACCACTGCACTCTCAATTCACCCTTTTTCTAGACAAATTTCAAGACAAGTTCAGCTCGGCTATTTACCACAACCATTCCTAAGCTATACCAATTTGAACACCTCTGTTAAAATATAAGGGATGAAGAAACTTCCAATTGTGGCCATTGTGGGCCGCGCAAATGTGGGCAAATCAAGTCTTTTTAACGCCATATTAGAGCGGCGAGAGGCAATTGTCGCCAGAGAGCCAGGCACCACCCGCGACAGTATCACTGCCAAGGCCACTCACAACGGTCAGGATTTTTGGCTAGTTGACACTGCTGGGCTTAAAGACGCCGAGGATGAGTTTGAATTTACCATCCAAGAGCAAATCACCCAAGCAGCCGACAGCGCCGATGTAATTTGGGTGGTCATCGAGGCCAACTCTATTATCACCGAAGAAGACCGCCGGGTCGCCAAGCTGGCGCTTAAAAGTAAAAAGCCAGTTATGTTGGTGGTTAATAAAATCGATAAAAAACCAAAAGCCGCGCCGGCTGATTTCCAGCGCCTGGGTATTAAACCCATCCTACTGACCAGCACCACTCAGCACCGCGGTATCGAAGATCTCTTAAATACTCTTGTGGCAAATATCCCAAAAGCTACGCTCAAGGAGGCTGACGATAGATTGCATGTTGCGCTGCTGGGCCGCCCAAACGTCGGAAAATCAGCCCTGTTTAACGCTCTGGCTAAAAAACAACAAGCGATTGTAGCTGACAGAGCTGGAACCACCAGAGATGTAAACCGCACAGCCGTAAAGTATGAAGGACGAGAGATTGAGCTGATGGACACTGCCGGAATTCGGCGCTCCGGCAAAATCGGGCAGGGAATAGAACGCTTCAGCGTGGTTCGTTCGTTGGCGGCCATCGAGCAAGCTGATATTTGCTTACTGCTCATGGATGCCAACGAGATAAATGTGGCCTTGGATCAAAAAATTGCCGGCATGGTCAAAGAGGCCGGCAAGGGCCTAATACTGGTTGTCAGCAAGTGGGACAGCCTGGACAAAGACGCCTACACCCGCGACCACATGGCACCGCAAATTGCTGCAAACTATGAGTTCGTACCTTGGGCACCGCTGATTTTTACTAGCTCAGTTACTGGTCAAAACGTCACCAAAATTTTTGATTTAGTACTTGATATCGACAAAGCCCGTCATAAACGAATCCGCACTACAGAGCTTAACCGTTGGCTCAAACAAGTCACTATGGAGCACCCACCCGCTGGGCTTAAAAATCGTTCGCCTAAGCTGAACTACATCGTCCAGGAAGACAAAGAGCCAACCAACTTCAAGGTTTATGGCTCGCAAACCAAATTTCTACACTGGAGCTATAAACGTTTTATGGACCGCAAGCTACGAGAAGCCTATGGTTTTGAAGGCACGCCAGTAAGATTTTGGTTCTTTGAAAAACACGTCGCTCACAAACACGGCCGCAGCCCCACCAAGGAGTAGGAGTTGGAGGTTAGAAGATGGAAGATAGAAGTTAGAAGGTGGAAGGTGGTGGTAAAACGGCGGTCGTTTTACAGCTGGTTTTTACTTTCTGCTTTATAAACTTTTGAACTTTTAACTGTTTAGCGCTAAGCTAAACCAAATGGCTTTATTTCAGCGAAACCCTCACACTATCACCGACAACAAACCGCTCTTTACGCTTGGCAGCAACAAAACAGTGTTGATTGTTGGCCTTGGAAATATTGGCGATAAATATCAAGACACTCGTCATAACATCGGTTTTAAGTGCCTGGAGGAATTCGCCAGAACGCATGAGTTTGAGCCCTGGATTGAAAAGAAGGATTTTAAGTGCCTAATGACTAGCTCTAATCTAGGCGATACCAGGGTTATTTTGTGCAAGCCAACCACCATGATGAATCTAAGCGGCCAGGCGGTTCAAAAAATCGCTCATTTTTATAAAATTCACAGCGATCAGATCATAGTTGTTCATGACGAGCTGGCGATTGAGTTTGGGCAAATCAGGATCCGAACCGGTGGCAGTGATGCCGGAAATAATGGGGTGAAGTCGATTATTCAATGTATCGGAGAAGATTTTGGCAGAGTCAGAATTGGGATTGACGGCTCCAGACCAGAGGCCATGGACAGCGCTGATTATGTTTTAGCAAAGTTCACGGCCAAAGAAAAAGCCCAACTAGACAACCTAACCAAAGAAGTAATCAGCATTCTAACCGATTTTGTTTTTTCCGGCCAAATAGCCCACGAAACCCGCAGTTTCTTAATCTAGCTATCTGTCTGGGACCTCAACAATAACTCTGCGCCTTTAGCGATTGAAGGGGCGACGTGCGGCTCCAAAATATCTATAATGCCCGCGAATAGATCTCGATCGGTGATCTGTCGTTGCACAACGTGGCTTTTATCAGCCCCTGAAGGGTAAACACTAGGGTCTATCTCCTCATTTAGAGCCTGTCTGTATTGAACCCACGCGAGAAACCCTGGCGCTTCTCTGAAAGGGATCTCCATTCTGTCGGCTTTCAATCTAAACGCTTCATCTGTGTCAAGCCTAAAACACCTTGCTTCATAATCTTCAATCATACTATTGGCACTATATCACTTTTTATGGTCTAGGCAACGCTTTTTGTCAAAAAATAAAAAGAGCTCACAGAGGGTGAAGCATGCCAGTGGCATGATGCAAGGAAATCTTTTCTTGAAAACTTGTTTTCATAGATGAAGTTTCGGGTGAGGTGAGTCAGTAACTCACCGCAAGAACTATCAACTGTTTTGGGGCTTGTCCCAAGTAAGTTGAAGTTGGGCTCGCAGGATGTGAGCGCGAAACGTGGCTGGGCATAAACTGAAAAACGGCCTCCGAGAGGGGGTGGGCACCGCTCGAAGACCGTTTTTCAGGAGCCAATGCAAGCATTAGCTCCGTAATACCCTTCAACCCACCCGAGTGTAAGCGTCGATGTCCAAACTCCATAAAGACTCGCGCCGCTCAGACAGACTGAGCATACCTGACGTACTCACTTTGAACCGGGTCCCGCACCTTTTAGCGATCAACCGAGCATAATGCGTCGCTTCAGTTCGCTAAGTCCTTTTCCGTGATGCTTGAGCTTCTGCTCTCGTCGCAGAGCTGATTGCTCGGTCGGAAAAGCCTCATAGTACATTAGCTTCCAAGGTATTCCACTTTTTGTTGAAATACTTTTTGATCTGTTGTGCTCATTTAATCGACGTCGCAGATCACTTGTACAGCCTATATACCATTTATTGGTAGCCTCACTTTTTAGCAAGTAGACGTAATACATACGTCGATTATACCGCTAAAAGGTGCGGGAAGTTAAAGGGGTTAGTATGTTTTAGAACGTTGCCGCTTTTCCCAAAAGAGAAATGGCACCGCTAAGATAAGTGGAGGGTAACAACTTACGTAGCCGTTCTAAAACACTCTAACTTAAATCTCGCATAAGCGAGATGTTAGAATAGGGGTATAAGGTGCGTAAATACCATTACAGTAATTACAAGTTGTCATTTTAGCAAAAATATTATCTTTGTCAATACCTTTTGGACTTTTTATCCAGTTTTAGCTATAAAATCATTGTAAAACGCAGTTAAAAGCATTAGTATTTAAGCAGGTTAAATACTTGAAGTTCAGATTATTCAATCTGTTATATGCCAAATAATCAGGGGCTAGGGTATGAAAATTCAAAAAATCAGCTCAAAATCGGTACATTTTCCCGAAAATCTACGGAGAATCCCAGACTCGCCAGGTGAAATCTACGTGATCGGAAGCATCGATTTGCTTCATGAAAGCAACTCGTTAGCTGTAGTTGGCAGCCGCAAAGTCACACCATATGGAAGGGGCGTAACTGAAGATTTAGTCAGTCAAATAGCCGCGAAGGGCATAGTAATTATCAGCGGCTTGGCGCTAGGGGTCGATGCTATTGCCCATAAGGCCGCGCTGGACGCCGGCGGCCGAACTATCGCTGTGTTGCCATGCGGGTTGGACAAGCCCTATCCCTCCACCAACCGCCAACTAGCCAAGCGGATCTTAGAGGAAGGTGGAACGTTAATTAGCGAATATCCGGAAAGCACGCCGCCGCTCAGACCACACTTTATAGCCCGCAATCGGCTAGTCTCTGGTCTAAGCAGCGGAGTATTAATAACTGAAGCTGCGGAGAAAAGCGGCACTCTGCACACTGCCGGCTTTGCGCTTGATCAGGGTAAAACCGTTATGGCCGTGCCAGGAAATATAACCAGCAACTTATCACGCGGCACCAATAATCTGATTAAAACCGGCGCCTCTGTTGTAACCTCTGCTCAAGATATTTTTAATGAGCTGGGCATTGGCGAGCAGCTGGAGATAGTTCAAACACTGGCCGCTAACGCTGAAGAAGAGGCAATTATACAACTCTTAAAAGAGGGAATAACTGAGGGCAATCTTCTGCTGAGTCATAGTAAACTAGACGCCATTACATTTAATCAAACACTGACGATGATGGAAATTACTGGCAAAATCCGCTCCACCGGCGCCAACCACTGGACCATCTGCTAAATGTCACATTTCCTCGCTATCTAAAATAACAACAGTAAACCTCATATCCGATACCTCTTTGATCCAACAAGCAGTTATCCAAAACCAATAAGACCACCTGAGGTCTGACCTCAGGAAGCTTTCAACCTTTGCCTAAATAGAGCCTGTAGGGATACTAGCGGGGGCATAAGCCTCGCTATTTAATTAATAGCAGCGACTGAGTCGCTGCATAGTTTCCCCTCAGGCTCTGGCTATTCCTGATACGGATGTTAGTCAAAGCCACAATAGTATGCGGAAGACTGAGCAGCGCTAGCGGAACGTCTTACCGCATTGTGGTCTTTGACAACAGACGTTTCAAGAATAGACAGTCGCCTGTCGGCTTTTGGGCTACCTTTTCCCCGAATGGAAAAGGTAGCTTGCCTCAGCGGCCAGGAGGCCGCAGGCAATAGGGGCTTGCTTAAGAAGGCTACCGGAGAATCCTCAAGCACAAATTAACTATTGACTCCACGCCCCTAACTCTATAGTCTTACTTCCTGTTGTGCCGAATCGGCGCATTGCTAATTGTCCAGGCTTAGCTGCATAAGTATTTGCCAGGACAGATTTAACTTAAGGATCTGTATCTCAAAGTTGCAATTGATAATTAATACCTGTAACGTGATAAAAGCATGAGCGCAAAAAATCTAGTAATAGTTGAGAGCCCGGCCAAAGCCAAGACTATCGAGAAATATCTCGGTAGTGATTTTAAGGTGCTTTCAAGTGTTGGTCATATTCGGTCAATCGCCAAAAAGACCAAGGACGGCAGCGACGCTATCGATGTCAAAAATGGCTTTAAGGCTGTCTACGAAATTGATCCAGAGAAGAAAAAGGTCATTACTGAACTCAAAAAAGCCGTTCGCGAAGCCGAACAAGTCTGGCTGGCAACTGATGAAGACCGCGAAGGAGAGGCGATTGCCTGGCATTTGTGCGAGGTGCTCGGACTCGACCCAAAAACCACTAAACGAATTGTATTTCACGAAATCACAAAGAGCGCTATCGAAGAAGCTATCAAAAACCCGCGTACCGTCGATATGAACCTCGTCCAAGCTCAGCAAGCACGACAAATCCTGGACCGTATTGTCGGTTTTGAACTCAGCCCAGTCGTTTGGCAAAAGGTCCCAGGCGGCAAATCTGCCGGACGCGTCCAATCACCAGCTGTGCGGCTTCTGGTGGAGCGCGAACGAGAAATTGACGCCTTTGCAAGCTCATCTACTTTTAAGGTGACGGCTGAATTCCGCACAGATGATGGCTTACTCAAAGCCGAATTACCAAAACGTTTCGAAACCGAAGCAGAAGCACAGGCTTTCCTAGAAAGCCTTGTTGGTCAAACATTTACGGTAACCGACGTTGTCACTAGTCCTGGCACGCGCAACCCCAGCGCACCGTTTACCACCAGCACCCTGCAACAGGAAGCCAACGCCCGCCTCGGTTTTAGCGCCAAAGCTACCATGTCGGCCGCCCAAAAACTCTACCAAGAGGGAAAAATCACCTACATGCGTACCGACTCTGTTGTCTTGAGCGGGCAAGCACTTTCACAAATCACAAATTACGTCACCGAAGCATTTGGCAAAGAGTATCATCAAATTAGAACCTTTAAAAACAAATCTGCCAGCGCCCAAGAAGCTCATGAAGCCATTCGCCCCACAAATATCAGCGCCGAAAAGGCCAGCAGCGACGAGTATAACCAGAAACTCTATGATCTTATTCGCCGGCGCACGCTAGCCAGCCAAATGGCATCAGCCAAGCTCGAGAAAACCACTGTCACTATAGCAATATCCGGTCAAGCCGAAACATTTGAAGCCAAAGGTGAAGTCATTGTGTTTGATGGCTTCCTCAAAGTGTATGGAGCCAGCAAAAAAGATCCCGATATCCTGCCAGCAGTGACTGTCAACGACAGTCTAGAGTTGCAATCAGCCACCGCCAAACAGATCTTTGCCAAGCCACCGGCTCGTTATACCGAGGGTAGCTTGGTCAAAAAACTCGAAGACCTCGGAATTGGCCGTCCATCGACCTACGCCACTATCATTAATACTGTGCAGGTACGCGGCTACGCCGAAAAAGGCGAGAGCGAAGGCACGCCGCGGGATGTGATTGTTCTAAATCTACAGAACAACACCGTTAACAGAGAGATTATTCAAGAAAAAACCGGCTCTGATCGCGGCAAACTAGTGCCAACGGCCAGCGGACAGCTCATCAGCGACTTTCTTAATAACCACTTTGACCAAGTAGTAGATTACGATTTTACTGCCAACGTAGAGGAAGAATTTGACCAGATAGCAGCCGGCAAACTCGATCGCAATAAGATGCTAAATGAGTTTTACACACCGTTCCATGAACTAATAGAAAAATCTGGCGGAATCGACCGCTCAACCGTTGGGCAGTCACGCGAAGTCGGCATTGACCCCAAGTCTGGCAAACCAATTTTGGCACGGTTTGGCCGGTTTGGACCAATGCTTCAGCTCGGCGCGACAGACGATACCGACAAGCCGCAGTTTGCGCCATTGCCACGCGGCACCAAGATAGAAACCGTTACAATTGAACAGGCCCTCAAAGCCTTTGAACTGCCTCGCTTGGTCGGTCAAACTGCAGATGGCAAAGATATCAAAGCCAACATCGGTCGGTTCGGTCCTTATATACAAGTCGATAAACTCTTTGCAAGCATTAAGCCGCTCGATCCTCATACCATTACGCTAGCCGAAGCTCGTGACCTCTATGAGGCTAAGCTTCAGGCTGAAGCAGAAAAGAACATTGCTGATTTTGGCGACGGTATAAAAGTCCTCAAAGGACGCTATGGCCCGTACATCACCGATGGCAAAAAGAATGCCAAAATCCCCAAAGATACCGAACCTAAAGACATCACCCACGAACAGGCCAAAAAATTACTCGCTGAAGCGCCGGCTGCTAAAAAGCGCTTTACTCGCCGCAAAACCACCAAAAAATAAACCAAGATTGCCTGCGTGCCGTTATTGTGGTGTAATAGCGTCATGTCGCGGTCCCCAGAACAACTCAGTAAATTAGAAATATTAGCACCCACCAGACACCTGTCTGAGATATTCTCGCGACTTGGAAAAATTACCGCTGATTTTGAAGATGTAACAATTAAGATTATCGGTAACCACCCACAACCACTATCTGATGAAGAGCCGCTTCACTACAATCCACAACTGGTTACATTGGCCCGACTGTCTGATGACGCTGATCCAGTTCCGTTTATTGCAAAAAATCGAATTTCTGAAATTGAACGCCAGGCAAGAGGTCAAATTGGCTTAACTCAGCGAATTTTTAGCTCATTATCGCCCAGGTTTGTGAGTAGCGGTGACACGCTGCCGTTTAATGATTACTGTGTATTTAGCTCTGACTCAAAGCGAGTGATCGGGCTAAGAGCAGACCGGTTAGAAACGTTGTGTGACATACTAAAAGACCCCAATTTACGACCACGTAGCTTCGGTGATAGTTGTTTTGAAGTCTTAAAAAATGTAGAACGACAGCTATATACAACCGCCACCGAACAATAAATCTTCGCCAAAAGCTAAGCTTCCGCTTATAAAATAATTAAATATTTATCCACAATTTTACAGAGTGGCAATATATATTGTTGTAAGCTTCTATATAATAGATTCAGCAATTAAGTCTATTTCGTGCTAAAATAAGTATATATTTAGAGACTCTATTGACTTGATTCAATATTTGTTTTACAATAAGGTTAAATTAAGAGAATATTAAAGGTAAGGGAACAGTAATAATGGCTGAAGCTCAAGCAACAAAACTCCAAATCGAAAAGATTACAACCGACATTCTGAAAACCATCGAGCGAGAGCGCGAAAGGGAAATAATATCGAGACGTTTTGGCTTGTTTGACCGCCGTGAAACCTTGGAACAAATTGGTGAATTACTCGGCATCACCAGGGAACGAGTCAGGCAGCTGGAAAAAGCTGTTCTGATTAAAATGAAAGCTGCTGCCGAAGAAGGGCAGCTACCAAACCTCGACCAAGCAGAAGCTGCCATTTTGGAGGAAATAGAAGCCCTTGGCAATGTGGCGCGCATTTCTGAACTTGGCAGCCGGCTGTCTAAAGATAATTCTAAAATCGATCAGGCCAGAATTTCTTTCCTGGCTGTGTTGGCCCCGAAGTTAGTAGTAATTGAAGACAACGATCATTTTTATCATGCCGTTGGCGTTTTAAGCGTGCATAACGAGAAGAAAATCAAAGATCAGGTTGGTGTTATAATTGACGCTATTAAGAAAATCGGCGAACCGGCTTCGGCTGAGAAAGTAGCCGAACAGGCTAAAATGACTGATGTTAAGCAGGTCGCAGCTCTGGCCAGCATCAGCAAACACCTAGCGACCCTCAACGGCCGCTGGGGACTGGTTAAGTGGCCGACTGTAAACCCTAAGAACATTCGCGATAAAATCTATGTCATTTTGCAGGAAACTGGCAAGCCGCTTCACTTTAGCGAAATCTCTGACGCCATCAAAAAGTCCGATTTTAAGCGAAAAGACGTCACCACTCAGGCCATCCACAACGAACTCATCAAAGACAAACGATTCGTGCTCATTGGCCGCGGTATCTACGCTCTTAAAGAGTGGGGATATAGCAGGGGAACGGTTGCAGATATCATCGCCGAAGTCCTCAAAAAGACCGGCGAGCCTATGCACCGCGACGAAATCGTCAAACAGGTCCTAAAAAGCCGCCACGTCAAAGAAACTACCATTCTTTTAAACCTCCAAGGCAAGCCACAGTTCAAGCGTGTCGCCAAAGCCACCTACGCCCTCGCTGAATAATCTAAAAATATAAACAATATGTCAGATGTATTAAAAGAGCCTGCTGTTATTGAAATGCAAGTTGAAGATCTCCCCTGGTCCGCCGAAGATTGGGCATTTAACCAAATAGCAATAACGTTTGAAATTGATGACCAAACCGTGGATCATATGACCCCGGATGAAAAAGCCTATTGGGCAGCATTTACAACTGCCGTAGCAAGCCTGGTTACAGATCCGCAAGAGGAAGACAGTCCGCCATTAGTTCCCAGTGCGGAACATCTTAGAACCTTCCATGAACAGGCTAGCATGTTAAAAAACCCTGTAAATATGCTGCATGAACTGGCAATGCATATTAAAAAACAGCGACTCGATAAGGCTTATCCATACACTGGAGTTAATTCTCCAGAAGCTAGAGTTACTCCTGAATTAATATATGGTTGGGCTATAGGTGATCTAGCCACACAAAGTCCCGCATTGTTCAAAAGAAAATAGGCTCGATTAAAACCGAACGTTTTGCGAACAAGGTTTAGATTTGTAAAATTAGATATTAACATGCGTTAAAGCAGGCATTCATAAAAACATGCTTAAAAAATACATACAAATCACCGAGCGGGGCAGAATTATAAATCTTATGTAAGTCAGGCTTGGGCAAAACTCAAAAATATCTCAAATCTAAGCGTAGCAGTGAACCAAATCTGAACATAGACATGACGTCGCACAATGTATATTTTGCGACTCTTGTTTAAGAATTATAGATGATAACTGATACCTCTTCTGCAGGGGACCATACAACTAATTTAGTGATAATGCCGTGACTGGCTGTTAGTTTGTGCGCTTTATGTAAGTTAAAGACCTCAGGCTATATGCTATATGGATAAGAGCCCCGTACTAAATGCCTATGTGTCGGCATCTGGCGGCCTACTAATCCACAGCTACTTACATAATCCACAACAACTTTTCCACAGCAGATTTGCTTTTTGCGTGAAAATATTTGCTTTTTTGTTGTTTTGTTTGTTTTATATGGACTCCCCCACTCCCTGCCTTTTTTTATATAATTTTTGACTTTTACTAATTTTTATATGTTTATATAGTTTTTCACTATTATTCATAAACAAGAATACTGAACAAAATGCGAACTTGAGGGGGAGAGTGGAGCAGTAGCCCCCTTAAACGCCTGATGACTTTCGGGCTATTTATAGAATGCTCGGCCAGGAACCCTAACATCTACATACTGCGCCGGGCTAATTCCATTTGACTTCAAATGCCCCTGCACTGCCAGATAAGTGCCAGCCTGCTTTCGCCCATCCCCTTTCAGGTCAAATTTTATATAGTATGTCTGTTTATCAATTCTGACATGCAGCTCACCAGCGGTCGGCGGCATTATAAATGACTTAGGTGTCATTTTAGCCCGAGACAACTGAGCGTAAATTTCTGTTATAAACTCCACTGAATCTTCGGCTAGAACATAAGACCCTGGCTCTGCCTCCAGACCGCTGTCATCTTGAACTACCGGGATGTTATTTTTGACAGAGCTTGGCGCTTCATCGGTGCCTAAGATGGCTCGACCATTTTGAGCCACCACCAATGAACCAGCCTGTGAACTCAATATTAAAGCTGGTTTTTCTGGGCTGATATGCAAAATTGGACGACGGCTAACCAGCGGCAATATTAATGCCACGTCGCCCAGTTCAGGGTACTTTTGCTTAATATCAGAGGTAATTTTGTCGGTGTCAATCAGCAGCTTGCTACGATTTAAAATTGACTCGCTAAGCAAACCTTCAACATCAGCTTCATAAGCTTTTAAGTTAATCAGTGAGGCTTTATTATCATCTCCAATTATTTGGATTTTAGGCCTGGTGCTTAAAGTTGAAAGATAAAAACCGCACGCAAATAACACCAGTAAAATCATGATTACTGGCAGGTTTGTGATAATTAAGCGTCTATTTATGCCCGGCCTGTTGGCTGATGGTGCGCCAGGCTTCCGCGAATCCTGCGGCTGACGATTGGCTGAGCCGCCCCCAGAACGTTGGGCATAATATGAAAAAACTCGCGTCGATTGCTGGGTTTTTACCTCTCTTCGCTGAGGTGTTTTGGTTTTTCTTTTGCCAAACATATTTTACCTATTTTTATTTGAACGCTCGCCTGCTTCTAATAATATCATTGCCAGCTTTGTGCTGGCATCAGCTATTGTAACTGATTGAATTTTTCGGCTCAGTTCTTTACGGGCTGATGAATCTGTTAGCAGCCGATCAATGGTTGCGGCTAGTTTTGTCTGATCATTTTTGAAGGTTAGCTCATCGACCACCTCCACTGCGCCTTGAGCTTTTAAGTTATCGGCATTTTTCAGTTGATGGCCGCCAGTAAGCTGCGGATTAGGCACCACAATGCAGGGCTTACCCTGAACTCCAAGCTCCGCTAAAGTATTAGCTCCAGCGCGGGAAACCACCAAATCAGCCGCGCCAGTATAAACATGCATTGGCTTTAAGAACTCTAAAACCTGCAAACGCTGATGGTTATAATCATCGTAAATTTTTAGATTATTTTTACCAACTTGGTGAATAACATAGAGATCTGAGTGCTTGTCTAGCAGCTCTGGAACTTTTAACTTGACTGCGGTGTTTAGCCGCTGAGCACCGAGGCTGCCGCCAGTTATAAGCAGCAGCTTTGCTTTAACCGGAATATCAAGCTCTGACTTGAATTTCAGTTGCTGTGCGTCATCAACTGGTGAGTAGTCTTTGCTAACTAACACGCCTACATGACGGGCGGATTCTTTCGGAAAATTATAATACTCTGCCGGCATTCCGGTGGCATGAATATTCACCCATCGACTTATCAGCCGGTTGGCCAGGCCGGGTACGGCGTCCGAATCATGAGTTACAATTATTCGGTTCCATAAAGCTGCCGCCAAACCAACTGGCACGCCAACAAAACCGCCCTTTAAAAAAACTACATCTGGGCGCAGTTTTTTAATCAGAAACATTGCCTGAAGGCTGCCTATTGCAAACAAAAATCCATCACGGATATTCAATAAATTAGTCTTAAAATCGAATAGTCGACGAAGCATCGATTCGCCATGATAACGGCGGTACTTTCCGGCAAAAACGGTATGAATCTCGTCAATAGTTTGACCTTTTTCAATCATCGAAGAGAACTGACCGCCACGCTCACCAACGTAAATGATGTAACAATTTGGGTCGAGACGCTTTAGCTCATCGGCGACGGCTAATATTGGAGTAATGTGTCCGCCGGTTCCGCCGCCGCTCAACAGTATCTTCATTACTGGGCCTTTCTTGATATGTTGTATTATTTGCTGCATATGATGTGTATCTGGAAATGTTAAAGATCAAGCCCGTCGCCGCAGTCACAAAAACCACGCTGGTGCCTCCGTAACTTATAAATGGCAACGTAATGCCCTTAAGCGGCAACAGTCCAATCATCGCGCCAATATTTATAAAGGCCTGAGTGCTTAGCCAGGCCAATATACCAACGACCATTAACTTCGAAAAATCATCCGGCGCCCGTTCGATAATATTTTTAATTCTGGTAAACAGCGCCGCGAACAAGATCACTAAAAGTGACGCGCCAACAAAACCGAATTTCTCGGCCACCACCGCAAATATCGAGTCATTGGCGGCTTCCGGCAAATAGCCATAAGCCTGCCCGCTATACGCCAAACCTTTACCAAACAAACCCCCTGAGCCAACGGCTATTAAAGCCTGGCAAGCCTGATAACCAGAGCTAACACAGTCGGCCTCTGGGTTCATAAAAGTTGTCAAACGCTCTCTTCGGTATGCAAACGGCAAAATAAACACTGCCAAAAGCACTAAGCCTATCAGCAGCGCCGCCGCCAACCACTTAAGTCTTAGCCCGGCTACAAATGTCATTGCACCGACAGCGGCGGCAATCACCACCATCGAGCCCAAATCTTTCTGAAGAAAAGCCACCACCACAGCCGTCCCAAGCAGTAATAACGCCAGCGGTTTTAGGGTTGCATTAAAGTCCCCTACTCTGCCCTGCCTGATGCGCTTCTCCAAGAAAGCGGCCAACCCAACAATAAGCGCCATCTTGACAATCTCCACCGATTGCAGCGAGAAACCCCCAAAACGTATCCAGCGATGCGCCGGATACTCAGGACTTACCGGCATAATCAACGCAATAAGCGTGGCCACCAGCGCAAAACCAATCAGAGGCTTCTGCAGATTTTTCCATTTGGTGTACGGCACAAAAGCCATAACGCTAAACGCCGCAATTCCCAGACCGATGGCTGTTAGTTGCTTTAAAACATAGTAATTCTCGCTGACGTCATTCTGAGCGCTCAGTCCCGGACTTATCGCGTAGACAACCACCAGACCAACCACCAGCAGCAAAATGCTCATTAAGACCAAAATATAATCGGGTTTATGCTTCCTGGGAGCGTTTTGGCCGCCTCTAATTACTGGCCGTCTTGGTGCAGCTATCGGCCGCATAATTTTATTGCCGCCCCAGCAGGAAGAGTATTAAACCGAGCACTGCCGAAACCTGTCCAACAATCCAAAAACGCATGGTAACTTTTGTCTCTGGCCAGCCAATTGCTTCAAAATGATGGTGAATCGGCGATGACAAAAATACCTTTTTACCACCTCGGAACTTTCTAGACAAACGGTTAATTATTACCGAACTGGTCTCGGCCACATAAACAATTCCAACAATTGGCAAAACATATATCGTGTTGGTTTGCAGAGCGATTATTCCCAGCGCCGTACCCAGCGCAAAAGAACCAACATCGCCCATAAAGAACCGCGCCGGAAAAATGTTAAACCAGGTGTAACTAAGCAGCGCACCAACAATTGTTAGGCAAAAACCAGCTAAAGCATACTTGCCTTGGATAACGGCGATCATCGAATATGCACTAAAAGACGACACCAACAAACCGCCAGCCAAACCGTCCAGCCCATCAGTTATATTAACCGCGTTAGCAGTGGCTACGGCTACAAACCAAAACAGAACAATCACCAGAGCACCAATTGTAACTTCGCCAAAACCAAAATTGAGACTACTGACATCCAATTTGGCATAAAACCACCAGCCGCCAAACAGCGCCACCAAACTATGCAGCGCAAACTTAATCTTTGACCGCATGCCGGCAATTCCAGTGCCATTACCGCGAATATTAATCCAATCATCAACCAGCCCAACAATTCCCGAACCAACCATACCAGCCAGCGGCAACCAGGTTTCACTTCTGCTTAGATTAAGTCCAACCGTCACTAGAACAGCGGACACAACAAACACAATACCGGCCATGGTTGGAATATTACGCTTGTGTTTGGCAGCGTGAAGTTTGGCGTAAACGCTAGCCTTGCCGCCGCCCCAAGCATCCTGACGATGCTGCTTCCACCACTTCCATTTATAGGCGACGTAAGTATAGAACGGAGTTAGCGCCATGCTCAACAAAAAACTCAAAAATCCCAGCAGCAAAATGCGGATAACGGTATTTGACTGGACTACTAAATTTATTGTTTCGTTCATATTTAGTTCTTTTAATTATACTCTGTTAATACCTATTAAAGCTAGCCCTATTTAAGGTTAATTTTTGGGGCTGACATTGAAGTTATCAACCAGCATTTCGGTTAATTTTATAAATATCGGGGCAGCCGCCTTGGCCCCGGCGTAACCAGGAATTTTTGGCTTCTCAGCAACCACCACAATAACGTACTCGGCCTCTTGGCCGCCCAAAAATCCCATGTATGTTCCGTTAAAAACATTCTCAAAATAACCACCCTCCGGACGAGCTATTTCAGCCGTACCGGTTTTGCCGCCAATTGAATAATTTGGCAAATCTCTGGTCGAACCATAACCAATTCGATTACGGCCGTAAGTATACTCCATCATGCCTTTAATTTTTTTCCCGACCGCTTCACTAACAACTGCGTCGTTTATGACTTTTGGATGATATATTTTTTCACCGTCATTATTATAAGTTTTGGCAATTAAGCGCGGCTGGTAGTAAGTACCGCCATTTACGACACTAGAAATCGCAGCCGCCATTTGCAGCGGCGTAGCTGTCATACCTTGTCCAAAACTGGTATTAGCGTAAGTTATGCCAAGACCAAACCCGTCATTTGGATCAGGCACAAAACCGCTGGCTTCATAGCCCTGTTCAATGCCCGTCAATTTACTAAAGCCATATTTATTAACCATATAATCATGCCAGCGCCCGCGAGCCTGACTGTTAATTTCGCCGCCGCCCATTTGCGATAACAACCACGCAGCGCCGGTGTTTAGAGACAGCTGCAAGGTATCCTGAACACCTTTCATGCCTGGTCCGCCGTCTTCTTCGACATTGCTAACCACCGAATCGCCTATTCGCATCTGCCCGGAATCGTAAAATCTGGAGTTTTCATTAACTGCGCCTAAATTCATGGCAGCCGCGGCCGTTAAGGGTTTCATGATTGAACCGACTTCCAGCGGCTTGCTGACGGTAGCGTTATTAAACCGGGCGCCATCCTGAACCTCTGAAAATTTAGCTGGATCATAGGTTGGATAGTTAGCCATCGCTTTGATCGCCCCGCTACTGGGATCCATTATCAGCGCACTGCCGGCTTCCGATTTTGAACGTTTTAGTTCTGATCGGAGAATTTCCTCCAGCTTATGTTGCATGGCGATATCAATTGTTAACAGCACTCGGTCGCCGGCCTGCGGCTCGATATTCACATTGTCTTTGTTGGCAGCCAGCGGCACGCCCGAAGCGTCAGTGATGGCTTTTAGCTGACCTGGAGTGCCGTTTAAAACATCATCCAAAGCCTGCTCAACACCATACTTCCCCTGCCCTTCGTTATTCACAAAACCCAGTAGCTGAGCCGCTAAATTACCTTGAGGATAAGTTCTGTACGGCACTTCGCGGGTGCCAATACCCTTTAGCTCCAGTGATTCTATCTTTTGACTTTTAGCTTCATCAAGCTTTTCGGCTAGCACCACATATCTGGTGTCTGGAGTGCTAAGCAATTCCTGATAATCCTGCTGCTTGCCGCCAATTGCCGAGCTTATAGCCTGAGCAGCCGCGGCGGCGTCTTTAACATAAATTGGATCGGCATACAGAGTGTAGCGCTTTTCATTGAGCACAATTGGCACAACTTGATCACCGTTATAAGCCTCTATAACACCCCTCTCAGCCGGGATTTCATATTGCTTGAACTGGCTGTTTAACGCCGCAATTTGATAATGATTATGCCGAATAACCTGCAAATAAAATAAACGAACTACAAAAACCGCCGCGACAATCAGCAGCAAAGCATGCCACAGCCGCACGCGCTGCAACGAACTTAAAAATGGTAGGTTGTTATTCTTTGGCGTCATATTTTAAGCAAATGCTCTCCTACTTTAGCACGCCGCAAATTCTATATTAATTCCGCACTGAACCGGCCGGCACCACGGTTACCATATTTTTGGCTACATCACTGTTTTTGATTCTTTCCTGAGCCTGTAGCCGCGCCGCGTCAATTGCCAGCTGATCGTTTTTGTCCTGAAGACCAGCCTGAGTCTGCTTGAGGTCATTCATTTGGTAACTATAAGCGTTGGTCTTAGTAACTTGAGTCAGATACAAAAGTCCCACCAAACAAGCCAACACAATTAAAATAATCGTATTGCTAACCGGACCAATGGTTTTTTGCTTTTGCTTAAAAGTAGTGATGTTTTTGTTTCGCGACGCATAGTGCTGCCTACCCATCGCTAATGAATTGGAATATGTCATATTTTATATTTGTTTTTATTTTGGTTTTTCTTTGTCCCATGCCCCATTTTACTGGGGCACAGGCTGCTTCATACTTGGCGATCAAGTCTTAAACGACTCGAACTTTTACCTTGTATGCGCGGGAGAGGTTTTTAACCGTAATTGGCATGCCTCTTCCTTTCTTTTTGTGCAACCACCCTTTTTAGGTGATTACGATTTTTGTTTTGCTGCGGCTCGAAGTTTTGCGCTCCTCGCTCGCGGATTAAAAACTAATTCATCCGGCCCAGCCACTACAGGCTGTTTAGTTAACAGCTGCAGGACGGCGTCGTAGCGATTACCAGCCAGCTCTTTAAGCTGCTGTTTCACAATCCTATCCTCCAGGCTGTGAAAACTGATAACCACTATTCGCCCTCCGGGGGCCAGCAAATTAATCCAGATCGGCAAAGCTTGCTCAATCTGATCAAGTTCTTTGTTTACCGCTATGCGAAGCGCTTGAAAGGTTCGCGTTGCGGGATGAACTTTGCTACGCCCCGGCCAAGCTTGGGCGACGATTTTTGCAAGTTCATGCGTGGTCTTAATTGGACGGTTTTCTACCAGAAGACGAGCAATTTTCCCAGCTCGCGGCTCTTCGCCATAACGCCGGATTAGGTCACGCAACTCCTCCTCCTTATAGCTATTAACTATAATTTCGGCCGTTACGCTTTGTGTCTGATCCATGCGCATATCCAGCGGACCATCTATCTTGAGACTGAACCCACGACTTGCATTGTCAAGGTGCGGTGACGATACCCCCAAATCAGCCAAAATCATATCGAATTGTCGGCTTGACGCCAAAAGCTCCTGGCTTGCTCCCAAAAAATCTTTGTGAATTATCTGGGCGCCACCGCCTGAAAACTTTTGCGTTAAAACCGCAATTGCGTTTTGATCGCGATCTACTAAAGTAGAATTGCTTGGTTGTAAGGTACGTTCCAGAATCTTTTCGGCGTGTCCCCCGTATCCGGCTGTTAAGTCCAAATACGATTCTCCTTCCTTAGGTTGGAGATAATCAAGAACTTCGTCCAAAAGGACTGGAAAATGTTGATTAGAATGATTTTGGTTGTTTGTTTTGGTGTCTGACATGCATTTTTGTTTTTATTTTTGCAAGGTCACCTATCCAGCAGTCAACTTTTTGTTTTTTGGTTGTTTTTGTTTTTGTTTCTTTAGCTGCTTTATGCCGCTAAAGTTTGATTTTGATTACTTAGAACGTGATTGTTGGTTTGCTAACAAACCAACAGGTTCAAAGCTCGAAATCAGTTGAGAGACTTATGTGTGAGGTGGAGTTTTGGGAGGTGTTTTGATGAATGTGCAAAGGTTTTTTGTATGGTTTTAATGCCTTCAAGCCCATATGTTGACTGCCGAATAGCTAACCTCGCGACGTATGCGCCATGCCAGTCTGCCAAGCTGCAAGGCAGCTTGCCCACTGTCATTTTTGGCGAATCACTGAAAAATCTGCTCCGAGTCGCAGTCACCGTACTTAGTACGGCTCCTTTGCGATTCTCGCATATTTTTCACTGCTTCATCCAAACGCAAACGCCTCAAGCTTCATAATTGAAACTGGTGCTATTTCGGTTTTGGCCGAATTTTTAATGAACTGGCAACGGAAGTTTTATGCGGCGGATAAACGCCAATACTTTCCTGCCCTTACGGCGACTACATCATGGTCAATGCCGGCGTAATTCAAAAGGTCTTGCTCGATGACGATCCGCCCTTGCTTTTCGTCCAAGCTTGCCTCTGTCTTGCCTCTTCGGAATTGGACGTTCAGATCGGCCGTTCGTTCATCAAGAATATTTCCTTGAAGTTCCGGCTCCATCAATTCGTCCCAAACCGATTTTGGGTACAGATGCAGATACTTTTGAAACCCTCGGCTGATAACTACTCCGCTAGCAAACTCGGCGCGAAGCTCTGCAGGTATCGTCAACCTGCGCTTGTCGTCAAGCTTTCTTTCAAAGTAGTCTACCGTGGCCATAATGTCTCGTTTAAATTACTAGTGGTTTTTATTTTTGTCGGGAGTAGTCTATTTGGGGCTACCCACGATTACCCACTAACACGAGTGTACAACCCACTACTACCCACTTGCAAGTCTTTTAAGCTAATTAACACCAAAAACTTGACCAGTTATCCACAATTGTGTCCACACATAAAAACACACCACAATATATGGTGTGTTTAAGCTTGTTATTTAAGTATGACTACTTTTGCTCGTATGTATAACCAACTGGCAGCTCAACGCCTTGACTATCAGCTAGCCCGCCATTTTCCGCCTTACCCTGGGCATGAATAAAGTCTGTTAATTCCATCGCCTGTCGACCAGTTAAGGGTTCGCCATCAGGGCCTGTTACATCTTGAATTATTTCTGAGGCAGTGCCCGTACCTTCCTCAGATGATACTTTGATCACCTGGCCATCTTGTTGATCTACAATCTCTTTAACTTCATCTCGATATTCGGCAGTAACTCCAACAGGGATAGAGCTGTAATATGCTACTGTAGCTGCAAGTGCCGTCGCCGCCAAACCAACACCTAAAGCCACCCGCCTTGCTTGACTACGCCTAGACTCAAGCCCAGCGCTACTCCTATCAAGAGGTTGATCGTACATATCTGCTAACTTCTTTACGTTATTACTGGTCTTCATGATTACGATATTAGCATAAGAAGGTTACGTTGTCAATAGCTTACAGGGGTGGTGTTAAGATTTGCGAATGTTCTGAATTCTTTCGGCAAACCACTTGGCGCTTGGGCGGATAGTTCGTTTCATGTCATGCTCCCTGTCAACTTCAACCAGACCAAACTTTGGCCACCAGCCGTATTTCCATTCAAAATTATCTAGCAAGCTCCAGTGCATGTAGCCTTTTAGGTCTACGCCTTCGCTAAGCGCCCGCTGCATGGCTACTATTGTTTCTTCGATCCACCAACGACGATAGTCATCAGAATCATCAGCCACTCCGTTTTCAAGCACAAAAATTGGCTTTTTAAACCGAGCATGAATTCGCAATAGCAACGGATATAAACCCTCCGGTTCCATATACCAGCCCAAGTCGTTCATTGGCACCCTGGGGTTAGCTCGCTTAAACCAGCCGGTATAATAATCAGTAAAATAATAATTGAAACCAACGTAGTCTTGATGGCGTTTTATTCTGAGCAAAAACCACCAGTTCCAATAATAGCGCATCCATTTGGTTGATATTTGATCGAATAAATTATGCGGCCGCTTGGCCTGAATATTAGCCAGCTGAGCGGCAACCCCAATTTGGAGTGTCGGTTTTTTCTTTTTTAGAATTTTATAAGCTTTTTTATGAGCAGCGACCAAATTCCTGTAGACCCGGGCCGCTAAAATGCTTTTTTCTTCGGGTGGCCACTCGCCAATAACGTAGCTAAAACTGGTGTACACATTCGGCTCATTAAGCGTGATGATGTAAGTCAAATCATCAGCGTATTCGTCGGCGATCTTCTGAACAAAACGCTCAAAATACTGCAAATTACTTCTGTGCCTAAAGCCGCCTTTATCAGTAAACCAGGTCGGCATTGTCCAGTGCCAAATATTCGCAAACGGTTCAATGCCGCGACCGCGCAGTTCTTTTATATAGGCTCGATAATGTTCAACCGCCCGGTCATCCCACTTGCCCTCCTCAGGCTCAAGCCGCGCCCACTCAATCCCGAATCTAAAACTATTTAGATTTAATTTTTCGATGATATCAAAATCTTCTTTATAGCGCTTGAAATGATCAACCCCGCGGCCAGAAACATAGTTGTCTGGATCTTCAGCTTGGGACTTAAATTCATTCCAGGCCGGCAAATAACCAAGCCGTTGATGGGCAGTTTGGGCCAGCTGATTAGCGTTCTCCAGCTCCCACACTGACCACTGATTTACCAGACCACCCTCTACCTGATGAGCCGCTGTACTGGCGCCCCAAAAAAAGTTCCTAGGAAAAATCCTGTCATTTTCGTTACTGTTTTCGTTCATTTGATTTTGATTATAACACTTATGGTCTTTTGGCGACCGATCTAACTGTTCCTGCCGTTTGAACGGCGTTTTTTGTGATCGTAATAAGCCAGTTCGCGCCGTGATTGGTCAATCCGATCAACATAGCCTTCGAAAGCATTGTATAGGCTAGAGTAGTGGCCGGTTGGGGCCAACAGTTTGAGCAATTTACCCTGCTCTTCCAAATACTCTACCAGCGAGAAAAAGTCGCCATCACCAGATACAATCACGGCTTTGTCGTAGTTTTTCTGCTCTTTCATGGCCCACAGCACCAAATCGGCATCAACATTGCCCTTGGTTTGACGCTTATCTTCTTCCTTTTCAGGCTTTGAGTTCGACGTTTCTTCACCGGCCTCCGGTCGCGGCCGGGTCATATCAAAAGTTGGTTTTAGAACAATTAGAAACCCGGTTTCATGGAGCTGTTTGTACATGTCTTCAAATTCCGGCACGTAACCAATAAACATGAAAGCTTTGCTAACGCCGTATTTTTCGGTCAAATAATCTCTGAACTTATGCCAATCAATTTTCCAACCTAGTTTTTGAATACTTATATTGAGATTTTGACTGTCGATAAACGCGTAGACGCGGCTGCGCCTTCGTCTTTTTTTGATTCTCATAATCTAATCATACCACTACTAAGCCGGCAATCATCCTTCTTATTATCTTTTGCCGAGGCGTCCTCTGGGCTGTTTGATGGCTACAAACTTTCCCATGAATTTCGCCGGTCGCTTAGCGTAGCGCTGCAGCCTAGAATTATTATACAGATAATTGTTATTGTAAGTATTTATCATAGCCACCTCCTATAATCAGCTGATTATATTGTCGCCGAGAAATAAAAAATGATCTGTAAAATTTAAGACTTTTTAATTTCTAGCGCGTCTTCGCCGAAGTGCTTTTTAAGTCGCGCCCTAATTGAGCCGGGGTGGCGGCCAAAGATTTCAGTCAGGTCTTTTACGGTGTATTGCTTGCTGCCGCTAAACATTTGGACTAGATTTTTGTCCTGCTCGGCGGTCCAGGGCCGATAGGCGTTAGGATACTTTTGACGCATGGTTTCGAGTTTTTCACTCCAGGTTCCGGCTTTTGGGCTGGGAGATTTATGCCGTTCTGATTCAGCGCGTTTCGCGGCCAATTCCCGCAGATGTTCAAATCGTTTCTGGTCTTTTGCGGCCTTTACCCGCAGCCGTTTATCAATCTCCAGCGCGTCCTGGCTGACGCGAAGCGCCATTTTATTAATCCCGGCCAGGCTCAAAGATTTTAAGTTCCGAACTCTGGATAAAGCCACGTAGCCCATGCCTTCAACAAAAGCTTTTTTTAGGTCAATTCGAGCCGCGTCCAGTGTCATACCCTGACTTTTGTGAACTGTGATTGCCCACGCCAGCCGCAGCGGCAACTGTGTCAGGCTGGCTCTTTTTTTATCGCCGTCGCGCAGCTCCCAGGTTTCGGGTGTAATTGTTATTTTGCGACCGTTTTTTAACTTAACAATTGGATAACCAGTTAGCTTTTCAAAACCTTCTATGACGCCGAGCGACCCGTTAACGTATTTTTTCTCTGGATTATTACGGATGCACATTACGAACGCGCCTTCTTTTAGGATCAGCTCCTCTTGGGCCAGGCAGGCTTTTTTGAGACTCTCAACATAATTATTTTTGCCGGAGCTGTCCATTGTAAAGCGGTGTTCTTTGCCCGGCAGCCTGTCTAATTTTGACTGATTTATCTGATCAACATCAGTATTTGTAGTGTATAGCTCGGTAACCTCCAAAAAAGGGTCATAGGCCGATTGCCGACTGATTAAAGCCTCGGCATGTCCCCGCCGAACGTCACCAGAGCGCATAGCATTTAATATTTCCAGAAACTGTTCATCATCTTGCCGATGCTGCTCTTTTAAATAGCAAATCACTGGGTCCAAATCTCGCCATGAATAAGAGTGGACCACGAAGCCACCGGCTCGACTGTCCCGCCTGGAAACCGGCGGCAGCTGAAAAAAATCCCCACACAAAATTAATTGAATGCCGCCAAAAGGCGCGTCAGTTTCGCGAACTTTTCTGGCAATCTCATCAATCATATCGAGCCGATAATCGTGCAGCATCGAGACCTCATCAATGATCAGCACGTCGGTTTTGGCAATCGTATCGCGGCGGCCAGCTTTTAGGTTTTCATGAAAATTACTAGGCAGCTGGTCATGAATGCCAATTCCGCTCCAGGAGTGAATTGTGCTGCCGTTTAGATGAGTCGCTGCCAGCCCCGTGGTGGCGGTAATCGAAACGTGTTTGCCGCTTTGTTTGGCGCGTCGAATGAACTCGCCTAGAACATAAGTTTTACCAGAACCAGCCGGGCCGGTGAGCAGCACGCTCTCGCCAGCCAACATAATCTCAAGTGCTAAAGTCTGATCCATTAACTCCTATTATAATGTGTAAATGTTTTTGTGCTTATGTTTTTAAAGAACTTGTTTTAACAAATCGTCTTCATCAGCCGGTTTGAGCGGTCGTTTGCTTTTAATTTCAAATCGTTGGCCGGTCAGCGGCGACTCCATATAATCTTGATTGAGTAAATTCACAAAGACATCCAGATCTTTGCCGTCCATAATAATAATCGCGCCGCTGTCATCAGTCATTAATGGCAGATCCAGCTCCTCGGCATGACTAATCAAATCCTCCTGCTTAACACCTGTCGGGTCGAGTTTTTGGAGCTTGTTCACTAAGCTCTTTTTGCCTTTGACCATTTCTTCAATCGACATTTCCTGATTGACATTCAGCTTGAAATTTTCTGAGATGAGCTTCATTTTTTGTTCAGCGATGGTATATTTTTTGGCGTCATAACCAAAAAGAGTCGATAATTTTGATTGATTGAACACAAAAATGTCTTGATCGATTATCAGCAGCTGGTTATCAGCCGGAATTCTAAGCGCGCCCTCGGCGTCAAACGGCACAAATTTGCCATTTTTGAGCATCCAGCCGGCGCTGCCCTTCATAATAAGCGATTGCGGCAGAGCCTTTATAACATAAAACCGCTTGTCTAATTCTTTGTGACTACACCGGGCAACCAAGCCCTTAATGCGTTTAAAATCATGCTCTTCTTCTACAAAAACTTCAATTTCATGCTCCTGGGTCTTTAGCCAGTTCAACACCATTTTGGCATTTTCGACATTACTAAGCCGGGTTTTTTGAAGCACATTTTTTTCTTCTTCGGCCTCTTCAAAACCTCGCACCACCATTCCCTGTTCGGCGCCATCCAGCACAAATTCCAAAATATTATCAATCAATAGCGGCTCCAGCTGCCGGCGCAGATCCTTGCTAAGCTGAGATTTATAAACCACGTAATTTTTGTTGAACAAAAATAATTCAATGTCTAATTCTTCTTTTATTTGCACCAGTTGATTAGTCCATAAAAAAATATCAGTTTCCTGAGGCTCTGTTGAGTCGTTCAATTTTTCACTCCGTTTTTAGTAAATTTAGGGGTTTCCCTAAATTATTAAATTTTGGCAACAGAAACAATTCTAACCCAAAAAGCCATCAATTAATGCTGTAAAAATTGTATTTTGGGAAACTTACGCATTACCAACGAAACGCTTGAGTCTAGCCGCTCCGTTTTCAGACTGCGCGAATTTTACAAGCATCGGGTTTTGCTCCAGTTTTTTAAGAAGTCGGCTTTTGGCCCTAAAAATCGCTAAATCTGCTTCCCCGGCTTGCGGATCAAGCATATTAGGATTAACTTCTTTGCCATCTCTTATGTCCCACACAGCTAACGCAAAATCATACCATCCCCTGAAAGCTCCTTCGGTAATTTCTGATTTAAATTCCGGAACCGCCATTACCGCGTCGACAAGCCTGGCTAACTTTTCAGCATCTTTGTAACGGACACCAGAAATTGAACGAGTCAGGTAGGCCAAGGTATGGCCAGCTGGATGCAATGCATTGAAAATCACCGACTCGCCAACCACAACTTTCCAGGGTTTTAAGCTTTCAGAATCAATCTCTTTACTCAATGGATATAATTCATATCGCAGCACGCCATTTTCATCAATGGTTCTTTCGGACAGCCAATTAGAAGCAGTCCTTTTTAACCTATCATAATTTGTAAGTTGATCCTGATGGCGCCTAAGACCGAAAACCGAAATTTCCAGCTCTGGCACTTCATGCCCGACTACCTCCAGTATATCTTTGGCTTGCTCTTCGGGTAGCTCACCACCGATAATCAAAATATCAATGTCTCGGGCGGTGCCATTCTCCGGTCTAAGGATACTAGGACCCGTTTCATGAGCAGCGAACGACACTCGACTAACAAGGTCGTGAGCTGTAGAGCCTTCCATGTAAGCGCCAGTTGCCGTTCCACCAACTATTGCATAATCTTGCCCAGGATTTAAGCTACCCCTGATCGCCGCATCAATGTTCCGTATGGCATCGTAGCAATTTCGTTCAGCCTCGACTTTTTTAAACATAGCCTACTCCTTATTTTGCTCTGTCGAATCTTTATACGAATACCACTGTCTGACAGCTTCTGTGAACTGCTCAGCTTTTTGATGCGGATCTTCTTTGCCTTCATCAATATATAGCGACATCACTGTAAACCTAGAACTCGGATGGCACAGTAAGTTAATAGCATTGCTGATCTCGCTCTGTCGATTAGCTAGAAACTGCCGCACGGTCTCAGATCTTTCAGCTAATTCAATAAGCCTTGTGATATGATTCCCTAAAACGTTTTCACTAAGCCATAATAATTTATCTTTTTGCGGGTGATCAAAATCAAAATAATATTCATCAACCGCTCTCTGAGCTCTTAGGGCGGAGTGCATATAACCAAGCCTTTCTGCGATCTCAATAATTTGTCCAGCCTGGGTTTTTGGGCCACCCTCTGAAGGACTAATTTTTGAATCATTCAAAGCTTCAACTATTTGTTCAATTTCATGACAGCTCACCATAGAAAAGTCACTACTCTTTAGTATTTCACCAAGTTCATGATGTTCCTTGCTGTAGCCTTCCGCTCCTTTTCGAACGGCATCGTCATAAGTCTCGTCACCCAGATCAGTGTTTGGATCAAGCACATATTCTTTTAAGTCATGCACCAGCAGAGTCTTTACGACAAGCTCGGTTGTCTCTTCGTCAATCTCATCCACCTGGCAAACGTGTCTACCTATTAAGGCCGTGAGGACATTGTGCTGCAAATTGTTGGTGTCAGCATCCATCAACGATTCGGTCCAGTTGGCGTGGACTTCTTTTTTACGATCTGGTGGTAGATTTAGATGAGCTACGCCCTCTGGGATATGAACATATCTTTCGTACCTGATTTGTTGATTTAGGGCTTGGCCGAAAACAGATCGGCCCACAGCCAACATTAACTCAGTGTTACGTTCGCTAAACGCCTCCGGAGCAAACACCTTATGCAACATTTTGTTCGATTCCTCGAGATTATCTTAAAAATAAGTCTAGATTAAAAACCTTAAACTGCAAGCACAAGAATTTTGCAAGAATTAAATTACTAGGCTTTTTATGTAATCTGTCACCTGTTTTTGCTTATCTAAGCCATTTCCGCTCAGCAATTCATATTCTACGTTGTATTCACTTAGAATTGACAACAACGCTTCATGAACCTGATCCCTGAAAAATCGATCCTCTTGTCTAACAGAATCGGTTTTATAAGGCACATCGGCTGGATCAAGAATGTAGATTTTGGTATAGGTTTTTGCAAACTTCATAGCTTTTTCTGTCAGCCTAAGGTCGAGCGAATCACTAAACACTCGGCTGAAAGCCAGTGATGTAAAAATTGAATTGTCGCAGATTAGTAAATCAGTATTTTGATTAAAACCTTGTTTCTCCTTTTGGATTATAAAATTCTGAATTCGGCGCTGGGTCTCAGGCAAAAATCGTTCGGTCTCGGGCATTGGATTTGCTACAAAGAATTCCCTGGCGGCCTCGTCTATAAAATTAATTTTTGAATTATTTTTGTACTTTACTTTTAAGGCCTCAAACAGCATTGTTTTACCAACACAACTGGTTCCGCTAAGTGTTATCTTAAATCGCTGATTCATTCTGTATACCAAGGTTTTAACAATCATATCATTTCCAAGAAGTCTGATTTAGACTAAAGACTAAGCATGAGCTTTTTTAAATCAATAATAACCGGTGTAAGATTAATTCATTATGTCTTTTTCACCATTTGATGAAACCCCCAAAAAACCAGAAGAACAGCTATTTTCACCAGAGTTTTTGCAGCCAGGTTTAATCAACGAATTTGCCCAACTAGAAAGAAAAACGCTACTAGCAAGCGTTTTGCAAAAGATCGGGCGAATAACTCCACTCTTGATCCAAAATAATGGTATTTGCTTTTATAAAGCACCGATGGCCGATCACGAGACAAAAATATTTGTTACAAATCGCCAGGAATTTACAGACAGCCCCACTGCAACCGCAGTTTGTATTAATACCACAAGATCGCCTGATCCTGATGAGCCAAACTTCCCGAGCGGTCGAGTTTTGGAACTCATGGACATCTGTGTTGATAAAAAACATTCACTTATAAATCACAGCGTTGAGGTGCTCGATCGTCCCGTTGGTCAAACAGGCTGGCAAACGCCAGAGCGTACCACCCTATTGGTTCCTGGCCACGACACCATTAAACTTCTCGGAAACTTAGCCCACCGCAGCTTTCCGCCCCGGAGACCAGCCTCAGCTCAGAATGCCGCAGAAGACTGCAACGCCTTATGGGATCTATACCTTGATTTGGATTACTGCACCCCTGGATTACACGAAGAACATATCGCAAAAGTCCAAAGACACAAATAAGTAAACCCTCCTCCGAAACAAATTTACCAATAAGCAAAAGTGGAAAGCATCCAGCGAATCAATGGCTCAACATAAGTTGTGAGAACTATAAACAGAAAACTGATTAAAATGCCATCAAAAACTAAACTTTTTTGATATAGCTTGACTCTTGGGAAAGATAGCAATAAAAAGCTCATGCCCAGCGTAAAAATTGACAATAATAAACACATCATGGTTAGCATTTCAATCACAGGTAGTGTGATGGAATCCAGCGTGCCATCCACCCACATACTTGAAAAATACTGTGCATATAGGCTGGCTACCGCTACGCCGGAGGCGACAAGGCCAAGCCGCTGTAAACCTCGCGCCAGATAATAAATCAATCCTGACTTGGTGATTTCCGCGCCAGAAATAATGCTAGATTTTGCCATCTTATAGACTCCTATTATTTGTAAATTAATAATATGCCAAATGTATCATTAAGCATAATTTACCACTGTTAAGCCAGGTATTTATGTACATAAACTTAAGAAGTTGATATACTAAGCATTAGCAAAACTAAACGAGGGACGTTTTATGAACGAAGTACAAAGCTTAGGCGATAGGCTTTCTGATTCTGCGGGCGAATTTTGGACCGCTGTCGGAGCATTTTTGCCAAAATTAGTCAGTGCTTTAATATTAATTATTTTGGCGTTAGTGGCCGCCAAACTGTTCCAATATTTGATAGAAAACGCTTTAAGATTACTAAAAGTTGATAAATTACAAAAAAACAAAACAGTTGCTAAGACCCTGAACACCGCCGAGATTGATATAGATGTTGTGTCAATCGCTGGTCGAGTAGTATTTTGGTCAGTAATTGCTATTTTCGCGCTGACCATCGCTGATGTTCTGGGGCTCAGCGCAATGCGCGATGTAATCCGCGAATTTGTCGGTTATCTACCTAACGTGCTAGCCGCCGCGTTGGTTATAACTGTGGCCGTAGCTGGTGCCCGCATCATTCGTGATGTAGTTCGCGCCTCGCTGGCTCGCATGCGCGTAGACTACGCCAACGGCGTATCAATGATTGCCTTTTATGTTCTAATGATTTTTGGAGCAGTAATGGCACTTGATCAGCTGGGCTTCAACACCACCATTCTGACCAATAACATAACGGTCATCGTGGCTGGATTCATGCTGGCTCTTGGTCTGGCGTTTGGTCTTGGCGGTCGCGACACAGCTGGCAAAATCGTGGCTGATGTTTACACGCACTTCAAAAGAACAAAATAATTAGCCACTTAGTCTATAAAATAAAATGCCCGGTAACCACCCCGGGCATTTTTAGTGTGGTTTTTGAGTCATGTAGTGATGTCTGATTTCTGGTGTTAAATGCTCAATGGCATAACGAAGAGTTGTTCGCGGCATGGTAGCGGCGTGCTTATCTAAAAATTCAAGCAACAAATTTTGATCTACACGCTTGCCGACTTCACGTAGCTGCCAGCCAACCGCTTTTTGGATCAGGTCATGCGGATCATGCAGCAATATTTCTGCCAGCTCAAGCGTCGTACTGGCGTCACCGCGCTTTATAAAATTAAAAGCACTCATGATGCCTACCCGTTTTTGCCATAAATCATTAGACCTAGCCAGCTCAAACAGCACTTTTCGATCGGTATCAAAACTGTGTGCCCCGATGATGTGCTCAGCCGAAGCGTCAACCAAATCCCAATTATTTACCCGTCCATTTTTAATGTTTTTAAGATAGAGTTCGTATATTTTAAATTGTTGGTTTTTATCCGCTTTCGGATATTTGTTGACTAGTAAAATTACGGCCGCCAAGCGATGTTCATGGACTCCAGAATCAAATAATTTTTGCACTTCTGGCAACGATAAATCTTTAAATTGTTTGCAGACTTTGCGGGTCATTGGCACCCGTACGCCAATAAACTTATCATCTTCGCCATATTGCCCTTTTCCAGTTTTGAAAAATCGCTGCAAAAATACTGCATCAGCATCGCTGGCATATTTAGCTAACTCATCCTGTAGATCTTTGGCTTTCATACTTTCTTGCTATGCGATTTTAGCCATTCGGCAATTTGATCAACATCCAAATTATCTGTCGCTACCTTAACCGCAAAATTCTCCAGCTCACCTTTTTTAGCAATGAACCGATAGCCATTTGACTCCAGTAAAGTAAGCGCTGCAAGCGTAGCCGTTCGTTTATTACCATCAACAAATGGATGATCGCCAATGATGTTTCGCATCATGACAGCTGCTTTTTGTTCTACTGTCTTATACAGCTCTTGCCCAAAAACCTCTTGAGTCTGGGCGGCTACTGCAGACTCTAAGCGTCCTAAATCTCGCACCCCGGCTGAGCCACCGTACCGCTCAATAACCAGTATGTGAAGTTTTAACAGCTGCTCAAGAGTCAAAATGCTCATCTAGCGACCTGCTAAATTTTTGAAGTCTTGGTCGTAGCGCCGTAAAATATCTTCAGCGATCTCTTTTACACTATCGCTACTTACTGGTCTTTGTTTTTTTCGCACTACCAACTCGAGCTCTTCCCCGGTATCAACTCCCAGTGCCTTTAGGTCTTTTGCAGGCAATGTAACACCCTTGCTAGTGCCAATCTTGATAAGTTTTTGCGTAGTAGTTATTGTCATGCTAAAAATATTAGCACAATTATAATAATATTACAATGTTATTATAATATTCTAATTATGTATGAGGGCTGCGAGGTCGTCGATTTTTACGCGTTTTTGTTCGGTGGTATCGCGGTCACGGACGGTCACTGTGCCGTCTTCTAGTGTGTCAAAATCAATCACTACACAATGCGGTGTGCCGATTTCATCCTGGCGGCGATAACGCTTACCAATATTGCCGTTGTCATCCCAGATCACATTGCCAAACTCTTTTTTGAGCGCCGTGTATACTTCGCGGGCCTTTTCAACCAACTCTGGCTTGTTTTTGAGCAATGGCGAAACCGCCACTTTTTGGGGAGCTAAATGCACCGGTAGCTTTAAAAAGACTCGTTTTTCGCCGTTTTGTTCGTCCTCTGCATAGGCACTGACTAGCACCGCCATGAGAGCTCGCTCTACGCCAAAACTAGGCTCAATTACATGCGGTACAAATGACTTGCCGCCATCTTTTGGCCGATATTCCATGCTCTTGCCACTCACCCGCTCGATGTTTTTCAAATCAAAATCAGTACGATACGCAAGACCAAGCAACTCATCCCTACCATGCGGATAATCAAATTCATAATCAATTGTGCGCTTGCTGTAATGTGCTAAGTCATCATCCGGCACCTCCAGCTCGTGCACGGAATTTTCTGGCAGACCAAGACCGTCTTTTAAGAACGCCTTTATAGCTTTACGCCACTGTTCAAACAGCTCTTGCCAGTTATCTTCATGGATAAAATATTCAATTTCCATCTGCTCAAACTCACGCGAGCGGAACACAAAATCACGCGGGCTGATTTCGTTTCTAAAAGCTTTGCCGATTTGGGCAATACCAAACGGCACGTCAGGGTAAAAGCTATCGACGACATTTTTATAATTGGTAAAAATTCCTTGAGCAGTCTCTGGGCGTAAATAACTAATGGAGCTCTCATCATCAACCGGTCCCACACTTGTTTTGAACATCATGTTGAACTGGCGAGCTGGCCCAAAAGGATTTTTAGCGCCACAATTCGGGCATTTACTGGTATCAATTTTGTCCTCGCGGAAACGTCCCTTACAGTTACTGCACTCCACCAGCGGATCTGTAAATGTATCGACATGGCCGCTGGCTTGCCAGGTTTTCTGGTTCATCAGTATCGCAGCGTCTATTCCGTACATATCATCACGGTCTTCGACAAATGTCTTCCACCATAGGTCCATGATGTTTTTCTTAAGAATTACGCCGAGTGGACCATAATCCCACGTGCCACTTAAGCCACCATAAACCTCGGAGCCTTGGTATATAAACCCGCGGCGTTTGCACAAACTAACAATATCTTCCATTTTTACATCACTCATAACTTGATCAACATTATAAACAATTAACCCCTATTCTCATAGGGGTTAATCTTAAAATTATTCTCTAATTAATTCTTGTCACGCTCTTCAAGCTGGCGAACCGAAAGTGGCTCAAACCTATCTTTGGAGTCCGGAAAGACTGCATCAGTCGTGTCACGATCTTGCCTGTCAGCTATAACAGCTGTGTCTAGTGCAATTCCCTGTGTGCTCAGCAGATATTCTGCCGCTTTCTGGCGGTGAATTCCAGTTTCTGGATCAATTGCTACATGCTCCATATTGCCCCCACCAGAATAATCTACCTTCGGCTCTGCCTCTCTTTTGTCTAATGTTGCTGCTACCATGATCTTTAATCCTATGATTTTTCTCGCTTTACGTCTACTAATTCAGAACTGGTTGACTGATCAAAGACATTTATGACTTCTGCTTGAACACTTTGTGCCGCAGACGGCGGAACAAAGCCTCCGTGTTTTGTTTCGGCCTTCTTAAGTCCATCTTGCCTAAATGCCTGCCTAGCTATATCAGTCGCCAGCCTTTCTTCGCGCAAGGCCCTCAAATACTGATGCTCTTCAGCAGAGCCAGGGGCGACATCTGGTGGCATTGCATTAAATTTGTGTTTCACAGTTTTGGTTTTCCTTTTCAACTAGTTACATATTAGCATAAGCTTAATTAATTGTCAATTATATTGTATTTGCTATGTGTTTATTATCGCGAAAATTATAGTAGTGCCTAGCTGGTGTGTTCTATGAGGAGACCTTCAATCAGCCTAGCTGAGCTGGACAATACTTCGTCATTTATCTGCAAATTTTTTAAGGCTATGGGCGATTGAGCCGAGTGTAATAATCGGAGTAATTTTAGATGATTGGATTTATAGACTCCCTCCGGATGAGCCGCAAAAGCCATGTCCGAAAATTCAAAATTATATGATTTTTCTGATGACAGCGGTGATCCTGATGAGTCATTTTTAAGATCCAACATATGACCTGTAGCGCTCAGCAAATGAAGGTTAAACCACAGTTCAACTAAAGTTTGATGAATGTCTAGGTTATTCAAAGACTCCAGCGACCGCTGCAGAATCATGAAATATTCTTCACCAGCAGCATCTTCGGTTATGCGATTCAGGCGCTTTAAAAGCTCATAAGACAACATTGTCCGATTAATGTCTTTTACGATGTTTTTATAGTGTTTGATTGGCCTGGCTGATAGAACCGTGCCGAGCTCACCCCTGCCGGGCAGATAAATTATTTCATTAGTGCTGAGTAGTTCGATTCCGCCGGCCAGCTTGGACTTCGGGCGGCGCACGCCTTTGGCAATCGCGCTAAGTTTACCGTGATGTGGCGTAGAAAATACGATTATTCTGTCGGCTTCTTTAAAATCAGTTCGCCTAAGCACAATCGCCGGGGTCACGATTTGGTTTTTCATAGTCTGGATAATTCTAAATCAGAAACCAGGCTGGTCAATTTTTGTAAACTGGTAGTTGGCTTGTATAAGTATTTTATGATGCCAAGTTCGGATAATTTCTTAAGTTGCTGGCTAAGTTCTGCCTCTGGAATCATGCTCAAAACTACGACTGGAATATTTTGCCACTCGTTATACGAACGGAGCTCATACAAAAACTCAACTCCAAAATGACCAGCCAACTGTAATTCCAGGAAAATAACATCAAAAGCCGCTTGGTTGCCGTCAAGAGCTGAAATTGCCTCTTGTGCTCCGCTGGCAATCTGCACACTATGGCCACTGTCTTTAAAAGCTTGTTGATATATTTTGGCCAGTATTTCGCTTGGCTCAATGACCAGGATATTCACTAGATCAACCTCAGCTGAGAACTAGGGTGAAGTGTCGCGGCCAAGCCGGTCATGTTTTTGTGCCTAGCTATGTAAATTGAGGTTTCCATGGCTTTAAAAAGCGCATCAGCTATAAAAACCCCGGCGCCGCTTGTGGCGCTAACTTTTGGCATGGCCTGTCGCGCCGAACCGTACAGCGCCCTGCCTCTTTTAAGCATGTCAGCGCTAAGACCCGACTGATTATCAAAGACCCCGGCCACCAAACCATTGCGGCTTCGATGAACGCCCAGCACCACTCGGTGCGGCCGATTTTCGACGTGTCTAGCCTCAATAAGATTACGACCAATAAGCATCAAGGCAGCTTCTAAGCTCTTTTTATGAGCCATTGCCGGACCATATTTTCCAGCTAAACTTATGTCAATTTCGCAACTATTTAAGCGAGCTAAAGGTTGCAATTTATGAGCCGTATCAGCTAACACCGAAGATAATGAAACTGGCTCTAAGGGGAGCTGTTGCTGACGCGCACTCGAGGCGCTTAATAAAAATCCGTCTATCATGTTAATTGCATTATCAGCAATGTAATTAATAGATTTTAAGTCTTTGGAAGTTAAATTTTGGAGCTCGGTCTGGCGGGCAATCTGTAGCAGAGGCAATTTAAGCTCTTCGGCTAATGCCCGAAGCAACCTATCATCCGGTAAAAAATTCATACCTTCTGTCACAATTTCCCTATAAACCCTCTCCTTATGGGCTTATTATAACATTTTAGGCAGTTTAGTTACTACGGTACAAAGACCAGATTGGCTAGAATGATATCGTTGAAATCTTTCATAAAGCTTTGTGATTCAACTGACAGCTTGATGGTTTTATCTCTGATAGGCAGTAAAATTACGCTGCCGTTTTGATCGCGGGCAATCTCGCCATCAATCCGTGAACCAAGTACCGATGGCACCTTTGGCGCTTTAAAGGCAGAGATTTTGACCTTGCCAACTCGGACGTCCCCATCATAGAGCTTCAGCAAAGTGTCATACTCCTGCTCGAGCACTTCAACTCTCAGCGCATAGGCAGTTTTTGAGCGTTCACCAGGCACAAAATTAGGATGGAACAACCCATGAACCGGCTTATTACCAGACCCTGATTCTTCAACCATCGCCGACCATGATTTTGGGTAAGTTATGCTGAGCGAGCCAAACCTGGCTGGGCCTTTGTAAACTTTATAGGGCTGTTTTTCCCTTTCGATGAACTCAGCTTCTTTAACTTTTTCAACTTCTTCTTTAGCGTCTTCCACGGCGGCGGCGACCTTTTCATCAGAATTATTTTTGTAGTCTTCTTTTTCATTGAAAAGTTGGAACGCCAGACCCAAAGACGCTAATAAAAGAAGTGTCAAAACGACAATCGGGACTATCCAGCCCCAGGGCAAACCGCGTTTTTTACTGTTATGCGACATTGGGGCACCTTGGCTCGGCGTGACAGGAGAACCTGGATTATATGAAGTCGGGCTTTGTGACTGATAGGCTGTTGGCTGCGCAGAATTTACCGGCTGCTGGGGCGCACTAGGTTGAAACATCTGGGAAGGTTGCGGCGTCTGATTAGGCTCAGGATCCGGCCCATAAGGAGAAGGTTGATTTGGATTCATACTGCTTATGTTACAACACTCGAGTTATTACTTGCAAATAGAGAAACCCTTTACTAGCCCCCCTGCTTTTCAAAACATCCAAAATCATAAATCCTTTTCGCTAACCCCAACAATTCCTCACTCATACCCTTTTGACTCAGTAAAAAGGTATGCCAAAAACTGACAGAGGCAGGTTACCGAAACTGAGGGCTGAAAGCTTCCTGAGGTCTGACCTCAGGAAGCTCCCACCCCATGCCAAATAGAGCCTGCCGGGAA
>CAZWRG010000002.1:0-99989 GCA_964636355.1 uncultured Candidatus Saccharibacteria bacterium | reverse complement strand
CGCCGACAGTCATCAGGCGGTTGACGTGTGTGATGGTCCTAAAACCACCACCTGGGCCGACACAGAACGTGATTTGTCGGCCTGGCTGGGCAACCCGATGCAGCAACAGGCGGTTCATGCTTTATATGATCTTCAAAAACCAATTATGGACAGCGCTGACCTACAATTAATAGAAGATTGGCGCAAGCTGCAAACCTCTGATCATTTTTATTACATGTGTACAAAATGGTTCAATGATGGTGATATTCACGCTTATTTCAGCCCTTATGATTCGCCGTACGAGGCTTTTATGAACTTTATGAATACTTGGCATGATCTGAAGTTTCGGTTGGCCGAAAAAGGAATTGAGGTATGATGAATATATCACTGGCTAGGAGGCAAATGTGGGCAGACCAGTAGTTCTCAGTAACGGCAAATTATTCGTAGGTCTTAACGAAGACGGTCTGGTTCATGATTTTTACTTCCCTTATGTTGGGCTGAATAATCTGGCGACTTCTCGCAGGATCAGTCACAAAATTGGCGTGTGGGCCGATGGGAATTTTAGCTGGGTTGATGATGGCTCTTGGAAAATTTCAGTCAATTTTGAGCCTCAGGCGCTAATCAGTGTCATCACTATGCACTGCGCTAAGTTGGATGTTTCGCTGAGTTTTAATGATTTTGTGGATGTTGAGCACACAGCCTTTATTCGCCAGATCACTGTTACTAATCACTTGTCCATAAAGCGCGACATAAGAATATTTATGCACCAGGTGTTTGAAATCTCCAGTGATGGCCGAGCCGATACAGCCATGTATGTGCCGGATGATCATCATCTACTGACTTATAAAGGCAGAAAGTGCCTTCTAAGCGCTGGGCTTTTAGATGGCCAAAGTGGTTTTGATCAATTTGCGGTTGGAAATTACGGGCTAGAAGGTAAAACCGGAACTTTCGTGGACGCCGAAGACGGCGAACTTAGTAATAATCTTGTGGAACACGGCGGCGTTGATAGCGTCATGAGATTTCAAAAGACCACAGATCCGCAGCAGAGTTTTGTGGTTGATTACTGGACAATTGCCGCCAGAGATCATCAATCAGCACTCAAGATTCATAAGGAACTGCTAGCTAGCTCTATTAGCTCCAGAATTGAACATACTAGAAATTATTACCAGAACTGGCTCAGCCCAGCACTCGATAAGATTCAGCAAATATCGGAACCTTACAAATCAGCGGTAACTAAAGGCTTGTTGATCATGAAAGCTCATTGTGACAGCAACGGATCAATTTTAGCCAGTGGCGACTCCAGTATATTTAATTATGGCCGTGATTATTATTGTTATTGTTGGCCGCGTGACGCTGCTTATACGCTGTGGCCGATGATCCGCTTGGGATTATATGAGGAGGCCAAGAAGTTCTTTGATTTTGCAAAAGGCACCATTCACCCAGATGGTTACATGTTGCACAAGTATCAACCCGATCGGGCGGTTGGCAGCACTTGGCATTCACTGGTTCAAAATGGCCAGCCTGAACTCGCCATTCAAGAGGACGAAACAGGTTGCATATTATTTATGCTCAATGAATATTTTGAAGCGTCTGGCGACACCGAATTAATTCATAATTATTACGACAGCTTAATCAAGCCAGCTGCTGATTTTATGTCCAGATTTGTAGATGCCGAAACCGGATTGCCGCATGCCAGCTATGATCTGTGGGAAGAAAAATTCTTAACGACCACCTACTCTGTGTCGATGGTTATTGCTGGGCTTCGGGCGGCCTCTAAGTTAGCTGAGCTGACCGATCATCCAGAAGACGCCAGTTTATGGAAAGAAGTAGCGGATATAATTTATGGCAACCTTTCGGCCCTTTATAACCCCGATGGATACTTCCGCAAGGGATATCTTCTGCAGCCGTCAGGTGATTTGAAATATGATGAGACAGTTGACATATCCAGCCTGCAGGGCGTGTACATGTTGGCGGGGCTGAGTCATGACGATAAAAGACTAAATAGCACTGCTAGGAAAATCGAAGAAAAGCTACTAAATACTTCGCCGGCCGGTGGTGTTATCAGATATGAATTTGATGAATATTTCAGAAATAAAAAGCAGTATCCAGGAAATCCATGGATTGTTTGCACTATGTGGCTGGCTCAATATTACGCCGGAACCGGTCAAGCTGACAAAACCAAACAACTTGTTGATTGGGCGCTTAATTTAGCTACACCAAGCGGAGCATTTGGCGAGCAATTTGACCCAGAAGACGGTAGAAACTTAGGCGTTTTACCTCTGGTCTGGAGCCATGCGGAGTTAATCAACACCATTTTAGACCTCAACAAAATATAAAAAGAACCCCTTGTTAATTAGGGGTTCTAGCGGTTGCTTGTTTAAGTAATGCCACGCGGGTCTAGGTTTTATTTTCGGCCCTTTACTTCGTTTCGACCCAAGCTTTTCTTAGTCTCCACATAAAGCACGTGCTTGCGAAGCTTAGGATCATATTTTCTAAGCTCCAGCTTATCTGGTGTATTCATGGTGTTCTTGCGGGTGTAGTAGTGGCGTCCGCCACTTTCCTCGGACACCAGACCAACAGTCTTTCTTTTGTCGCCTTTTTTTGCCATTAATTCCTGCCTTTATATTCTAATTTAACTAATTTTAACAGATTGACGATGTAATTTCAACATTTTAATCGTGGAGCCGTTGTCGGGACTTGAACCCGAGACCCCTTCCTTACCATGGAAGTGCTCTACCCCTGAGCTACAACGGCATTTAGAGCTCTGACGCTGATTATTACCATGTGATTTTAACAGATTGAGCTATAAAATACGAGCCCCGTTTGGTTGCTGAACGTCGGGTTGCCTAAAACCTTCGATTCCAACCTGTCCAATAAACTCAGCAGTTTTGTAATCAGCTCTCTCAACTACCATACCATTCAGACCTTCATCTGCATTAAGCTGATCAACAGCGGATCGTGCAGCTGCCAAAGGACCAACACCTTGAGCATACAAGGTTTCATCGCCTTTAGTCACAATAAACCAAGGAAGATCTGTTGTCTCATTTCCTGTCATCTTTAGTTTATTTTATCAAAAAATTTATGGTTATCATAAAAATATCTGTTGTATAAATGATGTCAGATTGGTTTTTTAACAAGAAATTTTTGAAAAACAGATTGATTTGGCGCAGTGTGAACTGTCGCTAGGATAAATCTAACAGATAACCACGTCTTTTAAATAATAGTTTTTACAATCACTACATGCTGCTTTGGCAAGTTCAGTGCGGATAGTTTTAGGTCTGTCGTCATCAGGTACCTTTTGCTGCAGGACGATCACTGCCCGCATAATCTCACAATCCCTAATATCTTCTGTACAGGGGCCTAACACTTCGACATAATTTTCGATGTGAATTTGCATACTCTTAAATTCCATGGTGCTGGGAGAGGGATTCGAACCCCCGAAGGCGTAGCCATCTGATTTACAGTCAGACCTCGTTGACCGCTTGAGTATCCCAGCATGTGGAGCCACCTGTCGGATTCGAACCGACGACCCTCGGTTTACAAAACCGATGCTCTAACCAGCTGAGCTAAGGTGGCCTAGTTACGTTTATTAATACCGAGCAAGTGTATCAAAACAGGGGTTAAATTACAACTCTTTTAGGACGCTTAACTCTTTTAGGTTTTCCGGCCGGAACAATCAATTTTTGGAGTTTATCAGTCAAAATATCAGCCTGCGGCTGCATGTCATTATCTTGATAGGCCTTGATTAAAAGTGTGTAGCTTTCTTTGTTGGGTTCAAGTTCAACCGCCTTTTCAAGCTCACTTATCATTAATTTGGTGTTGCCGAGTTTTTCCTGAACTTTAGCGTAGGCGATGTGCCTTGCGGCCATGTCGTTCTCTAGTTTTAGAGCCTGTTCAAAAGCGGTAGCTGCCTTTTGATAGTTTTCAGTTTCATAATAAATTAAGCCAAGGTTGTGAAGACTCGAGGCAGTCGGTTCGATGCTTGAGGCAATTTCAAAACAGTCAATCGCGTCTTTATACTCTTTTTGTTTGGCGTATAAAATGCCCAAGCGGTTATAGGCAGCGGCGTTTTTCTGATCAATTTTCAGGATGGTCAGCAGGGCCTTTTCAGCTCGTAAGAAGCGTTTTTCTCTCATGCCCTGGTGAGCAATGTCCCAAAGCTGACCCATTTTATCGCTGATTTTTCGAGGTATCGCCAGCGGGTCTTCATCAAAAACCCGAGCACTTCTAAATGCCAACGCCCCAAATCCCACCAACAGGATTAATTCATACATAATTACTCATTATACTACAGTTATAGCCCGAGCAATAAATCGCTCATTAGAAGTTTTTGGTTGGGCGTGTGTCTTAAGGATGCCTCGGCATCATAGATTATTTTCAGCCGACGCTGCCAGGCCTCCAGCTGCTGCGGTTTGCTATTTCCTGCAACGCCGATGGCAGTTAGGCATATTAGCTTTAAAGCTTCGATCAAGTTGGCCGCTTTTTGACGATCTTTGGACAAATCATCAACATTAATTAAGCGTTCATACGGGCTTTTACCCATAAGCTCCTTAGCAAAATCAATTTGCTTAAGCAGTGGATGCTCCAAATCGTTCAGAACAGAATTCATTAGTCCAGCTCGTCCGCCGCTAATTAGAAAAGCTTTTTTTATTTGGTCTGGCGTGAAGGAGTTGGCGAAATATTCAGCTGATTGTTGCTGGCCAACACTCAAAACCGAAATTTGCTGAACCCTTGAATAAATAGTTTCTTTAAGGTTAAGGCTTTTGGGGGCAGTCAGGATTATTACAGTGTCTTCCGGGGGCTCTTCGAGGGCTTTTAAAAGCGCATTTTGAGCCTCGAGGGTCATCTGCTGAGCATCACTGATAATTGCGGCTCGCCTTAAATAGCTATTCCCGGGTACTTTTAACTGTAAAAACTTTTGTAAACCCCGGATTTGATCAATACCGATTGAATTAGCTTCCGGCTGAATATGCAAAAAATAAGCGTAATTTCTAAGTTGCTCATCGGTATTTAGGCCGAGTAGCTGCCGGAATAAATACATCGCCAGCATAGTCTTACCACTGCCCGGCAAGCCACTAATCAGAAGACCATGCGATGGTTTATCAATAAAATCCTGGGCAGCTAGTTTGGTTTTAGGATGAATTAACATAATTTAAAACTCTAATTTATTAAAACTCTCAGGTAGCGGCGAATGAAAAATTTTCCGCTGACCATCAGGTATGGTGATCTCAAGCGATTCAGCATGCAAAAATAATCTCTCGGCGGGCTTGCCGTCGTACAAACTATCGCCAATTATAGGATGTTTTTGATAAGCCAAATGAACTCTTAGCTGATGAGTTCGCCCGGTTATCGGCTCTAGTTTCAGTAGTTGGTAATTCTCAAAATCTTTTAAGACAGAATACTTTGTCTGAGAAGGCTTGCCGTTAGCCCCAACTCTAAAAGTTGCCGGAGCTTTAGGGTTGCGCTCAATTGGCATGTCAATAATTGCTTGCTCAGGTGATATTTTGCCTTCAATTGCAGCCATGTAAGACTTCTTGACCTTACGACTTGAAAACTGTTTTTGAAGATAGGACAAAGTTTCAGAATTTTTGGCGCAAATCATCACACCAGAAGTTGCTCTATCAAGCCGATGAACAATTCCGCTGCGATCACCCTCCTGGCCAGTTTTTTGCCGCACAAAAGACGCCACCGATGGCTCATACCAATATCGACCGCGGCTATGACTGATAACTCCGGCTGGTTTATCAATAACTAAAACGTTTTCGTCTTCATATAATATTGGCAAATCAATGTCTTCTATCACTTGCTCTTTGGATAAATCAACAGTCACATTTACTTGGTCACTAACTCGGAGCTTGTGGCCGGCTTTAGCTTGTTTTTCGTTGACTTTCACGGCGCCACCATCTATCAGCCGCGCTAAATATGCTCTGGAATATTCCGGAAAGGCCAAAGCTAGCGCTTTATCAAGCCTTAGTCCAGGCTCAAAATCGATTTTTGTATCTTTACTCACCTATTTATTGTACAAGCCAACACTATTAAAAGGAAAGTTTTGCCAAACTTCAAAAACTTCTATTACGCTAGGTTCATTTCTTAGTCGATTAAGATCATAATAAATTTCATGAGATTTAGGAGCGAAAAGCAAAAGATCCATACCTGCGTTTTTAGCAGCTCCGGTATCTTTAATGGAATCTCCCACAAACAAAGCATTTTTAGGCTCAACACCTAATTTATCGAGGGCTATAAACAATGGCTCTGGGTTTGGCTTGTGCTTAACAGAATCTTCCTCAGTAACCGTTACGTCAAATAAATGATTAATCTTATTGTTTTTAAATGCGGCCTCAAGCATTTTTCGATTTGACGTTGAAACTAACCCTAGCTTAAGGTCATTGTCTTTAAGTTCCTGCAAAACACTAAGAGCACCATCATAAAGAGGTACATTTTTAAGACGATCGTATACTACTTCTATGTGTTGATAGAATATCTTCTCGCTTTCCGGCGTAACACCAAGCTCAGAATGAATATTTAGATTGCCAAATCTAGAACCAATCTCGGCATCCGTAGGGTATATATTTAAAGCCGCGAAAGCTTGTTTAAAAGTCTTTAACCAAACTTCAAGAGTCTGTGCCAGCGTCCCGTCCCAGTCAAATAATATTGCTTCAATTTCCAACGATTTTCTCAACTCTATACTCACTTCTAAACTCTTAGGCCGACGGCTTTTTGAACCCTAAGTAGTGTTTGGTTAGCTTGTTCATTCATTAACTTTTCTGAAGCTTCAAGTTTGCTTAAGATCGCCGTGTCATTAACCGCTGCCAGCTTAGTCTGAAAGTCTTCTATAAATCCTGCAGCCTTATCAGCAACGGCTTGTTTGAGCGGCCCGTATTGTTCCTGGCCGATAAACTCATTTGGATTTCCGCCTAACAAGGCGTATAAATCGAGCAAATTACTAACTCCAGGTCGTGTTTTGTGATCAAACTGCACGTCGCCAAATGAGTCAGTAGTGGCTGACATGATCTTTTTTCGGACAACATCGGAAGAATCAGACAAAAAGATTACGCCCTTGCCAGTTTCATCTGATTTGCTCATCTTTTTGGTGGGGTCGACCAAGTCTTTTATTCTAAGCCCTTGATCTTTGCCGAAGAACTGGTGCTGTTCTTTGACGGTTTTAGGTATAACAAATAACTCTTTGTTGAATTTTGTATTAAGCCTTTGCCCAAGATCACGGGTGATCTCAATATGCTGCGATTGGTCATCGCCAACTGGCACGTAAGAAGCGCCGTACAGCAAAATATCACAAGCCATCAGCACCGGATAATCAAAAAGACCCACTGTTACTCGGTCATTCCCTAGCTTGGCAGATTTGTCTTTGAACTGCGTCATGCGCTCCATTTCGCCCATGCCAGCAAAATTGTTCATGATGACCGTCAATTCTGAATGTGCCGGAATATAGCTTTGGCGATAAATATGAACATCGGGATTATCGAGTGGCAAACCAGCCGCCACAAATATCCGAAGATTGTTCATGATTTGATCCTGCAACTGACTATGATCAATCGGTGTCGTAAAACTATGCAAGTCCGGAATAAACATATTGACCTGATACTTACCAGCTTTTTGCTTGGCTACATCAATCATCGGCAGCATAGCGCCAAAATAATGACCAATATGCAGGTCATTATTGGCCCTCAACCCAGTTAAAATAACTTGTTTACTCATTGTCATGATTTATTATAACCCATTCCTAAGGTTTACTAGCTTCATTATGTGCCGTGGCGTTGAGCTTGGATAGCTTGGTTTTCCTGGCGGGCAACTTTTGCTAAGTAGCCAGCCTCTCTGGCGCGGGCTATTGCGATTATTGCCGTGCGCATCATTTGGTCTGACTCATATTCATAAAGCCGTTTTTCTTTTATATCTGAAGCCCACTTGTCAACAAGCTGGTCATTTTGTCTATTTAGTTCTTCTGGAGATATTTCCATGATGTAACTCTGCAGATTAGAGGTCTACACGAAAACGCCTGCGGACGCCCATCACAACCATTTCAGGATTAGCTGAAACGCTAGCTACAGGCTCGTCTATAGGTAATACATCTCGACCTTTTATATCTGGACATGTAGATACAGCTGATATTTCTGGTTCTGATCCTGATGGGTCTGCGTCATTTGATGTTTGTAAGTTTTCCATTTGATCTCCTTAATGAAAATTAAAAAACCGCCATTTCTGGCGGTCTTGATTGCTTCGTTTAATTCTTATTTGTTACGAATGCGCACAGTAGTAGCCGCCAGCTTGCTGGAGGTAAACCAATATGCAAAGAAATTTATTACTTTATTCATAACTATTTGACAATACCGCTATATACACCCTTTGTCAAGTATTTTGAATATTATAACCTAGAAATTTTATAAATTTTATTGGTAAAATTACTCGCAACTTTCAGTAAGGAGTGTCCCAAATAAAGAAATCCCCATTTACTGGGGTTTCTTTTCTTGGTGCGATGAGGGAACCTATATCGGTTCCCTCATTACTAACGCTTGGTGAACTGACGTTGTTTGCGGGCGCCCTTGAGGCCGAACTTCTTGCGTTCTTTTTCTCTTGGATCGCGGCCCAACAGATCAGCTCGCCGAAGAGTTCCCTTAAGGTCTTCGTTCATGATGGCCAATGCTTTAGCGATGCCAAGTCGAATTGCATCAGCCTGACCGGCATGACCACCACCACTAACAACCACGCTGATGTCGAATTTTTTGGCTTCAAGCTCCAGCGCTGCAAATGGTTTTTGCAGTTCATGAAGAATTGACTTGCTGCCATCAAAATATTCAACCACATCTTTGTCGTTGATGGTGATTTTACCCTTGCCGTTCATCAATCGAACCCGGGCTGTGGAGCTTTTTCGGCGGCCAAGCGCATAATGGTAATGAGTTGATTTCTCGGCCATATTACTTAACCTCTCCTAATTTAATTACTTCTGGTTTCTGAGCTTCGTGATTGTGCTCTGCGCCGGCATAGACTTTCAACCTAGCTAAGCGGTCGGCTCGCAGCTTGTTAACTGGCAACATGCCGCGGATGGCGTGCTCGATAACACGTGTTGAATCTTTGGCCATTTGCTCCTTAAGCTTGGTCTCTTTAAGTCCGCCGGGGTATTTGCTGTACTTGTAGTAAGTTTTTTGCTCGGCTTTGTTGCCGGTCATGATTAGCTGATCGGCATTGATGACAATTACGTAATCGCCGCAGTCAATGTGCTTGGTAAACATTGGCTTGCCTTTGCCAGTCAGTAAATTAGCGGCAAAAGTTGCCAATCTGCCAACTGGAACTTCAGCAGCGTCAAGCACGTACCATTTTCTGGTTACTTCATTTGGTTTTGCGCTATATGTCTTCATTATTTAGCCTCTTTCTTGGACGGAGCCGGCTTTTTAGCGGCTGGCTTAGTCTTAGCGGTAGCTTGCTTTGCTTTAGCTGGCGTCTTAGGTGTAGGTGAAGCCTTCTTCTCAGCTGGTTTGCTTGCTGCTGCAACCGGCGGTTGCTTAAGATCATCTACAAAGCTGATTCTTGCCATCTGAGCATGATCGCCGCGACGAAAATCAGTTCGTTCAATCCTTAGGTGACCACTGACGCGGCCTTTTAATTTGGGAGCGATTTCATCAACCAATTTGTGGGCAGTTTCAATCGTCTGAAGTGAGCTAATCACTTGGCGACGATTATGCAGATCACCTTTTTTGGCCTTGGTTATCAGCTTTTCAACATACGGCAGAACTTCTTTAGCCTTTGGCAAAGTTGTTTCAATTGATTCATATTTGATCAGGCTTTCGGCTAAGCTCTTAATCAGAGCTCGGCGCTGATCACGCTCGCGGTGGAATTTCCGACCTTTATATCCGTGACGATGCATATTAGAGCTCCAACTCCGCTAATTTCTCTTTAACTTCATCAAGTGCCTTGCTACCAAAGCCTTTCAGCTCTCGAAGCTCCGGATCACTCAACGAGAATAGATCTTTAAGGGTGTGGATGTCGTTATTGATCAAAGCGTTGGTTGTACGAGCGCTGAGGTTCATGTCTTCGATTGGAGTCATAAGCTCAGGCGCATCGTCGCCATCGGCACCATCAAGGTCATCATCTCCAGCCGTTGCCGGAGCAGACAGTTCAACTCGGGTTTGACCAGCCAGCGCGGTGTATTGATTAACCAAAATCGCGGCTGCTTCTTCAAAAGCATCTCGTGGACTAATGGTCTCGTCAGTGTCGATAGTGATAATTAGCTTATCAAGGTCGGTGATTTGTCCAACACGAGTGTTCTCGACCTTATAGCGAACTCTCAAAACTGGGCTAAAAATAGCATCGACAGCAATCATGTCGCTGGCTTTTCGGATTGTGCCTTCTTCGATTGTGCGATAACCGCGACCAGTCTCGACCACTAGATCCATCACGAAATTAGCTTTATCGTCGTCGATAGTGGCAATCACGTGATCCGGGTTAGCGATCTCAACATCAGCGTTCAGCTGGATGTCTTTAGCGGTTACTGTGCCGCGACCTTTTTTAGTGATTCGAAGGTTCTGGATTTCATCACCAAAAACGCGGAACCGAATACCCTTTAGATTAAGCATGATGTCAACGACATCTTCTTTCACGCCAGGGATAGTAGTGAACTCATGAGTTGCACCTTCAACCTTAAAGGCAGTTACGGCTGCGCCTGCAATGCTAGAAAGCAAAACTCGGCGTAAGCTGTTTCCCAGAGTCATTCCGTAACCGGTATGCAGCGGCTCAACAGTAAAAGTTGCACTGTTTGAGGCGTGATCTTGTACGTTGACAACTCCTGGGGTGTGGATTGTTTTAGACATTATTTTCTCCTGTAGTCCCTTAGCGTGAGTAATATTCCACGATTAATTGTTCATTTATGTCTGGTTCAGCGTCTTCACGAACAGGTGAACCGGTAATTTTCACTTCTAGTTTTTTGCGGTTAACATTCATCCAGCCAGGAATTTCTGACGGGACTGGGCTAACTTCATCAATTCTCTTGAAATATTCGGTCTTTGCGCTGTGTTCACGCACTGTCAAAACATCGCCAGCTTTCATGCGGATTGATGGAATATCGACACGACGACCATTCAGCATAAAGTGACCGTGAGTCACCAGCTGTCGAGCAGCTCGACGTGAAGGAGCAAATCCAGCCCGATAAACCGCATTGTCAGCTCGTTGTTCTAGTAGCTGCAACAGGTTTTCGCCAGATTGACCTTGGCGGCGAGTGGCTTCTTTCATCAGGTTGCTGAACTGTTTTTCAAGCAGACCATAAAGCCGCTTGACCTTTTGCTTTTCTCGAAGCTGCAGCGAATACTGACTAGCCTTGTTTCGTTGATAACGTCCACCCTGTTGTCCCGGCGGGCCACTGCGTTTTGCTAAAGCCTTATGAGCCTTAGGGTGAAGCGCATAACCTTCGCGGCGGGACATTTTTACTATCGATTGAGTATCTCTTGCCATAATAAATCTCCTGCCTATACCCTTCGTGCCTTACGAGGTCTTACACCGCCATGGGGCACGCCGGTAACGTCTTTGATTGACTCGACTTTGATGTCAAGACCGCTGAGGCTTCGAACAGCTGCCTCGCGGCCCAGTCCAATACCTTTTATAAAAACGTCAACTTTGGTTAAACCGTGAAGCTGCTTGGCAGCCTGACCGGCTTTTTCAGTAGCAACTTGGGCTGCGTAGGCAGTACCCTTTTTGCTACCTCGAAAACCGCATGCGCCGGCACTTGAAGCAGTTAGCTTGCCGCCAGCTGGGTCGGTAAAGGTGATAATCGTGTTATTAAATGTAGCCTGAATGTGCATCTGTCCATAAGGAACCGAGCGCTTGGCTTTTTTCTTCTTGGTTGCTGTAGATATTTCTGCCATGTTTGAGTCCTATGTCTTAGATGCTGATTTAGGTTGTGCTCCACCAACGGCGACCTTACGACCCCGGCGGGATCGTCCGTTAGTTCGGGTGCGCTGTCCGCGACTTGGCAAGTTGGCTTTGTGGCGCATACCACGGTAGCTGCCAATGTCTTTCAGACGCTTGATGTTAGTACTAACAATTCTTTGAAGTTCACCTTCTACAGTTAGCGTCTCGTTGATAACATCTTGGATGCGTGAAATTTCGGCATCGGTTAATTCTTTGGTCCTTACGGTTGGCTCAACTTTGGCTTGTGTCAAAATATCACCAGCGGTCTTGGGGCCGATTCCATAAACATAAGTAAGCGCCACTTGCACTTGCTTATTGTCCGGAATGGTTACTCCAGATATTCGCGCCATTATTTGTTACCTCCGGTAACTTGAGTTGAAAGTAGAAAGTTGAAAGTAGAAAGTTGAGCTACTTTTACCTTTACACTTTTAACTTTTAACTTGATAAAATTATTCATAATTTTATCCTTGCCTTTGCTTATGCTTGGGCTTAAATTTGTTTATAACGTAAAGACGACCCTTACGACGTACAATTTTGTCGTCGGGGCTAATCTTTTTCACACTTGCACGCACTTTCATGCGGATCATTGCTCCTTTCGCAATAACTCACTGCCCTTATAATTTATAAAACTAGTAAGAAAGTACTAGGACTTGCGGTACGTTATCCGACCCTTCGTAAGATCGTAAGGTGTCAATTCTACCGTAACGCTGTCGCCCGGTACCAAACGAATGTAGTGTTTTCGCATTTTACCGGCAACATGAGCTATAATCTGATGACCGTTTTCGAGCTCTACACGGAACTGAGTCCCTGGAAGGGCCTCTTTTACTACTCCCATTAACTCGATTACTTCCTTATTTTTTGCCATACAGATATAACGTCAATGAAGTATAGCAAATATGACTACAGTTTGTAAAGAGTTTTATTATTTTTTATCGGTGGTCGATTTTTTGTTTCGTTTGGGCAGGAATTTTAGTCGTCGTCCGCCAGTGGCAGCTTCGGCTGGAACAGAGGTATCATAAAAGAAATCAGGCTGTTCGTACTGATCATAAGTTACCATTAAGGCTCGAGATTCAACGGCTCGTAAGGTTTCAAGCGCTACTGATACCAAGATCAAAATACTGGTTCCACCAAGCGCAATGTTGGTCTGAAGAAAAGCCTGGCCGATAATCGGCACTAGTGCTAGTAGTCCGAGAGCCACAGCTCCGAATAGTGTTAAACGGTTCACAATTCGGCTTAAGTATTTCTCTGTTTGCGCGCCGGAGCGAACATTTTCAATAAATCCACCTTGTTTTTGTAAGTTCTCTGCTATTTCTTTGCTGTTGAAAGTGATGCTGGTGTAGAAGAAAGTAAATAGAAAAACTAACAAGAAATAGACCAGCGGGTAAATATATGGCGTGAATCCTTCTTGCATGAAGGTCTGCGGGCTGGGATTTTGGAACCAAATAGTAAGCTTAGCGCCGATTTCCTGAAGTCTGGCGCTACCGGCGCCGGACAATATTTGACCGACGAAAGCCGGCACACTCAAAAAGGCGACCGCAAAAATTATCGGAATCACACCGGCGGTTATTAATTTGATTGGCAGAACAGTTGTCACGCCGCCGTAAGCTCGGTTGCCCTGAACTCGTTTGGCGTAGTTAATGGTCAATCGCCGCGAAGCCTCGTTAATTTTAACCACCAATACAGTAATCAAAACTGTAACCGCCACAATTATCCCAGCATAAATCGCTTGAGCACGGTCAAAACCGAACTTGAATCCTAAGATACTTGTTTCGCCGCCACTGAAAACCGCCGAATAAAGACTGGAGATTGTCGCCGGCAGAGTACTGACAATTCCAACTGTGATTAGCAGCGATATTCCATTACCGATGCTTTGTTCGGTTATTAGTTCTCCCAGCCACATCAGCAGCATGGCGCCACCAGTTAGCGAAGCGACCATCAACACCCACTGGGCAATTGATGTATTAGCGGTAATGTCACCAATTCCGCCGATCTGAAGTGCCGATTGGCGCACCAGGTAAATGGCACCGACTGATTGTATAATCGCTAGCGGCAAGGTTAGAATTCTAGTGTATTGATTGATTTTGCGCCGACCAAATTCACCCTCTTTATTAAGATTTTCAAGCTGCGGAATAGCTTTGGTCAGCAGTTGCATAATAATACTGGCATTAATGTATGGACCAAGTCCAACCAGCATAATTGAAAAATTAGCCAATGCTCCACCAGATAAAACATCAATAAAACTCAGAAGCTGCGGCGTATCAGCCGAGGAAAAAAGGTTTTCCAGAACTTGTCTTAGGGTTTGCGGATCACTTAGCGGAATAGGCACATGAGCTAAAATTCTGAATACCAGCAACATCCCCAGGACAGCCAAAATACGGCCGCGCATGTCGCTATTGCTAAATGATTTCCAAATAATCTTCCAGTTCATAAAATCAGTATTTTCCCCTCAAGTTCAACATAAAAACTGCTCCTAGTATACTACATAAAAGAGCAGTTTTTATCAGTGATTTTAAAATTGCGGTTTATTTGTCAGATTTTTCTTTGGGCAATCTTTTGACCTGATCAACCACGCTGAAACTGCCACCAGCTTTTTGAACAGCTTCAATAGCCGTTTCACTGGCTGCTTGCAGTTTGACAGTGACTTTTTTAGTCACTTCGCCCTTTGAGATTAACTTTACTTTGGTGTATGGGCTGGAGACTAAGCCAGCATTTGCCAGTGTAAAATTATCAACTGTTTTGCCCGCAAAAGCATCTAATTGGCCAGTGTAAATATTCTCAGCTTTTGGCCGGTGAGAAGTAAAACCCGGCAGCTTTGGAAGCCGCTTATAAAGTGGGTTTTGACCGCCCTCAAAACCTGGACGAACCTTGCCGCCAGAGCGCGAGCTTTGACCTTTGGTGCCTCGGCCAGCAGTTTTACCGTGACCAGAAGCCGTACCGCGGCCAACTCGCTTTGGGGAACGATTTTTAGTCAGATTTAAATCATTAAATTTCATTATTTTGCTCCTTCAGCTGCTTTCTTAGCTTTGGTGGCTGATTCTTGAGACTTTTTACTTTTAACTGTCAGCCATTCGGCAGCCGGCACGACTGATTGCAAGGCCTCTAAAGTGGCGTAAGCAATATTAATTTTATTAGTTGAGCCGAGTGATTTTGAAAGCGCATTGTTGACGCCAGCTACTTCAAGAACTGTTCGTACCACACCACCAGCAATCAAACCGGTACCTGGCGCTGCTGGCTTGATTAAGATTCGAGCACCGCTTACTTTAGCTTCGGCTTCATGTGGAATTGTGCCGTTATAAAGATGAATCGATACCATGTTTTTCTTGGCAACATCAACTGCCTTGGCGACGGCTGCTGTTACGTCAGCACCCTTTGAAATACCAATTCCAACCTTGCCTTTGTGATCACCAAGTACCACTAGGGCGCGGAACCTAAATCGTCGACCACCCTTAACAACACGGGCGACGCGGTCAATATGAACCACTCGTTCGTCGAACTGTTTTTCTTCTGTCGGTGCTTGCTGCCTGTTTCTTCTTTGTTCAGCCATAATTAAAACTCCAATCCCCCGTCACGAGCTGCATCAGCCAGTGCCTTTACACGGCCGTGGTAAAGTCTACCGCCGCGGTCAAATATAACTGTCTTAATCTTCTTGGTTTTAGCCTGCTTGGCGATTTCAGCGCCAACCCAAGTCGCTCTTTCGGTCATTGTTCCAGTTGCGGATTTTTGACCAACCGTACTAACCTGAACTAATGTCTGGTGATTTTCATCGTCAATTAGTTGCGCGCTAACGTGCTTATTGCTGACGAACACACTCAGCCGCGGACGAACTGCTGTGCCGGACAATGTAGCCCGAACCCGATTTTTTCTCCGGACAAGATTTTGCAATTTTTTCGATATTTTAGCCATTTTACTTGTCCTTTCCTGACTTACCAGACTTGCGAATAATTCGCTCGCCAACGTATTTAATTCCTTTACCTTTATATGGCTCAGGCTTCTTAAGGGCTCGAATTTCAGCAGCAACTTGACCAACTTGCTGCTTATCAATACCGGAAATGGTGATTACATTCTGCTCCACGGCGGCACTTATGCCAGTTGGTAAAGCATAATTTACATCATGAGAAAAACCAAGGTTTAGCTTCAAGCCATTGCCGGCCATTGCAACCCTAAAACCAACACCATTGATTTCAAGTTTCTTTTCAAAGCCTTGGCTAACACCAACAACCATATTGTTGATTAAAGTCCGCATCAGCCCATGCTTGGATCGATTAACTGGCTCGTCATTGTCACGAGTTACCACAATTTGGTTGTCTTGCTGCTTGACTGTTACGCCTGGCATGGTGAATTGTTTGAGGGTGCCCTTGCTCCCAGAAACTGTAATCCATTCAGGGTCTACAGTGATTGTCACGCCGCTCGGGATATCGATTGGCAGTTTTCCTATACGACTCATCTTTTCTCCTTTAGTCGAAAGTATAAAGTTATCAAGTTAAAAGTTTCAAAGTTATTACTTTATGAACTTTCTACTTTTTACTTTCTACTCCTTTAGTAAACTTTACAAATTAATTCGCCGCCAACACCATTTTTCTTGGCTTGGGCGCCAGTCATCATACCTTTGCTGGTACTAACGATGACGATTCCGCGGCCGCGCATAACTGTTGGGATTTTATCGGCGCTGCTGTAGTAGCGTCGACCAGGCTTACTCAGCCTTTTAATCTCGGTTATTCGGGCGTTGGTTTGCGGCTGGTTGATTGTAATCTTTAATGTTTTGCCAACTTCAGCTTTTTCAACATTCACCTTGTCAATGAATTTTGATTGCTCTAAAAGCTTAGCAACTGCTTCTTTTACATTAGAATGAGGCAAGCTAACCTCGGTTTTGTTAACTGCTATCGCGTTTCGAATTCGAGATAACATGTCAGCTATTGGGTCGGTTGTTGTAGTGCTCATATTTGTTATCTCCTTTCTACCAACTTGATTTCGTTACGCCGGGAATTTCACCCTTGCTTGCATGTTCTCGGAAGCTAATACGACTGAGTCCAAATTGCCGCATGTAAGCCCTAGGACGTCCGGTTTCAGCACAACGGTTTTTCCAGCGTGTCGGCGAGCTATTGCGAGGCAATTTGTGTAACCCTTCAGCATCACCCATAGCCTTGAGTTCAGCCCGTTTGGCGGCATACTTTTGGATCATTTTCTGTCGTTTTAGATCACGAGCAACAATAGACTTTTTAGCCATTATTTTGCTCCTTTCTGGAATGGCATGCCAAACTGCTTCAGTAGTGCTTTAGCATGCTCACGTTCCTGACATTTAATTACAAATACCACTTGTAGTCCGTGCGGGGTGGTTGTTTCTTCAAAGGTCAGCTCAGGAAAAACAGATTGATCAACTAAACCAAGACTGTAGTTTCCAGACTTATCAAATGATTTTTCACTGACACCATGAAAGTCACGAAGCCGAGGAATCACAATATTAATCAAACGATCCATGAACTCGTACATTCTGGCGTCGCGCAATGTGACTTTTAGGCCAATGCGGTTACCTTCACGCAGCTTAAACCCAGCAATTGATTGCTTGGCGATTGTTTCAACTGGCTGCTGACCGGTGATTTTTCGCAGTGTGTTGGTGGCTACTTCAAAAACCTTCTTATCGTCCTTAGCTTTGCCAAGACCAACATTAATCACGATCTTTTCCAGCTTTGGGACTTCGGATGAGTTCTTAAGACCTAACTCTTTTTGCAGCTCAGCAGCAAACTTTTGGTTGTACTCCTGCTTTAACCTTACGGTGTAAGTAGCGGTTTTAGATTCTGCCATTATTTAATCTCCTTGCCGGTGGTTTTAAGAACTCGAGTCTTTTTACCATCCTTGTCCACCTTGAAGCCAATTCTAGAGGCTTTCTTGGAAGTCGCATCATAAAATCCAACTTTACTGACATCGATTGGTTTAGTCACTTCAATGATTCCACCTTGCGGATGAGCACGATTTGGTTTTTGATGCTTTTTGACAATATTTATGCCCTCAACCGTGACTTTGTTGAGTCGTGGATGAGTCTGCAGCACAGTACCGGTCTGGCCTTTATATTTGCCAGTTCGGACAATAACTTTATCGCCCTTCTTTAATCGAATTTTATATACTTGATCACTCATTACAGTACCTCCGGCGCAAGGCTAATAATCTTGCTGTAGCCCAGATCTCGAAGCTCTCTGGGAACTGGCCCAAAAATACGAGTGGCTTTAGGATTTTTATCATCGCCAATTATGACGGCTGCGTTATCGTCAAAGCTAATCGTAGAACCATCTTTTCGGCGAATTGCATCGCGAGTTCGGACCACAACAGCACGCACAACAGTCTTTTTCTTGACTGTTCCGGTTGGGCTGGCTTGCTTAACGGTCGCCACGATAACGTCACCAACACGGGCGTATCGTTTGCGGGTTCCACCAAGCACCTGAATGCAAAGAATTTCTTTGGCGCCTGAGTTATCACAGACAATCAGTCGGGATTCTTTTTGAATCATACTATTTGTCCTCCTCGGCTTCTTCTTTATTCGCGCCTACAACTTCAGCGACTTCTGGATCAATTTCTTCAACGTGTGTAATCGCTGCTTTTTCTAAAACTTTTTCCAGTTTGAAGCGCTTGCGGGCACTGAGTGGTCTAGTCTCACTGATTAAAACTCGGTCACCAGTGTGGGCTTCGTTGTTTTCATCATGAGCCATGAACTTCTTGGTTGAAGTGTATTGCTTTTTGTAAAGCGGGTGGGTTTTTCTGGTGGTCACGGCGACAACAATTGTCTTGTCGGCCTTGTCAGAGGAAACCACGCCAGTAATTGTTCTTGCCATTACACGGTCTCCTTAATTAATTGTTCACTTAGGACTGTCAAAATGCGGGCAAGATCTTTGCGCTTTTCACGAATTACTCTGACGTTACTTACTTCACCCATGTGCAGACGACGCTTCAGTTCAGCAATTTCCTCGCGGAGCTTTGTGCTTTCAACAGTTAGCTCAGCGGTTGATAATTTACGAATGTCAACAATTTTCATTATGCGTCCTCCTTAACCAAGAATTTTGTCTTGATAGGTAGCTTGTGCGCTGCCAGGCGCATTGCCTCGCGGGCTACTTCTTCTGGAACTCCTTGCATTTCAAACATAATGGTTCCAGGTCTAACTTTGGCTACAAAGAATTCCGGATTTCCCTTACCACTACCCATTTTTGTACCGAGAGCCTTTCGGCTAACAGGCGTGTGAGGGAAAATTCTAATCCAAATTTTACCGCCACGCTTAACGTAGCGAGTCATTGCTTGACGAGCTGATTCAATCTGACGAGAAGTGATTCTCTCGTGACCCTGGGCTTGCAAAGCGTATTGACCAAAAGCGATTGTATTACCAGAGGTGGCTGGTCCGCGGACTCGGCCTTTAAAGACCTTGCGGTGTTTAGTTCGGTTCGGCATTAACATCTTATTCTACCTCCCCTTTATAGATCCATACTTTAACGCCGATGATACCGGAGCCAGGATAACGAGCTCTGGCGGCGTGGTAATCAATGTCTGCTCGCAGGGTGTGAAGTGGCACGGAGCCTTCAACGATTTTTTCGCGGCGCGACATTTCTGCTCCACCCAAACGACCAGCTACTTCAATACGAATACCTTTCGCACCAGCTCGCATGGTTGCGGCAGCCGCTTGTTTGGTAGCTCGTCTGAAAGCAATTCGGCGTTCCAGCTGATGAGCAATGTTTTCAGCAACCAACTTAGCGTATAGTTCAGGTTTTTTAATTTCCTCGATGTTGACACGCACTGGAATACCGTAAATCTTTTCAATGGCTGTTTTAAGCTCTTGAACTCCGGCGCCGCCTCGGCCAATCACAACACCGGCCTTAGCAGTAGTTACGGTTACAGAAACAAGATTTGGTGAACGCTCAATGTCAATCTTGTTGATTGCGCCGCGACTACCGATTTTATCCTGCAGCAATTTTCTAACCTTTAGATCTTGGGTCAAAAACTTAGCGTATTCACGCTTGTTTGCGAACCACTTGCTTCGCCAGTTCTTATTGACCTGGAGACGCATTGAAATTGGATTAACTTTTTGTCCCATAACTACACCTCACTCCGTTCGGTTCCTGAGAGGGGAACATCCCCTCTCAGCGCGCCGTCAGCTGGCAGAGCCAGACTGTCGGGCTGCTCTCCCCTGTCATCCTTATTGAAAGTCTGACTAAATGCGCTGTTAACTTTTTCATTTACCAAAGCTGCATCCATTTCAGCAGACCAGAATTCTTTTCCATACAAACCCATTACTTGGCCTCCTCTTTCTTGGCTTCGGTCTTCTTAGAAGCTGGCTTCTTTGGTGCACGCTGTTCGCCATCAACCGCTACAAAAATATGCGATGTTCGGCGCATGAAAGGCAATGCTCGGCCATGAGCCGCTGGACGATATCGCTTGATTCTAGCGCCCGGAGTGACGCTAATTGAGGTGATCACCAAGGAATCTGCCTTATAGTTATGATTGTGATCAGCGTTAGCCCGAGCACTCTCAATGACCTTTTTAACTGGTTCAGCTGCCCGTCGCGGAGTGTGCTCTAAAATTGTCAATGCGTCAGCCACTGATTTACCGCGCACCAATGCAGCAACCACACCAACTTTGCGTGGGCTCATGCGAACACCTTTTGCAATTGCTTTAACTGCCATTAGATGCTCCTTCCAGTCGCAGAAGTTAGATGCTGGAAGTTAGAAGTTGGAATAGCTTCATTGAAGCCCATTCTAAATTCCATATTCGATATTCTAAATTCCATTATTATTTACCTTTCGCTAACTTACCGCCATGCTTGCGGAATTTACGGGTTGGGCTAAACTCACCGAGTTTGTGACCAACCATGTTTTCTGTGATAAATACTGGCACATGAACCTTACCGTTATGAACAGCTATTGTGCGACCCACAAATTCCGGCGGAATTGTAGACCCGCGGGCCCAGGTCTTAATAATTGTGCGGTCCTCAGCTCCTAAAGCGGCTACTTTTTTAGCCAGCTTAGGATCAATAAATGGACCTTTCTTCAGTGATCTACTCATCTTATATGCTCCTTATTTCCTCTTCGCCTGATGTCTGGTTCGGACAATCATATTAGATGTGCTCTTGCGTCGGCGGGTCTTAAAGCCAAGAGTCTTTTGACCCCATGGGGTGACCGGCGCGCGGGCCATTCGGTGACGACCACCATCACCACCACCGTGCGGGTGATCAGCTGCGTTCATAACTACACCACGAACACCAGGACGAATACCTTTCCGACGATTACGACCGGCTTTACCAACTTTAATATTCTGATGCTGCTCATTACCAACTGATCCCAAACTAGCTGTACAGTTGACGTTTACCAATCTAACTTCACCACTCGGCAATTTGATCTGAGCGTAGTTACCTTCTTTGGCCATAAGCTGAGCGCTGGCTCCAGCTGAGCGAACAATTTGGCCGCCCTTACCTGGCTGCAGCTCAATAGAATGTATAACGCTACCAACCGGAATGTTCTTCAGTGGCAGGCGATTGCCGTTTTCGATAGGTGCTTCTTCACCGCTGACGATTTTTTGACCAACAGTCATACCTTTTGAAGCAAGGATGTAGTGATACTTGCCAGCCTGGTCTTTAATTCTTGCAATTCGGGCGCTGCGGTTTGGATCATATTCAATGTGTTCAATGGTTGCAGTTGTGTCGGCAGGTAGACCAAAGTTCATAATTCGGTAAAACTTACGAACGCCGCCGCCACGATGACGAGTTGTGATTCGCCCCTGATTGTTACGACCAGAGTGCTTTTTCTTGATGACAGTCAGCGATTTCAGAGGCTTCTTTGTAGTGATAGCACTCATATCCTGAGATGTCATGCCACGTCGGCCTGGAGTGGTTGGTTTGTATTGTTTAATGGCCATTATTTAGTCTCCTTTTTGGTCGACTTAGATGAGTTATCATCTTCAGCCGCAAAAACAGTGATTGAATCACCCTCTTTCAAGGTCACATAAGCTTTCTTAAAGTCACTCTGCCGGCCCATTACTGGTCGACCGCCTTTTCTGATAGTACGCTTAGCTTTGCCCTTGACTACAACTGTATTTACATCGGTGACAGTTACATCAAACTGAGCCTTAACAGCGCTGGCAATTGCCGGTTTGCTGGCTGATTTTGGAACCATAAAAACATAGACGTCTCCTTGGCTCATTCCATAAGCCTTCTCGCTGACCCGCGGCTTAAGTACAAGAGTCTTATCCATTATTTTTCTCCCTCTTTACTCTTAGCAGCGGCAGTTTTAGCGCCTAGCCAATCACTGATAGCTTTTAGAGCCTCGTTAGTTAAAACAATGTGATCAGCATTTAACACGTCAAAAACATTCAGATAGCGAGCCTGGACCAAGCTGATATTTTGAAGATTTCTGGTTGATTTCACCAAGTCTTCTGTCTTATCAGCGACGACCACCAGAGCATTTCTACTAATGCCAATCTTATTAAACAACTTAGATGCTTCAGCGGTTTTGTTATCTTTGATCTTTAGATCTTCAATAACAATGATCTTGCCTTTATCAGCTGCCAGACTTAGAGCTTGTCGAACTGCTTGGCGCTTAGCTGAAACATTCAGTTTGTGGCTGTAGTTTTCATTGCCAGTTGGGCCAAAAGTTATACCACCACCTCGCCAGATTGGAGTACGAATCGAACCAAATCGAGCTCGGCCGGTGCCTTTTTGTTTCCAGGGCTTGCGGCCACCACCACGAACTTCGCCGCGCTTTTTGGTTTGAGCAAAGTTACCGCGACCGTTATTCAAATAAGCCTGATATGCATTTTTTAATAATTGATGATTCTGAGCAGCAACCCCAAAGACGCTTTTATCAAGCTTCGCAGCGGTTGTGGCTTTGGTACCGCTTTTAGTATAAGTAGCTATTGCCATTACAAAACCTCCCCTTGGTCGGTTTTAGTCGCTAGTCGCCTGTCACTAGTCGCAAGAGACTGGAGACTGGAGACTGGAGACTGATGTTGAGTGAAACGAAACATTATTTGGCCTCCTTGATCAAAACAATACCTTTTCGAGGCCCAGGCACAGCACCGGTAACTCCAATAATGCCTAACTCGGGATCAACAAAGGCAACTTTTAGGTTTCGGACGGTAACTTGTTCGGCGCCCATTTGGCCGGCCATCTTTTTACCTTTTAAGATATGCTGCGGATACATTGAACCAATTGAACCTGGTTTTCGAGTATTTCCTTTTCCACCATGAGTTTTGCGCTGACGGTGAAAATTATGCCGTTTAATTGTGCCGGCCCAACCCTTACCTTTACTGTTGGCAGTTACTGACACAACATCGCCAGTAGCAAATGTGTCAACATTGATTGATTCGCCGACCTTCAAAGATTCGTCAATCTCAGCAACTCGGACTTCGCGAACAACCTTCGGTTGAACTTTTGATTTTTTGAAGTGACCAGCCTGAGTCTTGCCCATGTTTTTAGCCTCTTCGGTGCCGATCTGGACAGCTGTGTAGCCGTCAATCTCATCGGTCTTAACTTGCGTAATGACGCAAGGACTAGCGGAAAGCAAGGTAACAGCAGCCACCACACCATCTTCACCAATGGTACTGGTCATGCCAACCTTTCTTGTAATTAATGCTTTCATAGCAACCTTTACTTTTTTACTCCAGAATTTTGGTCCCATGACACAAAAATTCTTGGTGATGGATGGTTTCTACCCCTGTTCTATAGTGGAACAATTGTAGACCTACCTCATTCACCAAGTCTGGAAAATTTAATAGACCGTTACAGATTAGCATGTAACCAGCTCATCTGTCAATATGATGTTTATTTTACATTCGATTAAATAGCAATGTAGATTCCAAAAGGGGCCCAAAAACCGACCAGCATGGCAACCAGTAGAATTGCAAAACCGATTTTTTTATCGAGCTGAACTTTATCATGAGCCGCAAATACCAGACCAAGCAACAACCCAACTGGTATTGGCAGTTGAACTGTATTGCCATCAGTAATTTTTACCCATAAACTGCCTAAAATTAGATACATGACCAGCTTTAAGAAATAAATCCCATCAGGAGTTTGTGGCTCTTTACGAACCCTGCTTCTTAGCCGCAGCCGAGCTGGTGATTTTTTCTTTTGCTTAGATGTTTGTTTTTTAGCCATTAGCATTAATATAACATGTTAAACAAAAATCATCCATTCAGTTAAGGATGGATGATTTTAAGTTTGAGCTTATCGTAGGCTACATCTTGATTTCAGCATCGCATCCGGCTGGCAAGCTAAGATTCATCAAGCTATCGATTGTCTTGTGAGTTGGCTCCAAAACATCTATTAGGCGCTTGTGAACTCGCATTTCAAACTGTTCGCGACCCTTTTTATAAACGTGAGGGCTTTTTACGACAGTGTAAAGTGTTTTCTTGGTGGGCAGCGGAATTGGCCCGGCAACCGTAGCGCCGGTTCTAAGCGCCGTGTCAATAATTTGCTTGGCGGATTGGTCAATGACCTTGTGATCATAAGCTTTTAGACGGATTCTAATCCGTTGCTTGCCGCTAGCTGCTGGAGCTTCAGCTTTCTTAGTTGATTTTGCTTCTGCCATCTTGACTCCTTTCAGTCGTCCTAGAATTTGGAATATGGATTGTGGAATTTAGAATTCTAAATTCCATTTGCCAATTCCTATCTTCTAATTTGTGGTGTAACATCTCCTGGTCGTTATAGAGAACGATTCAGACGACTTTTAGTCACCACGATTAATTTACAGGAGTGATTATACAACAATAAATAAGATTATCCAAGCATTCAATTAATTTTTAGAGTTACGCTAGGTTAGTTATTCAACGGAGTCATTAAGTGGCGACATGTCATTGATATACTTCATTTCATCATGCGTAAGATTTTCGACGTATTTTATTCTTACGGCGCCTACAAAATTGTCAGCCCTGAGCTGTTTAAGCCGGATCAACCCAACTAGCACCATAATGTGTTGATTTGCCACAACTTCCGGAGCTTGACTAATAATTGCCTTGATTGGCTGTTTTGTCCGCTCAAGCTCGAAAACAACACCGGGATGCATAATTACATTCTATACCTGTAGGTATGAATAGTGAAGAGCCGCCCCTAAAGGAGCAGCTCTTCGGCAATCAATAATCGTCTTCGATTATTTGTTGATTTTGGTTACAACACCAGCACCAACGGTTCGGCCACCTTCACGAATAGCGAAGTTTAGACCTTGTTCCATAGCAATTGGAGCCAACAGCTTAACCTTAAAGGTTACGGTGTCGCCTGGCATAACCATTTCTTTGTCGGCTGGAAGTTCGACTTCACCAGTTACATCAGTTGTACGGATGTAGAACTGTGGCTTGTAGCCCTTAAAGAATGGAGTGTGTCGTCCACCCTCTTCTTTGGTAAGAATATAAACTTCAGCGTCAAATTCGGTGTGCGGGGTAACAGAACCTGGCTTACAAAGCACTTGACCACGTTCGATGTCGTCGCGCTCGATACCACGCAGCAAGATACCTACGTTGTCACCAGCCTGGCCACGATCAAGCATTTTCTTGAACATTTCAACACCAGTTACAACAGTTTTCTTAGTGTCACGGATACCAACGATTTCTACTTCATCGTTAAGGTTAACAACACCTTGCTCGATACGACCAGTGGCCACAGTACCACGGCCTTTAATTGAGAAAACGTCTTCGATTGGCATCAAGAATGGCTTGTCTAGGTCACGAACTGGCTCTGGAACGTAATCGTCCATAGCTTTAACCAGCTCCATGATAGCGTCTTCGTTGGCTGCGTCGCCTTCAAGAGCCTTAACAGCTGAGCCCTTGATGATTGGAGCGTCTTCGTCAAAACCATTCTTTGCGAGTAGTTCACGAATGTCCATCTCAACCAGCTCAACAAGCTCTGGATCAGCAAGATCCATTTTGTTCATAAATACTAGAATTTTTGGCACACCAACCTGCTTAGCAAGCAAAACGTGCTCACGTGTCTGCGGCATAGGACCGTCAGCTGCGCTAACAACCAAGATTGCACCGTCAACCTGAGCGGCACCGGTAATCATGTTCTTAACGTAGTCAGCGTGACCTGGCATGTCAACGTGCGCATAATGGCGCTTTTCTGATTCGTATTCGTTGTGAGAAGTAGCAATCGTGATACCACGAGCTTTCTCTTCTGGAGCGTTGTCGATCTGATCGTAGTCAACTTTTTTGTTTACTGCACTTGGAAGTTTCTTTGCAAGTACAGTCGTGATAGCAGCAGTCAAAGTAGTCTTACCGTGGTCAACGTGACCCATGGTTCCGACATTAACGTGCGGCTTGCTTCTGTCAAATGTATCTGCCATATGTATGGACTCCTTGTTATTTATAAGGGTTTAATGAATTATTTTATGTATTTTCGCGATCCATATTTACTGCATAACAGCAAAAGCCCTCACGCGAGTTACCCTGAAAGTATATGTTAGAAAGCCGAAAGTTTCAAGTATTATTCTTCCGGCTTTTTCTCTATGGCTACTTACTGTTTTTGGCGATGATAGCTTCGGCGACGTTTGGTGGTACGTCGGCGTAATGATCCAGTTCCATGCTTGAACTGGCTCGACCCTGAGTCATAGAACGCAGGCTGGTGGTGTAGCCAAACATCTCGCCAAGTGGCACAAAAGCGGTGATTTCTTTAATGCCAGCGGTTAGATCTTCCATGGTTTCAATCCGACCACGCTTGGAGTTGAGGTCGCCAATGACGTCACCCATGAATTCTTCTGGGGTAACCACGACAACTTTCATAACTGGCTCCAGAAGAACTGGTTTAGCCTTTTTAGCTCCTTCTTGAAAGCCCATACTTCCGGCAATCTTAAAGGCCATTTCACTGGAGTCAACATCGTGATAGCTACCGTCGTAAAGCTCCACTTTAACATCAACCACTGGATAGCCAGCCAAAACACCGTTGCTCATAGCTTCTTCGATACCTTGCTGAACTGGTTTGATGTATTCCGATGGAACGACGCCACCTTTAATGGAGTTTATGAATTCAAAGCCTTTGCCGGCCTCGTTTTGGCTAAGTCTTAGCCAAACATGACCGTACTGACCGCGTCCACCAGATTGGCGAACAAATTTACCTTCGGCTTCAACTGCGTCTTTACGGATTGTTTCACGGTAGGCAACCTGTGGCGCACCAATGTTAGCCTCTACTGAGAATTCGCGTTTCATACGTTCAACCAAAATCTCTAGATGAAGCTCACCCATACCTGAAATAACTGTTTGGCCGGTTTCATCATCAACACTAACCCGGAAAGTTGGGTCTTCTTCGGCTAGTCGTTGCAGCGCCAAGCTCATCTTTTCTTGGTCAGACTTGGTCTTTGGCTCAATCGCAATACTAACTGGCGGCTCTGGGAACTCAATGCTTTCAAGCACAATTGGATTATTGGGGTCACACAGCGTGTTACCAGTGGTAGTGGCTTTAAGTCCAACAATGGCAGCAATGTCACCAGCGCCAACTTCGCTGACTTCTTCGCGTTTGTCAGCGTGCAGGCGCACAATACGGCCAACCCGTTCTTTCTCGCCGGTTGAGCTGTTAAATACGTACGATCCAGAGGTTACTTTTCCGGAATAAACTCGGAAATATGCCAACTTACCAACAAACGGATCAGAGGTAATTTTAAATGCTAAGCTTGCGAAAGGCTCGCTTTCAGAGCTTTTGCGCTCAATCTCATCACCAGTCTTTGGGTGAGTGCCCCAAATAGACGGGTTATCGAGTGGGCTTGGCAGGTAATCATTTACCATATCCAAAACTTTTTCTACAATCACACCCCGACCATCACCACCGGTGACTGGGAAGAACTGTCCAGTTAAAGTAGCACTTCTAATGGCTTGTTTGATCTCTTCAACTGACAAACCTTCTTCGCCAACTTCAAAATATTTTTCAAGCATGGCTTCGTCTTCGGCAACTGCGTTTTCAATTAGCAGACTTCGATATTTTTTCACCTGATCCATCATGTCGGCTGGGATTTCGCTCTCAACCAACTCATGATCGTGGAAATCAGTGTAGGTAAAGGCTTTCATCTCTACCAAATCAACTACGCCATTGATGCTTTGCTCAAAACCAATCGGCAGCATAACTGGGAAAGCTCGCTTGCTGAGGCGGTTATGAATTGAATCGAGTGATTTATAGAAATCACCGCCGGTTTGGTTAATTTTATTGACAAAACAGATACGCGGCACGTGATATTTGTCGGCCTGACGCCAGACGGTTTCAGACTGTGATTCAACACCCATCTTACCGTCAAAGACCACGCAAGCGCCGTCAAGCACACGAAGTGATCGCTCTACTTCAACTGTAAAGTCAATGTGACCAGGGGTATCAATGATGTTAATCTGATTACCCTTCCAAAAACAGGTCACGCTAGCCGCTACGATAGTAATACCGCGCTCACGCTCCTGATCCATCCAGTCAGTGGTTGATTCACCTTCGTGAGTTGCACCAATTTTATGCTTGATGCCGGTTCGGTACAAAATACCTTCGGTTGTGGTTGTTTTACCCGCGTCAATATGGGCAATGATGCCCAAGTTGCGGATGTTCTTCATCTCAGTTTTCTTTGCTGCCATTACTTTCCTTCTCCAGACGCTATTTTATCTAAATAAATTGCAACTCCATTGTTCGTACACGCTCTGGCTCCTATTTTTCTAGAATCCTGTGTAACCCTTTCTACGTAGCCGCTATTTTCAATGTCAAATTCATTATCAACAGGCGTATCCGTTACCATTACCGGACCATTACATCTTTTTGTAAATGGGTAATCGACGATCAGATTCTCGGGAAGGGCTTCCAGAGGACATCTATCTTGGCAGCTAGCTGGCACACCTGATACAGGAGACATAATTTACCTTGCAAAATGAGCGAATGCTCGGTTAGCTTCGGCCATCTTGTGGTTGTCTTCACGCTTTTTAACTGCCGCACCTGTACCATTGTAGGCATCGATCAGCTCTAGCTTAATGCGGTCTTCCATGCTCATGCCTTTACGAGCTCGAGCGGCGGCCACAAACCACATCATCGTCAAGTGATTCTGGCGCTGACCCTTAACTTCAAAAGGAATCTGATAGTTAGCGCCACCAACACGGCGTGAACGAGTTTCAACAGATGGCTTGATGTTGGCCATCGCCTGCTCAAACACGTCTAGCGGATTATCCACCTTGAGAGTCTCAGCAGCTTTTTGCATACCACCGTAAACTAATCGTTCAGCAAGCTGTTTTTTGCCGTTTAACATAACGCGGTTAATCAAGCGCTGAACCTGTACGCTATTGTACAAACGATCAGCGGGAATAGGTCGAACTAGTGATTTAGTAACTTTCCTAGGCATAGTAGACTCCTGCTTCTTTTGCAGCTGCACGTGATGCGCGTTCCGCTTCTAGCTGCGCACCATACTCCAGCCCACACTCAATCTGTTCTGTTTGAGTCATTTTTGCTACACGCATTCCTTCCCTGCATGCTGTACCGAGAGTAAAGCGAAGATTGACTTCAAAAGATGAGCCAGTAATTTCATCCTCTAATATCTGACAAGGCTCCCCGGTTGCTGGGCAACGCTTTGCTTCAAATAAGAAATCACCCATGATTACTTACCCTCCTTCTTGGCGCCGTACTTGGAACGGCCATTTTTACGGTTTTGTACGCCCTGAAGGTCGAGTGCGCCACGAACAATGTGGTAACGCACACCGGGAAGGTCCTTTACGCGACCGCCACGAATCATCACCACAGCGTGTTCTTGCAGGTTGTGACCTTCACCGCCAATATAGGCCCACACTTCGTGACCGTTGTTCAACCGAACACGAGCGACTTTTCTAAGCGCCGAGTTTGGCTTCTTTGGGGTTTTGGTAGTTACCTTTACACAAACGCCACGTTTAAAAGGCGCTGGTTTTTCGTAGTTGGTAGTTTTGAGCGTATTAACCACTCGGTGCAAGTGCGGAGATTTTGACTTCTCGGCTTTGCTCTTGCGTGGTTTACGCACTAATTGATTGATTGTTGGCATTTATTCTCCTTTAATCTTACTGCGGCAGACGCGGCTGATACAGATAGCATATTTTGCGCAAATCTCTTGCGGTGCTCTTTCGCGGAATTTATGTACCGCTCCATGCGATCCGGTGACATTTGCACAAACTGCACTCACCCGTAACATCCGAACTCATTAATGCCTATGAGCTTTTTTCGTCCGGCTCGGATTGAAATTATTAACTTGGTTATTTTAGCAGAAATTGTCATCAGTTGCAACGCCCTAGAGGGAGGGTCACTCCCTCTCGCGGGCTACAGTTCGACTTCTTCTGCAAGCAGCTCTTCGACGTCAGCTTCTGAATCTTCAGGTGTCCAGCCGGTACCAACTGGAATCTTGCGGCCCAAGATGACGTTTTCCTTGAGTCCGTAAAGTCTGTCAACCTTACCGCTGGTGGCGGCTGATATCAGAACTCTGGTTGTGTCTTGGAATGAGGCCGCGCTGAGGAATGAATCAGTCGATAGGCTGGCTTTGGTGATTCCTAGCAGCAGCTGACTAAAGACTACTGGCTGCTTATTGGCTTGGGCTAATTTCTTGTTAGCTTCTACAACCGCCAGCTTGGAAACAATGTCACCTGTTACAAACTCTGAATCGCCAGCGTCTTCAATTTGAACCCGACTAAACATTTGACGAACAATGATTTCCAGGTGTTTATCGGCAATATTTTGCCCTTGAGAAGCAAAGATACGCAAGATGTCATTCATGATGTAGCGCTGGGTAGCCTCCACACCGCAAACTCGCATCAGATCGTGCAGGTTAATTGAACCATTAGTTAGCCGTTGACCAACGGTAACTGTGTCGCCGTCTTTTACTTGCAGCTGCTTAAAGCCTGGGATCTCGTAGCGCTCTACTCGTCCGTTAAGGCCAGAAATTGTGATCTGTTTTTTGGTTACGTGAGCTTTGCCGGCAATTGAAGCAATCAGCGGATTTGAGCCATCTTTGCTAGAGGCCAATACATCACCAACTGCAACCTCGGACTCATCAGCCACTTGAACCTTTCGATCACCAATATCCAGAGTAACCGATTGATCATCGGGAGCAGTGACCTGAACGATGTAGTTATCACCGTCTTCCCAAACCGCCGCTGTTCCTTCGATTTCAGAAATATAAGCCTGACCTTTTGGTGTCCGAGTCTCGAATAACTCTTCAACACGCGGCAGACCTTGAGTGATGTCTTCAGCTGCCGCCGAACCACCACCGTGATAGGAACGCAGTGTTAGCTGAGTTCCTGGCTCACCGATTGACTGAGCAGCAATCACACCAACTGGGTGGTGATTAGCCACTAGCTCGCCGGTTGCCGGGTCAAGACCATATGATTTTTGAGGCACGCCCTTAACAGATGTAGCCGACAGCACACTCATGATTTTTACATCATCCAATGATTTATCAGCTTCGATTTTCTCAGCAATCTCATCAGTGATCAGCTCACCACGCTTGACCAGCTTATCGATATTTTCAGCGGCGAATCGTCCGCGCAATCTTGAAGCATAGCTAACACCAATTTCTTCGGCGTCGGCTCGTTTCATTGCAAAGCCTGGATCATCAGCCTCTGAATCTTCATCGATAGTAAAGACATCTTGTGAAACATCAACCAAACGACGAGTCAAGTAACCCGAGTCAGCTGTCTTAAGCGCTGTGTCGATCATGGTTTTACGAGCACCACGGGTCGCCGTAAAGTATTCCAGCGCCGTTAGACCGTCTTTATAGTTGCTCTTAATTGGCAGCTCAATTGCTTTACCGGTGGTGTCCATTGTGACACCCAGCATACCAACGGCAGTTTTAACCTGACCGATGTTACCACGAGCACCAGACACAACCGCGATGGACATTGAACTGTCTTCGTCGGCAAATTGCTCGGAAAGTGCGTCTTGAACTGTCTTATCAGCATCCATCCAGGTCTCAACCGTCAAACGATATCTTTCGTCATCGGTAATGAAGCCCTGCTCGTACTGATCACTAATTTCAGTAGCTCGCTCTTCGGCCACTTCCAACATTTTGTCCAGATCTTCAAGGTCGCTGAAGTCTGTCATCCCAAGGCTGAGTCCTGAAAGTGTGGCGTATTCAAAGCCCAAGTCTTTAAGATTGTCAGCAATTTCAGCAGTCTTAGCCTGACCATATTTTTGGTAAGAAAGCGCCAGCACGCTGTTGAGGCGTTTCTTGGTCATCGCTTCATCTTGATATGGGAAATCTTCTGGGAAAATTTCGTTAAACAGAACTCGGCCAAGCGTTGTCTCGCGATTTTCGCCGCGGAAAGGCAGCTTAATTAGACTCTGCAGGGTAATTGCACCGCTGTCAAAGGCCATTAATGCTTCGTTCAGGCTGCTGTAGGCTTTTGCCTGTTTGCTAATGCCCGGTCGATCATATGTCAAGTAGTAACAGCCAAGTACAATATCTTGTTCAATGTGAAGAATTGGTGAACCGTCGGCTGGTTTTAGCAGGTTTCGGTTGGCAGCCATAATTTCTCTGGCTTCTTCTTGAGCGCCATCCGATAGTGGCAGGTGAACAGCCATCTGGTCACCGTCAAAGTCAGCGTTAAAGCCCTTACAAACTAACGGATGAAGCTGGATAGCTTTACCTTCAATTAGCCGAGGCTGAAAGGCCTGAATTGACAAACGGTGAAGTGAAGGCGCGCGGTTAAGCAGCACGTATTTGCCTTTAATTACCTCGTCTAAGGCGTCCCAAACTTCGGTTTCACCTGTTTCAATCATTCGAGTGGCCGAACGAATATTATGAGCGTGCTCGTTAGCGATCAAATGACCAATTACGAATGGCTTAAACAGCTCGAGGGCCATCATCTTTGGCAGACCGCATTCGTAAATTTTTAGCTCTGGACCAGCCACAATCACTGAACGACCAGAGTAATCAACGCGTTTTCCAAGCAGGTTCTGCCTAAATCGACCTTGCTTACCTTTTAGCAGATCGCTCAAACTCTTCAGGCGGCGGCGTTGACCAGTAGCGGCTACTGCACGTCCTGAACGAGCATTGTTGTTGTCAATTAAGGCGTCAACTGCTTCTTGAAGCATTCGCTGTTCGTTGCGGCGAATAACTTCTGGAGCATTGAGTTCAATCAGTTTCTTAAGACGATTGTTACGGTTGATGACTCGTCGGTAAAGATCATTAAGATCAGAGGTCGCAAAACGTCCACCAGTCAACTGAACCATTGGGCGAAGATCCGGTGGGATTACCGGCAAAACGCTAACACAAAGACTGCTTGGGCGAATGTTAGCCCGCTGCATGCTCTCCAGCAATCGAAGTCGCTTCATTAGCTTCTTCTTGCGTTGGCCTTTGGCCTCCTCAGCCTCCTCGGTCAGCGACTGAATTAGGGCGTCAAGATCAATATCGGCTAGAAGCTCCTTGATTGCCGCGCCGCCCATTCCAACAGTAATCATGTCTTTTAGCTCATCCGGCAGATCACGGTAATCACTCTCGCTGATCAGAGCCAGCTTCTCAAGTCCAGTTAACTGATCCTTAAGCTGCTCAAATTGCGCAGTAACTTCCTCAAGCTCCTTGGTTTGCATTTCAGCCAGAGCTTTAACATTGGCGTCCTCGGCTTCGGCTTCTTTTTCAAAGCGAGCTTTGATAGCTTCCTGAGCCGCTGCGAACTCAGCTTCTTTATCAGCTAGATATTGGTCGCGCTTTTCAGTATCAACAGATTTAATGACATAACTTGCAAAGTAAACGATTCTTTCCAGGTTTTTAACAGTCATGCCAAGCAGCAAGCCAACGGCTGATGGCGTGCCGCGCAAGAACCAAATGTGCGCCACTGGTGAAGCCAGCTGAATGTGACCCATTCGTTCACGACGAACAATGCTTTTGGTGACGATTTCGCCATTCTTATCAACGGCTGCTTCACGTGATCTAACACCTTTATATTTAGCATCGTGAGGGTTGATGTCCTTGACCGGACCAAAAATCCGCTCACAAAACAGTCCATCACGTTCTGGTTTTTGGGTTCGATAGTTAATAGTCTCTGGCTTGGTTACTTCGCCATGACTCCAATCCATGATGTCTTCAGGATTGGCAACCGCCAACCTAACAGCATCAAAATCAGCAATATCGGTCCCGTAATTGTAGCGTCTCATTATTTTGCCTCCTTTTCGTCGTCTTCGGTGACGGCGAGCTCTACATCTTCTTCTGTTGGCTGATCAGATATAACGGTTGTGGCTGGTATGTCATCTTCAAGTTCCATAACCACAAATTCGTCAGCCGCACCATCGGAAGTTAAGTCTACATCTGAGGTTGTTGGGGTTGGCACTTCTACGTCAGATAGGTTTTCTGATTCATCCTTGACATTTTCAGCCAGAACATCTTCGGCATCAATCACTGCGCTTTCAGTAAACAAGTCAACCTTGAGTCCCAAGCCTTGCAGTTCTTTAACTAACACGTTAAAGCTTTCTGGAACCTTAGGTCCAACAATCTCTGTGCCTTTAATGATCGCTTCATAAGCTTTAGAGCGGCCATAAACATCGTCAGACTTGATTGTCAGCATTTCTTGCAGAGTATTGGCTGCACCGTAAGCTTCGAGTGCCCAGACTTCCATCTCGCCAAAGCGCTGGCCACCATTTTGAGCCTTACCGCCCAACGGCTGCTGAGTAACCATGGTGTATGGCCCAGTTGATCGGGCGTGAATCTTATCGGCAATCATGTGGTTCAACTTGATCATGTACATTGAACCAACAGTGGTCCGTTCTTTGTAAGCTTCACCGGTTCGGCCATCATAAAGCTGCTGCTTTCCATCTTCCGGTAGACCAGCTTCACTCAGAAGCTCTCTGATTTTATCGGCCGATACACCGTTAAATGACGGGCTGGCAACTTTCATACCCAGCGCTCTAGCCGCCATTCCCAGGTGAGTTTCAAACAGCTGGCCAATATTCATACGGCTTGGAACGCCCAGCGGGTTCAAAATAATATCAATCGGCGTGCCGTCTTCCATAAACGGCATGTCTTCTACTGGCAGAACTCGAGCAATAACACCCTTGTTACCGTGACGACCACCAAGCTTATCACCAACTGCGATCTTGCGCATTTGAGCCACAAAAACCTGAATTTGCATTAAAACACCAGCTTTTAGCTCGTGGCCATTGTCTCTGGAGAAGACCTTAACGCCAACAACTTTACCGCGCTTACCGTTTGGCATGCGTTGTGAAGTATCACGAACTTCTTTGGCTTTTTCACCAAAGATCGCCCTCAGCAATCGCTCTTCTGAACTTAGCTCTTGCTCACCTTTTGGAGTAATTTTTCCAACTAGAATGTCGCCGCTGTGAACTTCGGCTCCAATTCGGACAATTCCATCATCGCTCAGATGGCGCAACGCGTCCTCTGAAACATTTGGAATGTCGCGGGTAACTACTTCTGGACCAAGCTTGGTCTCACGGACTTCAACCATAAAATCAACAATGTGAACACTAGTTAAGGTGTCGTCCTCGACCAACTTTCTGGAAACAACAATCGCGTCTTCAAAGTTGTAGCCGCTCCAAGGCATAAAGGCCACAATTAGGTCTTTACCAAGAGCTAATTCGCCGCCTTGAACGGACATCCCTTCAATAATTGGATCGCCAGCTTTTAGCTTATCACCAGCTTTAACGACAACTTTTTGGTTAATCGAGCTGCCTTCGTTACTACGTACAAAATGCTGCGGAGTGTAAGTCACGTTGCCATCAGCGTATTTGACAATAACTTCATCGCCGCTGGCTTTTACTACCTCACCAGCTGCCTTGGCGGTTACTAGCTGACCACTGTTTCTAGCCACAACTGACTCTAGGCCAGTTCCCACAATTGGCGACTGCGGCTGAACAAGCGGCACTGCCTGACGCTGCTGGTTACTACCCATTAGTGAGCGATAAACATAGTTCTTTTCCACAAATGGAATCAAGCCGGCACTGGAACCAATAATTTGTTTTAGGCTGGCGTCAACATGAGTCACGTCATTAGCGTCGACTTCTCCAGATTTCAGATAAATTCTGGATGAAACACGCTCGTTAACAAAATATCCGTTTTCATCAACTGGCTCGCCAGAGCTGGCAATAATTGCTCGCTCTTCCTCGGCAGCGTCTAAGAAAACAATTTCATCGGTTACAACAGCCTTGACTGGCCAGGTAACTTGATTCTTAGCAGTTGCTAACTTCTTAGCATTGTCAGCTGTGATTTTAGCACCAGCCTTAACCACCACCTTGCCATCAACTTCCAAATTAACAGCTGCGATTCGGCCAGCGGCTTCTTTAGCAGTAACAGCATTGCTGACTTTCTTATAAGGAGTTTCGATAAATCCATAATCATTAATTCGGGCGTAGCTGGCCAGATTAAGAACCAATCCAATGTTTGCACCTTCCGGAGTTTCAACCGCACAAATACGTCCGTAGTGAGTGGCGTGAGCGTCACGAACTTCAAAACCAGCTCGTTCTCTGGAAAGACCACCGGGACCCATAGAACTCAGACGTCGCTTGTGAGCTAGCTCAGACAGTGGGTTAATTTGATCCATAAACTGCGACAACTGGGAACTGGCAAAGAATTCTCGCACCGCAGCAACAATTGGTCGAGCGTTAACCAACTGAGCTGGTGTAACTGTCTCAATTTCCTGCATGGACATGCGGTCCTTGGTGTTGCGCTCCATGCGCAGCAAACCAATCCTAAACTGGCGTTGCACCAATTCGCCAACCAGCTTAACTCGGCGGTTAGCCAGTGAATCGATGTCATCAGCTGGCTCTTGAGTGTTGTTCAGTCTAATAATTTCTGCCACGATGGCTACAAGATCTTCAAGTCGCATAATGCGATTTTCGATGGTATTTGGAACATCAAGATTCAAACGCTTGTTGATTTTGTAACGGCCAACCCGGCTAAAATCAAACCGTTTGAAGTTATAGAACATGTTTTCCAGCAAGCTGCGCGCATTATCAACTGTCGCTAGATCACCCGGTCTTAAGCGGCGATAAACTTCAATTAAAGCATCGTTAGAACCCTTGGCTGGATCTTTTTCTAAAGTCGCTTCCAGATAGTTCAACTTACCAGTGTCAACATGGGCAAATTGTTCACGCATCTGGGCTTCAGTCATTCTAAGCGCCTTAAGCAGAGTTGTAACAGCAATTTTTCGCTTGCGGTCAATTTTTACATAAATCGCACCTGAGGCGGCGGTCTCAAACTCCAGCCACGCACCACGCCCCGGTATAACTTTGGCGCCATAAAGATTATTAGTACCATGCGCCTCAGCCGTGAAGAACACACCGGCCGAACGAATAAGCTGCGAAACCACAACTCGCTCCGCACCGTTAATTACAAACGTTCCGCGCTCGGTCATCCACGGGTAATCACCCAGATAAATCTCTTGCTCTTTAACTTCGCCGGTGACTTTGTTGGTCAGCTCAACTGTGGCTTTCAGCGGAGCGTCGAATGAAACGTTGTTTTCTCGAGCTTCGTCTTCGGTCATTTTAGGATCTTCAAAACGATAATCCTTAAACCTTAATGATAATTTAGTCCCGGTGTAGTCATCAATCGGGCTGATTTCAGCCAGCAGTTCACCTAAACCTTCTTCTACAAACCACTGAAAAGAACGGTTTTGGTGATCGACGAGATTTGGCATGTCCAAAATATCGTCGGAGCTAGTGAAAAATTTTCTACTTGAAGATGCCTTAGCGGCCTTGGTACCTTTAGCCATAAGCTATAAAACTCCCACTTAATATTGTTATATCCCCTGTCGTTTAGGGGTTAATGTTGACTTTGATATTTGCGCGCAAAGTTAACTACGTAAAATGGGTTTTTGGTATTCAATTTATTGCTTACAGCTGAACACATCCCATACGTACACTACTTCTTACTGTATAGAGTACAGAGTTATGGATATTGAGTCAAGGGTTAACCTAGAAGTTGCCAACCCTGTACCATTAATGTGTCCGATCGGACACTTTAATGGTACTATTTGAATTGAAAGTTGGTTTTGGGCTGGCCTCAAAACTGCGGCCAGCCCAGCAAGACAAAAACACATCTATAAGCTGTAGCCCCTAGACTACTTTGGTGGTGTTTTGATAACCTTGTCGACAATGCCGTAATCTTTGGCTTCTTCAGCGGTCAGCCATTTGTCACGTTCCATGTCATCGTGAATCCGGGATACTTTTTGACCAGTGTTTTTGGCCATAATTTCTTCCAGTAGTTTCTTTACCCGTAGCGATTCTCTAAGGTCAATTTCCTGATCGGTGACCTTACCGCGCGTGCCTGAACTTGGCTGATGAATCATAACCGTCGAGTGAGGCAATAAGAACCTCTTACCTTTGGTTCCTGAGCTTAGCAGAAAAGCCGCGGCGCTGGCCTGAACACCAATCCCCACGGTTTGGATGTCTGATTTGACATACTTCATGGTGTCGTAAATCGCCAAAGCGTCATATACGCTGCCGCCAGGGCTATTGATGTATAAGAATATATCTTTGTTAGTATCTTCGTTGTCCAAAAACAGCAGCTGAGCAACAATTAAATTAGCGGTGTGCTCATTAACGCCATCACCCAAAAAGATAATCCTATCTTTTAATAGGCGGGAGTAAATATCATAGGCTCGCTCCACGCGGCCGTCTTGTTCAATAACTGTTGGAATCAATGTAGCGTTGGTTGGTTTGTTCATAGTACTTTAATTGTAAGAAATTAGCAGTCTCGTGTCAAGAGTGCTAATTTTGGCGCTAATTTGTTATAGCTCAACTTGCCGTGCGGCTGGTGGGTTTAGCTGTTTTCTGGACATTACGGCTCTTTCCAGCCCAATTAAAACGGAAATTGGGCTCAATTTGCCGGTGAATTTACCTTGATTGTCAATGTGTAACTCTTGATGAGAAATCGGCCTACCAAAGCCAACACTAAATTCGCGTCGATGACAATTTATTTGGGATATTTCGTTTACGGTGTGGTTGTCATCTAACTCATGATTATCTCTGGCAAAATGAACCTGGAGTTCTTTTTCTCTTCGGGATGGACGAACCATAGATTTAAAGGTTATTAATATACTTCCGCCTCCGTCTTGGTCGCGAGTAACAGAAACAGCTGGCACAAAGGGGCTAATCGTGGGGTTTGTTAACATTACTTCGTCGTGGCCAGTCTGCTCAAATACCTCATAGATTTTATTAATTTGATTAGTTGCCAGAGCCCAGAAAGCAGGACGCGTCAGGCGACTGCCAAATCGCGGCTGGGGCTGTTGCTCTGGCGATGCGGCTCTCAATGATACGACTGGTTGTGAATCGAACTCTATACTCATAGCATGAAAATTATCCTATTATTTAGTGGTAGCGTAATCTGTTAATTTTTTAACTGTTTTTTCAGTCAGCAGTCGAGCTGCTATATCGCGCCGGGCTTCGGGCTTGTTAAGCTCTTCTTGCATCTGCGGGTCTTGATATTGATTCTTCAGACTTTGCATTCTTGCTTCCAACTCCTCTGCGGTCACGTCAAGCTTTTCCTGCTCGGCAATTTCAGCCAACACCAGACTGGCCTTTACACGGTCATATGCCTGGGGCTTTAGGATTTCATCCCTGTATTGCTTCTCGGTTTTGCCTTCCAGCTCAAAAAATTCCTTAATTGTCTGACCGCGGTAAGCCACGTTTTGTCTGATTTCATTTAGCAGCCGCTCTACTTGATCATTAACCAGAACCTCAGGAACCTCTACTTTGCTTTTGTCGCTGATTTGCTTAACAAGCTCGGACTCAAAATCCTGGTTTGCTTTAGTTTGCTTTTCGTTAGCAAACTGCTTTTTAATATCATCTTTTAGATCTTTTAAGGTCTTAAACGGCCCGGCTTTAGCCGCAAACTGATCATCAAGTTTTGGCTCAATAACTTCCTGAACCTTAATTACGGTCACCGTAAATTCGACTTTGCGAGATTTTAGAGCTGCCACGCCGTAGTCTTTTGGAAAAGTCACCGTGAATGTCTTAGTCTCATCGGCTTTAAGCCCAATCAGCTCCGGCTCAAACCCCGGGATAAAAGTACCGCTGCCAATCACCAGCGGATAGTTTTGGCCATCAGCACCATTGATTTTCTCTTTGGTCTTAGCGTCAACTCCAGAAAAATCAATAAACACCTGATCGCCATCTTTGGCGGCCCTGGTGACGTCCTTTTTATCAGCCAGACGGGACTGAAGTGACTTTAAAACATCATTTACGTCCTCGGCAGTAACTTTAACTTCCGGTTTTGATTTTTTAATTTTCTTATAATCTGGCAGTTTAATTTCGCCGATTACGTCTACGGTAGCTTCAAATTCTAAAGTGCTATAAGGCACAAATTTTTTAATATCTATCTTCGGGCGATCAACTGGTCTGATCTTCTCGCCCTGGGCGGCGGCTACATAAAGCTGCTCAATGGCGTCTTCTAAAAACTCGGTCTGAAGAACATTTGGATCAATGTTTTTCTCTAATATTTCAGCTGGAATTTTACCGGCTCGAAAGCCCGGAACTTTGACTCTATCTTTAAAATGAGTCAATACATGAGCTTTAATCGGAGCCAGCTCTTTGTCGCCGGCGATGACTGTCAAAACAGCCTGAGTCTTGGTTGGGTGAGTTATTTTTACTTGCATGGTTATCCATGCTAACAGATTAGACTATAATTTTCCACAGTTTTTAAGATGTAATTGCAAAAAACACTGCCAGCGACAGCACCAACCACACCGCCTCAATATAAATTCCCCAGGGCCTTTCACACCACTGGATTCGGGCTAAGAATTCTTCCAACTTATTGTATTTGACAGGTTTATTTTTAAGTTCCGATAACCAATGCCGAAACCATAGTAAGTCTGGACTGGCCGCTATAATTCCGCAGACTGTCAATAGCTGCCAATTGGGAATTCCCGAAAGTACCAAAAACATCAAAAACGCCGCCGCCATGGCTGCATCAATTACTAGATGATACAAAAAAGCTTTTGATTTTTTATCAGGACCACTAGAGTGAGGAATTATATCAAGCACCAAATGAGACAACAGCGCCGCAGTAACGGCTAAAATTGGGTTAGCCACTGCCGCGCCAATAACTGCCCCGGTAACGGTGTGATTTACAGCTCGCACAAATTACTTCCGATAATCTTTAATGATACTGACAAGTCGCTCCAGGCCGTGTTTTTCCTCTTCAGAAGTCAGTAAATTTTTAAGCACAAACTGTTCGTCAGTCAGCTCATTTTCGCCGATGAACAGGGCGTAATGAATGCCCTTTTTAACAGCTGTTTTAATTTGTTTATCAGGCTTTCGGCCGCTAATGTCTACCGCCAGCTTGACGCCCATATTTCGAAGATCGCTAAGCACTGGTTGCGCCCGCTCATAAACGTCGCCAATTAAAATCACGTAAACATCGGTCTCTGGCTCCAGTTTTGGCATAAGCTCGTGCGTTTCTAAGAAGTTTTTAAGCGGCACATCACCCATCCCAAAACCAACTGTCGGCACCGGCTCAACTCCGAACAAGCCAACCAGTCCGTCATAACGGCCGCCGCCAAACAGTGACCGATTGTTCTCCGGATGAGTATCAAAAACCTCAAAAACGATATCGGTATAATAATCAAATCCGCGCATCAACGAAACATCAAACTCAACATTGGAAATTCCAGCCTGATCAAACATCGACATCAGTTTTTGCAACTCCAAAGCCGAAGGATGGGAACTTATCTGAGCCGGCAGATCTTTAAAATCCCTGCACTTTAAAAACTCAAGCAGCAGCTCCGGTTCACCAGCCTCTCTTTGATCTGGCCGAAAAATAGCGTCAAGCTTAGCAGCAAATTCGGCGTATTCCAGTTTTTGCATTTTATCAATCAGCTGAGCCATGGTTTTGCTTTGAGTGGCGTCCAACTTTAAGACGTCGCTAAACAGACTGTCCATGAGCTTGCGGCTGTTGAGTTTGACTGTATACATACTGCGCTTGGCGCCAAAAGCCTGCATGATTCTATCGGCCACTAATATAGCTTCGTGATCAGCCTCAACGCCAGCCACCCCAAAAAGGTCAACATTCAGCTGCCAAAACTCACGCAGACGCCCACGCTGCGGCCTCTCATAACGCCACAAATTTGGAATCGAATACCAGCGCAGCGGATAAGCCAGTTCTTGCCTTTTGGCGGCCACCATCCGGCTGACGCTTGGAGTCATTTCGGTCCGGATAGTAACGCTTCTGTCGCCGCGGTCATTAAAAGTATAGGTTTGTTCGTTAACGATTTCTTCGCTGGTTTTGCCGGCATAGAGTTCGGTGGGCTCTAAGATTGGAGCATCGTATTCTTCGTAGCCAAACGCCTCAACCACGTCACGCATAACGCCAAACATGTATTTTTGAATGCGCTTATCCTCCGGATAAAAATCCCGCGCGCCTTTATAAGGTTGTGTTGATAAGGCCATGATTTAAACCATTATAACTTACTTGGGTTTGGGTTTGTACTGCGCTGGTTGAAATTATGCGAGATGTTAAATATAAAAAATGTAAAAGAGGGAAAAAGGAAAAGTTTTAAAAGATTAATCTTTTTTGATCATCACTGCGGGGCGCAACCGCATAGCACGGCCGCCGCCGTCACGATAAACCCAGATCACGCGCGCCCGACCGACGTTGACGTCACCACACCGAGCGTCCGAACCGTCCGCCTCTTCGCCTGGTAGCCAGGTGGCTGTCCAAACACCTTCGTTCTCTTCGTCTCGCAGGGCCTCACTATCTGGTAATGGGCTAATGCCTTTTTCTTGAGCTGCTTTAATAAAGGCTCGATAGCCTGCCTCGGTAAGAGTACGAGTATCAACCCGCTCGCCGTTTATTTCTATGAAGTGGGTGTCGTCAGCCATTAGGCTATCGAAGCTACGCTTTTCGTCATAATCTTTCTCTGGGTCACCCAGATCAATTCCCGACAAAGCTGCATACACAACTGAATGCTCGGTTTCACCGTCTTCGTTTTGCCACGAAATCAATTCAAAGTCTTCTTCTGATTTACTATAACGCTCGGCGAGGGCTTGTTTGGCGGTGGCTACGCGGGATTCAAAGGTTGGCATACTTTCATTGTTTGGCTGATGAAATTCTGCTATTTGGCTATATATTGCTGTCGCCTGGCCGGCGTCCCGCTGTGTACTGGCAGGATCGGTAGCAATATCTAGTGCTCTATCAGCCATGGCACTTAATATCATGTCACGCCTTTCAGCTACTTCAACTTGAAGCGCAGCATCTGATATTGGTAAATCTATAGGATCATGTTCTACAAAATCAACAATTTGAGTAGGTGTAAGTTTCTCGTTCATGAAAATTATTTTATCACCTTTTGTATATACTACAAATATATTTTGTGAACTACTTTACAAACCCCTCAAACAACAAGCCCACACCATACTAAAGATGATTTTGATTTCAAACCATACAAAAAGCCCAGCATTCACTGGGCTCATTGTTTGGTGGGGTGTAAGGACTTGAACCTCCACGCCTTGCGGCACATGCTCCTAAGCCTGTCCTGTAGCAGGCGGACCTTGCTACGAGAATATGCGGGCCCCGCAGTATAAATCTTGGTGCAACATAGTTGACGCATTTCAAACATCAGCTATCGATGCTGTGAACGATTATAAACTACAGCAGCTAGTCAATAAATTTAACCTCACTGGTAATCTACTTGACTAAAATTCTAGTTGTTCCAATTCTGAGGTATTGAAGAATTTTTTTGTAAACTCAACTGCATCAGCAACAGAAAACTCTTTACAAGTATAAAGTACAGCTGACAGAAATTTTGCGTTAGTCCAAACGTATAATGAAATACCTGAGTCAATCAAAGGTACGAATGCATCAAAGCCTTGATTTTCATCTTTTCCTTCACCGCTTGGCGAATGAATGATTGGGTCACCATAGATTCGTAGATTTAGTTTTTCAGCCACGCCTAATAGAAAAGACTTAATGTCTGCTTGATTCAGCTCACGGTCATACTTAGCTTCAATAAGTAGACGTTGGCGAGTAAGCTGTGGTGCCAAATCCTTCATAATGTTTGAAACTATACTGTTAGAAAATCATTTGGGTCTAATTGGTGCCGGAAAGAGGACTTGAACCTCCACGCCTTGCGGCACATGCTCCTAAGGCATGCGTGTCTACCAATTCCACCATTCCGGCATCCAGGATTTAAACTGTGAGGGACTCTACCAATTCATTACATCCCCATACAGTAATATAACTTAAAAATGTACGATGTGCCGGCGGCACGTGCTCGAATTCTACTATAAGCATGCGTGTCTACCAATTTCACCACTCGCGCATATGATTGTTAAACAGTTGCTTCAGGTTATTGAAACAAAAACTATTTTACCCTGTTTTTTTGTAAATGAACAGAGTGGCATTGCCATAAGTTTTGTGGCGCAACAGCTCCATCAGTGGAATAACAGGGGTAGGCTCTTTGCTGGGCCATGATAAAACCAACAGTCCCTCACTGCTCACATGCCGTGAAATTTTATGAATCAACTGCTCTAAAACGGCGTCATACGGCGGATCGCAAACTACGATATCAAATTTTTTATCTGGATTATTATTTGACCAACCCTTAATGTTTCCGCGTATCGTCTGAACTTGATCTTCAAGATCAAGTGCCTTGATGTTTTGTTTGATGGTTTGAAAAGCGGTTTTATCAATCTCGACTAACAGTGCCGAGCTTGCGCCGCGACTAATTGCCTCAAACCCAATCGCCCCGCTACCCGAAAAACTGTCCAAAACACTCAACCCACTAATATCACCCAGCATATTAAAAATCGCGCCGCGAATTTTATCGCTCATCGGGTGGGTGTTATATGTTTTGGGACTTTGGAAGGTTCTTCCGCCGAGGCTTCCGGATATGATTCTCATAATAATTTTTATCGATTACTTTTGCTTCAACTAGCGCCAGGTACCAAGCTAATGTGACACAACTTATAATTAACGGACCGAGCCGATGGCGGACTTCGTAAACCAACTTGGGCGTCCAGCCCTTTTTATGATAACGATGATAGATATCAAGTACTGCTATTTCACGAGCCGTTCGCTTAAAATATTCAACTACACCAATTTCTTGTATGGTTTTGATTTCTGAACGTCTTGGAACGGTGTCACTAAAAGTCAGCGGCGCGATTATGCCAGCGACGCCCATTTCAAACAGCGCGTGAGTTGACATCAGGCCTTTGGGCCCCCACATTTTCCAGTTATTAGACATGATTTGACGCTTGTTTATGCCAGGCATAATGATTTTTTGCTTGAGAGAAGTTCGGGTTTCGATACCCTCACCGCCGCGGAGCTGAGTTAATTCCTCTTCGTAGGGATAATGATGAGCTGGAGTTAAACCATCAACAATGGCATGCGACAGCCACGCCGCTTCAAACGCTACACGCTCGGTGTTGCCGGCTTTAATTTCCTTAACCAGCTGCTCGAAATGATCATCAATTATTTCAAAAATACGCGTGTCGTTTTCATCAAACGGGTCGTAATAATGCCACAGCTCATCCTTGGCGGGGCTTTTTCGCTTAATTGCATCGGGGCCGTTTTTGCCTTCAAAATATAAAATCTGACGACTAGTTGGAAAAGCAACGTCCCTTGGAATAAGTTTTCCAAGGTGCCTCCGGGCAATGCGATCGATTTTTTGGTGACCGCCAATAACCCGTCCGGAATATCTAGTAAGAGTTGTGCCGCTATACATAATAAATTTTCTGACTTGATCTGATGTAGTCCATGTCTTTGGGGGTTCCTCTGCGATTTAATTTAACACTGTAATTGCCCGAAGCTTTTTAACTCTGGACCGTAATTGCTTATATTTTACCAGTTTTTCCTGGCTACTAATAAACTTCTCGGCGGCGTTCTTGGCTTGCTGGATGAGTTTAACATCGGTTAATTTAGCCATCCTGAGATCCAGCTGGCCATGTTGAGACACTCCATAAATAGCTCCCGGGCCGCGAATTTCCAAATCCAACTCCGCTAAAGAAAATCCATCGTTAGATTGTTCCAGCGCTCGAAGCCGGCGGCTTGGCGGCTTAGAATTGCTCAACATTAAATAACAATAACCCTGATGATCGCTGCGCCCAACCCGGCCGCGAAGTTGATGAACCTGTGCCAAGCCAAATCGTTCAGCGTTTTCAATAATCATGACGGTGGCATTTGGGACGTCAACGCCAACCTCGATTACGGTTGTAGAAACCAAAATATCAAGCTGATGATTCATAAATTGTTGCATTACATGGTCTTTTTGCTCGGGTTTTAACTTGCCGTGCAAAAGCCCCACTCGGCGGTGCTTGAAATACTTTAAACTAAGTTCCTGATAAACCTCATCGGCCGATTTAGCTGGCACTACATCAGAGGTGGAAATCAGCGATGTGACCACGAACATTTGACGACCCATCGCCAGCTGCTGGTCAATTTTTTTATAAAGCTGGGCCCGCGAATTTGGTGAAACAATTTTGGTTTTTATCGGCTTTCGGCCAACTGGTTTGGCATCTATAATTGTAATGTCCATTTCTCCATATAAAGTCAGCGCCAGACTTCTGGGGATCGGCGTGGCGGTCATATTTAACATGTGCGGAATGTGTCCGGTAATTTTTTGAAGCTGCTTGCGTTGCTCGACACCAAACCGGTGCTGCTCGTCAATAATCACTAAATTGAGATTTTTAAAACTCACTTTTTCCTGCAAAAGAGCATGGGTGCCAACAATGAATAATGCTTTGCCGCTGGCAATATTATCCTGAGCACGGCTTTTAGCTTTTGGCTTAAGGCCACCGACAAGCAGGGTGACTTCTTTTTCTCTGCCAAGCGGCTCCAGTAATTTATAAATTGTCTCAGCGTGCTGACGAGCCAAAATCTCAGTAGGCGCCATAAAAGCCACCTGAAAACCACGGTTCATAGCCATCAGTGCCGCCATCACAGCCACCACCGTTTTACCAGAGCCAACGTCGCCTTCTAATAATCGGTTCATCGGCGTAGCTTTTTCCATATCAAGATAGATTTGCCAGATAGCTTTGCGCTGCGAATCAGTTAATTTAAATGGCAGTTTTTTAACAAAATCCTTAGCTAGCTGTTGATCAAATTCAATCTTAAGGGCTGGTTCATGCAGCAATTCATTTTTATTTATCAGCGACGACAAAGCCAGTGAAAAAACTTCTTCAAAACCAATCCGTTTTTTGGCAGATTTTAAGACCTCAGAACTGGGTGGAAAGTGGATTGTCTTTAGCGCCTCACTAAAGCCTACCAGCGAATTATCTTCGATAACCCAGTCCGGCAATGTTTCGGGCAGCTGACGAATTGCTGGCATGCAATTTTTTAATGTTTTACGAATTTGGGCTGATTTCAAGCCTTTGGTTTCTTTATAAATTGGCACGATCCGGGCGGTACTTACTGGAAACTCACTGACCAGCTCGACTGACGGATTTTGAATGCTAAACTGATTAGCTTTAAGTGCAAAATCACCAGATACGTAATATTCAGCCTCACTTTTAAGCGCCGCCGCCCGATACGGTTGGTTAAACCAAACCAGCTTAACACTGCCCGTGGAGTCACTAGCCACCGCCTCGGTAATGTGCATGCCACGCCGTACATAACGACCCTTCGCCTGCTTAATTGTCACTTTTATGGTAACTGGCCCGGGTTTGATGCTTTTAATCGGCTGAACTTCAGAATAATCATCATATCGCCGCGGATAATAATTAATTAAATCCCCAACCGAACTAAGACCCAAAGTCTTGAATTTGGCAGCCAAAGCCGGCCCCACACCCCTTATACTGCTTAACGATTCATCAACTATCACATTGTTAGTATAGGCTATTTATAGAGCGCCTGTTTTTGCTTTGTAAAAACAAATTGGAGTTATCACATACCTTGACGTATATCCATCAGAATCGTGATTGCTGGGTTTCGCTGTAATGTGCTGATCGTTCGGTGCCAATACCTGTCTCTGGTTACCAGCAAACCAAAATGCATTTGCGTCCTCGGGAGCTATCCGCATAATGTCTCGAAGTAAGTAGCCCTGAGCGCGCGTATATCCGCCGTCATATTCAGTGACAAGCCAAGTTTCTTCTAACAGCTCTACATCTAAAGCCTTGACATCCGAAGAGGCTGCCCTTGGCTCCTCGACATCACTACTAATTGGATGAATGTAGTGTTCTTTATCGTTTATGGGATTAACAAACAAGCTGTATCCCAGGCCAAAGATAAGGCGTCCAATTTCTTTAAGTTTGTCAGTTTCATCTATTTCTTTTCGCCCGTTATGATGGCGCTCTATAGCTAGCTGTGCCTCGGATGTTAAATCGTCAAACTCTACCTCCGCCTGCAGGCCATAACTTACATCTTCGTCGTATTCGCCAAGACGTTGGATAACCCTTTCCTTGAAGTCTCTGTACGGCATAGGTACTGGCTCTCCACCTTCTACAAAACCTTTTATATCTCTCGCATTTTCGTAGTACTCAATAATGGCTTCGTGTTGTCCGTAAGATCTAATAGAACGTCGCATCGCGCCCTCAATTAACGGAATCGTAGCATTTTGCAACGTTGAAACAAACAGATTTGTGAGCTCGTCATCACCACGTAAGCAGTCAATCGCATATGCATAATCCTGCTGATAATACTCATCACCATATTGTTGACGATTTTCTCGCATCCTGTCGGACAAGACAGTCAGTGTTGAACGCGCTTCTTCTAAGTCGGTCAAGATTGAAAACATAGCGATAGAACGACCTACTAAACCATGATCAGCGTATAATTGAGCCATATTAGAAATTACTACATTTATACGCTTCTCATACTCATTCATGCCTTGGGTCTCATCTATGTACTGACCAACAGTTATCATATGCTCAAGTAGCTGAGCTTCGTCCCAGTGCCCAATCCTTTCATGAGCATAATGCCGTTCATTCTCCCAAAAAGATTGCTTATCTCCTGTTGCCAAATAGCGTGCCCGGCTTGCATAGGCTGCTTCGACAATCTCTATAAGCTCTACATCACTAAAATTATCACCTTCAACAACTGATTTGATTGCAGAACCGCGCTTTATATGTGGAACAACTTCGTTTTCAATTTTTTCGTACTCATGAGCCCAACCAAACTCATCGTCTCGCTTAACATATTGTGGCATCTGCTGGATAGCTACAGGGCGCATTATTCGCAAGGCATCACTAATGAATGCTAGATCATCAACTTGGCTCGGTAGAACTTTTTCGCTTGCAACGATAGAACTAATATTTTTTCCACGCTCGGCAACAAAGGTAACCCACGCCTCAAACTCCCGATCGTTATGTATGCCAGCATGCGTCCAATGAGCTGTCACATCACCAATCATATCAATTGGCAACTTTGCTTCACCCGCTTCGCTAAATTGTCTCATAAGATGAGTTTAAATCTCAAGTATATGTATTTGCAAGCAGTAGCGTTTATTTGGCTTTTTTGATCAAGAAAAAGACGCTGGGGCCAAAATATGTACGAGCTAAGACGGGCTGCATAATTTTTTCAATCGATAGCATTACAGATTTGGGTACAATTTTCTTAAGGCCCGGGCTCCTGAGATTAGAGACAGATAAAACTTTCTCGACCTTAAGCCCGGCATGAGCCAGCTGCCTGATGACGGTTTTGGGGTTGTGGTTCACAAAAGCAATGTCACTTTCCTTGGTTCTAATATCAACTGGCTCGGTTGGCAATTTAGAACCTTTTAGAAGGTGTTTGAGACGATTACGGCCGTGAGCATAATTTGCCACTTCCAGCACCAGGTAGCCATCATCACTCAAAACTCGCGCCAGCTCGCTGAACTCCTGACTGGGATCAGGCAAATGATGCATAACTCTAATCATGGTGATCAGATCTAGTGATTTATCTTTAAATTTAAGATCATCAGCCTGAGTAAGCTTGCGTTCAATATCAGGGTGATCTTTCAAAAAATCCTTAGCAATATCGAGCTGCTGCTGAGATGGTTCGGCCAGAGTTACCTTATCGGCATATTTTTTAAGAAAAATACACAACCGGCCATAGCCGCCGCCAATATCAGCCGCGTGTTTAAAAGTTTTACCCCTTAAAAGCCGTTTAATAGCGACTCTTTCGGCAGCATTTTCATAATCCCGTCCATCCCAATAGCGCAGGTAATTGTGGCTTGGATCATTATATTGATCAGCCTTTTTAACGGCCTTTTTTGACGATTTAGTCTTGGCGGTTTTAGATTTGGTTGAAGTTTTTGGCATCTTAAAAAATATCTCTTATTTAACGTTTAATAAAGCGACGGTATTTTTACCGCGACGAAGGACAGTATAACTTGAAGAGCTGTCATATTCGAAATTATCATGCGATTTTATCTGTATATTGTTTAGATATACCGCTCCGGATTGCAGAAACCGTCGGGCTTCCGATTTTGAGGAAGCCAAGCCGGTTTCAACCATAGCATTTAACAGGTTATCAGATGTAATTCGCTTTGGAACTTTAGCCACCGGAAAGTCACTCGCCAGACTTTTTAGCTCCGTATCTGATAGTTTGATTTCATCACCACTAAACAAAGCCTCGGCAATCCGTACCTGAGAATCGGCTGCACCTTGACCGTGAATTAGCTTGGTGACTTCATAGGCCAGTGTTTTCTGAGCCAAACGGTTAGCCCGATCAGCCTGGAATTTTTGTTCAATTTCTTCGATCTGGCTTTTACTCAGCATGGTGTAAATTTTTAGGTAATCGATGACCCCTTCATCGTCAGTATTCAGCCAGAATTGGTAGAACTTATAAGGACTGGTTTTTTTAGCATCCAGCCAAATTGCTCCGCCCTCTGATTTGCCAAACTTTATTCCGGTAGATTTATTAACAATCAGTGGCGCCGACCAAACATGGGCTTCAGCCGAATTAATTCTTCTTATTAAATCAACGCCGGCGATACTATTTCCCCACTGATCAGCTCCACAAACCTGCAGCGTAACACCTCTCGTTTGATTGAGATGCAGAAAATCATAACCCTGAATTAGTGAATAGCTAAATTCAGCGTAGCTAATACCGGCGCCATCTTCACCTAATCGATTTTGAACGAACTCGCGGCCCAACATCTGACTAAGCGGTACATGCTTGCCGACATCACGCAAAAAACCAATAAAATTCATGTTCTTGAACCAGTCGTAGTTATCAACCACCTCAAAATCCTGGCCAGCAAAAACCGTATGATATTGTTTAGCAATTGCTTTTTTGTTGAGTTCTATCTGTTCGATAGACTGTAGTTCACGCTCTTGTTTCTTGCCATCCGGATCGCCAATTAAGCCGGTTGCGCCGCCAACCAACAAAGTAGCTTTGTGGCCATGATCTATAAAATGTCTGACCATCATTGCCGTCGCAAGATTGCCGATTTGCATTGAGTCAGCACTTGGATCAACCCCAAAATAGAAATTAATGGGACGACCGTCTAATACCGAAATGTCTTTAAAAGTGGTCTGATTAACAAAACCACGCCAGCTGAGTTCTTCTGATAACTTCATCTTCATTTAAGTAAGTATATATTACCCTGATAAATTGTGCACAAAATGTAATTGTTTGCCGGCTAAATTTGGTATACTAGATTGAAGCTAAAGCTTAGATAAGTGGAGTTATCGATAAACTAATAATATGAGTAGCAAGAATAAACGGAAAGTTAGCCGCAGTGCTCGTGGTGTGGGTCGTAAAAGCAAAAACACTTTTGTGACCAAAAGCGGACAAACCATCAAGATTAATCGCAGCCTGACAGATAAAATCAGGGCTCGCCGAGACGCTTTTGCTAAAGCTCGGGCTAAGCGATTGGCTGGAATGCCAAAAAGTCGCGTCAAAAGATTTTTTTACCGGCTGCATCCTAAGCGAATGTACGCCTATTGGTTTAGCCGCGAGGGCGGAATCATGGCGCTTAAAATTACCGGAATTGGTATTATCGCCGGATTTTTACTGTTAGTTGGCCTATTTGCATATTTCCGAAAAGACCTGCCTAACCTTAAAGATATTTCCGGAAATAACATTGGCGGCAGCATTAGATATTATGATCGCACTGGTAAACACCTGCTTTGGGAGGATTTCGACGCTGTTAAACGAGTTCCGGTAGAAAGCACAGAAATGGCCGATTATCTGCGACAGGCAACAATTGCCATCGAAGACAAAGACTTTTTCAATCACGGCGGCTTTGACGTTAGGGGCATCACCAGAGCGGCCCTTAATAACGTCACAGGCGGCAGCACTCAAGGTGGTTCAACCATCACCCAGCAATTAGTGCGCTTAACTCAAAGCGGCGTTGGAAAAGAACAAACCTACACCCGTAAATTAAAAGAATTAATTTTGTCTGTTGAGCTGGAAAGAAGCTATTCAAAAGAAGAAATCCTGACTGGCTATTTAAACACCGCTCCATATGGCAACGTCCAATACGGTGTCGAAACGGCTGCTCGTGATTACTTCCAAAAGTCCGCCAAGAATATCACCCTGGATGAAGCGGCGTTCTTGGCAGCCATGCCGCAATCGCCATCTTATTATTCACCTTACGGCTCTAGCTATAATCCTGAGGCCTTAATTGGGCGAATGCACTATATTCTTGATGAAATGGAACGCCAGGGCATGATTTCTGCCGAAGACCGCGATGAAGCCAAGCAGGTAAAGATCTTGGCTAAAGTAAAGGAACCGAAGCCTAAATACACCGGTATTACCGCCCCTTGGTTTGTGCTAACTGCCAAGGAATCATTAGAGGAAAGGTTTGGTGGCGAAACAGTACAACGTGGTGGCTGGAAAGTTACTACAACTTTGGATTTGGATCTTCAAAGAGTTGCTGAACGCAAAGTTAACGAAGGCGCCGCTCAGATTCGCGCCCAAGGCGGTAATGTGGCGGCTTTTGTAGCTGAAGATGTCAAAACCGGTCAAATTGTATCTTTGGTGGGCGGAACCGACTTCACCAACGAAGAATATGGCCAAAACAACTACGCCCGCTACCGATTACCGCCGGGCTCCAGTTTCAAGCCCTATGACTACGCCGCTTTGATAGAAAAATCAGAAAACATTGGCGCTGGTTCGGTTCTTTATGATACTCAGGGCCCAATTCCAGGCTACCCCTGCACCAACAAGGCCCGACCACCAGCTGGCAACTGTCTTTGGAACTATGACTTCCGATATCCCGGCCCCTTAACACTCCGATATGCCTTAGGCGGATCCAGGAACATCCCAGCGGTTAAGGCTATGCTCACAGTTGGCGTGGATGAAACCATCGCCGTAGCTGACAGCATGGGCCTCAAGAGCGGCTACCGCTGTTACGAAGATGAAGAATTAACCAATGAGGGCCAGTGTTATGCTTCTTCAGCGATTGGTGACGGTGCTTATCTAAAGATGGATGAACATGTCCACGCTTTTGGTACATTTGCTCGTAATGGCAAATTAATCCCTCAGACTTACATTCTAAAAATTGTTGATGCCGGCGGCAAAACAGTTACCGAATGGGAAGAACAAAAAGGCGAACAAGCCATTAGAGAAGATACCGCCTACATTATTTCTGATATGTTGAGTGATCCGCGGGCCAGCTACCTGTCCCGCAAACCACACCGCTTTAACGGCGGTCAAGGCGAGTGGAAATTCGCAGTTAAAACCGGTACCACCAACGATTCAAAAGACGGTTGGATGATGGGATACTCCAGCAAGTACGCCGCTGGTGTTTGGGTTGGCTACCACAACCGGCGAGTAGAAATGTCCGGCTTCATGGAAAACATGACTCAGCCAATCTGGCAGGGCTGGATGCAAGAGGCCCACACCAATCAAAAAGCCGAAGACTGGCCAAAACCAAAAGGAATTCAAACCTTGCCGGCCTTTGTTGTGCGCTCCCATGTTGGAGTTGGATCAGTGGAGCCAAGCCCATCAACCGATCTTTTCCCGTCTTGGTTTAAGAAAAATAATATCCGTAATAAAAAGCAAACTATTGATATTGTCTCTAACAAGCTAGCTACCGACTGTACCCCGCCGCGGGCTAAAAAAGAAGTCACCGGCGGAGACGCCAACAGCTTTTCGGCCGACCAATTCGTAGAAGGAAATCGTGGGGCGATTAATACCGAAGAAAAAGATGACGTTCATAAGTGTGACGATGTTAAACCATCCGCCAGACCGGCTAGTGCGCGGGATCTGGGCAACGGTAACTACCAAATCACCATTGATGTGACTCAAGGAACCCACCCGCTTTCCAGTGACCGCTTCCCTGGCACTTTAACGGTCAAAATCGACGGCAAAGAAGTCCACTCATCGAAAGTCAGTGGCAGCGGCAATGTTAGATTCAACTATAAAGCCACGTCATCAGGCACTAAACGAATTAGCGCTACAATTGTCGACAGCGTGCTATATGACAACACCAACAGCGGCACTTTCCCATTCAAAGCTTCTAATGACTCAGGCCTAGAAATTACCGGCGCCTCATCGGGCGGTGATATATCCTGGAGCGGCGGAAATGGAATAGTCCGTATCTTTAACGGCGGCAATCAAATATGCTCCGAGGCGGCGTCCAAAGGTTCATGTAGTCCAAATCCACCAATAGCCTCTGGCGACACAATTCGAGCCGAAGATTCTAGAGGCAACGAATCAACCTTTACTGTTAACTAATCAGTCTTAACTCGTAATTACCTAGAAATTATATTAACTTTTCTCTAAAAATGTATTTAGAGCTGATCTAACATCACTTACGCCGTGATATTTGGCTGGTTTTTTACCAGAGCGAATCTCCGGTCCAATTGCCAGCTCAAAGCCCAGCTTCTTGGCCTCAGCAACCCGTTTATCCAAAAACGGCACATGACGAACCTCGCCAGCCAAACCAAGCTCACCAAACACCACCGCGTTTTGTTTGAGCTGCAGGCCTTTGGTAGCTGAAGCAATCGCCATGGCCACCGCTAAATCGGCTGCCGGTTCGGTAAGTTTAATTCCACCAACGATGTTTATGTAAACGTCTTTATCGGCTAGGTTTAACTTGGTCCGACGCTCCAGCATGGCCACCAAAAGATTTACTCGATTAAGATCAATTCCGCTGGCCGCTCTTTTTGGATAGCCGTAGCTTGTCTTGTTAACTAGGGCTTGAACTTCAACCAGCAGCGGCCGCGTGCCCTCCAGTGTGGCTAAAACTATCGAGCCGTCAGTGATTTTACGCTCTGCCAGCAGCGCGGCTGAAGGATTGGCTACCGGCTTTAGACCATTGTCGACCATTTCAAAAATTCCGGCTTCGTTGGTTGATCCATAGCGGTTTTTCACGGCTCTTAAAATTTTGAAGCCGCCGTAGCGATCGCCTTCTAGTTGAAGTACCACATCGACCACATGCTCTAAAACCTTCGGTCCAGCAATTGAGCCTTCTTTAGTGACGTGGCCAACAATTATAATTGCTGTGTCAGATTGCTTGGCGGCTGCCGTCAATAGCTGTGTGCTGTTAGTTATTTGGCTAACGTTGCCGGCTGCTGAGGCAATTGATTCGCAAGAAATCGTCTGGATTGAATCAACTACAACTAATTTATAATCACCAGCCGCAATCGTTGAGGCAATATCATCAGCGCTGGTGCTGGTAACTAACTGAAGCTTATCACTGTTTGTGCCAAGTCGCTCTGCTCGAATGCCGATCTGGTGAGCCGATTCTTCAGCACTAACATACAGCACTGGTTGTGACTTACTAAGCTCGTAAGCCATTTGCAGCAACAAAGTACTTTTACCAATTCCCGGCTGTCCAGCAATCAAATTGACACTGCCGGCGACAATTCCGCCGCCTAAAACGTTATCGACTTCGCTAATACCAATTGGCAGACGATGATGATCTTTGGATATTGATTTGCTGACCGATTGCGGCTGCAAGGTTCGACCCGCCGATTTTACATTATTAATTACTACTGATGAAAGCTGCTCTTCAAGCGTGTTCCATTCGCCGCAATTATAGCAACGGCCGCTCCAGGAATTACTTTCCGCGCCGCAGTTACTGCAGACATATTTAACCGAAGGTTTTTTAGCCATCCCTTTAATTATAGTTCATCGACCAGCAATTTCTAATTATATGGTTGGTCGACTATCAATCGCCTCGTACAATTCCTGAGCTTCAAAGGCGTTTCGTTTGTATTCTTCGATTAATTTATTGTGACGGTCAATCATGCTGTTCAGCTCTTTGATGCTGGCGTTGTAGGCTTCGACTCGCTGATTATATGCCCGAGCTTGCTGTTGGTTAGTCACATTGGCTCTGTCTTGCTGTAATCTGTTTCGTTGCTGATTAAGCTCTGCTTCGGTCAATTCGATATCGTTTTTTAGCCCCGTAATTTGAGCCTCTAAAGTAACGGCTTTGGTTTTTCTTTCAGTGAGAATTGACTCGTATTTTTCAGAATATTCGACAATTTTTAAGCGATTAGAAAAATACTTTTTATAATATTCTTCTAATTCTTCAGGCAACTCTCGAACTTCGGTCGCCAATATAGAGTGCAGCTCATTGGGGACTACCGACGGATCGCGTGACTTATAATTTTCAATTGTTCTTATGATTCGCTGATTATTAAGCGAAGCAAAAGTGTCAGCCGTTAGTTTATCAACCCGAGCTTTCTCTTCTGCGCCCAGCCGATCATAAGCCGCATGTAGCAGCTCATGAGCGGCGGTGACTTGCTGAACACCGTGCAGCCGCGGATCATCGACATCAAACAAATATATACCCAGGTTCGAAACATAACAGCCCAGCACAATGGTTTCTTCAAAATGAGTACAGTTTTGATTAAACTGCAGACGATCATTAAGCTCTGGCCGATACACATAAAACAAACGCCGAGCCTTGTCTTGCATGGTAGTGTCGGTGGCCAGCTGAGCGATTTCTGGCGGCGGCGAATAATCTCTTAGCCGCCACCAATCATATATTTCCTGGCGATTCAAAAAGCCCAAAACCGACACTACAAGCAGACCGATAGCGATCAACCAAAATGCTAAACCGGCAATTTTGTTCATGGTTTTAGTTTACACTACTGCTTGAGGCTTGACTTCAGATTCGGCTGAATAAACCAACTTACCACCTCGAGCATTTACTTTTATGATGTGACCTTTATGATATTTATTATCAAGCAATTCGTGAGCAATATGATCCTCGATAGTATCGGCGATTAACCTTCTTAGCGGTCGCACACCATTATGCGAATCATAGCCTTCTTCCAGCAGATGATTTTTGGCAGATCTGGACAGCTGTAAATCTATGCCGTGCTTAATCAAACGCTGACGGAGTTCATCAATCTGTAGATCTAGAATCCTAAGCACATCTTTTTTAGTAAGCGCTCTGAAGACAATTGTTTTATCAATTCGATTTAGTAGCTCTGGCCGCATCATCTTTTTAAGCTCATCAAAAACTTTGCTTTTATTGATACTGTGCAGGCTATCAAGGTTGTTCATGTCGCTTCTGTCTATGGCGTGGAAACCAAGCTCAGCTTCTTTTTGCAGCTTCTCGGCACCGATGTTACTGGTCATGATTACGACAGTGTTTGTGAAATCGATCTTTCGGCCCTTAGCGTCAGTCAACACACCGTCTTCTAAAATCTGAAGCAGCATATTAAAGACTTCCGGGTGGGCTTTTTCGATCTCGTCAAATAACACCAAGCTATATGGTTGTCGGCGAATTTTATCAGTCAGCTGGCCGCCTTCGTCATAACCAACGTAACCAGCCGGTGCTCCAACCAGACGTGAAACGTTATGATGCTCGCCGAATTCACTCATATCAATCTTGACCAGCGAATCTTCCGAGCCAAAGAATTCTCTGGCTAGTATTCTCGCTAGCTCAGTCTTACCAACACCGGTTGGACCCAAGAAGATAAACGAGCCAATTGGACGTTTACTGCTGCCAATGCCAACTCGGTTTCGACGAATAGCCTTAGACACCGCCTCGACCGCCTCATCCTGGCCAATCACGAATTTTCGGAGATTCTTTTCCAGGTTTAACAAATATTTTGCTTCCGAACGTATGACCTTAGTGACCGGAACTCCGGTAATACGAGCCACAACTTCGGCAATATCCTCACTGGTAACTGTCAGGCTATTAGCAGTTTTGCCATCTTGCTCAAGCTGATCAAGCTGCTCTTTTATCTGCGACGCTCGCTGTTTGTGCTTGGCAGCTTTTTCATAATCTTCGTTATCAACCGCCTCTTCAATCCGAACATTGACTAGCTTTAATTCCTTTTGCAATTTACGTGCTTCGGGCGGTGTTTTGCCCTTATCAACCCGTAAATGAGCCGCCGTTTCATCGAGCAGATCAATGGCTTTATCAGGCATGAATCGATCATTTATATATCTTTTGGCCAAAGTTACAGTGTCTTCTAAAACTTCATCGCTAACTGTAACTCCGTGGAATTCTTCGTAGTGTTTGCGGAGGCCTTTAAGGATGGCCAGAGTTTCAGCGTTGGTAGCCTCGGGCACTTGAATTGGCTGGAATCTGCGCTCTAAGGCTGAATCCTTTTCAATATGCTTAGTATATTCAGCCGTGGTTGTAGCGCCAATCATTTGAATTTTCCCGCGGGCTAGAGCTGGTTTTAAGATATTTCCAGCATCCATGGCCCCCTCGGCTGCGCCGGCGCCCACAATCAAGTGAAGCTCATCAATAAAGACAATTGTTTTGTTGTCACTCTCCAGCTCAGCCATAACTTTTTTAAGCCGCTCTTCAAATTCACCACGATATTTGGTCCCGGCAATCATTCCGGCCAGGTCAAGCATAATTATTCGTTTTTCAAGCAAGCTATCAGGCACTTCCTCGGCTACAATTCGTTGTGCTAAACCTTCGGCAATCGCGGTTTTACCAACCCCTGGCTCTCCAATTAGAACTGGATTATTTTTTGTTCGACGGTTCAAAATAGTAACTACCCGGCGAATTTGAGCCTCACGCCCGACCACCGGATCCAGCTTGCCATCTCTGGCTTGAGCAGTTAGATCTGTGCCAAAGAAATCTAGTGCCGTTTTTTTCTGTTTTTTAGACTTGCGCCGACTGTCCGAAGCTCCCTGACCGCCACTTTCATATTGTTGGCGATTTAGAAATTGCTCAAGTTCGGTCATCAACCCATCAACATTAACCTTCATATCCCTAAGCAGAACCGTCGCCCGGGCATTTTTCTGCGACAGCACACTATATAAAATATGCTCTGTGCCGCAAAATTCCTGATTAAAATCTTGAGCCACATCATAGGCCATCCTAAGAGTTAGCTTGGCTGTCTCGCTCAGACCTTTGGCTCCCATATTAATGACCAAAGTTTTAGGTGTTAGATTAAGCGCCATCTGCGCTCGGTCCAAAGTTACTCCAGCACCTTCTAAAAGCTTGGAGCCCATGCTGGTGTCTTGAGCCAAGACTCCCAGCAACAAGTGCTCAGTGCCCACATAAGCACTGCCAAAGCTTCTAGCAATCGCATCGGCGTGCTTTAAACTTTGCAGAGCATTATCAGTTAAATGGTTCAAAAATTCTTGGAAATCAGATGAGTTTGGTGTCATATTTATTCATCCCTCCACCGTTTATTATAAAAGAATCGTATTCTCATATTCAGCGTAAATTGTCACAAATACATAGTAACAAAATTAGCACTCCCAAGTCAAGAGTGCTAAATCATGAGGATATTGGCCAAGTGTGATAATTTCAAATAAAAGATACTTTTAGGGATCCAAGCCTTGCTGTCGCATATTTTTTACAGCCGCCGCCAGATTTGCCGCAGCTAGCAACAACCTATCAACGTTGCCAACCTGCCGGAATGGCTCGAAATCTACATCCATTTGTATAGCCTCTTCAACAAATTCGATATCATCCGCCAACATATCAGGACGATAGGTAGTCATATATGCCAAGCGCCATTCTAACTCCGGGTCACGTTCCGACACTTGATCTATTCGCCGTGTTCTTCGATAGCTTCCAGTAGGCTGCTTTCGAGTTGTTCTTTTTTCTTAAGCTTTGGACCGGCAAGTGGTTGTGGACCAGCTGGTTTAGCTGGCTTAACATCAGCTGGAGCTTTATCATCCAGCGGCTGATCAGATTGTGACGAGTTGATATCGATCTCATATCCGGTCAGCTTGCTAGCCAGTCGAACATTTTGACCGCCCTTACCAATGGCAATACTTAGCTGATCCTCGGGAACAGTAACTTTAGCTTTTTTATTAGCCTCATCAAGCTCCACCTTATCAACTTTGGTTGGACTTAAGGCGTTAACGATGTAAGTTTTTGGATCTTCGTCCCAAACTACAATGTCAATCTTTTCCTGTTCGCCAATTTCACTCATCACCGCATTTACGCGAGTGCCGTGACCGCCCACAAATGTACCAACCGGATCCACGCCTTGAACTGTGCTGCGAACTGCAATCTTGCTGCGCACGCCAGCTTCACGCGAAATACCACTAATTTCTACGGCGCCAGTTTCCATCTCCGGAACTTCGGCCCTAAATAGCCACTCCACGAATTCAGTATTGCCCCTGGACACCACCAACTGCGGGCCTCGCATGCCTCGTTCAACATCTTTTAAGTAGACTTTTAGGCGCTGCCCAGGATAATATCTTTCACCTTGAATCTGTTCGCTCATCGGCATAATTCCCTGAGCTTTACCGAGGTCAACTCGTACAATTCGGCCCTCTACCCGACCAACAATACCGTTGATAACCGTGCCGATTTTGTCCTCGTACTCATCAACGATGATCTCACGCTCCGCCTCTCGCAGTCTTTGAAGTACAACCTGCTTGGCAGTTTGAGCAGCGACACGTCCAAAGTTTTCTACTTTTTGGTGAACTTCAATTTCATCACCAACTTTGGCGTTCTTTTTCATAACCTGAGCGTCTTTTAAGCTGATTTCAAAGTGTTCATCACCAACCCGCTCAACGACTTCTTTGGTCACATAAGCATCAACCTCACCGCTATGAACATTCATGCTGATTCGCACTTCCTGTTCACGGTCGCCATAATCACGCTTATAGGCAGCCGCCAGCGCCTGCTCAACGACTTCTTGCACAGTATCAGCTGGCAGATTCTTTTCCTCAGCGATTGCTTTGACAGCCAGGGCCAATTGTTTTACATCTAAATCCATTATTTTTCTCCTTATCTAGCTTGTATTTATTTGTCAATTTCAGGTAGCTTTGTTGGTTTCTACATGAAAGGCATGAAAAAAGTCGACCTGCTGGCCGACTAATCAGAACAAATCTATCATACATTAACCTGCTGGCTTGTGTCAATCGCTAGCTCCGAGGTACACTGGTCTATATGGGGAAAAATTTAAAGCATTTATACACTGACTATCAACCAGAACATTATGATCTGCACCTAAAACCACGGCGCGAACATAAGGATTTTAGCGGCTCCTTAACGCTGAGCGGCAAAAAGACCTCACGTCCCAGCCAAAGAATCACCCTCCACCAAAAAGATTTAAAAATTACCGATGCCGAAATAATAAAACACGATAAATCCGGCGAGCTTACAATTAAAGTCAGCCGCATAAACCACCACAGAAGCTCTGATGAAGTAAGACTCCACACCTCGGAGGTTTTATACCCCGGCAAATACACCATCAAGCTCAAATTTAAGGGTAAAATTACTCGAGCGATGAATGGCATTTACCCCTGTTTTTTCGAGCACGCTGGCAAAAAACAACAATTGATCGCCACCCAGTTTGAAAGTCATCACGCCAGAGAAGTTTTCCCTTGCATTGATGAGCCACAGGCCAAGGCAACTTTTGACCTGACGCTTACAACTCCAAACGGCGAAAAAGTAATTGCCAATACACCTGTTAAAAAAGAAGCTGTCGAAGGCGATTTCGTGACCACCTCTTTTGAAACCACCCCAAAGATGAGCACTTATTTACTGGCTTTTGTTTACGGCAATATGTCTTATAAAGAAGCTGTTACCAAAGATGGCGTGACGGTTCGCACTTACGCCACGCCTGACAACGTTGACTACACCGATTTTGCCCTGGACGTCGCCGTTAAATGCCTGGAATTTTACAATCAATATTTCGATATCAAATATCCGCTGCCTAAACTGGACATGGTGGCTCTGCCAGATTTTGCGTCAGGCGCCATGGAAAACTGGGGTCTGGTCACCTACCGCGAACACACTATGCTGGTTGATCCTAAAAAAACCAGCGTTTCAACCAAGCAATATGTAGCCATGGTGGTAGCTCATGAATTAGCTCATCAGTGGTTTGGAAACTTAGTGACCATGCGCTGGTGGACCGATCTCTGGCTAAATGAAGGTTTTGCCAGCTGGATTGAATACCTGGCGGTTGATCATATTTTCCCGGAGTGGCAAATGTGGACACAATTTGCCGTCGACGAACAGCATCGGGCCTTTAAACTTGATGCTTTGGAGCACACTCACCCGATTGAAGTGCCAATTAATCACCCCGATGAAATTAGGTCAATTTTTGACACCATCAGTTACAGCAAAGGCGCCAGCGCGATTCATATGTTAAATGATTATTTGGGCGCTGAAACTTTCCGTGATGGTTTGCGTCATTATCTGAAAAAACACGAATACGGCAATACCGACACGGTTGATCTTTGGAAAGCTCTAGAGGAAGTATCTGGCAAACCAGTTAAGGATTTCATGCACAAATGGACTTCTCAGTCCGGTTTCCCGATAGTCGAAGCAAAGCTAAACCCAGGCTCTGTTGAACTCAAACAGCAACGGTTTTTCATTAATCCAGAAACTCAAAAAACCTCATCAGACACCTGGCCAATCGCTTTACTAGCCAATAATTCAGACATTCCAGAACTGCTCAGTACTGAGTCTAAAACCTTCGCTCTTAAGGATAATTCTAATTTCAAACTTAACCGCGGACAAAGCGGTTTTTACAGGGTGACTTATGACCGGGAGCATCTAGCGCGACTAGGTCAGCTAATTGATAAAGGTGAACTTTCGCCACTAGATAGGCTAGGCATTTTAAGTGACGTTTTTGAAACAGCGAAAGCTGGCAAGAGCCAAACTGTAGAAGCTTTTAAGTTCCTGGAATACTTCAAAGAAGAATCCGATAACGCTGTTTGGGATGTCATGGCGAGCGGCATAACCGCCACTCGATCAGCGATGGACGATGAATCGCTAAGAGAATCAATGAAGCCCTACATCCACCGCTTAGTTGCCAAGCAATTAGAGATTTTAGGCTGGGAGCCGAAAGACGATGAAACCCATTTCCAGAGACTACTCAGGCCGACAATTCTTGGGCTGGCAGCCGGCGCTGATCACCCTGAAACAATCAAGCAGTGCCATCATAGATTTAATTCGATGACCAAACCTGAGGATATTTCTCCTGACGTTAAAAGCATTATTTACACCAGCGTGGCTCGTCATGGCGATAAAACGACTTTTGATAAACTTTTTGAGCTTCATGAAGCCAGCAGTTCCAGCGAAGAACGGGTCACTATTGCCGCCGCATTAACCAACTTCAAGCAGCCGGAGCTCATCAAAAGAGCTCTTAAGCTCATCAATTCCGATTCTGTTAGGTTGCAAGACGTGTCATATTGGGTAGCGTATAGTTTCTCAAACCGTTTTGCACGCGACGCAACCTGGGAATGGATTAAAAAACATTGGGATTGGCTGGAAGAAAACTTGGGCGACGACCTTAGCTTTTATAGATTCCCAATGTTTGCCGCCAACGCTTACAGCAACCGGGACTTCCTGGTTAAGTTTAAAGATTTTTTCCTACCCAAAAAGACACCAGCTTTTGAACGGGCTATAAACCAAGGAATTGAAGTGCTCACCTGGCAGTCTGCCTGGAAAGAACGCGACCTACAAGAAATCAAAAACTTTTTTCAAAAATAAAATGCTACTAAGCCCTTTTCTATAATCCACTTTCAATACCCTTCATGTTTTTGAGTTAGCAAAAAATTATAACATAAAATAACCCATCCTGAGGTCAGACCTCAGGATGTTATTTTTGGCTTATAGCTCATCGACAAACGTCACCTGCTGTCCATCAAGCGCAATTGCTGCTAACTGGTAATCGCCGGACCAGACTTGGCTTTGGACCCACATTTCAGCCGCGAAAGTCATTTGTTTGAGTTTTTTCGGTGTAATATATTCTAACCCGCTACCAAAATCAGTATTTTTACGGGATTTTACTTCCACGAAATATACGATGCCGTCCTTTTTAGCTACTATATCGATTTCACAGTAGCGAGTCTTCCAATTTATATCTAAAATTTCATATCCCTGGCTGACCAAGTATTCAGCAGCCGACTTCTCAGCATCATGCCCGGATTGATAGTTTGTCTTCATGCACTTTTTACCAATAAAGCAATGTGGGCCATCAATATTACAAGGGACATTAAAACAAAAAATATAGTCTGCATAAAGAGAAAATAGGCTTTGAACATACCCTTAATCGCAAAAACCATGAGCAGCACACATGCCAAAAAGAAAAGACCATAAATATATGGATTAATTTCCGCTACCCTGCTAATTGCAAGCATGTAGCCCATGTAGCTTAGAGCCATTATCCATGCAGTTACTTTATGTAGATTTATAGGGCCATCAAGTTCTGCCGAATGCTTATTCAGCGTTAAAACCTCTATTGAGTCGAAAAATGAACCACTAAAAAGCAGCACTGCAGCATAGATATGCCCTTTTGGGATTAAAAACCATACAATAAAGGGCGTTAACATAATGATTGGCAGCGAATGCAATATGCGATGAGCCAATAATGTGGCTTGACTCTCTGAAGCATGTTCACTGATGGTCAATGGCCTAGGACTCGTTCGCGGCCTTGTCACTAAAATTATATGCCAAATATTAAGAAATAAAGGTGGAAGCAACGAGATCAAAATATAGAAACTCATTAACTATATTTCAACCTTCATCATACCGCTAATTGGCTTGAAGCTGCGTCTATGGATGGCGCTGACACCGTGAACTTTTAATGCGCTCATGTGCAGCGCCGTTCCGTAGCCAACATGCTTTTCAAAACCATAATACGGATGAAATTTTGCCGCCCGTTCCATATGCTGATCCCTGGTGACTTTGGCGTAAATACTGGCGGCGCTAACTACTGACTCTAATTGATCGGCTTTGGCGATAGTTTTAACATTATCAAACTCTGCCGGACAGTAATTTACCGTGCCGTCCATAATAATTTCTTCGTCAGGCTCTGCTTTTAGAGCTAGTAATGCTCGGCAAACCCCAATACGCATTGCCGCCGCTAAACCATGTTTATCAATTTCCTCGGGCTGAACCCAGCCTTCCCCAAACTGGAAGCTAGTTATTAACGATGAAAATAATTCTTCTCGTCTGACTTTTGATAACAACTTAGAGTCTGTAAGACCAGCCGGCAAGTCGCCGGTTAGCCTGGCAGCCACTACCAAAAGCGGACCTGCCCAGCAACCCCGACCGACCTCATCAATCCCAATCATATATTAGATTATAGAGTATTGATGGTGGAATTTGGAGCAAAAAGAAAAAGAGCCGTCTGGCTCTTTTAAAATTCAACGATTTATAAAATAATTTAGGCTTCTTTTTCTTCAGAAGCTTCTGCTGATGCCTCGGCTTCAGGAGCTGGCTGCTCGGACTCGACGTCCTTGACAGTATTAACTGCGGTTTTATCAAAATCAACACTAGCCAAACGCGCAGATTTGCCGGTTCGGTCACGCATGTAAGTAAGATAATTACGGCGAACTTTGCTTCGCTTAGTCACTTCAACTTTTACAACCAGAGGGCTGTGAAGCAGAAAACTTTTCTCTACGCCAACACCGCTGGCAATCTTACGCACCACAATACGACTGGTGTGGCTGCCCTTGCGATCAACTCTAATTACTAGACCTTGAAAAATCTGAACTCGCTCTTTGCTGCCTTCGCGAATTTTCTGATGAACTTTAACCGTATCGCCAGAGCGCACATCGACGACTTCTGGTTTCATGAATTTCTGATTGATTTTTTGAATTACTGATTGCATAGACCATACAACTCTACACCATTTACCACCTGGGGTCAACAGTCTAATCAAAATTCATGAATGTTTTTGTTTTCTATAAACAAAGCCATACAATAGTTTTTATGGATTATACGAAAATCGCTCTAGACAAACACAAACAACTCGGTGGAAAGTTAAGTATTGAGCTAAAAGATAAACTTGATACTCAGGAAAAGCTCAGCATTTATTACACGCCTGGAGTGGGCGCGGTTTCTAGCTTTGTGGCCGAAAACCCAGACCAAGCCCGTGACTATACTTGGCTCAACAACTCTGTAGCAGTTGTTTCGGACGGTTCAGCAGTTCTGGGACTGGGAAATATTGGACCTTATGGCGCGCTGCCGGTCATGGAGGGCAAGGCCATGCTGTTTAAGCATTTTGCTGGAATTGATGCAGTTCCGATCATTTTAGATGTTCATTCAGCCGATGAAATCGTTGCTGCCGTTAAGGCCATAGCTCCAAGCTTTGGCGGAATTAATTTAGAGGATATTGCCGCGCCAATTTGTTTTGAAGTAGAAGAACGGCTTAAGTCTGAACTAAATATTCCGGTGTTTCACGATGACCAACACGGCACAGCTGTGGTTGTATTGGCTGGTTTGATAAATGCCATGAAAGTAACTGGGCGCAACCTCAAAGACTGTCGAATTGTTTGTGTTGGAGCTGGAGCTGCCGGAACAGCAATTATGAAACTTCTAAATCTCTATGCTGAGCCTGAGATTTTGGCCGTCGATAGCAAAGGAATCATCAGCGCTAATCGAGAAGACCTAAATAGTGAAAAGAGAAGACTTTTAGAGTTTACAAATCACGATAATGTTAGCGGCAGCTTGGAGGACGCACTTAGAGATGCCGATATTTTCATTGGAGTCTCAAAGGCTGGCTTACTGTCGGCTGATATGGTTAAGTCGATGGCGCCGGATCCGATTATCTTCGCCATGGCCAATCCCGTTCCCGAAATTATGCCCGAAGACGCCAAAGCTGCCGGCGTTGCAGTTATGGCCACCGGCCGCAGCGATTTTCCTAACCAAGTCAATAACTCCCTGGCTTTTCCTGGAATTTTCCGGGGAGCACTTGATAATCAGGTCTCAAAAATCACTGATGATCATAAAATTGCCGCCGCCGAAGTGATTGCCGAACTCGTTGAAAATCCAACTCCAGACATGATAATCCCCAACAACCTAGACCATCGGTTAGTCCCCGAAATCGCAAAAGTTATAAATTAAGATTAGGAAGCCTTGGAGTCAATGAGCCGGCCTCTTTCTTCTTTGTTTAGACCGCCCCACACCCCATCACTCTGCTGTTCATAAGTAAGAGCGTAGTTCAAGCATTCAGTTCTTACCACACATTGGGCGCGCATATCGCTTTAGCCAAAGACTCACGCTGAAGCCTGTCTTCTTCTCTCTCAAAAGATTCCGGAAAGAATAGATCAAGCATATTTGACTGCTTTGTATCGTCTCGACAATAAGCTTGAATCATCCATTCCCGGCTCATATTCAAACCTTAACATATTTTAATAAATGTAATCTGTAATTAAAATTACTAGCCGATCACCCGATAGACTTCTTCGAGGGTGGTTTCGCCGGCGACGACTTTTAAGATTGCGTCCTGGAGCATGGTTTTCATGCCGCTTTTGATGGCCGCTTCTTCTAGCTGCTGCGTCGTTAGTGATTTACCAGATTCAAGCGCCGTCCGGACTTCGCTTTCCATTAAAAACTGCTCGCGAATTGCCAATTGACCCTTAAAACCAAACGGGTTTTCAGCCGAAGTGCCCGGTTTGAACAGTTGCAAAGTATCTAGATTTGGTTTGTCAACAGCCTCTGGCAAGGTGTTTATAATTTCGGCGATGTGGTTTTTGGTCTTTTCATCGGGCGTGTATGGCTGCTTGGATGAATCATCGAGCCTGCGAACCAATCGCTGAGCCATAACCAGCCTAATTGCTGATACAAACAATGGGTTTTCACCGATGATATCGGTCAACCGGGTTAATGCCGCCGCCGCTGATGAGGCATGAAAAGTCGACAGCACTAAATGTCCGGTTAGCGCCGCTTGCAGAGCCGTTCGGGCAGTGTCCATATCTCGGATTTCACCAACCATCACAATATCCGGATCAAGCCTTAGGGTGGCCCTTAGTCGTTCGGCAAAACCAGTTTCATTAGCGCTTTTACTATGAACTGATATCTGAGTAATCCCTTCAAATTGGTACTCAACTGGATCTTCAATTGTGATAATCTTTCGCTCCAGGCTGTTCAAGGAATTTAAAATTGAATAAAGCGTCGTGGTTTTACCTGAACCAGTTGGCCCAACCACCAACACCAAACCAGAAGGTTTGGAAATTATGCTATCCACCACCTGGCGCTCGCTAACAGACAGGCCCAGGCGATCTAGGTGGTACATGTCTTGGTTCATGTTAAACAAGCGCATCACCACGTCCATGCCATTAATTGTCGGCACAGTTTCAAGCCGCAGGTTAATATCAACCTGAGAATTATCGGCCATGTTGAGTCTTTGTGATATATGTCCCTGCTGAGCAGCATCTGACGCCGTGGAGACATTCCCGGCCGAAGCAACCGCACTAATTAAAATACGATATTTTTCTAGTGTCAGATTAGCCACCGGGTGCAAAACTCCATCAATTCTAAAACGAATTCTAGTACTTTCCGGTTGGGTTTCCAGATGAATGTCTGAGGCGCCCAGTCGATGTGCCTGCTGAACCAAATAGGCCAACATGTCATCGGCTCTAACCTGTTCTAGCATCATTGATACATTTTCAATGAGCTTATTTGTGTCACTGGTTGTTATGTCGATATCATGATAAACCACCTCTTTTGGCGGGTCATATAATTTCATGTACTCTCTAAATCCAGTGTCTGAAATCAAACCGAAAGCCACTCGCTGATCCAAAAACCGCTGCTTGAGTAGCTCGATATTCTGCTTTGATGTCATGTTTGTAACGCCAAATGTAATGCTGTGATCGCTGGCGTTTATTGGAATCACCCGCATTTTGTAAAGCTCATCGGTAGTCATTAGCTCTTTATAGAGCTGCTTGTCGGCAATTTTAGAAGTGTCAATATAATTCAAGCCCAATATCTGCGAACGGCGCTCGGTATTTTGCTCTTCGGCTTGTCTTGCATCCTGACTCATATTCAATATTTAAGCATAAGAGGAGTTATTTGATAAGATACTTATTGATGTCACCTAAGAGAAAAATCATTATTGTTGCTCATAATTTAAGGAGCATTCACAATGTCGGCTCAATTCTGCGCACCGCCGACGGCCTGGGGGCTCACAGAGTCTTCTTATCAGGCTACACGCCTTATCCGATTCACCCGGGGGATATTCGGCTGCCCCACCTGGCCGCCAAAATCCATAAACAGATACAAAAAACCGCTTTAGGCGCCGAAACTAGTGTAAACTGGCAATATTTTTCTGATATAACAAGCGTTTTTGTTAAGCTTAAATCTGAAGGTTACAAGATTTACGCTCTGGAGCAAGCCGCAAACTCCATAAAATTAAATGACTATAAACCGGAAGATAAACTGGCTTTGATAGTTGGCCGAGAAGTTGAAGGGCTGGAGTCTGAGGTGATTAAAAATTGCGATGGCGTCATAGAAATACCGATGTTTGGAGCCAAAGAATCATTCAACGTTGCTCAGGCAGCGGCGATTGGTCTTTATCACTGTACATTTATGTAGTTTTGTGATAATTTAAGTTTTAAAGAAGCTAGAAAATAAAAATGAAAAAATCAAGAGCCATCAAGCCTAAGCGCACCTATACCAAGAACCACACCAAGCGCCACGGCAAACACCACAAACGAAATGATAGTTACGTTAAGACCTACGCGCCTTATCTGCCAATTGTGGTTTCAATTATCCTAAGTCTATTTATCAGCCTTTATAAACCATCACAACCCGGTGATACGCTGGCTTATGCTACTAACACCAATAACAGCGGTCTGCTGAATTCTACAAATAGTCACCGTTCGGCCCACGGACAATCCCCGCTTTCCTTAAATGCCAAATTAAACAACGCCGCAACCGCCAAAGCCAAAGATATGGTTACACGTAATTACTGGTCCCACAACACACCAGATAATAAAGAACCTTGGATTTTTATCGATGCCGCTGGGTATCAATATTCAAAAGCCGGTGAAAACCTGGCTTATGGTTTTGCAACCAGTTCGGAGACGGTTCTAGGCTGGATGAACAGCCCCAGCCACAAAGCCAACATGCTCGATCCAGCTTTTACGGAAGTCGGTTTTGGTTTTGCTAATAGCGAGAACTTTAGAGGCGACGGCAACCAAACAATCGTTGTCGCCATGTACGCCAAGCCGCGAACTCTGGCGGCCACCGCCACAGCGCCAATTAACCCAAACCAAGCACCAAAAACTCCGGCCGGCAATCAAAATAAAGCTAGTCCTAAAAAAACCACCATCCCTAAAGAAACCGCCAACCAAAAACCTAAAGACAAGCCGGAAAATAATAATCAGGCCGCGCCAGTAAATAGCCAATCAGATAGTCAAACTCCGCCGCCGGCCGCCGCCGCAACTCAAAAAATTACTAAGATCGACCTGCTAACCAGGGGCTATGCTCCTTGGGCAATATTAGCGACTGTACTGATCACATCCGGCGCAATAATTTCTATCCTGCTGCGCCACAGCATGAAAGCCCGTCATCTGTGGCATGACATGGTCCACGGCACGGAAAAATTCGTCCTGCATCATCCACTATTTGACAGCATTATGATCAGCATCATTATTCTTGGCCTTGCCTTGTCACGAACCGTTGGTACAATTTTGTAAACAAAAACTAACTGATTTTAAGATTATCAGCTCCCACCAATGAGCGAAGTGAATTAACAATTGGCTCCTCAATAGATATTCTCATCGGTAATCGAATAATCTGTTTTGCCGGCTCCGCCCCAGTAACTAAGACCACTTCTGTAGCGCCGGTGTTCTCATCAATAATTTGTTTTAACTTGGTTAATAAACTGTGGTCATCGCTCTTTTCAACCCGAATATATAATCTGGATTCTGTGACCGCCGCCGATTTTACTACTGTCTTAGCAGAATTCGAATTTTTTGCAGGTTTTAAATCTTTAGGCTTTTTGCCGGTGCCAACATACGCTTCGGCCTGATCAGGCGTAACTTCGCGGGCATCATCCACCAAAATTTTAATATCACTTGATAGGTTGCCCTCTCGGTCGCGGGCATTGATTTTACCCTTAGCAATCACTACTCTGTCGCGCTCCCAAATACCAATTGTTTGCTGATAAACACTGGGGAATAAAATAAGTTCAGTTTCCGAAAACTGATCGGCAATTTTAACAAAAGCCATTTTTTGACCATTTTTAGTAACGATTTCACGCATTTCCTGAATTGCTCCGCCAACAGTCACCGATCGCTTGTCGTGTTCAGTTTTGATGCTCGATAGCGGCGTCGTCTGCTCGGACAGAATTATCGAATAAGCTTCCAGCGGATGCTTACTCAGATATAATCCCAGCAGTTCTCTTTCCCAGAGCAGCTGCTCATGCTGCTTAAAGATCTGCGGCGGCGATTCCAGGCTCAACGAAATTTTGACACTCACCGAATCATCCTCAATTAAATTGCCAAATAAATCGGTCTGACCGCTGGACTTTTCTTTTTGCAACCTCGAGGCATAGGCAAGCAAAACATCTAAGTTGTGAAGCAGATAGCTTCTCTCGCCAAAGCTATCAAAAGCACCGGATTTTATTAAGCTATCGAGCGCTTTTCGATTAACAATCCTGGTGTTAACTCTGGTAAAGAAATCCTCTAGGGATTGGAATTTGCCTGATTCTTCTCTGGCCCGCAATATTTCTTGAGCCGCCGATGAGCCAACGTTCTTGATGGCTGCCATTCCAAAACGAATTTGCGACTTTCCAGGAACCACCGCGAACTCCAAAAACGACTCGTTAACATCGGGGGCTAGGACTTCAATGCCCATGTGCTTACATTCAGTTATTTCAATTGCCAACCGATCGGTGTCGTCATAATCACTGGTCATCAGCGCCGCCATAAAAGCATCCGGATAATGAGCTTTTAAGTAAGCAGTTTGGTAAGCGATTAGCCCATAGCAAGCAGCGTGAGATTTGTTGAAACAATAGTTCGCAAACTCCTCCAGCTGAGCCCAGAATTTTTCCATTAAAGCCCTGTCCGCCCCAGAGTGTTTAATGGCCCCCTCGACAAATTCGGGCTTTACTTTTTGCATCATTGACATGATTTTTTTACCAACGGCTTTTCTAAGGGTGTCGGCTTGGCCACCGCTAAAGCCGGCCAAATCCTTAGAAATCTGCATAAACTGTTCCTGATAAACCAAAATTCCGTAAGTATTACTGAGCGCGTTTTCCATCTTGGGGTGTAGATAGCTAATCGCCTCTTGGCCGTGTTTACGCTTAATAAAACTGTCAATAAACTGCATCGGCCCCGGTCGATAGAGGGCTACCATGGCGATAATATCGTCAAAGACAGTTGGTTTTAATTCTTTCAAGTAGCGTTTCATACCCGATGATTCCAGCTGAAAAACTCCGGTTGTATCACCCCGCTGGAATAACTCATAAGTCTTTTTATCATCCAGTGGCAAAGTGTTAATATCAATGTCTTCACCGTAAACGCGCTTAATAATACGTAGTGCGTTTTTGATGATTGTCAGGTTGGACAGCCCCAGGAAATCCATTTTAAGAAGGCCCAGATCTTCAACCGGCCCCATCGGATATTGAGTCGCGATAACGCCTTTTTGAGCCATTTCCAGAGGCACAAATTTGACAATATCATCCGGTGCTATCACCACTCCAGCGGCATGCACGCCATGACTACGAACCGTGCCCTCCAGCTTAACGGCTTGATCTAGGACCATCTTAGCTGTTTCATTAGTCTGATATTCGCGCTTCAGATCGGCATCTGATTGTAGGGATTTCTCTAGAGGAATGTGCCGGCCCTGAACTGGCGGTGGAATCATCTTGGCGAGCCTGTCTGCTTCGGCATAAGGCACCTGTAAAACTCGCGAAACATCTCTCACCGCGTTCCGGGCAAACATCCGGCCAAACGTAACAATGTTAGCCACTCTTTCTTTGCCGTATTTTTCAACGCAATATTCAATCACTTCAGCTCGCCTAGTATCCTGAATATCAATGTCAATATCCGGCATACTAATACGGTCAGGATTTAAGAATCTTTCAAACAGCAAATCATATTCCAGCGGATCAAGTTCAGTGATTTTAAGAGCATATGCGATGATTGAACCGGCCGCCGAACCACGCCCCGGGCCAAACACAATCCCTTTGTCTTTACCCCAGTTAATAAAATCCTGAATGATCAAAAAATAGCCGTTAAAGCCCATATTATCAATAACGCCAAGCTCGAATTTAGCGCGCTCTAAAATCTCATTTGACAAGACTTTTTTGGCTTCCGCCAGACTGATTTTTTCTGCTTTTTTGTCTTCCACGCCGCCATAACGCCACGCCAAACCACGGTAAACCAACTTATCAAGATATGACTTTTCGGTCTCGTTTTTGGGCACTGGAAATTTTGGTATCAGAATTTTTCCAAGATCAAGCTCCACATTGCAACGATCGGCAATCGCTTTTGTGTTGGTTATGACCTCTGGATGAGTCTTCCCCCAGCGCTTAATTATTTCAGTTGACGGCTCAACATGTAGCGGGAATTCTTTGAGCGACATTCGCTTTTCATCGCTCAAAAACGAACCCGTGCCAACACAAAGTAAAATTTCATGAGCTTCCTGATCTTCGTGTTTCAAATAATGAGCGTCACAGGTGACCACCACCGGGATGTCTAATTGTTTGCCAAGTTTTATAATTTGGTCATTGATGTCTTGCTGCTCCTGATTTGGCAAGGAGCTTTTAGGGTGGCCGTGATCTTGAATTTCTAAATAATACCGATCGCCAAAAACTGATTTATACCACTTAGCGATTTCAACCGCTTGATCAAACTGACCATTCTTAAGAGCGCTGCCCACCTCACTACCCATGCAAGCACTTAGAGCGATGATTCCTTCGTTATACTTCTCGAGCAAACCATGATCAATCCTCGGGAAATAATAAAATCCATCCAAATTTGCAATTGTGCTGAGCTTCATCAGGTTTTGATAGCCGGTATTATTCATGGCCAGCAAAATTAAATGAAAACGGTTCTTATCTTTCACCGGATCTCGATCGGTATGTTTTCGAGCCGCTACATAGGTCTCGATACCAATAATTGGTTTTATGTCACGGGCTTTTGCTTCTCTATAAAACTCAATGGCGCCAGATAGAGTGCCATGATCGGTCATGGCCACCGCGTCCATACCTTGCTCTTTGACAAAGTCCATAAGCGGGCCAATTTGTGTTAGACCATCAAGTAGACTGTATTGTGTATGATTGTGCAAATGAACGAAATCGTTTGCAGCTAAAGCCTGTTTCGTTGGCATAAATCACCCTCTTTGTTTATCCATTTTATAGGACAGCTTCGTTTTTAGCGAAGCTAATAATTACAACGCCTAGTTGGGTCGTGTCTCAACACTTTCAACTACATTATCAATCAACGGACCGAGCAGCGGAACAGTGTCAAACAAAGATAAAATCCAGATAATCAGCCCTACTAAAATTGTTGCCCCAAAAACACCTCCAGCGCCAGTCGCCAGGCCTTTTAAAAAGCTCATTTTGAGCATTTCTTTTTTGTTGATATAGCCTGTTAGATAAATATTTTCCAGCCGCCTGCCGAGATCTTCATAATCTAATTTTTTAGTTTTTGTTTGTTTTGGCATTAGAGGCTACTTATTGACGTATTTTTTGAGGTTATCAATTGCGCTGTTGACATCTTCAATGGCAGCTTGCAGTTCTTTGTCATCAGCGTCGCCTTCGTGAACAGCGCTTAAAATGTTTCGAGCCTTGTCTTTGGCGCCCTGAGCTTTATCCATGGCTTTTTCAAACTCTTTAGCGGCAGTGGACTTCAGTTCAATCGATTTTTCTTTGCCTTTATCAACTAGATCGTTCAGTTCACTGTGCAGTTTTTTAAGCTGTTTCTCAGCCTGAGCTTTAGTTTTGACGGCTTTATCCTGAATGTCTTTTCTGGTTTCTTTGCCGCTTTTTGGAGCCGTTAAAATACCAGCTACATAACCAACTACTGCCGCGATGACAGCTCCAATTGCGAAATTCTTGCTATTTTTTCCCATAGACTATTTCCTCCTGCTTGATTTATTACGACTAAATATGGCATCAGAAACGTTAGCAATGATTTTACCAATCGCCATCGGCGTAGCAGCTTTACTCATGAAATCCGCTACTGTTTCGGCCCGATCAGTGATCAGTTCGGCCTTGGCGCTGATACGTTTTATGTGGTTGGCAATTTTTATAGCAATCACCAAAAAAATAATATTTAAGATCAAAAATACTGCCAGCGCGGCCGATAAAATTACAACTAGTATGGTCTGTGCGTCTCCCATAACTATTAATTATACAATAGATGTCTACAGACTGCTTGTTATTGAGCTTAGATACTTCTTAAAATCTTCACCTAAGTCCGGATGTTTTAGTGCAAACTCAACAATTGTCTTCATATACTCCAGTTTATTACCGGTGTCATAATATTTGCTGCCCGACAAGGCACAGCCGTACAGTGATTTGCCATCCTCGATCATCGGCTCTAAAACGTAAGTTGTTAGATAAAATTCATTATTGTCGTTTAATAGCGGCAAAGCTTTTTCGATGTACGGGAAAATCTCCGGAGTTAATAAATAGCCGCCAACGCTGGCTAAATTTGACGGCGCTTTTTGCTTGCCAGGCTTTTCATAAATCTGACTAATTTTAACCACGCCATCGCGAACCGCTTGGCCATCTAAAATTCCATAGCGATCATACCCGGCGTCGTCCTCGACCTCGATGCAGGGCAAAATTGGTCCACCAAACTCATTATAAAGATCAATCATTTGCTTGAAACGATTAGGGCTTGAGGGCACCAAATCATCGGCAAAAGTGTAGATAAACGGCTCGTGACCTATCAAATGCGCGACATTCATAATTGGCGTGGCGCTGCCGTAAGGTCCTTTTTGACGGACATATGCAAAGTTTGCCAGCTGAGAAATTTTTCTGGTTTCTTCTAAAAGTTCTAACTTATTGCCTTGCTTTAAATTTGCCCTTAGCTCGGCACTGGTATGATCAAAATGATCTTCAATCGCTCGTTTGTGATAACCGGTAACGATCACGATATCTTCAATTCCGGCCTCTACAAGTTCTTCAACAATATATTGAATTATTGGCTTGTCAACCAACGGCAACATTTCTTTGGGCATGGCTTTTGTCTGAGGCAAAAATCGAGTACCAAAACCAGCCGCCGCAATTACGGCTTTTCGAACAGGTTTATTTATCATAGTTATGATTCTAGCATGTTAAGACAGAAGTTCTTAGCTTAACAATTTTTTGATTAACTGCTGAGCCACGCCAGGGTTGGCTTGGCCTTTAGAAGCTTTCATTACTTGACCCACCAAAAACCCAATAGCTTTCATTTCACCGGCTTTAATGTCCTCGGCTGCCTTGGGATTATCAGCAATAACTTGCTGAACAATCTTCTCAATTTCAGATTCGTCAGACACCTGTAGTAAATTAAGCTCTTTAGCAACCTGTTCGGCTTTTCCGCCTTTTTCCTGCAACTGCCGAAAGACAGTTTTAGCAGCCGAAGAGCTTAATTTAGAGTCTTCTGCCATTTGCGACAAATTAATAATCTCAGAGATATCTGCTTTAAGAGAAAATTCAGCTTCTTCATCATCCGATGACTTTTCCTGCATTAGCCAAAAAGCTGCTCTTTTGGCGTGAATTTTTCCAGCTTTATCAAAAACATCTTTAACAATTTTGGCAATTTGCGGCTCGCTGACTATGTCTTCACGAGTCGCCGCGTCTAAGCCAATTTTAGTTAAAATTTCCCGGTATGTATCTGGGCCTATCGGCATTGTTTGTTTGATAGCGGCTATCGTTTTGCTGTCTAGTTCAATCGGTGGTAAATCTGGATCAGGCATGTACCGATAATCATGAGCTTCTTCTTTGCCGCGCTGGCTAAAAGTCTTTTGCTTAGCGTCATCCCAACCACGAGTTTCCTGGTCAATCGATTGACCCTTTTCAAGCAGCTCAATTTGCCGTTCAATTTCAAATTCCACGGCTCGTTCAACACTTCTAAACGAGTTTAGATTTTTAGTCTCGGTCCGTGTGCCAAGCTGATTTGGGTCCTTGCTGACACTAACATTGACGTCAAAACGCATATTTCCATAGAACAAACTGGCATCGGACACCTCAGCGTAGCGCATTCGAAGTTGCAACTCCTTGGCGTAGGCTTTGGCCTGAGCGGCAGAGTGCATATCAGGCTCAGAGACAATCTCCAGCAGCGGCGTACCGGCTCGGTTTAAATCCACCAAGCTGTAATCTTTGCCGGCCGGATGAATGCTTTTGCCGGCGTCAGCCTCCAGGTGAGCTTCGTGAATTCTAACTTTTATAATCTCACCATCCAGCTCAAACTCCACCGTCCCGCTAGCAATAATTGGATTATAAAACTGAGTTATTTGGTAACCCATTGGTAGATCCGGATAAAAGTAATGTTTCCTGTCAAACTTGCTGTAATTTTGCGGCTGAGTGCCAAGCGCGAAAGCCGCCCGAACAGCCAGCTCAACTGCCGCTTCATTAAGCACCGGCAGCGCTCCCGGCATCCCTAAATCAATATGACTTATCAAAGTGTTGGGCTCGGCATCTCGAGCATCGTTGCTGACCGCTGAAAATAATTTGGTTTTGGTCTTCAGCTGGACATGACATTCAATACCAATTGTGGCCGTATAATTTTTACGAATCTTTGGATCGACCATCTGGCAAGGCTCCCATATCTCGCAAAGCCTGACGGAAGCCCATCAGAGCGTTTTTAACATCTGCTTCGCGCAACTTAAAGTTTGGATCAGATCGAACTTTTTTATAAAGATTATGAGCAAACCACGCGCCGTCATTGTCACTAAACACTCGCTGAGCTGAAACCATGCGCTCACCCATGGTCTTGCCCTTAAATTTACGTTTTTTAAGAGCGTTATCCAGCAAATTATCAGCTTTTTCTAAAGCCAGCGGCCAAGTGGTTTTGTCTTTGCAAAACTGCTGCAGATTTCGCCATTGCTGGGTAAAATAATTTAGTTTCAGCCGCTTTGGAATCTTAATAACCAGGATCGTAAGACCCGTAAGGACAACTAAAGAAGCGGCGCAAATTAATACAATTTCTTCGATTCTCACGATAATAACTCCTCTGTTTTGTTGGCAAATGACAGTAGCCTATGATCAGCTTTTTGCGGCCCAATTATTTGCATGCCAACTGGCAAATCATTAATCAAACCGGCTGGGATACTGATCGCTGGTACGCCCACCAAACTCGGCGCCACTGTCATTATATCCTGCATATACATACTTAAAGGATCTTCGACGTTTTGTCCAATCGCAAAGGCTGTGGTTGGCGCTGTCGGACCCACCAAAAAATCAACTTCCTCAAAAGCTTTATTAAATTCAGTGATTAATTTTGTTCTGAGTTTTTGGGCTTTGTTGTAGTAGGCGTCATAGTAACCGCTGCTCAACACATAAGTTCCGATCATGATTCGTCGTTTGGCTTCACGCCCAAAACCTTGACTTCTGGACATGGTGTAGCTTTCATCCAGATCTTTGGCGTCCGGATATGAATAGCCGTAGCGTTGTCCGTCGTAGCGGCTCAAATTGCTGCTAACCTCGGCTGGACAAATAATATAATAACAAGCGATTGAGAGCGGCAAAGACGGCAGGCTAACATCGACAATCTCAGCGCCGGCAGTTTTTAACTTTTCAACAGCTTGTAAGATTTGTTGTTTTACGTTCTCGTCTGCGCCTTGATTGATATATTCTTTAACCAAACCAACTTTTAAATTCTTAAGGTCAACTTTTGCTAAGTCGGCATACGATTTTTTATCTCGCTCAATTGTAGTGCTATCCAGCTCATCACGACCAGAGATAATATCCAAAATTAGGGCGGCGTCCGCCACTGTACGGGTTATCGGGCCTACCACATCAGTGCTGCTGGCCATGGCTACAACTCCGCTTCTAGACACCAAACCATAAGTTGGCTTTAGCCCAACTGCGCCGCAAAAACTAGCTGGTTGACGAATCGAGCCGCCAGTGTCGGTGCCCAGCGCGAATGGCGCCAAGTCTAGCATTACTGCCGCCGCTGACCCGCCAGAGGAGCCGCCGGGAACTTTTGTTTTGTCATGCGGGTTTTTGGTAGTCATAAAATCACTGTTTTCGGTACTGGCGCCATGAGCAAAAGCATCCAGGTTAGCCTTAGCGACGCAAATCGCACCTTCGGCCTCCAGGCGCTCAATCGCCGTTGACTGATAAGGCGCTTCAAAGCCTTTTAGCATATTGCTGGCAGCGGTGGTTTGACCGCCAAAAGTTAGCATATTATCCTTGGCAATAAATGGGACACCAGCCAGTCTCCCGGCCGACTTTTGTTTGCTAACTTGATCATCTACTTCTTTGGCTCTGGCCATTGCGCGTTCACGTACGGTTGAAATAATGGCCTGGTAATCCTGTTTAGATTCAATTACCTTAAACGACCGCTCAACTAAATCAACTGCTTTTTGCTTGCCGCTGTTGACCGCCGCAGCAATGGTCACGATGTCATCCCACTGGCTCATGAAATCATCCTCTTAACCTGTATGTGATCATCTAAAACTTTTGGCGCGTTTTTGAGCAACTCCTGATTAGGGGTTTTGTAATCTACAATTTTATCTTTTCTGGTGACGTTTTTCAGTCCGGTTACTTGAATTGTGGCCGGAGTGGAATCCAGATCAACCTCTTGAAGTTGCTCAACATAACCTAATATTTCTTCAATTTCATGAGTGAAGCTATCAATTTCATCGTCCGCTAGATGCAGACGTGAAAGTTTAGCCAATTTTAAGACATCTTCACGCGTAAGTTTCGCCATTTGTACTAGTATATCATTTTCGTCACACTTAGAAATATTGATATGGATTTTCATGCGCCCCCTTCACGCGTGCTTTGTATTTATTAGCATTAGGGGTTAATATAAGTACAAGCAGTTTGTAGGGTAATAAAAATACTATGACAATACAAAATCGATTAGAAATATGCTCCGAAGCTCCAACCTTCGACAGCCCCATGCGCCCCCGTGAAAACGGGGGCGTTTTAATTCCCGATTTGCCTTCATATAACACCGAGCTGGACGACAGCTACAGGAAACATGTCGATACTATAGTGCATGAGGGGCTTGGTACAACATGGATAGAAGAGTGGCGAATGGATGACGGAACAACATTTGACGTATCAATAAATGAGCCTCTTTCCCACGCTGGTGACGTAGTTGTAGTTAAAGACACCGCTTGGGGTACTCAGGTGAGGGGTTTTAATGAAGATACAGCTCGAATATTTATGAGCCTCGGCTTAAAACTGGTGATTAAAGGTCCAGAAAAAAATGCCGCAATTCCACTATCGCATAGCGCGCACAACACCCACAAAGTTCTTGACCGAATAGAAACAATCGGATTCCATGAAAAAGGCTACGCCCTGGTAGATGGCTACTCCAGAGGCGCAATGATTGGATTTGGGACAGTAGCTTACGCCCAGGACAATGACAGAGAGATTATCTTTGCAAACCTGGTAGACCCATGCATACCGCGTCCGCTAACTGAATTAGGATCTGACGACCTCATAGAAGTTGCCAAGCACGCACCAGCTGAACTCCTGACAGCTGGCTGGCAATTAGGAAAACTGGCCCTGAACCCACTAAAAGCCTGGCACTACCGTAAAACCGCAAATATATCTCATGCCGGTGCAAAGGAGTTTCTACACACTGGCAAGGCGGTTTTCTCTGGAGAGGCTGGCAGCATGGCAGCAAATATGCCCGATGACGCCAAGGCAGTCGTAGTTTTTTATCTAAATAGCTGCGCTAACGAAGTTAAAATCTATCAGGACCTGTTAGCTGGCAAGCCAGATGTAGACATTAAGCTAACTGGCCGTGGACACCTATCGGGCATGGACAAGCGCGGTCTTGGCAGCATGGCTCTGGGGTTCTCTGGAATTGCCAGGCAACTAAAAGATGGAGTGCACCCCACCGAACTCGTCCTTTCAAAGACCGGTCGTCCTAAACTCGCGGCTGTGTAGTTAAATTCTGTACTAACTAACCAGCCTGGACGGCTTCTATTACGCGTTTTATAGAATCGTAAACGAATATTTGTGACGATTGGTAGTTTCTTATTCCGGCTGAATCCAGCCTAACCCGCCGGCCGTCAGCCGTTATCCTATCTTGAACATTGCCATATACTGCAGCGTGACCAGTTATTACTATCTTGTTTGTAGCATCAAACGCTTCCGTCTGCAGAGCCAAATCATGGGAATATAATTGGTCGGGATCTAGACCGAACTCGCCACCCAGCATAAGCTGCTTTGCATCATCCAAATGCTTTTTTTGATCAGTCCAGGGCTCAGCGGTCAGTCCAGCATGAATTGCAATGTGCTTTTCATCCTCATAGTACATCGGTAGCGTCGTCAAAAAACTAAATAGACCATCACGTTCCATTGCCTCATGAAGCCTCAGTACCTTCTCGTAAGGTTGATCTTTCTCGTACTTGGATCCCTCAATCCCCCAGGCACGCAGAGCCATATGACCAAACACACGACTACCAGTCCAAAGCCTGACATAATCCTGCATATCTTGGTCTGGGACTAAGCCATTATTTATAGCAGACTCAATATTAAATGCCGCTAATACTGCTTGGATTCGATCAAATTCGTGATTACCCAAAATCGCATTTGGATCATCTGGGTCATAGTTTTCGCGCAACTGTTTTAGCAGCTCAGGCTCTTCTAGCGCACCATCAATATGATCACCTACCCAAACAAGTTTAGAATCGTGGCCGTATATGTTGATAACTGCCGATTGTAAGTCAAATCTACCCTGTCGATCAGCAACAAAAACTGTTCTTTCAGGAGAGTTCATAATAAATATATTATACCGTATTAATCACTACTTTTCAAGCCTAGACTTGATGTCGGCAATGATGTCGCGCAGTTCGGCGGCTTTTTCAAATTCCAGATTTTGAGAAGCCATATCCATCTGGGCGGACAGGTCTTTTATGAGGTGTTTATATTCGTCTTTTGGAATTTTCTTGAGATCCAGCTTGGCGCGCTTGGCCTCTTCTGGCAGGTCGGGCCTGATACCTTTTTCAATAACCTTGGAAATCCCTTTGGGAGTAATGCCGTGTTTTTTATTATAGGCCTGCTGTATTTCGCGGCGGCGCTTAGTCTCATCGAGCGTTCGCTGCATGCTGCCAGTTATTCGATCGGCGTACATCAATACTCGTCCTTCAACATGTCGAGCTGCGCGGCCAACAGTCTGAATCAAGGCTTGTTCACTGCGCAAAAAGCCTTCTTTATCAGCATCCAAAATTGCAACTAGCGACACTTCCGGTAAGTCCAAGCCTTCTCGAAGCAGGTTAATTCCCACCACGACGTCATAAGTTCCTAGCCGCAAATCTCTTAAAATATCGGTCCTCTCCAGCGTATCTATATCACTATGCAGATAAGTAACTTTGATGCTTATTTCCTGAAGGTATTCGGTCAAATCCTCGGCCATGCGTTTGGTCAAAGTTGTAACCAGCACTCGCTGACGCTTGGCCACCGTGTCTCGAATCTCTGCAATTAAATCATCGATTTGGCCGTGAATTGGTCGAACTTCAATTGGCGGATCAAGTAGTCCAGTGGGCCGAATAACCTGCTGTGCCGGCTCCGGACTTCTGGACAGCTCGTATTCAGCCGGCGTGGCACTGACGTACACAACCTGATTAACATGACGCTCAAACTCCGTGAAATTCAGCGGCCGATTATCAAGCGCGCTGGGCAGCCTAAAACCATGCTCTACTAAAACTTCTTTTCGGGCGCGGTCGCCATTATACATTCCTCGAACCTGGGGAATTGTCATGTGCGATTCATCAATAAACATCAAAAAATCGTCGGGGTAATAATCCAGCAAAGTGGCCGGCTGGTCGCCCGGTTCACGGTTGGTTAAATAGCGGCTGTAATTTTCAATGCCTTTTACAAAACCAGTTTCCTCAAGCATTTCAAGATCAAACTGAGTTCGTTGTTTGAGCCGCTGCGCTTCAAGCAACATGTTATTTTGGTTGAAATAATGAAGCCGCTGTTCAAGCTCTTGCTCGATTTTACCGAGTGCAACTTTTAACTTGTCATGCGGCGTAACGTAGTGAGAGCCGGGAAAGATCTTTAATTTATTTAGATTTTCTAATATTTCGCCAGTTAGAGGATCAATTTTAGTGATTCTGTCAATTTCATCGCCAAAAAATTCTAAACGATAAGCCACCTCTTCACCAGCCGGAAAAACATCAACCACGTCACCACGAACCCGAAACGTTCCGCGGTGAAAATCAATATCATTGCGCCGGTATTGAATGTCTGTTAAGTGACGAAGCAATTTATCACGAACTCGCCGTTCGCCCTGCTCGATCACAATCGACATGTCACCATAATCCTCAACCGATCCGATACCGTAAATACAGCTGACACTGGCCACGATTATTACATCCTTTCTGGACAGCAGAGCATCGGTTGCGGCGTGGCGCAGACGATCAATTTCTTCATTGATTTGAGAGTCTTTTTCAATATATGTGTCGCTTCTAGCAATGTACGCCTCGGGTTGATAATAATCGAAATAACTAACAAAATAATGAACCGCGTTGTCCGGGAAAAAGTTCTTAAACTCTGAATAAAGCTGCGCCGCTAAAGTTTTGTTATGGCTGAGCACCAGGGTTGGTTTTTGAATATTTTGGATGACGTTTGCCATCGTAAAGGTCTTGCCAGAACCAGTCACCCCAAGCAAAGTCTGCTCTTTAACCCCGCTTTTAACTCCGGTTGTCAACTGCTCAATAGCCGTCGGTTGATCGCCGGTGGGTTTGTAGTCTGCCTTTAGCTGAAACTTAGTCATCTTAATATTGTATCAAGAAATTCATTAGCCGTCTGATATTAATATCAATTTAGATGAACATCTGCTCTAGGGTTTTGTCGTGGTGGGCGTGGTCGCTGATGTCGCTGAATTGTCTCATCACCTGATGCTCTAACGCCGGATGGCCAATGTAGCGAATAAATAGCTCGCTCTGCAGGCTGGCTCTAAAGTGATGCAACGACCGCTGATTAAACGGAAGTTTATTTACATAACTGGTTGCCACGTCCATCAGGCTAAAACTAACGATTCCTTGTTTGGTCTTAAGGGCCACAAAATCAATATCGTTCCAAAAATGAAGCGCCGGCTCAATTCTAAACAAAACCTCCTCGGCTTTGCGCCAATATAAATCTTCGGCTTGAACATGCGGCTCAAAAATCTCTGGAAAATTACTAGTCTCGGGCTTGCCAAGATGCCGCTGGATGGTTCGCCAGTGAACATCGCTGTTGCCCACTCGGGCATGGTTTTTAGGATCCTCGTTTAGAGTGCGGACAATTATTTTTCCAAAATCTGGATGGATCTGCTGAGTTTTGAAAAATGTAGTGTACATTCTGATTTCGCTGACGTAGTGCAAAAGTAATGGCAAAACCGCCACCGTAACTCCGTGCAAGCGCCCAACCGGCAGCGGCAAGATTGCAATCGCGCCCATTTCTTTCATATGCGTCAGATTATGTCGCTGACGGCGCACGAAGTTTTCAGCTGTCACGCCCCATTTGCTGCCAGCCATTTTTATGATTTCAATGTCTCTGGTTTCAAAATCCTTTGGCAATAAATCTTTATATTTCTTAGTAAACGCGGTTAGCCAATCCGGGCTTTCAACGAACCTTAGCGCCAGGTATAACTCGGCGATTGATTCTCTTTTAAGCATCGAATCAATGGAGCGATAGCCTAGCTGTTTCATGACCTTTTTCGGCGGCGTGGCTCTTAGCAGCCGCTTGGCCACCGCCGGCTTAAGCGCCCAGACAGACTTGGGCATTTTTAGCTGGTTAGCATAACTTTCAATATTTTTAAGTATTGACTTAACATCTGTTGGATCAGAGCTGCCAAGCCGCCGGGCTAAGAACTCATCGTGTTTTTTCATCAATTCCATTAACGCCTGATAAAGCTCCAGCCCAGTGGTATCTCTGGGGTCCAGGCCTAGTTCACGCAGTTTTTGATGTGATTTAGAAATAATTTCCGAATAAAGCCGAACATCAATACCCGATTGCCCACTGGCCAGCTCAAGTTGCTGGACGCCAATAGTAAACAACGGATCATCTATGCCCAAAAGCTCAGCTAAAACTTTACTCATGATTACTCTTAGAATACGCTACATAACCATAACCGTAAACATCTTGTGCTTGTATTTTGATAATAAGACTCGTACGATATTCATTAATGCACTTCCAGGGGCCGCAGGCCACCAAAAACATAGAGATTATTGAGCAACCGCAGGCCGAGCAGCAGCAGGTGGGTTTTGTTCGAAATGCCGCTGGACGCGGTTTGGAAATCCTAGCTGATTCTATGTCTGTATCCAGAGCCGTAGGCGGTATTGCGCTGGCTAAATCGATTGAAAACGATCCTGATTACCAATCTTGGCAAAATGTTGGCAAGTTCTTGGTATTGGCCGCCACAGACGCTGAAGGAAATATTGCTCGCTTGGGCCGCAAAATTCGCGGCGAAGATCCGAACACCCCGCACGAAGCAAAGTCATACCTAGACCAAATAACCGACAAAATATTCATAAATAAAATTGGCAAAGCGATTGCTGCACGCGAAATAAACAGCGGACATTCAGTCTATGGGTCGATAGTCGATGAAGCTACGAACGTTACGCTTACTAGGGATGTTGTGGTCACTGCTGATCGATTGGTCGCATCTTATCAAGGTATTGAAACCAAGGCTCAAAAATCCGGCAAACTAAAAGCTGTCCAACAGTACCTAGTCACTGGTTTTGCTTTATCACCTCTCTCAAAACCCAAGTTTGGACGAGCGGTAGCAGGTGCTGGTTTTATTTATTGCGCTAAAGAATCACTGCGTAGCGGCTGGGAGCTCCATAAAACCTTCAAAGACAAGCGAAAGTCTATTCGGCTAAATAGATTAACCGCAGAAAAGCCCAAGGACCAACCAGAGTCTTACCTTAGGTACTAAAAAGGTTCGGGTTTGTACCACTCCGGGGCGTTTTGGAGATATTCTTCAATTTTATCTTCCGTCAACAGCCCGGCCTGGGCGCCAACGTTTTGAACAACATTCATCGAGTTAATTGGTGCCCACTGAAGTGCGCCTTCTATAGTATTGCCTTTTATCAGCGCGGCTACAAAAGTTGATGCAAAGGCATCACCAGCACCAGTTCGTTCGTAAGGAGCTTTGGGATCCGGATATGGCGGCATTTTCAGCCTGTCCTTGCCATCAGATGCATAAGCTCCCGCCGGGCCATCGGTTATCACAACTATTTTTGGCCCCATAGCATGGAACTTATCCATAAGATCGTGGATATTATTATAATCACCGCCGGTTACATGAACCGCTTCCTCGCGGTTTAGAATAACTGCTTCTGTGCGTTCGTAAACTCGCTTCAATCTATCGGCTCCGGCTTCTAACTGGAAAGTCCCAGGATTAAAGGCCAGCTTAACTTCCGGGTTATCATCTAGCCAATCGACCACCATGTCGTGATATTTATCTAAAGCGTTTTCGCTAATTGAGCTGAAATACACCCACTGCGGGACGTCATTGGCAGTAAATCGCGGCCACTGATAATTATATTCTTCGTGATTAATCAGGATTGTGCGTTCTTCCTTGTACCACAAAACATAATGATAGTTGGTCTTTTTATCGTGGTGAATTCTAACAAACCGAGTATCAACACGCTCTTTTTCAAGAGCGTCAATGATATCACGACCAAATTTATCGGAGCCAACATTGCTAACCAGGCCGCTATGGACACCTAATCTGGCAAAACTAACAGATGCATTGGCGGCGTTACCAACACCCTGAACCACCACCGCTTGCTCAAAGGGTATTTTGGTCGCAAACGGCATAGCCAGCCACTTGCCTTGTTCGTTTTCAAAAGTCTCAGCCCTATCATCAAACAGCTTAATAAACGCATCTGTGACTACGTCACCGATTGAAAGTACTTGTAGCGCCATGTTTCTCCCACCTATTTTTATGATTGTTTAGCTTATGCTTAAAGTATAGCATTTTTACTTTAACGGGGCTAATTGAAGGCATCTTCATCAGTCGAGCGAACGCCAGCGTTGGCTTTTCCGGGGCCAGCTATTGCCTTGCCGGTGGCGTTGAACATTTCTATCTTGCTTTCTACAACCACCTGAACCGCGTCAATTACTTTGTCCATTAGCTTAACCACCGCGTACTCTGACTTATTGTCAGCCAGCACTTTTTCCAGTGTTTTTCGGTAGGCCTGACGCATATCAGAATTAATGTTGACTTTTGTGACGCCATGTTTTGTAGCTTCTATAAAATAATGCCGCGGTGTACCGCTGCCGCCATGAAGCGAAATATTACAGTCAACTGCCTCACGAATCTGCTTGAGAAGTTCTATGTCGAGCTTCTTAGGCACTGGATATTTGCCGTGCAAATTACCAATTGCAGCCGCAAAAGTATCAATGCCAGTTTGCCCTACAAACCATCGAGCGCCCTCTGGAGTGCTAAAAGTTTTCTTAATTTCCTCGTAATCGATTTTCTTGGTGTGAACATTCGACGAGCCGCCAAAATAATGCGGTTCACTTTCCACCATCGCTCCAGTCAATCTGGCATAGTCTACAATTTGCTTAGTCTCGGCAACGATTTCCTCCAGGCTAGCCTCTTTGCGGGCCTGAGAAATGTCTATATGAATCATTTCAAAGCCGGCTTCGATGGCTGCAATTGCCGCGGCGACCGTCGGCGCATGGTCAAGGTTCAGATACATCTCGACGCCATATTCTTCTTTGTAGTTGTCAACCATATCGCGGGTATTTTCAAGACCGAGAGCGTCTACCTCGCCTTGGCTAAGCTGAACAATAACTGGCGCATGTCTGGCCCGGGCAGCCCGGGCTACGGCAATCAAAGTCTCCTGATTGTCCAAATTAAAGGCCCCAAGAGCATAATGCCCCTCCTTGGCCCGCTGCATCGCGGTACGAGCCTGCTGATTGTTCTCCCTCATCTGTCTAAGTGTCAATGACATAAATCCCTACCCTTTTTGTTTACGTTCAATTACCTCATGAGCAGCAAACATAATGTGTTTACTGGTTAGCCCAAGTGCTTCAAATAACTCATCTGGCTTGCCAGATTCTCCATAACGATCTTTTACGCCGATGCGTGACATTGGCGCAGGATAATTATCGGCCAGTAGCTCAGCCACCACACCACCCAATCCGCCAGCGGCCTGAGCTTCTTCGGCAGTAACCACGGCTTTGGTTTTGCGAACACTGTTTAAAATAGTTTTCTCATCCAATGGCTTGATAGTCGGGCAATGGATTACTTCGGCGCTAATGCCCTCTTTACTCAATGATTCAGCCGCCATAAGAGCCTGATATGTCATCGTGCCGGTAGCTACAATTGTTATATCAGTACCTTCTCGATAGACATAAGCCTTGCCTATTTCAAACGGCGTTTTTTCGGTGGTAATGATAGGGACCGCTTCACGAGCCAGACGCATATAAGCCGGTCGTTTATCTTTGGCCAGTGCCAGAGTTATCTTTTCGGCCTCGACACTATCAGACGGCGCTACAACCACCATATTGGGCAACACTCGCATAATTGCGATATCCTCTAGCATCTGATGAGTTGCGCCATCCGGACCAACTGAAACGCCAGCGTGCGAACCGATTATCTTGACCGGCTGATCATTTAGGCCAATAGTTGTCCGAATTTGCTCCCAGTTCCGCCCCGGGCTAAATGCCGCGTAACTGCTAACAAACGGAATTTTACCCATTGCCGCCAAGCCCGAACCAACAGTTACGAGATTTTGCTCAGCTACGCCAATTTCAATGAACCGTTCCGGGAAAGCCTCTCTAAATAAGTGCATTTGGGTAGATTCCGTCAAATCAGCACATGCGGCTACTACGTTGTCGTGCAATTCGCCGGCTTTTTTTAGCCCCCTGCCAAAACCCTTACGATTCGGTTCTTTAGCGATGTCTTTATCTGTCAAATTGCTTACCAGGTAGTGATCAGACATGGCTTCCTCCATCTAAATATTTAAAGCTGAGCGTCAGCTCACCTGTAAAGTGCCCCAAATAAAAAGCGAATACTTTGAATTTGAGGGGGTCAGCAAGCGCTTCCCTTGAAATTTCTTGCCATAAGCTAGAAATTTCAAAGGTGAAAAAGCGCCCCCGAAAATCAAAGTGTGAGCGCCTACTCATGTTCGCTCCTAATCTTCCCCCGCAAAGTCCGAAGTACCTTAAGCGCCTCTTTCGCCTGCGTGGCCTTTGGCGGAGCGCCGGAAACATCCTGCAAGCCCGGAGGAGCACCATGCCATCTAAAGTCATACTCCATGTATTCAACTCCTTTACCAGGAATAGTGTGAGCAATTATAACGCTTGGCTTGGTAGTAATAGCCCGCGCCATTGAACAAGCATCAATAATACTTTCAATATTATGACCATCCACCTCTTGAACATGCCAACCAAATGACTCCCACTTAGCTCTAAGATCTTCCAGCGGCATAACTTCCTCGGTTGGACCATCAATTTGAATATTATTTCGATCAATAATCCCCACAATATTAAACAACTTGTCTTTCCCGGCCAGCATGGCGGCTTCCCAGATATTGCCTTCGTTCAATTCGCCGTCTCCCATGAGGCAATAAATCCAACGTTTGTGCTGAGTATTATCCATGCGCATCGCCAGCGACATACCAGCCGCCTGGCTCAAACCGCTGCCCAGCGGCCCGCTAGTATTTTCCAGGCCCGGCAATAAATGTCTCTCTGGATGACCCTGAAGCCGCGAACCAAACTTCCTAAGAGTCATCAACTCCTTGCGGTCAAAATACCCGGCATGAGCCATAGTGGCGTACTGCACAGGCACAGTGTGACCATTGCTCAACAAAAAGATATCCCTTTCGTCCCAGTTAGGATTTTTGGGATCATACTCCATAACGTCAAAATATAGCGCCGTTAAAATATCGGCCATTCCCAGCGGTCCGGCACTGTGCCCCGAGCCAGCCTCCTCGAGCATCCGGACAATATCCATCCGAATATCATGCGCTTTGCGCTGCAATTCTTCCAAGGTCATATGCTCTTTCATTTTTGTTTGTTATCACCCTCGTTTTGTCATTAGGACATACTGCTTACGATTATACCACACCTTAAATTACCCGCTTTTAGCAGTCTTTAGATAAGATCAAGTAACTGCTGATAGGCTTTTTGTGGGTCATCGGCTTTTTGAATAGCTCCGCCCACATTTAATACGTCAACACCGCCAGCAGTTAATTCAGCAGCGTTGGATTGATTGGCTCCGCCGTCCCAGCCAATTTCTATTGCTGGATTTAGGCTTTTAATTTGACTGATTTTATCCAGTAATGACAGATCGGCCTGGCCGCCAAACTTTCCCAAATCACCGCTAAAAATTAACACATGATCAAAATCTTTCAGCAAATGCTCGACGTCACTGGCGGGTGTTTCTTTCAGTAGCGCTAACCCGGCTTTGATGCCTTTTTGCCTAAGTGAATCAGCAAAATAGCGATGATCAACATCTGCTTCAAAATGAATAATTACCAGGCTGGGCTTTAGACTAATCAGTTGAGCCAAATACTCAACCGGCCGCTGATACATCAGATGAATGTCTACTTTAATGCGCTCATCCCACCAAATTCTATCCAGCTCGACAGATTTTGTGGGCGCGAATTCGCCATCGGTCAAATCGATCTGTATTCGCTGAGCAAATGGCATTATTCGCTCCATTTGCTCACGGAATTCATGCGGTTCATGCGCTAAAACTGTCGGGCAAATTACTGGCACTATCTCAAGCCTCTTGGTCAAGTTTTGCTATTCTGCGCTGGTGTCTCTCGGCGCCGCTAAATTCGGTATTCAGCCAAATCTCCGCCGCCTGCAAGATCTCGTCCTGGCTCAAAAACCGAGCCGCCAAACTCAACACATTAGCATTATTATGCTGGCGGCTAAGCCGAAGAATTTCAAATTCATCATTCGCTTGTTCACCATCTGCACTGACCGCTGTTTTAGCGGTAGCCGGACCATAATAAACCGCCGCCCTAACACCGTTTATTCGATTGGCGGCTATTGCCGCGCCTTGGCCGCTGCCGCCCATAATAATTGCCACCTCGCAGTCACCAGAAGCCACTGCTCCAGCAGCTGGAAATATAAAATCAGGATAATCATCTTCTGGGTCAAAACTAACCGGCCCAAAATCAACGCACTGATGTCCAGCCTGAGTTAAAAAATCTTTAAGTTTAGTTAGTGCCTCAAAACCGGCATGGTCAGTGGTCAGTGCTATTTTCATGAAAATCTCCTACTTCTGTTTTTGCATGTATCGCCCAACGTCAGCCACCACTTCCACCAAGCGATTGCTGTATCCCCACTCATTATCATACCAGGCTACAACCTTTAACATGTTACTACCAACTACAGCCGTTAAACTCAGATCAATAATCGCCGAATGACTATTGCCTATGAAATCGCTACTCACCAGCGGCTCCTCGGTAACATCTAAAATCCCCTGATAATACGGCTCTTTGGCGGCTTTCTTAAAGGCACCATTCACTTCTTCTGCGGTTACCGGAGTTTTAGTAATAATCACAAAATCACTGAGCGACACTACAGGGGTGGGAACCCGAATGCTCATACCTCCAAAGATTCCTTCCAGTGATGGCAGAGCCTTAGCCGCTGCCACCGACGCACCAGTAGTGGTCGGCACAATATTTTCGGCGGCGTTACGGGCTTCGCGCAGATCTTTTGCCGGCGCATCTTGCAGCCTTTGGCTGGCGGTGTAGCTGTGAATTGTGGTCATCATGGCTTTATCAATTCCAAAATTGCTTTCAATAACCGCCGCTACAGGGGTGATACAGTTGGTGGTACAAGAAGCATTGCTGATAACCTCTGCATCCTTGTCTTCTATAACCTCTTCGTTAACACCAAGGACTACCGTCGGAGCACCTTCGCCCTTTGATGGCGCTGAAAGCACCACCCGCTTAGCACCAGCTTTGATGTGCGCCTTGGCTAGCCTGGGATCGGTAAACAGCCCTGTTGATTCAATAACCACGTCAACATCCAGCTCTTTCCAGGGCAGTTTTGCGGGATCTTTCTCGGCCAAAACCTTGATTGTTTTGGTGTTGACCTTAATATTTTCATCGTCAAATGTAACTTTGTGCTGATATTTGCCGTAGTTACTGTCGTATTTAAGCAGATGTGCCAGGGTTTTATTATCAGTCAGATCATTAATCGCGACTACTTCTAGATCGCTTCGCTCAAAAGCCACCTTAAAAGCGTTTCGACCAATTCGGCCAAAACCGTTAATCGCCACTTTTATTTTTGCCATTTCACCCCCCTTAATTGGAATCTAGAATTTCGAATAATATGAACTAAGTATATACCCCTTGTGCTTAGCTAGGCAACTGTTCAAGAACTTAGTTACTACTATGGATCCAATCTTGGGCTATCTGCTCTGAAGTTACCTATTCCCCAAAATGCTTCTGAACTTATAATCGCACGCTGTGCTCTCAGGCGACCAGATATTTCCTCTTGATCTATTGCTTCGATTTCTACGATTGAATCAAGACCGAACTGCCACCACGTATCGGTTCCAATTGGTTCAACGGATACAATTAATCCCTGCATTTCTCTTCGTACGTTGGCTACAGAACCTTGGTCTATCGATCTGGGCTCTTGTCTATGACCTTCTTTACTGGAGGCTAGGGAGCCAAAAAAGACTTGTGTTCGACCTGTAACAACACCATCTTGATCATAGTGAGGCGCCGCAACACGCATTGGAAATCCAACCACACGAACCAATGTCTGATTCTTTTGATATTGCCTAAGCACCCCTAAAATAGCCACTTCAGCCGCTTTCTGTTGGGCTTGTGCTCTTCTCCGACTCTCAAAAAGCTCTCCGATTGAGGCCACTGGAGGCATTTCAGTATGCTCACTCATATTATTGCTCCTGCCAGCGGGTTTGGCATTCTTTAATTGTTGTCTTGGCTTCTTCAGCGTTGCCCCAGCCCAATACTTTGGTGCTGCCTGGCTTTTTGAGGTCTTTGTAATGGTTAAAATGATGCTCTATCTGCTTGAGCCACTGATCAGGTAAGTCCTCTAAACTATTAATCGAATTGCCATTGTGACGATCATCAGCTGGCACAGCTACTACTTTGTGATCCATTTCACCGTCGTCTTCAAAATTCATAATACCGATGATTTTTGCCTCCATGGCCACTCCAGTTGGAACAGCTTCATCGCACACAAGCAGCACGTCTAATTCATCGCCGTCTTCGTCTAGTGTCTGTGGAATAAAACCATAATTTACTGGTTTAGCAAAGATACCCGGCTCCACGCGGTCAAGCACAAAAATCGCTCGCTTGCGATCCCATTCTACTTTCAGCTTTGAGCCCATTGGGATTTCGTTCACCACATTTATAACACCGCCGTCAACATCACCTGCATCTAGAATCTGATTAAAGTCTGCCATTTATCCTCCTAAAGTCTCTCGTTATTTCTTAGTTGGTTACTTGTTATTGTACAATAGAACTAAATTTATTATGAATACTAAAGTCATTGGTCATCGTGGCGCTGCTGGTCTTGAACTGGAAAACACAGCCACCAGTATAAAGCGAGCGCTTTCGTTAGGGGTGAGCGCCGTAGAAATTGATGTCCGGATTACGGCTGATGGCAAGCTGGTATTGTGCCACGATGCTGATCTGGAAAGAGTCGCCGACGATTCCAGAAAAGTCAGCCAGCTTAGCCTAAAAGAGATTAAATCCGTCAAACTACACGACGGCTCAACTGTTTTAACTTTGTCTGAAGCCTTGAAAATAATCGGCCAAACCCCTGTAATTATTGAGCTAAAGGACAATGACAGCGCCCACGCTTTGCTCAGAACACTTACGAAATTTCCAAAAACTGACGCCACAATCGCTTCTTTTAAATTAAATGAGCTGATGCTGGTCAGAAGTCTTGATCCAGAGCTGAAACTATTTATTTTGGAGCACACCAAACCTCTAGAGACAATTCAGCTGGCCAGTATTTTAAAACTTGATGGAATCGGCCTTAATTATTGGTTGATCAATCCGCTTACTTATTGGTTTGCCAAAAGAAAAAAACTAGAAATTTACGCCTATACCGTTAATAGCAAATTCCGAGCTAAGTTCTTAAGTTGGCTCTACCCGAACATCGCGATTTGCACCGATCATCCAGAGTGGTTTATCAAAAAGAAGAAGCCGCTGTTCAGAAAAGCCCGGCGAGCTAACACCAAGCTAAGCAAGAATAAGTCATGATAAATGTCACACTGGACCATAAAGAACAGCTAGCAGACGATATATTCAGCTTTTGGATTACAGCTGACAGCAAACCTCGGTACATCGCCGGACAGTTCGTTGAAATTTATTTACCCCATGACAATCCCGATTCTCGGGGCCAGAAGCGCTGGTTCACCTTGTCATCGGCTCCTACTGAAGAACTTTTAGCCATAACCACCAGAATTAACCCCAAGGCCAGCAGCAGCTTTAAGCAAAAACTTCTCAGCCTAGTGCCTGGTGACAAATTTAATATATCCGAACCTATGGGAGATTTTGTGCTGCCCATAACCGCTAATACGCCAATAACTTTTGTGATTGCCGGGATTGGCATCACACCTGTTCGCAGTATGATTAAATCGTTAATTGAAACGGGCCAAAAAAGAGATATAGGCTTGCTTCATATTGTCTCCAAGCCTCAAGACGCCATTTTTAACGATATATTCAGCTCTTACAAAATGAAATATCAAAAAATCAGCCGAGCAGAGCTGGATCTTGAGCAAATCATTAAAGATTCTAATCAAGACAGGGGCGGACTGATTTATCTTTCCGGACCAGAACAAATGGTCGAGGACTTAAATAAAGATCTAATTCAAAAGGGCGTTAGCCCTAATCGCTTAGTAAACGATTATTTCCACGGCTATTAGTAGCCTAAAGATTAAGCTTTTTCCGGTTTGCGGCTGGCGATTGTGTCTATTACCTGCAAGTGACCAAGAATCTTATCTAGTGGCATGTCATTCACCAAATCACGAATTGTCGCGCCGACAGATTTCTCCATCTCTTCTAGGATATTTTTGGCTGCCGGTGTGCAGGTTAGTTTACGACTACGACGATCTTGAGTGCTAATTTTCTGTTTCACCAACTTAGACTTTGTCAGCCCGGTTGCCAGAGCTGTCACCTGCGGCAAAGTAACATCTAACCGATGAGCCACTGTTGACATACTGGCGCCTTCTTTGCCAGCCTCACAGACAGCACCAAGCAGCAACCACTCCATCATGGTCACATCATATTTCTCTAATGCCCTAGAGACTATTAGCCTCAGCGTTCTGTCAGCGCGTGAATGAATCATCAGCGCCTCGAACATGCTTATGTTTTCGTTGATTGTGGGGTTGGTTGAATCTTTTGTCATAGTACCTAGCTTCTATTATTTAAAAAACTTTGTATATTAAATATTTAACACTTTTTCTTTAAGTGAAGCGATCGGCCCACCCCGCTCAAGCTCTTCTAAATATTTACGAATCATTAAAGCTGCGGTTGCTCCTTCACCGGTTGCACTGGCGATTTGCATGGTTGCGCCGCTTCTAACATCGCCGGCTACAAAAACTCCGGGCATCGAAGTTTGTAGCTCGTCGTCTGATTTAACCATACCTACCTCGTCAAGAGCAATATCTGAACCCTCTAAAAAGGCCGTATTAGGCAATAAACCGATAAAAACAAACACTCCGTCAGTTTCAAATTCAACTGTTTTTCCGGCCACTTTATCGGTTCCTTTAACTTTAACAACCTTGCCCTCTTGATTGCCAATGATTTCATCAGTTGTGGTGTTGAAATGAACGGTTATTTTATCGGTGTGCTTCTTTAAATCCTGTTGCAATATATCCGAAGCTCGCATTTTGTCACTGCGCACTAAAATATCAATCTTGCTGGCAAATCTGGTTAAGAAAATAGCTTCTTGGATAGCTGAATTGCCACCGCCAACCACTACCAGCCGTTTGTCTCTGTAAAATGCTCCATCACAGGTAGCACAATAATGTACTCCGCGGGCGTAATATTCCTGCTCGCCAGGTATTCCCAGCTTTTTATAATCACTTCCGGTGGCGATTAAAACTGCTTTGGCATAAACATCACCATCGGTTGTTGATAATTTTTTAAGAGGCCCTTCGTCTTCGATCGACAAAACTTCGCCCAACCTAATATCAGCTCCAAAACGCTCGGCCTGCTCCCGAAGGCCTTCCGCCAAATCCATACCAGAAAGACCCTTGGGAAATCCCGGATAGTTATCCACCCAATCAGTAATAGCCGCCAGCCCGCCGATTACACCTTTCTCAAACAGCACCGTGTCGATGTCTTCTCTGGTGGTGTAAATAGCCGCACTTAAAGCAGCCGGTCCGGCGCCTATCATTATTACGTCATGGACTTCGTTGTTTGTCATATACTATGGCTTCTCTTGATTTAATTACTAATTCTGATCAACTATATTTTAGGCGACGGCTGGCGCTAATTTTGCTAAATTATAACCAACTACCACCTCTTTGGAATCGTCCTCTTTGGTAACCACGGTAACTGGAACTGCCAACTGACCGCTAATCTCAAAAGCTTCGTTTTGACGATCTGGATTTTCGTCCAGATTGACCTCTTCGTAACTCAAGCCTTTAGCGCTCAGCCACTTCTTAACCATCACGCAGTAAGCGCAGGTATTGGTAGTAAAAATTGTGATGTTCTTTGCCATTTAATTGCACCTTTCTTAATTTTTCTTTTGGTGTCTATTTATTATATATAGTGTCTTAACGATAAGCAATAGCGCTATATGTTGTGTTTTTTGCTAAAACTTACGGATTAGTGACCGCTGTCAGCTCAATATCAAAAACCAGATCAGAATTAGCCGGAATATCTGGCGAAGGAGACTGCTCGCCGTAGGCCTTGGCAGCCGGAATAATTAATCGCCGCTTGCCGCCGACCTTCATCCCTGGAACGCCTTCGGTCCAGCCAGCGATAACACCATTAAGCGGAAATTCAATTGGTTGGCCCATATCATGCGAGCTTTGAAAAATTATTCCCGTTTTAGCAATTGCACCAGTGTAATGAGCAGTCACCGTAGCGTTAGGCTGCACTTCTTCACCGTCGCCCTCTACGGTATCAATTATTTGAAGCTCTTTTACTTCTTCCAGCGGCTCAAAATCAGCCAGTTTAGTTCCCTGCAAAGCACCCTCCTTTGGTTGATTAGTTGGTTGATTGTCACTTGTATCTTCGGTAGATTCAGCTACCGAATTACTTATCTTATTATCTTCGTTGATCTGCCAAAGAACCGCTACACCTGTAGCTACCGAGGTAGCTAAAAACAGCCCCGCGATTACAATCGCCATTACGCGTTGTCGTCGATTCGCCATCTACCCTCCATCTTTATAAACTTCTACAAAAGATGCCCGAACTGACCCCTATAATCATCAGTTCACCCCTCTTATTGCTAAAGACATTATAGCTGTTAGATTCTTCGTTGGCTAGAGAATTCTTGCGGCTCTTGGGGCCAACCCTCTTTCGCGCAGCGCAAAATAACCGACTTTAACTCTTCAGATACAAAGTTTACATTTGGCAGCTCGCTTAACGGCAGCCATTTAGGCTCATAGAGATTCTGTCCCATTTGGTTTATGGCATATTCATGGGTGTCTTCTGATAATTTCGGCTCGCCACTGACATACTCGCACAAAAAAATATATTGATCACCATACATATCACCAGCGTGCTCAATAAAAACCAGACGCGGATTAGCAACATCAATGCTGGTTTCCTCTTTAATTTCACGAACTGCAGCTGCTTCGGCGGTTTCACCAATATCAATTGCACCACCGGGCAATGTGCTGTATTGACTGCCAAATTTATTGCGGTGCATCACTAGCAAATTATCGTTATCGATGACAATTGCTCTAGCTGCTTTTCTCATATTTAATATTGTATATTATTTATTCTGATATGTCGTATTTTTCTAAGCGCTTCTTGGCTTTTTCTGATTTTATGCCTTTTTGAAGCTTCAAAAGATTATCGTAAATGCCGCCGGATTTAGCCAGTTCCATGGGGCTGCCAATTTCATCGATTGTGCCGTTTTTGAGAGTAATTATCTGATCCACGTGTTGAATGGTGCTCAGCCGGTGAGCGATGATTATAGTCGTTCGGTTTTTCATTAGTCTCTCTAGAGCCTCTTGCACCATCGCTTCAGACTTGCTGTCCAGGCTGCTGGTGGCCTCATCAAGTACTAAAATTGGCGCATCTTTGAGTAGGGCGCGAGCAATTGCAATTCGTTGTTTTTGGCCGCCGGATAATTTCAAACCGCGCTCCCCGATTTCGCTGTCATAACCCTTTTCCAGGCTCTGGATAAACTCATCGGCGTTAGCAGCTTTTGCAGCCGCTATAATCTCATCATCAGGAGCGTTCGGTCTGGCGTAAGCAATATTTTCTTTAATTGTACCGCTAAACAACGCTGGATCCTGAAATACAACGCCAATTTTTTGCCTCAAGGAATTCTGAGTGACTTTAGCAATGTCTTGATCGTCAATTAGAATCTGGCCGCCAGTTGGCTCATAAAGCCGCATTAACAGGTTGGTTAGGGTAGTTTTTCCCTCGCCGCTTTCACCAACCAGCGCAACTTTGCTGTCCGGCTTAATAGCCAGATTTATGTTTTTAAGCACTGTTTGTTTTTTGTCATAACCAAATGAAACGTCATCAAAAATGATCTCACCTTTGGTGACTTTTAATTTTTTAGCGTCTGGTAAGTCCATAATTTCTGGCTGGACATTCATAATCTCAAAATAATCCCGGCTGTCGGCCACCGCTCGTTGAGTGCTCTCCACCAAAAAACTAATCGTAAAAATTGGAATACGAATTTGCATGGCGTATAAAATCAAGGCTACGGCTTGCCCGGGAGTGAAAGCGCCCTGCGCACCTCTGACAAAGATAAACAAATATACTCCAAAGAAAATTACATTCAAAACCAATCGCCGCTGCACATCCCGAGTGTGCCAAAACTTGGATTGCGGCCTATTGATATCCACACTTTTTTGATAATGACGATTAAAAAACTTAAGTTCACTGCTCTCAGTTATAAAACTTTTGACAACTTTTATTTGACCAATCGCCTCTGTAAATCGACCAGTTGCGACATCGGCATGATGGTTTTTTTCGGCCTGAAATTTTTGCCAAGTGTTACTGCTCTTAAAGGTCAAAAATATATAAATTGGGTACAGCGCAAAAAGCATCAGCGCCACTTCCGGACTATAATAAGCCACCACTATTAATGAAAAAATCGTCGTGAAGATGAATTGCAAGAAGTTGTTGCTCATCATCTGCATAAAAGTGGTGATCTGGGTGATTGAACGATTCAGCCGATTTATGATCTTACCCGACAGCTCGGTGTCAAAATAACGCTGCGGCAGCTCCATTAAATGTTCGTAGTACCTAACGCTCAGAATTTTGTGCAGCTTAGCGGACATTTGATCACCCAAATAGCCGCTAATATTACTGAAAATTGTTTGCGATACGTCCAACGCAAAAATCAGGCAAGCCAGGATAACCACAAACCGAATATTGGCCTCTTCGCCAAGCCGCAGCTCGTCTATCGCCCAACCGGAAAATAATGGTTGCAGCAGTGTCAGCAAACTTAAGCCAATCGTAAAAATACTTATCAAAAGATAGTATCGCCACAGCTGTTTAGCTGATTTTAAAATCCTAAAAATAGCTTTCACTTATAAAAGATTATCACAAATGGCTGATTTACATACTGATCGCTAATCTTGGGGACTGATCTTCCGATAGATCGGTGATTAGAGAGGTTTCTGGAGCAAATAATTTTCCCCTGAGAACTTCAGCCTGTTTTTCCGCTGGTGGTCTATATAAGTCGTAGCGGGAATTAAATACAGTTTGTATGCCACATGAACTTAAAGCAAAATACCCTACATAAAAGGCGCCGCCTACTAGCGCCACAGCAAATCGGTCTTCACTGTCAACTGCCGACATCAGTTTTATCCAGTCTGATTTGTCTCTGTCGACAAAATGTTCTGGCAGTTCAGGATTATTAGCTAGGACGGCTTGATCAACTCCCCATAGAAAACCTGCTTCCCGCGCCTCCGCCAACCTAACCATGACGTTTTCAGCTGAATGTCCCATTTGCTGTATATGTT
>CAZWRG010000001.1:0-107546 GCA_964636355.1 uncultured Candidatus Saccharibacteria bacterium | reverse complement strand
AAGAGTTTATTAATAAACTAGAAAGTATAATTTGACTCAAAATAAATTGATAGAATAATAAATTTAAGATATAAATAATGTCATGCATATTATTCAGAGAAAAATTATTGACAAACTTACTTATGCTGATAAACTGCGCTATTCACAGATTAGACCGGAGCGTACGGAAAGTAATTTATTCGCCTATCATCTAAAGCAATTGATCAAAGATGGCTATCTTAATAAGATCGACAAATATTATCAATTAGCACCAAAGGGTAAATTCTACGTTGACAGGTTATCACTCAGTAGTCTAAAAACACGGCAACAGCCAAAAATAGTAACGTTAATAGATATATCGAACTCAAAAGGCCAAAATTTAATTTATCGTAGGCCTCATCAGCCATATATAGGAATGCTAGGATTTCCTTCCGGAAAAATTCACTTAGACGAGCCCATTATGGAGGCCGCCAAAAGGGAGGTCAGGGAGAAGTTGCATATAAAATCACCAGAACTACATCACAGAGGGATGGTTTATCTTTCTATATTAGAAAACGATATTTTAATTAGCCAAATTCTTGCTCATGTTTTTACAGGAGTGAGTGAGGTGGAGTTTGATACACATGATCCGTTAAATAAGCAGAGGTTTTGGGGTAAATATAAAGATTATCAAGCAAGTGAATTCATACCTGGTTACGAAGAAATTATTGGTATGATCAATTCTAGTCAGGTTTTGTTCTTCGATGAGCTACGCTTTAACATTAGGTCCAAATCATAACTTAGGATATTGCTTGCAAAGGTAGAGTTCAAAACAAATACGATTATTAATTTAGAGGCTGGCTTAGCAGGTTGATGCACAGATCGCAGCTAGCTAAATGTACTTCAGTAAAAGGTTGCATAATGTGCCACTATGTAGTATTGTTAAAAATGAAATACGGGAGATGTGCCGATGGCTATTTTTAGGCGGAGAAACAACCAACCTACAGTTCCGGAAGAAATTCAGGAATATTACCAGACCAGCCAAAAACAAAATCCGGGCATGGCCTGGCTACTGGCTATTGGAACGCTGATTGTAACGATTGTTTTGGCACTAATGATCTTTTTCGCTGGCCGCTGGGTTTGGCGCCAGGTTTTTGGCAATGATTCAGGAACAGCTGATCAGACCGCTCAAGTTGACCAGGGTGATTCTGAAGGAAATCGATCTGATGACCAAGACGGACAGGAGCAAGCCGAAGATGAAGCTGCTGATAATCGTGATGAGTCAGAAAATAGTGGGTCGCAAAATAATCAGGATAATGACAATCAAGGGCCGGCCCGAACTGATGACCAAGAACAGCCGACAAGTCTGCCTTCCGGTGAAGAGGGAACAGTTAACGCGCCAATTAACGGTGATGGCGGCCGAGATAGCACGCCGGAAACCGGGCCAGGTGACACTTTAGCGATTTTTGTAGGTGCTTCGGCGCTGGGTTACTTTCTGCATCGCAAGTATTTGCTTGATCGCAAATAGAGTTCATTTGCCATTTATCATTTAACTATTTATCAAATTATTTACCATTTTTCATTTACCAGAATATTTCTGGTAAATCTGCCAATGAGAAATAAATGGAAAATGGGCAAATGATAAATGATAAATAGCCGGTGCTTAGCCTTGTTTCTGCTGAGTGAAGTAGTTAATTTCGTTGACGATGTCTAGCAGTGCTTGAGCCTGGACCTTTTTATCCTCAATTTGCTTAGCGGCTTGATAAGCGTCTTTGATTTTAGTGTGATCATCAGTTGCCTGAATCATCATCATAGTTGTTCTAAATTTTTCCTCAGGAGTTTGTTCCAGGTGCTCTACCAGGGGTGAAAGCTGCTCTAGAGCATCGAGTTTAATGTTCAGCAGACCATCGGTGTCGGGCTCTGATTGGGCGGGTGCAGCAGTAGCTGGAGCTGGCTCATCGGCTAGTTTGGAGGTGGCTTCAGCGATGGCTTCCTCGGTCTGCTTATCAGCTTCTGGTTCCGGAGCTGGCGGCGCTGTAGCAGCTGTTTGATCATCGGCGGGCGGCGGTGGAGTCGCTCCCAGAGAGGTATTCACCGACAGATTGGCTGGCGGCGTAAAGCCATTATTATTCTGAGTATTATTTTGATCTTGGTTATCAGTTTGCTGGTTGTCATCATGCCCAAACATTTTTACCACACCCCCTTGTTTGTCATTAGTAGTTAGTAGATAGTATATAGCATAACCGCAAAAAGTAGGAGGCAGTTTTGCTAGACGATCTAAAATACATTCACGACCGCGATGCACAAGATGCGCTAGGATTGGCTGAGAAACAATGGCAACAATACCAACATGATTTTGGGTTTAAATTTACGCCGAGTGCTGAGATTAGCAATATTGTAGTGGCTGGCATGGGCGGGTCGGGCTTGGCGGCTAAGGTGTTTGAATCATGGCCCGGCATTAATATTCCTTTTAAAATTGTTAACGACTATGACTTGCCAGAGTTTGTTGGCGGCGACACATTATTAATTTGTTCTAGTTATTCGGGGAACACTGAAGAAACTCTAAGCGCGCTTGATCAGGCGCTGAGTCTCAAGCAAAACCGGCCGCAAATCATAGTGGTTGCGTCTGGCGGCGAGCTGTTAAAAAAAGCCGAGAAAAATAACTTGCCATTTATAACTTTGCCAACTGGTTTTCAGCCTCGAATGACTCTTGGTTATCAGCTGCGGGCGCTGCTTGAAATTATGGAATCAGCATCGCTTGTCAGTGGCAAAATTAAACAGCTGGAAGCAGCCGCGCAGTGGCTAGCTGAGCAAATGTCTGATTGGACGGCCGCTGTGCCATCATCAAAAAATCCAGCCAAGCAGCTAGCTCATGAATTAATGGGCAAATCACCGGTCATTTATGCCGGACCTAAGTTTTTCCCAGCTGCTTATAAGTGGAAAATCAGTTTTAATGAAAATGCCAAAAATGTGGCCTGGTGTAATCAGTTGCCGGAATTTAATCACAATGAATTTCTGGGTTGGACCAGCCATCCCATCCAGAAGCCGTACGCGGTAATTGACCTGAGAAGTGATTTAGAACACATCAGGACCCAAAAACGCTTTGAAATTACTGATAAGTTACTATCCGGCCGGCGGCCAGCGGCCCAGATCGTTGAAGCAAAAGGTAGTGATTTAATTGAGCAATTAATTTGGGTGATTGCCTACGGTGATTTTGTGAGTTTGTATTTGGCGCTGTTAAACGGGCTGAACCCTACACCAGTTGAACTTATCGAAAAGCTAAAAGCCGAACTTGCTAAATAAGCGTATAATTTAAGCCATGGATGATGTGGCAGCGCTTGGCAGTGTTCTTGGGATCTGGGCCCACCCGGATGATGAGACATTTAGCAGCGCTGGACTTATGGCCGCGGCTGCCCAAAATGGTCAAAATGTGGCCTGTATTACGGCTACCCGGGGTGAGGCTGGGGTTTATGATCCCAAGCGTTGGCCGCCAGATAAACTGGCTGATATTCGGCAAGCCGAATCAGATGCCGCTTTAGAAATTTTAGGCATTAAAAATCATTTTTGGTTGGATTATAAGGATGGACAATGTGCTCAGATTTCTGATCAAGCCGCCTTAGAAAAACTAATGCCCATAATCGAGCAGATAAAACCTGACACCATTATTAGCTTTGGCCCGGATGGTCTGACTGGTCATGATGATCACATTGCATTGTCGCGCTGGGCAACTTTAGCTTGCGCGAAACTAAGCTATAGGCCAAGGCTGCTTTACTCGGTTATCTCTAGTGATAGTTATCAGAACTACCTAAAAATCATGGATCAAAAACTGAACATTTTCTTTAATATTGATAGGCCTAGAATTTATAACCGTGAAGCTTGCGATTTAGTTTTTGAGCTAAATGCTGAACTTATAGACAAAAAATGTCAGGCGCTTCAGGCCATGCCATCTCAAACCGCTGGCATGTTAGAGCGATTCTCACTTGATTTTGTTTGTCAGGCTTTTAGCCAGGAGTGTTTTATTGAAGCTAAGAACTACTCTTAAATAGGGTGTTTTTTCAGGCCAGTTAAATATCCGATATAGCTGGCAATCAAATGCATAAAAAACCACACACCAATCACCAAAATATATTTGCTGATCGACAGCTGAACAACCAGCAGGCTGAACAATATTCCGCCTAAAATATAATCAATCTGGTCAAATGGAAACCAGCTTTTACCGGGCGCTATTTTAAGTCGTCGCTTGAAGAAGCTTTCCGCGGCATCGGCAATTAAAGCCCCCGAGCCAAACAACGGCCCAAGCAGCCAGATGTAGCTTGGTCGATAGTCGAACCAAGCCAATTCCAAGGCCCAAAGCTGTCGACTGAAGAGGTATTTTTGAATGCCAATTACAACCGTGGCGATGATAATTCCAGAGATCAGGCCGCGCCAGGTTTTGTTAGCCCCAAAAATCGGTTCACCGCGCCAAGTTTTGCCAAAATCCAGCGGTGTATTGAGGTTTCTTAGCAGTGGTAATTTACAAACAAACACTGGAATGGCGTTAGCAATGCCAGCCGGTAAAAAGAACCATAAAGCCTCCGCGATCACTTGGCTGACCTCAATTTTTTACGGAGACGATTAAGTTTAGGATAGAGCAGGGAGCGCATGGTGGGCCGGCCGGTAATTGGCGTACTGCCGACCATTAGTTCCAGTAGATTTTCCTTGGTCGGCAGCGCTGTCATGGCAGTATAGGTTGCGCCAAGTCCGCGGTAGCCATGAGCATCGCTACTGGCAGCTGTCAGTTTATGATTAAGTCGCGCCCAAACCACCGCCTGTTCACTGCGATTTTGAAAAAATGCCCGCCCATTGCAGACCTCAATGATATCAACATCATCAGCTAGTTTTTCCAAAGTAGCTGGGTGAAGGCCTTTGCGGACAGTTTCAAAAGGGTGGGGAATGTAAACAATTCCACCTTGGGCTTTGATTTGCTCAATTGTGGCCTCCGGGCTTTGGTTAGGCGGAATGGTTTTTTTAAGAAACAGCCCAATAATTTCACCGGTGGTGGTCATGATTTCTTCACCAACAATAATCTGATCACCCAGTTCAGCTTGCAGCTGCAAGCCAAAATCAACAGAGTTGTGATCAGTTATCGCAATACAGTCCAGCAGTTTGGTGTCGAGCGCTTGTTTGTACTCTGCGGCAGTGATTCCGCCATCCGGCGAACCAATCGAGTGAGTGTGTAGATCTACCTTGAAGTTCATGACAGTTTTTTGGTGATTTTGATGAGCCTCTCCAGCGCAGTTAGTGTGGCCATCAGGGCAATAATTATAAGAACCACACCTAGTTCATTTGCAAGCAAGCCGATGATCAGCAGAAACATGCGGACTTCGAACCGTAGGAAACCATCCTGGAACAAACGATTTATTTCGTTGGGGTTGTATTTACTGCCAATCATGGCGGTTTCGCCTTTGGCCTTGACGTACGAAACACACAAACTGGCGCCGCAGGCCGCCACTGCCCAGACGGCATAAAAGGCCTGATCTTGAGCAACCAGCGCAAAGGCCGCGCCACAGTACAAAATTACTTCTTTCATGCGGTCAGTGCTGGCATCAAGCAGCATCCCAGCACTGGAGGCTTTGTTTTGCAGCCGAGCCATCTCCCCGTCTAGAGCATCAAATAATCCAAAAACTACCAGTCCGATTGCGGCGTAGCCAAAATAATCTTGGGAAATCAGCCAAGCAATTGGCAGGTGGGCAAATAGGCTGGTTAAGGTAATGCCGCTTGGCGATATTCGACCGCCGCTGAAGTTATTTAACCCTCTGGCAATCCATCGCATTAAGCCGCGTACAACATTACGGCAACCATCTAAAAAATTACCCACTAAATTCATTAAACAACATTATAACCGACTTGCTTGGATAGTGCCTAGTGAAAGCTGCATGGTCGGGGTATTTGGCTGGTACAATGTTAGTATGGCAAAGCAACCAACCGCGGCAGCAAAGGGCAGTTTTAGAAGTGTCCTTTGGGCTTTAGCGATTTCAAATGGCGTAGCCTTGACATTGTTTTTTCTTCGGTCGGTAGAGTCGCAAACTGATCGCTATTGGTTTATGGTCTGGAATTTGTTCTTAGGCTGGCTGCCGCTGTTATTCGCATGGATTCTTGCCAAAAATTTGAGTACGTGGTCAATTCGCTCCTTAAAAAGTCTGGGCCTGCTTCTGCTATGGCTAGGATTTTTACCGAATAGTTTTTATATGATTAGCGATCTGATTCATCTCCATCCAACCGGTGAAGTCAGCCTGCTTTATGACATCGTAATGTTTATGTCGTTTATTTTTAATGGTTTGGTGGCTGGTTTTATGAGTATTTATATTATTCATAATCAACTGCTAAAAAGATTAAGCATCCAGGCGTCTCACTTGATAATTGGCGGGGTTATATTGGCCTGTAGTTTTGCGATTTATCTGGGGCGTAGTTTGCGGTGGAACACCTGGGATGTTTTAGTCAATCCGGATGGGATTTTGTTTGATGTATCAGACAGGGTAATTAATCCAGCGGCCCATCCGGACACCATAATTACGACGCTACTTTTCTTTTTACTGCTTGGCAGTATGTATTTTGTAGTGTGGTCGCTTGGTGGTCTGCTGCGAGGCAATAAGCGCTAACTAGTGACTTATACTAGTGGATTTTTTGGGCTAACAGATATAAAATACTATAAATGAAACAAGAATTAGCTTCGGTAATTGAGCAGGCTTGCACGGATTTGTTCAAAACAAATGTATCCGTGGATTTAACGAGGCCAGATGAACAATTTGGTGATTTTTCGACTAATGTTGGCTTGCAACTGGCCAAACAACTTGGCAAAAATCCTCGACAGCTTGCTCAGGAAATTGCTGATTATATCAAAGACTCCAGCTTGCTTATTGCTGCCGTTGAAGTGGCTGGTCCAGGATTTATAAATATCAGCCTGACGGACGAGGCCGTTTGGAGCTCTGTTAATCAGCCGCTAACTCAGCCTTATAAAGGTCAGTCAGTAGTTATCGAGACCAACAATCCCAACCCCTTTAAAGCCATGCACATTGGTCATGCTCTAAACGCTGTTTTAGGTGATACGCTGGCTAATTTAATTGAGGCCGGCGGGGCCAATACTTACCGGGTTAGTTATCATGGCGATGTTGGTTTGCACGTTGGGAAAAGCATGTATAGTTTGCTCAAATTTATTGACGGCGATGTCGATAAACTTAAGGCTATTGCGCCGGCCGAGCGGAATAGTTTTATGTCTAAAATGTACGCTGAGGGTTCGCGGGCTTATAAAGAAAACGAGCAGGCTAAAGCAGAGATTGAAGCGCTAACTAAGCAGTCTTTTACCAGGGATGATCCAACTTACGACGCTGTTTATAGAACGGTTTTTGATTGGAGCTTTGAGCAGATTGATGCCAACGTCAAGCGTCTGGGCAGTAAGCCTGTAGAGCGAAAATTTTTAGAGTCGGACGCCGAAAATCGCGGCGTAAAAATTGTTAAAGACAATGTGCCAAAAGTGTTCAAAGAAAGTGACGGCGCGCTAGTGTTTGAGGGCAGCAAATATGGCGCTTTTGACAATGCTTTTGTAAGCAACCGCGGCACCGGCTTGTATGCGGCTCGTGATTTGGGTTTAATCCAGCTAAAAAATGAGTACTATCATCCAACTAAAAGCTACATTGTAACTGCCGATGAACAAAAAGATTATTTTAAGGGCGTGATTGCAGCCGCGGAACTGTGCATGCCGGAACAAAAAGGCGTTACGGTTAATATTCCCACCGGAATGGTAAAGCTCAGCACCGGAAAAATGAGCTCCCGTGATGGCGGGGTGGTTGAGATTTCCTGGTTGTTCGATAAAATTTCCGAGGCCTTAAAATCTCGAGACAGTTTGGTTAATGACCAAATGATCGCGGCGGTTATTAGGTATCGATTTCTGCAGGTCAAAATTGGCAGTGATATTATTTTTGATATTGATGAAGCAGTTAGTTTGCAGGGTAATTCTGGGCCATATTTGCAGTACGCTCACGCCAGGGCGCGCAGTATTTTGCGAAAATCTAAATCGGCCCCAGAGTCAGGTGGTGACTTAGAGGCTGACGAACGCAGTCTGCTTCGCAAGATCAGCGAATACCCCGAGATTTTGGCTAAATCTATCGAAGAACTGTTGCCGCATCATATTTGCACCTATCTTTACGAGCTAAGCCAGGCCTTTAATCGCTTCTATGAACACAACCGAGTAATTGATGATCCCAGGGAAGCGCTTCGCTTAAGTCTGGTTAGCAACTACGCGGATGTCCTAAAAAATGGACTGGAAATTTTAGGAATCCACGCCCCGGAGCAGATGTAACCTAAAAAGTGTATACTGAAGCTATAAACATAAGTTATATGGCATAACCGCCAAAAGGAGAAGTGATGGATCTTTTAATGTTTCATCTGGACAATGTTAACTGGTTAGCAGTGCTAGTTGCCTTGTTGCCAAGTTTTATAATTGGCAGTTTTTGGTACGCGCCGCAGGTTTTCGGCAAATATTGGATGAAGGCTTCGGGGCTTAGGCAAAAGGATTTAGAAACTAATAGTTTTACAAAATCTCTGGCAATTACAACAGCAATGAATCTAATTATGGTTAGTGGTCTAGCTGTTTTGATGTCGGCGCTGTATTTTGACACAGTTTTCCAAGGCGCGGTTCTTGGTGGTCTGGTGTCATTGGTGTTTGCTACGACCAGCCGCGGTGTACATACCGCTTTTGAGGCGCGGCCCTTTGGATTAGTGGTGTTAAATGGGGCTCATGATTTTGTCTATTTGACGGCGGCCGGTGCCATACTTGGCGCGCTGTAAGCTGATCTCCTAGCGGTGATATATAATATTATCTGATAATAAGAGGAAAAGCATGGCATCGCAGAAAAAATATTCTAAAACTAAAGCCGCTGCTAAGACAAAAGCTCAAGCCCTCAAGCAAACCCGGGTGGGCGGTACCTTGGGCGGTTTTATGGAGTTTGTCCGCAAACAAGGCGTCGTTGGGCTGGCTGTCGGTTTGGCAATTGGTACCCAAGCCGGAATATTGGTAAAAGATATTGTCTCCAGTGTGATTACGCCAATGGTGGATCTGTTGGTCGGGCAGGGCGGCCTGGCTGGTTTGACGTGGTTTGTTCAGATAGGCAAGCGCTCGGCGGAGTTTGATTTTGGTCTGCTGATCGATTCAATTATTAAATTCCTAGCTGTGGCGCTAGTGATTTATTTTGTGGTCATGGGCCTGAAGCTCGATAAGATAGACAAGAAAAAAGACTAATGAAGCGCGGGATTAAGTCTCGTCGAGCCAAAATACTCATAGTTTTTGGTTTAATTTTGGTAATTAGCGGGGCAGTTATTTTGGCCTGGAGATTCGGCCAGCAAACATCACCCAGTTCAGACATAAATGCTAATCAGACCGCCGCAGACAATAGCCCTGATGAGCCAAAGACCAGCCTGCGGCTAATTCTGAGCGGTGATGTGATTGCTCATGATTCAGTTAATCAGAACGCTCAGGCCGGAAATTCATATAATTACCTCAGCTTAATGGCCAATATGAAGCCGTACTTTGATAAAGCCGATGTGCGGTTTTGCAATCAGGCTACGCCAGCCGGCGGTAGGCAGTTTGGAGTTAGCGGTTATCCGGTTTTTAATGCGCCGCTGGAGCTGACTCGTGATATGGTTCGGCTGGGCTGCAACGTGATCAATACCGGCACTAATCATACCTATGACAAAGGTCAGTCGCTAATAGATGCTATGGTGGCTGAATGGGAGCGTCAGGATGTCTTGGCTCACGCCGGAGCTAATCGTTCGGCCGCTGAACGCGACTCGGTTAAGTATTTCGAAAATAACGGATTAAAGTTTGCGTTTTTATCATATTCTACTTATTCAAACAGTCCGGTGGCCAATGGCTATGGGGTGACTATGTACAATCAGCAGTTGGCTGAGCGCCAACTTAAAACGGCTCGGGATGAGGCCGATATTATTTTGGTGAGTATGCGCTGGGGAACAGAGTACTCACCAGAAATTAACACTCGCCAGACTCAAATAAGTCAGTTTTTAGCAGATAATGGAGCCGATATAATCGTTGGTCATGGCCCGCATGTTCTGCAACCCGTAAAACGGCTTAAGGCAGCCAGTGGTGGTGAAACGATTGTCTGGTACAGTATTGGCAATTTTTTGAACACCCAGCTGGAGATCGAGGCCTTGACCGGTGTTATCGGGGTTATGGATATCGATATTAAAACCAAAAAAATAACTGAGCTATCAGCTTTGCCAATTTATAATCATTACGATTGGTCGCCGGACGACAAGCGAGCTGAGCGACTACTTGCACGCCAAAACGTTAAAATGTACGCCCTGGATCAAGCCAGTGAACAATTAGCCAGTTCATTGCACGAAACTTCTGCTTCGGCTCAAGTTGAACAAATTAACAATGTGCTCAATAAGTTTACGACAGTTAAAATTATCGAATCCCCCGAATATTAGCTTCCTGAGGTCTGACCTCAGGAAGCTTACCGAAATGGGGTTATAGGTTTATAGATCGAAAAATTCTTCTAATGTAACAATATTTTGTCTGCTCATTTCAGCGGCCAGCTCTTTGCCAACATAACGCATGTGCCAGGGCTCGTACTGATAGCCGGTAACTGCCTCTTTGCCGTCCGGATAGCGAATAATAAAACCGTATTTATAAGCATTTTGAGCTAACCATTTACCCTCTGGAGTGTTCTTAAAACAGGTTTCTAAATGACACTCGCCACGTATATTGGTAGCGTCAAAGGATAATCCAGTTTGATGCTCCGACGTTCCCGGCCGGGCGCTGTAACGATCAGCTGCTGCCTGACCATCTTGGGCTACATAATTGTCATAAAATTGTTTTTGCAGAGCCGCTGAGCGGTAGCCGCTGCCAAAAACCAAAGTCACGCCAGCCCTATCGGCAGCTGTGAACATTTCTTGTAGTGCCCCAGAAGCCGCGCGGCGAAATTTCATTTGCTGGTTTGTTGAATCCAACCTAAGTCTTACTGATGGCACAATCAAATCACTTGGCTCGTATCCGTCAGGCAACGGCCGGTTCTTATTAACCACCACCCAAATACTGTCCGGGTCAGTGATGGAAAATCTCGTTTTGTTAAAATCTTTTGTTGATTTTTGTAGCTCTATATCTTCCGAATCTTTCTGTGGATTTAATTGCGTGTTATTTTGAGGCGTCTGATTTTCTGATTTCGTATAGGTTAAATAGCCAACGGTGGATAAGGCCACCAAGGCCCCCAAAACAGCTAAGAGTATTTTCTTTTTCATAACCACATTATACCTAATGGCATATATGTTCATCATCTGTTGGTCTATAATTTAACTAATGAATAAAACAACTTATAAGTTAAACGTTAAAAAATTCGGCAAAGGTCGACCGGTTATATTGCTCCACGGCATGATGTCTTCCAGCGATTATTGGACTTCGGTGGTTAGTTTGATCGGTGAGGACAGAGAACTTATATTGCCGGATCTTCTAGGTCACGGTAAATCTCCTAAGCCGAGAAATATAAGTTACAAAATGGAGCATTTTATTGATTGTTTGGAAGAGACCTTCAAAGACTATAAATTTAGTGAGCCTCCAGTCTTGGTTGGGCACTCACTGGGTGCGATGATCGCAATAAAGTGGGCGCTTAAGAATCCTAAGAAGTTCCATTCCGTTGTTTTATCGGCGCCGGTGTTATTTGATGATTTGAGGTTCAAGCAGCAGGTTGCGTCAATCGCTCTTAAGAAAAACAGACTAACGGGCAAAAGACGGGCCAATATAATCGTCAAGTTGATGGGCATTTCCGGCCTTTTCCCAACCAAATTGGCAGTTAGGTTGTACAAAAAATATCCCAAAGAAGTTGTAAAGGATGCCACTAAGCACCGTTATTTTGTCTATAAAAAGCTACTTAAAAACAAGTATTTTATAGATGAGGTTACACAGGATCTTAAATCCTTAAAAATCCCTACGGTTATAGTTATTGGCCAAAAAGACCTAACCTCGGCCCACGCCAAAGAAAATTTGGAGCTCGTATGTACCCACAATAACTACTGCAGTCTTAAAGTGCTGCCAACTGGTCATCAAATACCCCTAGAAGCCCCAGAAATAATCGCAAATCTGATTTTATCGGTATAATGAATCACATGAAGAATAAAAACCAAATACCGACTAGGCTGCTTTGGGTTGATCTCGAGATGACTGGCCTAGAGCCAGCCAAGGATGTTTTGCTGGAAATAGCGGCCGAAATAACAGATTTCGACTTCAAAACCTTAGCCAGTTATGAAGCCAGAATCAAGCAAAAACGAGAGGTTGTGCTTGATAGAATTAAAAAAAATATTTGGTGGCGCGAATATCCAGCTAATCGTGACGATTTTATTAACCGGCTGGAAGAAGGCAAGTCCCTAAAACAGGTCGAATCTGAAATGATTGGACTTATCGAAAAGCATTTTGGTGATGAGCCGGCCATTTTAGCGGGCAACTCAATTCACAATGACCGGCTATTTATTAAGCAGTGGATGCCGCTTCTGGACCTCAAGCTGCACTACCGAATGCTGGACGTCAGTAGTTTTAAAATTCTGATGCAGGGCAAACACGGTGAAGTGTTCGAAAAACAAGAGGTGCATCGGGCCTTTGACGACATCCAGGCTTCAATTGCCGAGCTGCAACATTATCTGGAAGTTATGCCTAAAATCTCAAATAGGTAACTCAGCTGCCTCAACCGTGCCCTTGGATGGCTCAGTCCATGGAGTGCAGTTGTCTAAGTTGTCGCAAGCTTTGACTTGCCAGTAGTAAGTACCGGGCCAAGTGCCAGTGGCGTTGTGGTTTGGTTCGTTGAAGGGACCAAATAGCCATGGAATTGGATTAGTTAACCGGTTGTCATCTCCTGAGGTTTCGCCGGAGACACCAGACACCAGATAGTAATACTCGACACCACTGGGGTCGGATGCAGCGCTCCACTGCATGATAATTTCGCTATCTTCGCTGATCACGGCATCGTTTTCTGGCCATAAATGAACGTTTTCTTGGTTCCAAATTGGTGCTGTTTGATCACTCAAGACATTAGCGCTGCCGGGAGTAGGCGTATCTGTTATTTGCCAGGAATTATTCAAAAATCGGGCATAGCTTTGACCATCTAGGCTGACTCCGTAGTCAACTGAATCAATAATGTTTCCAGATGGCCCGTCTAGTAGCTTAACTTGAGGATTGGCGCCGCCATCAATTGGCAGGGAGCCGCTAACACTGTACAGGTAGAAATCGCCGGGGTTTAAAATCAAATCAGCGCTGCTGCTAATAACTGGACTTAGGGTTGTGTTGCCTCGGACAAATCGCCAACCCTTGATATTAATTGAATCGCCAGTCGGGTTGTAAAGTTCAATCCATTTTTCTGATCCGCCGGTCCCGGGCTTAATCTCATTTATTATTATATTTTGGCTGTCAGATGGGGATTCATCAGCAATTGCCGTGGACAGAGAAGTGCCCACCAGCCCAATTGCCGCTAGTCCTATGACTAGACCAAGTATCAGCCTAAAATTATTTTTGATATCACGAAACACACCTAACGAATTCATATTCGCCTCCCACATTAGTTATATTTATATTCTAAAGTAAAATGTTTATATGAACAAGTAGTTTTTTTGAAAAAATATAAAGAGCCCTGATCTAGGGCCCTTTATATTCTAAGTTGCTTTTCTAATTTTCTGTCTGGGTTTTTCGGTAAATAATGTAACCAAGGGTTAGTACCGCCACGATGATTGGTGGCCAGTAGTACCAGCACAGACCAAAGATTTTAGTACAGCCACTTTGCTCATTGATGTCAGCTGCTGCCAAGGTGGCAGGTATAGAGGCAAAGTCATTTTCAACGTTGGCGCCTTCAACTTCACCGGCATCATCTTCTTGATCTTGGTTATCACCATCACCAAGATTGTTTGTTTGGTTGAATCCTTGATTATTTCCGCCGATTCCTTGAACGGCACCTGATCGCCCAGAGGTTACAACCAGAGTATTACCACCAGTGGTTGCTCCTAGCGTATTACCGCCACCAGTTGCCGGGCTGTTTGGTTGATTAATTTGTTCAGCGACCACAGAACCGCCCCATGGATCTGTCCAAGGTGTACAATTACCTAAGTCGTCACAGGCTTTAACGTGCCAGAAGTAATTTCCAGCCACTGTTCCAGTTCCGTCATGCTCAGATGAGGTTAGGGGACCGAATGTCCAGATTGGGTTAACGAAACTACCGCCAGGACCATTAGTTTGGTTAGAATACGACACCTCGTAGTAGTAGTTGACGCCGTTTGGATCGCTGGCATCAGTCCATTGCATCAAAATGTTGCTACCTTCAGTTACTGAAGCACCATTTAGAGGGCTCTCATGAACTGGGTTGCTGTCCCAAGTAGGTGCAGAGGTGTCCAAGTTAATGGCACATGGCTCTGACCAAGCTGTTACGGTTCCATCAGCATTAACGGCTCGAACTCTAAATGACCATTCGCCATTTTGGCCACCGCCGAAGGTTCCTCCAGGGTGGGTTGAGCTATAGTTGGCAGCAAATACCAGATTGCCATTCAAAAATGCCTGATAGTCATAAGATACGGCACCAGACACCGAGTCCCATTTAGGTTGAGCAAAATTAGTGCTTGTTACGCCACCGCAAGTTTGCGCGCCATCTACAAAGCCTAAGCCTGCTGGAGCTGGCGACAGCTCAAAATTATATTTTGTGTTTTGGGTAGCCGTAGTTAGGTAGATATTGTCAAAATAGGCAGTTACTGGACTGTCTCCATCAGCTCTAAGATATAGGCTTCCGAAGGGCTTTTTGATAAAAACTATTTCGGCTAATGTTCGTGATATATAGGCATTTGGAAATGCGTCAACAATACTACTCCAAGTCCTAGGGCCTTCGACGCCATCTGGCCAGGTGTCTCCACCAGACCAGCTCCAAAGTCCTTGAGTGGTGGCTTCGTGGCTGCTCCACTGATTAGCTATAACTCCTTGAGGTACATAAACTAAACGTTGGTGGTCTACGGTGCCTGGTCCATGCTGCCAGGAATTGAAGTTGATGTCTAAATTAATGTAGGCCTGTCCAGGATTGTCGGTATAAACATCAAATCCTAATGAAGTGATGTCTTTTAGCTTGGTGCCAGAGTATTGCAGGCTGGCTAGATTAAATTTTTGTCCGCCTGAGGCAGTTAATTTGACGGCGCCATTATTGCCAGGAGCCGGATTTGGATTGGCAGCGATTTGGTGATTGGTGTTTGGAGCAGGAGTGGCTGCATTGAGCGGGTCGGTACTATCTTTACGATCATCATGATAAGTCCAAGTAGTCCAAGAATTAGCAAAATCATTTTGATAAACAGTTTCTGTATTAGTGACAGCTAAGGCTCGTTGAGTAAAAAGCAGTGGTAAGGAGCTGGCACTGCTAAATAATAACGACGCCACTGCAAGCACAGACAATAGTTTATTTGTTATTTTGGTAGAACGTTGTTGGCCATAAATATGGTAACGCATGAGACCTCCCAGTCTTGACTTAACTCTCCAATTGATTCGCATTATATACTTAATCTTCATAATAATCCAGAAAAAAGTGTGTTGTATAATAAATTTAATGGATCATGAAACTGTTGAAGAATATATTTTGAGTATGCCTGGCGCCAAACTGGATTATCCGTTTGGCGAAGACGTGGCGGTTTATAAAGTTCAAGATAAGATGTTTGCTCTGATTGCTGAAGGCAAAAGTCCAGTGCGAATTAGCTTAAAATGTGATCCCCAGCTGGCGAAATTGCTCAGGGACAAATATACCGAAGTTATGGAAGGTTACCACTTGAACAAAAAACATTGGAATACGATTATTTTGAGTGGCCAGCTGGATTGGGAGGAGATCCAGGGCCTGATTCGCCATAGTTACACTCTAGTGACCGAAGGCGCCGACGATCATACACCTAACGTGTAAGCGCCGAATAAATAGTCGACGAAAAGTCAGCAATTGGCGCACTGCGGCCATTACCTTGACTTAAAATCACCACCACAAATTCGCGGCCGTCTGGCAGGGCCATCAGGCCAGCGTCATGATAATTATGTTGCTCATTCCAGCCGACTTTAGAGTAAACTTTTGCTTGTGGCGCTCCCTTAGCCAAGCCATTTTTATACATTTGCGGTTGGTTGAGCAGAGCGTCTCTGAGCAGCGCCGTGTTTGGCTGGTTCAAGTGCCGTCTTTTATGAATGTATTCAAAGACAACTGCCACATCTTTGGCGGTTGTCATTAGGTCATTAAAATCAGTGTTTGTTATGCCCATATTTGCCAGTTTTTGCTCAATTGTACTCCGATTCATCGCCGCCATCATCGCTTCGCCACAAGGACTGTCAGAGCTGCGAATCATTTTATCGACACACTGTTGGCGGGTTTGACCAGCCACGATTACATCGTGAGGGTTCTGGGCACCGGATTGAAAATCAATTAGCGCCAAATAGGCTACGAATAATTTATATAAACTAGCCGCGAAAAATTCTTTAGTTTCCAGGTTTGAACCGATGGCTTCCCCGGCGGCTGGATCATAAACCATAATAGCGTAGGTGGCCGGCTGTGCAGAGATCCATTTATCTACAACTGGCTGTAGATTTAATGCCTCGGTTTTGGGCTGTGTCTCGGGTTCGGCTTTAGATTTATCAACCTCAGACGCACTAGGCACTGTAGGCTCTGGTCCGGGCTTTTGATTTGTTTTATACAGCCAAAAGCCAAGCCCTAACAGTAGCGGCAAAACTACAAGTGACGCCTTAAGCCAGATAGTTTTTACTTTTGATGATCGATGCGGCCGGATTTGATAATTCTTCACCTTAATACTAATTATAGCGCTTATTGATGTTGCTATAATGATAATCAAGATGCAAAGGTATAAGCAAAGACAGCAGAGCAAAAGCCTTAAAAACCGCTTTTTGATTGGTCTGGCGCTGGCTTTATTGGTTGCGGCAGCTGTCTTGAGCTACATCTTTATTTTTAATGGTCGGGCAGAAGCTCCGGCAGACCAATCAGTAAGGCAGGCTGAGCCAGAGGCGCCAAAACCTGATCGGTTGACCGGGCGGTATTTATTTAATGGAACAGCTGTGTTGGCCAGGGCCGTAGAGCGCGACGCCGGTAATGATCTGAAGCAGCCGTTTAGCAAAATGGATACTTTTAAGCCAGAAAAGTACGACGCCATGACGCTTGATTGGGAGTGTCCAAGCACCGACGACGTGATCCCTTACGCCACACAGGTCAGCAATCTGATTTTTAACTGTCATGTAAAGTGGCTGCCAGAGGTGTCAAAGTTATTCACCATTGTCAGTTTGGCCAATAATCACTCCAACGATCTGGGTCCCGAGGCTTTTAATATGACACTAAAAAACCTTGAAGCCGCCGGAATTCAAACATACGGCCATCATGATCCGTCGCTAAAAGACGAGGCTTGTGAGATTATTGCGCTGCCGGTTCTGGTTAGCCATCCGGATCAGTCTGAGCAAAAAGCTCGTCTGCCGTTGGCTTTTTGTGCTTGGCATTATTTCTTCAGAGAGCCTAAACCTGGCGAAATTGAGGTCATGGAAGAATATGCCAGGTTTATGCCGGTTTTTGGATTTATGCACGCCGGGGCGGAGTATTATGCCAAAGCGGCGCCTGACCAGGAATTTATTGCTCGTAAAATCATCGATCTCGGAGCCGAGTTTGTGATTGGCAACAGTCCGCACTGGGTCCAAAATGGCGAGGTTTATAAAGGCAAGCCAATTTTTTACTCAACCGGTAACTTTATTTTTGATCAGATCGATGCCGAAACCATGCGCGGACTTAGTGTTGACGTTGCGATCAATGTTCCGTATTCCGATGACATGTCGCAGTGGTTGGAAGTCGGCGAACAGTGCATTAAGCGGCAAGACGATTGCCTGGAAGAAATCAATAAGCGCGGGTTAAGCAAGTACGACATCAAGCTAACTTACGATGTGGTCGGCAGTTCGGGCGGCGCTCATCGGATCACCCAAAGGGCTGGTCCGGATCTTCAGCGGTCAATTGAGCAGCGAGTTGGCTGGCCAGCCATGAAGACTCAGCTTGGGCAATAGGTTTACTCTTTTACTTCGGTGGTGATTAGGATTGTAGCGTTGTCGTATTGGGTTTTGAGGGTTTCCTTGAGCTTTTGATTGCGAGTCGTTTTATAGGCCTCGTTTAAGGCCGTCTGATAATCAAGCAGCTCAGCTTGAATATGCTCCACGAACACCTCATCGAAACGGTTGTTTTGCAGGGCATTGGTTAGTTTTTGATCAGTGGAGGCGTCTTTCCCGGCATTTAATTCCGCTGAATTAACTTTCATTCCCTCTGCCTTAAGGGCCGCCACTAGGGGAGTTTGATCGCTGCTGAGATTTAATTTAACAGTGGTGGCTAAATTTAAGGCTCTGGTGCCGCGGGCATCCTTGGTGCCTCTGTCGGCCACCCGAATAAGTTCCTGTTGTTGCTGAGCTACTGATAATAATTTTTCTGTGTTCGAGGGGCCGCTGTTTAATATTAGCGCCAAAAGCCCGAACACAATTATTAATATTACTCCCACAAAAATTGTCAAAACCAACTTGTTGCCTGTCTTTAAAAAGGCAAACAAATCTTTTTTTGATTTGCCGTTATTCGGGTTAAGAATGAAATCATATTGGTTTTGGTCGGCCATAACTGTCTTATTTAAGCATAACTTCAAGATGATCGGAAATGACTATAAGTTTAATAATATTGACAAAAAAGCACAAGCGTGTTAATATGTAGGCATTCGTTAAAGAATAAAACAAACACCAAAATGAAAAAAGCCTACACCTACATAAAGTTATCGATCTACGGACGTCAGCTTGTGCCAACCGGCTCGGCTCGTGGACTGATGGTCGCTTTGGTTTTTCAGGTGATGATTATGACCAGTATTAAAGTGCTTGAGATTTACAGCCAAGCCAGCCAAAACTACATCAAAACAGGTCATATATATAAATTTAAAACCCGTTAAATAATTAACAATAATTAAAACAAACAAAAGGATAAAAAATGAGCGAAAAAATACCAAAGACAGACGAAGAAGATATGATGAAAAGCCTGACAACAGAACGCTTGCAGAGCTTGGGTAATGCAATTATTGATGTAGGTCACACAAATTTGGAGCCGAATAGGGTTACACGAGGAAGGCTATTACTCGATAGTGGCGAGACCCTAACTGCACACAGAACAAGTCACGGGAAAGTAGTAAAGGTTAAATTGACAGGTAGTCCATACGATTCTCAGCATCGTTCAACTAAGGTTGAGGTAGCTTCGCTAGGTGAACCTCGCCCCGTTCTATACCACACCGAGATTAACGACGATGATGGTGTGGTGCGGCAGGTTCGTGTTGATGTATCGGAGTCTGGCTCGCAGGGTGAGTTTGCGCAATGGAACACTGATAGAAGCATCCAGAGTGGAAGGACCGACTTGAACACCGAACAAAGCGCAGCAGCCGTAAACGCAGCTTTCGAAAATATGGAGAATGCGGTAAGTCAGCATAAGGGTAAACAAGGTTAGTGAGGCTTACCAAATAATAAGGCCTAAGGTCATCACAAAAGAGTCGGAGTGATCCGGCTCTTTTGCTTTCCGCTAATACTTGCGACTTTCTACTTGATACTATCTCTTATGGATCATATAGTGAGCCCTTGATTGTATTATCTTCCATGTATTTATATTGAAGTCCACAGCAAGATATAAGTTGTACATTGGCAAAACAGCAGATTAAAAATGGCGCCAGTTAGATGCTTATGCTAGCTTCCATCTTCTAACTTCTATATTCTAAATAACATGGATGCTGTAGAAGATATCAAGCAGAGGCTAGCTATCGAGGACGTGATTGGTGAGTACGTTCAGCTTAAGAGAGCCGGCCGAAATTTCAAGGGTTTGAGTCCTTTTACATCTGAAAAAACTCCGAGTTTTATGGTTAGCCCCGAGAAGCAAATTTGGCATGACTTTAGCTCTGGCAAGGGCGGCAATATGTTTAGCTTTGTTATGGAAATGGAGGGGTTGGACTTTAAGGGTGCATTGGAGCATTTAGCGCGCAAGGCCGGAGTTGATCTTAGTCAATATCAGTCATCTACCCGGAGTGCTGACTTTTCAAAATTAAAAGAGCGGCTTTATGAAGCCAATGAATTAGCAGCTAAATTTTATCAAGCGCAGTTTAGGCAAAACCAACCAGCTCTGAATTATGTTTTCAAAAAACGTGGGTTTACTAAAGAGGTAGCGATGGATTTTCGCCTCGGCTATTCACCGAACACCGGCACGGCACTTAAAGATTTTTTAATCAAAAAAGGCTTTTCGGCTGAAGAGTTGCAAAAGGCCGGTCTGGTTGCCAGCAGATACAAAGGTTTGAGTGATATGTTCCGCGGTCGGATTCAGATTCCATTAGCTGATCCGCAGGGGAGGGTGATTGGATTTACGGCTCGTTTGGTAGAGGATGTTCCAAATGCGCCCAAGTATCTGAACACGCCGCAAACTCTGCTTTATGATAAAAGCCGCCATGTTTATGGGCTTCATTTAGCCAAAGAGGCTCTCAGGAAGGCAAAATACGCGGTGTTGGTCGAGGGGAATCTGGACGTCATTGCTAGTCATCAGGCTGGTATCAAGCAAGTTGTGGCTACGGCTGGCACAGCGCTTACAGAGATGCACCTAAAAGCAATTAATCGGTTTACCGGTGATATAAGATTAGCGTTTGATCAGGATAAAGCTGGTCTTGCGGCCGCTGAGCGAGCGATTCCGGTGGCTAATAAAGCCGGAGTAGCGCTGAGTGTGATTACAATTCCGGAGGGCAAAGATCCGGATGAGCTGGTGAAGAAAGACCCGACGATCTGGCGAAAGGTGATTGAATCACCGCAGTATGCTCTGGATTGGCTTATTGAAAGACACGCTGCGGAACTTGATCTTAATACGGCGGTTGGCAAAAAAGAGTTTAGTGACATTGTGCTAAAAGTTGTTCGACAGCTAAAAGATCAGGTTGAACAGGACCATTATCTGGATAAAATTGCCGAACGGAGCGGAATTAGTCGGGAGGCTTTGGATAAAAAATTCCGCGGTGAACAGATTAACACGCGGCCGGTTTTGAAAAAATCGAAGGTTGATCATGACATCAGCAAGCAAGTGGTTGAGCGCCGGCGCTATCAAAATCAGTTACTTAGCCTGACCTTAATGCAGCCGGCTCTGCGTTATTACCTGAAACCTATAACTTATGACATGTTTATTGACGAATCGGCTCATCAATTACTCAGGTTTTTACAGGATAATCCGCAGTTTGCGGGCGACCCTAAAGAGGCCGAGGCCTTGAGAGATATTGCTGATTATGTTAAAATCCTAAGTCTACAGTTTGAAGAACTTTATCAGGGCCTCGAGTTACTGGAACTTCGTAACGAAGCCGCTCGAATGCAGGTCCGTCTGATAGAACAATATGTAAAAAGCAAAAAGCAGCCGCTGATTGAAGCCATGCGTAACGCCGCCAATGAGGAAGAGGCCATAAGGCTGCTCGAAAAAGCAAAAGCACTGGATGAACTACTTAAAAAACTCTAGTTCACCTAAAACCTAGCATTAATCTTAGCGAAGGAGAGGTTATTTATGGCAGATGACGAACAAACAATTGACCCAGCACTAAAAGAGGCTAAAAAAACTTTGCTGGCCAAAGCCAAAAAGGACGGCAAAATTGATCAACGCGATATTTTTGCGGCTATTCCAGATACACCGGACAATGTCGATATCTTGGACGAACTATACACCGAGCTAGCCGATAGCAACCTAGCGGTTGTCGAGCCCAACGCGCCAGCGGCTTCGCTGACTGATGATTGGGTCGAAGAAGACAACGAAGAAGAAGTTGACGCTGCGGCCAAGATTTTGGTTGATGATGTTTCAGATGACTCAGTCCGACTTTATCTGAGAGAAATTGGAAAAATTCCGCTGCTCAATGCCGAAGAAGAGCTAGCCTTAGCTCAAAAAGTTGTGGCTGGTGATGAGCGAGCCAAGGCTCAAATGGCTGAGGCTAATATGCGCTTGGTGGTTTCGATTGCCAAGCGCTATGTTGGCCGCGGCTTGGATCTTCTCGACCTAATTCAAGAGGGAAACACTGGACTTTTAAGAGCCGTTGAGAAGTTTGATCCAGACAAAGGGTTTAAGTTTTCCACTTATGCAACCTGGTGGATCCGCCAGGCGATTACCCGAGCGATCGCCGACCAGGCGCGAACAATCCGAATTCCGGTTCACATGGTAGAGACAATTAATAAACTGCTCAGGACTCAGCGCCGGCTGACCCAAGAGCTCAACCGCGAGCCAACCAACGAAGAAATCGCCAAAGAAATGGAAATCGAGGTTGAAAAAGTCGAGCACATTATGAAGATTAAGCAGGATATTTCCTCGCTTGATGCCAGTGTGCGCGATGACGAGGAAGATTCAGTGTTGGCTGATTTTATCGAAGATGAAGATACAGTCAGCCCTGAAGAGTCGGCCACCAACCAGCTACTCAAAGAGCACGTCAAGGGTATGTTGGGCAGTTTAACCGAGCGAGAGCAGAAGATTTTAAAACTGCGTTTTGGCCTGGAGGATGGCAAAAGTCATACCCTAGAAGAAGTTGGTCAGGAGTTTAGTGTTACTCGTGAGCGAATCCGTCAAATCGAAGCCAAGGCACTAGCTAAGCTTAGAAAACACAAAGACTCCAAAAAACTCCACGACTACATCAAGTAATTCGCGGTTTACCGGATCCGATAAAGTAAAACAGCATATAGAACTGCAAATGAAATAATGGCTGCAGTACTAGCGTAGACCCCAAGGTACTGTCCCATAAATCTACGATTGCTAAAGGTGTTAAACATAAATCGATCGGCTTTTTTATCTATATCTGTAAGTTTTCTGGTGACAGCGTTTGGTAAAATCCGTCCAGACATCCAGCCATAAAACCACTCCAGTAAAAGTGCTAACAAACTAATTATTAAGTAGCTTAATGCGCCGTAATACATAACTACGCTGGCGAGAATAGGGGCGCTTCCTGTATAGGATACAAAAAACAGGTTTAGTAGAGGTATGGTAATTTGAGGTATGGTGGGGGCGGGAGTAATTATATGCAACGTCTGGTTGCTGCTTGAGCCTATCGCTGCACTGAGTAATGCAAATATTCCGCAAATCATGGCAAAGGCCAGAAATAGACTTGCGGCAGTAGTTATATCGGTGTGATGATGAAGAAAATAAAAGAACCAGAACAGTAAAACAGGCAGTCCAATGCATACAATGATAGGTATAGCGCCAAGGTAATCAGGAAATAGATCACTAAAATAACTTCCAACCACTATTGCCGTTGCATGAAAAATTACTGTGAAGCTAGAGTTTATAAGCCCATTACTTTCAATTCTAAGCATAACTTTATTATATCTATTTTTGTTGAAATGAAACGAATTACACTGAATAACGAGACCGCGAGTCTCGCTGTCAGCAGCTTCTTTGCTAAAGTATATCTTTTATAATGTTTTCCAAATTATTGATAAGTGTCTCAGTTGTACTGTTATTTACTAGCGTATAGTCGGCGAAAGCGATGGGGCCGCCCTTTTCCAGGTTTTCTATCTCGGCTTTATCACGCTCAATTATTTGATCAGCAGAGGTATATTTCCGATGAGAATCGTTGCGGGCCAAGATTCGCTTGTATCTTTCTTGTCGCGGGGCAGCAATAGCGATAACCACCAGCGAATCGCCAAATTCTGATGATAAATACTTAAGTTCACTCCAGCTGTAAAGTCCGTCAAATACCACTGTTTCCTGCCCGCTGCCAAAGTATTCCTGGGCCTGTTTTGCAGCATGGTTAGCGAGCACGGCTGGGCCTTCTTGAGCCCTCATATCCTCACGCACAAACTTTTCATCTTTGACATTATCAAGTCCGCGCCGCTGGACTTCCTCATAAACCATCTGGCCAAAATGGACCACTGGAAAATCATACTTTTCGCTCAAATAATTGGTACAAGTGCCCTTACCAGAGCCAGGCATGCCAACAAAAGCAATAATTTTTTTAGACATTATCACTATTGTACAAGATTATTTAGATTACCTAAATTGCTTCTTGGATGAGGCTTAGGAGATCTTTTCGGGTGTAGCCGTGTTTTTTAGTATGCCGCTGGACTTCGCGAATGGTTAAGAAGATTCCGGCAGCGGCTAGAGCAAACAGCCAATCGACAGCCGAAAGCGGCCCAGATCTAAAATACGGGGCAATCATCGGATTATAGATGATATTGATAACGCACATCATCGACGCCCCAAAGGCAATCCAGAGCTGCTTATTGTGAAATTGATAGCGGGTGAAAAAACCTTTAACGCTGCGGCGCTGCAGAATATTTGTAAATTGACACAGCACGATGGTCAGATAAGTTAGGCTAGTTGCTTGCATATGAAACAGGGAATTAGCGTCCAGAGCTCTAGGGTCTACGCCGTGCCTAAAAATATATAAAATATAATTAGCAAACGCCAAACTGCCAATAATCAAGCCGCAAAAGATTAGGTCATAAACAGCTGCTTTGTTTAAAATGTGGTTTTTAGGATCGCGCGGCTTTTCTTTCATTAGTTCGCGGTCTGGCTTATCCCAGCCAAGGGCTGCGATTGGGAATAACTCGGCAATTAAATCAATCGCTAAAATTTGCATTACCGAAAGAGCCAATGGGATGCCTAGAAGAGCTGCCACGCTAAGACTCAGCAGATTAACCACCAGTTCGGCGCCGTTACTGGTAAAGACGCTCAAAGTACTCTTTTTAATGTTTTGAAAGATGGTTCGGCCATGCTGAACAGCGCTAATTAAGCTGCTAAAACTGTCATCGAGCAGCACTATATCAGCCGACTGTTTAGCGACGTCAGTGCCAGAAATTCCCATCGCCACGCCAATGTCTGCCCGTTTTAAAGCCGGTGCGTCATTAATTCCATCTCCGGTAACCGCTACGACTCGGCCGCTATATTTAACCAAACTGACGATTCTAAGCTTGTCCTCGGGGCTAACTCGGCTGAAAACCACATTGCCATGAGCGGCTGCCTCCAATACTTCTTGATCGGTCATTGCACTTAACTGATCGCCCTCAATAACAGAGATGTCGTTAGGATTAGTTGCCAGCTTTGCTTTAACAGCGATAGCTCGGGCGGTTACCGAAGAATCACCGGTAATAATAGCGATTTTTATATGGGCCCGCCGGGCAGCTGACATGGCGTTTGCAACTTCCTCCCGAATTGGATCAACAATTGAAACCATACCAAGGTAGGTCAGACCTGATTCAGTTTGTTTCATGGTTAATTTAGTGGGCTTAGTATTTTTGGGCAGGACTTTATAAGCTACCGCTAGGTTTCGCATGGCATTTTCAGCTTGTGACTGATGAAGTTTTAATATTTTTTGACGATCTGAATCAGTCATTTTACGAACATGTCCGTGGTCCCAAATGTCTTCGCAGCGGTCCAGAATGCTTTCCGGCGCTCCCTTAGCGAAGACGTAGTGCAGACCATCCGTGCCGTATTGTCGGACGGAACTCATCAGTTTTCTAGCCGAGTCAAAAGCAAATTCTTTTTCTTCTGGATACTTTTGGTCCAAATCAATTGAATTAAACCCGGCCTTACTGGCCAGGGTTATGATTGAGCCTTCGGTTGGATCGCCCAGTACATACCAGCTGTTGTGCTGCTCATCTGGCGGGCAGACGCGAGCATTGCTGGCAAAAACACCAGATATAAAAAATAGTTTTAACTCATCAATTTCAGCCGGTGATAGCTCGCGGCCTGATGAGTTTTTGATTTTGCCATTAGCGATGTAGCCGCTGCCGGAAACCTCATAACGCTGACTGCCTATAAAGAACTGTTCAACTGTCATCTCATTTTTAGTTAAAGTTCCGGTTTTGTCAGTGCAAATTATGCTGGTGGCGCCGAGCGATTCAACTGAAGACAGTTTTTTAACTAAAGCCTTGGCTTTGGCTAGTTTGTTGGCGGCCTGGGCCAGGGAAGTATTAATTTCGGCTGGCAGCCCCTGAGGGATTAATGAGCTAGCCACACCAATTGCAAACAGCAGCGCCCCCGTGACGCCAAGGCCGGAATATATGGCGATTGGCAGCAAAATCAGACACAACAAAATTGTGCCCTGAGTAACTCGTTTAGCCACGTGGTTTAGCTCGTACTGCAAAGGGCTCATGTCTTCCTGGATATCCTGACCAAGCTCGGCAATTCGGCCGAGTTCGGTATTCATACCCGTCGCAAAAACCACTCCGTAGCCATTGCCCGTGGCAACAGTTGTGCCCATGAAGACCAAATTATGCCGATTAGCCAGCGGAACTGACTTCGATATGGCATGAGTAAATTTACGTGATGGTTCACTTTCGCCGGTTAGCGCAAAATCATTTGTGGCCAGCTCGTTTTCATCGATCAGACGCAGATCGGCCGGAATTCTGTCGCCCTCCTCAATGTAGACAACATCACCGGGCACGAGTTTAGTAGCGTCAATTTCAACTAGCTTTTTAGCCCGCTTGACGTTTGCATTGCTGACCACTAGCTTGCTGAGGCTGTCCATTAGTTTTTCGGCTTTGAACTCCTGAGAAAAACCAATAATTGTATTAAATAGCACAATTGCCAGCAGAACTACTGCGGCTCTTTGGTCGTCCAGGAAAGTAAAGGCTAAAAAGCTGCTAGCCAGCAGCAGAATAATCATTAAATCTTTGTATTGCCGAAAATATTTGCGGATAAAAGAATCTTTTTTTATGCGCGTTAAACGGTTGGGGCCCACATCTTCAAGCAGCTTATCGGCCCGGGCGGCGCTTAATCCATCAGCGCTGGAACCCAGCCGCTCAAGAGCTTCGGCCACGCTAAGACGATAGACATCGCGGTTAGTTTTTTTGTTATCTCCCCCCATATTATTTATAAGTATACGCTTTTTATCCGGTGTGTGGCAGCGCTAAAATCCTCTTAAAATCAAAAAACCCGTATAATAAGTTATATGAGTGAATCAAACGGGCGAAAAGTTTTGGCAATTATTGATGGAAAGTCAGTTTTTTATCGAGGTTATTACGCGATGCCAAACCTGGCGACCAAGGACGGCACCCCAACCGGCGGGGTGTTTGGTTTTGCTTCGATGGCGCTGGAAGTTATTAAGCGCCTCAAGCCTGATTATGTCTGCGTGGCCTGGGATAAGCCCAAAACCAACATTCGGCGCCGATTAGAAATTTATCCCGCCTACAAGGCCGGTCGCAAGCCAGCGCCGCCTGATTTTTATGATCAGATTCCGCTGCTGCATGAGCTGCTGGAGGCTTTTGGCTGGCCGCTTTATGAGTTTGACGATTATGAAGCCGATGACATCATGGGTACTTTAGCGGAGCAGGCAAAAGCCAAAGATATTGAGACTATGCTGATTTCGTCTGATCTGGATATGTTGCAGGTTATAAGCGATCATACCCATATGTATGCCCTAAAAACCGGGCTGAGCAACATTGAGCTTTATAATCCTGAGTCTTTTGAACAAAAATATGGCATTCGGGTTGATCAGTTTTTGGATTTAAAATCTATAAAAGGTGACTCATCGGACAATATTCCCGGTGTTCCCGGTATTGGCGAAAAGGGCGCTGTTGAGCTGCTTAAACAGTTTGATTCGCTCGATGGAATTTACGAAAATATCGAACTTATCAAAGACAGCCTCAAGAAAAAACTGCTGGCTGGCAAAGAGTCGGCCTACTTAAGTAAAAAAATAGCGGCCATTTGGACTGATGCGCCGGTGAAGTTGGATCTTGGTAAGCTGGACATGGCCAATTGCGACCCCGAGCGGGTCAAACAAGTGCTAACCAAGCTGGAGTTTACCAGTTTGGTCCGCCGTTTGCCGGAAGTTATGCAAGTCTCGGTCAGTGAAGAGCAGGCTCAAATTAAACAAAATGGGCTGAAATCTCATCAACTTTCTGAGCTGAGCGGAGCTGATGATCTGTCGGTTTTTGATAAATTGAATAATTATTTTGTGCTTCCAGCCTATTCCGATGCCCACAAAAAATCTATTTCACATCTAGCGATTGCTGATGAAAATGGCAAAGGCTCGATTATATCGGCCGACAGGTTGGCAAATCCTGATGTTCAGAAAAAGTTATCCCAGCTTAAAGGTCAGATTATCACCTATGACGCCAAGGCGCTGATCAAGCATTTGTGGCAGTGGGGCGGCGATATGGATAAAATCTTTGATGTTCACATCGCGGCATTTTTACTGAATTCTCTAGGTAGGGATCAGTCGATAGCTGGTCTGGCACGGGAGTGGCTAAATCTAGAAATTGAAATGGAAGAACTTGACCAGCCGGATCAGCTGCGTCTTGAGGTAGCTGTAATTCAAAAGCTGCATAGTTTGTTCAGCCGTGAGCTCAAAAAACCGGACAACAAGCAGCTTTTTAAGCTGTTCACAGACATTGAAATGCCGCTGATTCCGGTTCTGGCCAGTATGGAACGTGAAGGGATCCAGCTGGATGTTGAGTATCTGGAGCAGATGAACGATCAGATCAGCGATATGATTTCTGATCTGGAGCAGCAAATTTACGGACATGCGGACATGGAGTTTAATATTGGCTCTCCGGCTCAACTGGCCACGGTTTTGTTTGAAAAGATTGGCCTGCCCAAAGAGGGCATTAAAAAGGGCAAAACTGGTTTTTCAACAGCTGCCTCAGAGCTTGATAAGCTACGCGGACTTCATCCAATCATTGATTTGATCACCCAGTGGCGCGAAGTTACAAAGCTTAAAAATACCTATGTCGATACTTTGCCTAAAATGATTGATGAGAATTCACGGCTGCACACCACCTATGCTTTGACAGTCGCGGCTACTGGACGGCTGAGCAGCAATGAACCAAATCTGCAAAATATTCCAGTTCGAACCGAGCTGGGCCGGCAAATCAGAAGCGCTTTTGTTGCCGGCGAGGGAAATTTACTGATCAGTGCCGACTATTCTCAGCAGGAGCTTCGGCTGGCGGCTTATCTGTCAGGCGATGAAAAGCTAATTGACATGTTTAATCGTGATATTGATGTTCACACGGCAACCGCCGCGGAGGTTTACGGCCGCGAAATTGAAGACGTTACTAAAAACATGCGCCGCGATGCCAAGGTAGTAAACTTTGGAATTATGTATGGTCTCAGCACCCATGGCTTGGTGGCAGCTAGCGGCATGACCTATGAACAGGCCAAGAATTTTATCAAAAAATACTTCGAAGTCCGGCCAAAACTAGTGGCTTATATTGATACCGTTAAAGAACAGGCTAAGCAAAAGGGTTACGTCGAGACCATTATGGGCCGCCGGCGGCCAACGCCGGATGTTCATTCATCAAATTTTATGGTTAAAGAAGCAGCTATGCGACAGGCGGTAAATATGCCGTTTCAGGGCAGTGCCGCCGATATTATGAAGCTGGCAATGGTTAAAATTCAGGAGAATTTTAACCACCAAGTGGAAAGTGGAAAGTGGAAAGCGGAAAGTAGGCCAAAGCTGCTGCTGCAGATTCATGACAGCGTGATTGTGGAGTGCCGCGAGCAAGACGCCGAAGAAGTAGCTAGTCTGCTAAAACAGACCATGGAAAATGCTTATAAATTACCAATTAAGCAAACAGTCGATACGTCGATCGGCAAAAACTGGGGCGAACTTTAAGAAGTTATAAAAAACCGGCGCGCTACTTCTAATTAAAAATTACAGTCTTTAAGGCCTTTATAACTGGTTGTGCTTGCAAAGTAGGGCGCATAGGCAGATAGTGTAGATATTATGCTCGGTCGCACACCACCACAGATTGATTTTGAGTCTGAATTTTATGCTATTGCCGCTAGGTATGATGCTGAAATTGAAGAGGCGGTAAGGCGAGAGTCATTAGCAGAGCAAGCAGCCTACGCCATAAGCCATCAAGAAAATGCTATCACAAGTGAGCTGAACCCACACCCAGAAGCGCCCAGCCAGTCTTGGACCAGAGGCTGGAGGGCGGGAGCGATAGCTGTACTTTTTGTGGCTGGCGGTCCATATATTTACCATAAATTCCGCCGCCAATAAAACCATTAATTTAACCTTAAAAATCACAAATCCTCCACAGTTTAGTGGACGGTCGTCCGTTAAAGTGTGCAGTAACGACAGTTTTTAGGGTAGAACAGAGTCATTTTATTGAAATATATTGCTTATTGTGCTATAATAAAGCATTATGAAATATGTTTTTGGGATTGTTGGCGTAATTATAGTTTTGTTAATTATCGTTTTGGCAATTTTCTTTGGTGGCCGTAATTCAACCGAACAAACAGCGGTTGATAAGGTGATACTGTCTGAGCAAACAGATGGCAACACGGCTGTGAAGTTGACTACTCAGGGCCGACTGGTTGGTGATACTGAGCGCCGAGCAATCGCCGTGACCGTGACTTCCACCCAGCGCCGATTAGATATTCTATCGGGCTATGACGAGTCGGTTATAAGCAGCAAGACTTTTCCTAACACCCAAGAGGCATACGAGACATTCTTAGTCGCGCTCGAAGAAGCCGGCTTTACCAATCAGCGCATTAGTTTAATAGACGATGAGCGAGCAGCTTGTCCCCTGGGGCGCCGCTTTATTTATCAGCTTCGGGAGAATGGCGAAGATGTTTTACGTAGCTGGGATACAAATTGCCGGTCAGACAACCCGGGGACTTTTGATGGCGAGAGCAATTTAGTTAGAACTTTATTTGAACGGCAAATTCCAGACTATAGAAAAGAAACCAGTAGCGTCCGTCTTTAATTCGATTATTCAACTTGATAAACTCTTTTCATGACTCGTGCGATTATTTTTGATTGTTTTGGAGTGCTGGCCGAAGACGGCTGGCTGCCTTTTAAGCGTAAATACATTGGTGACAATCAAAAATTAGCTCAAGAAGTTGCTGATCTTGGCAAGCAAAATGATTACGGAATGATCGGCATAAATGATTATTTCAAAATAGCCTCAGCCAAAATTGGAGTTGATGAACAGCTGCTCAGAGAGGCGGTTGGCAGACAGGTCCCCAACACTGAGCTGTTTGACTACATCAGGAAAAGCCTGAAGCCCAAATATAAAATCGGCCTGCTAAGTAACGCTAATTATGATGTCGTGAGTCAGCTTTTTACACCTGACCAGGCTGGTTTAATTGACGCTTCGGCTCTGTCTTACGAGGCGCGGCTGGTTAAGCCAGACCATCGAATGTTTGAACTTATTGCCAGTCGGCTGGGTGTTGAGCTGGATGAATGCGTGTTGGTAGATGACCTAGAAAGATACTGCACAGAAGCCGAGGCGCTGGGCATGAAGTCAATTATTTACAGAGATCTGGAATCATTCCAAAAAGATATTAGCAAAATACTCTGATTTATACCATACATGATATAAAAAGACGAAGTGTCTATTACTCTTATGCTTTTGTTGACGTGGGTTTTATAATGGTAATCAGCACCAATAACATAAACACTTTAAATTTTTACAAGGAAAAGACATGGAAATCGATCCAGACTATGGTCGTCAGTCATGGACAGTAAAGTTGAGCCTGAGCGAGACTGCGCTACTGGCAAGAGTCGCTGAAGCGGTGGAGGACACTATGCTGATCGAAAACACTCCTCCAGGTCTGATCAGTACTGCCAGCTATGTTATTAAAAGTCACAATGACTGCCAGTCACAGCCTGACAAACCGGCAGAAGTTGAGTTTTGCGGCACCGATGTTACCCATGGATTATTTGCGCTGCTTGGGGCGCCGGACATTTTGCCAGTCGGCACAATAGCTGACGAGGACAAGCAGCAAATTGATGGAATAAAAGATAGATTCATAGCGGAGATAGATAATCGGCTGGATACAAATCCAAAAGAACAGGGCTTTTTACTGCTTCAAAAAGCTCGGTTGCTCGGCAACCTGGCCAACAGAGGTTTTCATCAGTCGGATCGACTACTTGTGGCTTAGATCTTAAATTATCCTGATGATTAGTTTTTTATCAGTGTTGCAGAGGGCTTTTAACTCCGGAAGTCGCATCCGAAGCGTTCCAGCTAGGGCAGCACCCTTAATGCTGATTGTAATTTGACCAGGCAGCACACCAACTACAGGTGTTTGCTGAAAGTTTTGGATAATAAAATCTTTGATAATCTGAACTTCAGGCGGTTCCTTAAATTTATCAGGCTGCAGTAAATCCCCTAAAGAATTAGTCATAAACTTATTGTAGCGTAAAATAGAGCTATGCCAGAATTACCAGAAGTCGAAACTGTCCGAGCTGGTTTACAGCAGTTACTGCCCGGAAAGAAAATTATTAACCTAGATTATGATTGGCCGAAGAGCTTTCCGAATAGTCAGCCAGATGTCAGCCAATTTTTGATTGGTGCTGCAGTCCTGGAAGTTAAGCGTCGAGCGAAAGTGTTGATAATTGAGCTGGACAGCAAATATTCGTTAGTTATTCATCTAAAAATGACTGGTCAGCTTGTTTTTGTGAAAAAAACCAGCAAGTCAAAAGTAGAAAGTCAAAAGTTACAAAGTAGAGGCAGTGAGGTTAGGTTTGGGGCGGGGCATCCTAGTGATTCGCTGATCGGCAAACTGCCAGATAAATCCACCAGAGTGGTCCTGACATTTCAGGATGACAGCAAACTGTTTTTTAATGATCAACGTAAATTTGGCTGGATGAAGCTAATCCCCACGGCTGAAGTACCAAACATTGATTTTATGAAAAAGGTTGGGCCTGAACCGCTAAGTGCTGACTTTACTAAAACCGACTTTCGCGCCCGACTTTTGCGGCGCAAAAGTAGCATTATAAAAGCTGTGCTTTTAGACCAAACAGTGATTGCCGGGATTGGCAATATTTATGCCGACGAAAGCTTATGGGGCGCCAAAATACACCCCGAAACACGAGTGATTAACATCGATAAAAGCAAATTGAACACATTATTTGATCAAATTCGAGAAGTTCTGGAATTATCAATTGCCAGCGGCGGAAGTTCCGATAAAAACTACGTAAATGCTGAAGGAAAAAAGGGCAGCTACTTAAGCTTTGCCAAGGTCTTTAGGCGGGAAGGCCAGCCATGCAAACGACACCCCGAAACGCTAATTATTAAGATTCGGGTTGCTGGCCGCGGAACTCATATTTGCCCCAAGTGCCAGGTTCTAAAATCTAGTGCTCAATAATTTGTAATCGAAGGTATAATTAAACTGCATGACTACAGTGTTAACCGGAGAAAATTCTTTTTTGCTTAGAGCTGAGCTTAATCGGTTGATTGGGCTGTTTGAAGCCGAATACACCGATATGGGGCTGGAGCAGCTTGATGGCGAGGAAGCCAGTTATGACAAAATTCGAGAGGCTCTGGAGAGTTTGCCGTTTTTGGCTAGTAAAAAACTAGTAGTTTTAACTCAACCCAGCTCAAATAAAGAATTTTTAGAAAAGTCAGCTGAACTATTAGCGTCCGTTCCAGAAACTACAGATGTCATTTTGGTCGAGCCAAAACTTGATAAGCGGCTAAGCTACTACAAGTTCTTAAAGAAAAATGCTCAGATGAATGAATTTAAAGAGCCTGATCAGCGAGGCTTGGTTGAATGGGCCTCTTCTTGGGCCGAGCTTGGTGGCGGCAGTTTAAGTGCTAATGATGCTCGTTATTTGGTTGAGAGAGTAGGGCAGAATCAGCAACTGCTGAGCCATGAAATTACAAAGCTGATTACTTATAATCCGCAGATTAATCGTCAAGCAATTGATCTTTTAACAGATAAAACACCGCAAAGTACGATCTTTGAACTTCTAGATGCCGCCTTAAACGGTCAATCCCAAAAAGCCTTGGAGTTATATGATCAACAGCGATTTTTGAAAGTCGAGCCGCAACAGATTTTGGCGCTTTTAGCCTGGCAGCTACATGTTTTAGCAATTGTCAAAACGGCTGGCAGCCGCAGCTCTTCCGAAATAGCCAAGCAGGCAAAAATTAATCCATATGTGGTTAGCAAAAGCCAAAACCTGGCTAAAAAGTTGAGTCTAGTGCAGATAAAACGGCTGATTAGCCAGTCGCTGGAGCTGGACATTAAATTAAAAAGCCAGCCAATTGACGCTGATCAGGCACTGACCAATTTGCTGGTGAGTATTGGCAAATAAAAAACCGCCACCGACTGGTAACGGTTTTTTGACCGGCTAAAATTAAAGAGTTATTTCTTGGTTGTTTTCTTGGCAGCAGTGGTTTTCTTAGCTGCTGGTTTTTTAGCAGGAGATTTTTTAGCGGTGGTGGTCTTCTTAGCTGGTGCAGCTTTCTTGGCTGTAGGCTTTTTGGCCGCTGTTTTTACGCCAGCAGCTTTTGCAGCAGCGGCTAGTTGCCGCTGTTTGCGGGCAACTTTATTTTTGTGCATGACCTTTTTCTTAGCCGCTGTATCGAGTGCTCCTTGAGCTTTGCTCTTGGCTTCAGAGGCATTTTTACCACCGGTAACAGCCGTTTGAAAGGCTTTCAGGGTAGATTTGATTGTTCGCTTAGTTTTGACGTTTCGAATTGTAGCTTTTCGGGCCACGCGAACACGTTTTTTAGCTGATTTAATAATTGGCATTAATTGTTCCTTCTTAGGATTTATAAATTCTCAAAGCTAGACTATAACGTTTTGACCTCAGTTTGTAAAGAGTTTAGCCTCAGGGTTTTAAATTTTGATGAAATTAAGCGAGCGATTATTTGGGGCAAAACTGATTTAGGGCTTGCTAATTGCTTAAGTTTATGATAGCTTTTAAGGAGAGTAAATCAAAAATAAACAAAACAAAATGGACAATCCAAAACATCAATTAGCCCAGCGCATTCAAGAAGCCAATAACGTGCTGATAACAGTTAGCACCAATCCGTCGGTTGACCAGCTGGCGGCGGCCATTGGTCTAACGCTGATGCTCAACAAGCTCAAAAAGCACGCTACGGCCGTGTTTAGTGGCGAGGTGCCGTCTACAATTGAGTTCTTGAGCCCTGATGAGACTATCGAAACCAACACCGATTCACTGCGCGATTTTATAATTTCGCTGGATAAGAACAAGGCTGATAAGATTCGCTATAAGGTTGAAGACCGCATGGTGAAAATCTTTATAACTCCTTACAAGTCCTCGATTGGCGAAGATGATTTAATCTTTAGCCAGGGCGATTTTAATGTTGATGTTGTGGTGGCGCTAGGGGTGCAAACCCGCGATGATCTGGATCAGGCGATTACCGCTCATGGCCGAATTCTTCACGACGCCACGGTAACTACCATCAACACTGATGATAGTTCCGAAATGGGCAGCATTAACTGGATTGACCCCGAGGCAAGCAGCTTGTGTGAAATGGTGGTTGGTCTGAGTGATCTAATCAAAGAAAACAGCCTCGATGAACAGATGGCAACTGCGCTGTTGACCGGAATAATCGCTGAAACTGATCGGTTTAGTAATGAAAAAACCACTTCGATTACTATGAATATGAGCGCTAAATTAATGGCTGCCGGCGCCAATCAGCAACTGGTAGTAACTAAACTTGAAGCGCCAGTTGAACCCCCGAAGCCTGAAAACAACTCTGAATCAGAAGAAGAGGTCGATTTACCAGAGGCCACAATTGCTGAAGACGGCTCACTGCACATTGAACATTTAAATGACGACCAAGCTGAAGCTAACGATGACTTAAAAGAGGCGCCAGCTGATTTAGAAATGTCGGAATTGCCTGAGCCAAGTGACGAGCCGCAAGCCGACAATCAAACAGATCAGTCTCAACCGGCTGCTGTGACCGAGCAGTCTGATGACCAGCCGGCCGATGATCAAAAAAATAATCATCGCAGCTTTGTAGATACCCCGACTCGTCCAATTATCAGTGAAGCTCGGCCAACCGGTGATTCTTCGCGAATTCAATCACCAGCTGATCTGAAATTTGTTTCCCAGCCGCCAAGTACTGGCGGTCCATTAAGTGCTGCCGCGGACCGGGTAACTGGCGAAGAGTCAGTTTTAAAGACGCCGCATATTGATAACCGGCCATTATTGGACCACGAAAAGCCAGCCCTAGAAGCAATTAAAAATGACAATCCTGATAATCCCGAAGCTGTCGATCAGGTAAAAGCCGAAGCGGCTACAGAGGCCACTAATCAAGAGCAGTCATCGCCAGCAGCGCCTCAGCCAGACAATCGGACTTTAGAAGATATTGAGGCAGCCGTTAGCAGTCCTCATCAAGCAGAAGCTGATAACACACAAGCGCCTGCTAATCAGGGCGATCAGCCGAAAGATGAAGCTACTCCTCCTTCAAATCCAATCGATGACCAGCCGGCAAGTGAACCAGCTACCGAGCCAGCCAATATTGATGAAATAAGAAGTCAGGTTGATAATGCGATTAATACCGCTCAGGAAGAGCCAACCAAGCCAATTGAAGCCCTAGGGGCTGACGGTCGGTTAGATGTTCCGCATGAGGAGGGCTCCGCCAGTGATGCCCAGCCAGCAGCCGACTCCGAAGCTGATCCAAGCAAAGACACCCCAAATATTCATATCGATACCGAAGGTACAATTAGCTATCCTGAAAATCTAATCGATAAAAACCGGCCCATGCCGCAGGATGAAACGGCCGCGCCTGGCACGTCGGCAGGTTCACCACCACCGGTTCCGCCGCCGCTAATGCCGCCGCCAAATTCTTAATCATTTAAGAATTCATAAGTAAAACTGGTAACATAACATCCATGGATGGATTATTGCTGATTGATAAGCCAAAAGGCTGGACCAGTTTTGACGTGGTCGCCAAGGTTAGGGGAGTTATCAAGCAAGAAACTGGTCAAAAAAAGCCAAAAGTTGGCCACACCGGCACTTTAGATCCGTTAGCCACCGGACTGTTGGTGTTGACGGTCGGTTCGTACTGCAAAAGGGCCCAGGAGTTCTCGAAACTAGATAAAACCTATCAAGTAACCATGAAGCTTGGTGAGACCAGCACCACTGATGACGAAGAGGGTGACAAGACAAAAAGTGATCACCAAAAAATCATCAGTCAATCAGAACTAGAGGCCACTTTGCAGCAATTTGTGGGCGAAATTGAGCAAATTCCGCCGATTTATTCGGCCATCAAGGTAGATGGTAAGCGGGCTTACAAGTTGGCTCGAGAAGGCAAGGACGTCAAACTGGAGCCACGACTGGTTAATATTCGCTCAATCACCGACTTAAAATATGATTATCCGTTTGTCAGTTTTATGGCAGATGTATCTAGCGGCACTTATATCAGAAGCTTGGTTCGGGACGTTGGGCAAAAACTGGCGGTTGGGGCTTATATGACTGATCTTCGGCGTATCAGCGTAGGTGATTTTAGTATTAGCGATTCTAGGGCAATTGCTGAGCTAGACTTGAAGCGTGATTTAATCACTCTTTGACAGTTTTCTTTAAGCTTTAGCGGCTTGACTGCAGGGGTTTGGCAGTTATATGATACATAAGACGTAATATAGAGATAAAAAAATGGCTAGACTACCAGAACCAGGCGGTGACAAGGGTAAATGGGGTACTTTGCTCAATGAATTCCTGTCGGTTGAACATAATCAGGATGGCTCTCTAAAAACATCTGGAACAATAGGCAACTTAGCTCCATTAAACAATCCAACTTTTACTGGTAGCGTAACAGTTCCTAGCCCAGTAGATAATACTGATGCTGCAAATAAAGCTTACGTAGATTCGGTAGCTACTTCAGGGGCTCCGTTGGCTAACGGTACAACCCCTGGCCTAGTTCAGTTGACTGGAGATCTTGGCGGAACAGCTGCCAGCCCGACAGTCCCGGCCTTAGCTGACAAAGCTGACGCTAACCATGATCACCAAGCAAGTGATATAACTGATTTTGCCGCTGCGGTGTCAAGTCATGCGGACGTCACGGCTAACACTTCATCCAGACATAGTCATCCTAATCAGGCTGTTCTTGATGATATTACAGCGTCCTTCACAACTGCTGAAAAATCCAAACTAGAAGGTATTCAAGATGGGGCAGAGGTTAACGCAGTTGCTTCGGTTAATGGTCAGACGGGCGCAGTTTCAATTGATAAAAGTAGTGTTGGTTTATCGAATGTCGACAATACAGCAGATAGCGATAAGCCACTTTCAACTGCTACCGAGCAGGCCCTCGATCTTAAGGAAGATGTTTCAAATAAGGATACAGACGGCAGCCTAACGGCAAATAGTGACGAACGATATCCTTCACAAAAAGCTGTCAAGGCATATGTTGATAACTCAGTTTCTGGCAGTACCCAGGCCACTGGATTAGCTGAAGGTGTCTATATTAGGCCGAAAAATTTAGACAATTGGTTTACCGCTTTGAGCAATGCCCCAACCTCTCCGGTTAACATCGTAGTAGTTGGAGATTCAATATCAGCATTAGGCGGAACCACTTGTTGGCCAAACAGACTTATTAAAGACTTGAGTTACATTGGGGGGACCAGAGCTAGTGCTGGATTTATGCTCTATGCTAAAGCGGCAACCGGCATTGGTAGGTTAAATGTTTGTGAGGGCTCTGATGTTCAGGCTGGTATCGGTGGCTACTCGGTATCAATGACTAACGGTCAGATTGCTTCCCATACGGCCAAAACGGATGCTATTTCTATAATCTATAATAGTCAGCCTACTGGTGGTCTAATAGAAGTTAGAGACGGTGGTGCTGGTGGCACTTTACTGCACACTATAGACACTTCCGGGGCTCAAAAAGCCTCACAAATCTGGACGTCTGATGAGCTAAGTTATAGCGATCATGATATTCATCTAACGGCAATTTGTACTGGCGGACAGACCGTGATACTTGAGGGTGTATACTTTCATTCTAGTACCAAAAACAGGGGAGTTAGAGTCTTTAACGTTTCTCGTTCGGGAGCAGCCAGTGATTACTTTACCAATAACTCTTTCGCTGGCTTAGACCTAATTGACAACTTACAGCCTGATTTAGTGATTATATCTACCGGGACAAATGATGGAACCGCAGCAGACACATCTTTATATGAAACCAAGATCACGGGTCTAATTAATGCAATTAGGTCTGTAGCTTCGTGCGATATAGCACTATGGATTCCTTACATAAATGAGGTATTTACCAGGGCAGAGGCAGAAGTTGGGCGACAGCTGGCCGCCAATCTGTCCGTAGGGCTTATTGATGGCTCTCTGGGGGTTGGTGATTATAGTACTATGGGCGACCCTGAAGGTGTATATAGCAGTGATAATGTTCATCCTGGCGAATACATAAGGCACATGATATCCAGGCATGTATCAGCGGTGGTCGGCGGTGACCCTATTGGTCAAGCCTATGCCCACACCAGTCGTTCAGATTATGATATTTCTCAGGTCACAGCCAGCCTCTCGGCATCAACTAAAACCTGGCAACAAGCAGCCGGAAAAGTGGAAATTACTTCACTCCTAGGGTCTCCAGGATTTAATGTTTATGATAACAGTCCTAACCCTAATTTTGCGGTAGTAAACCATACCCTTGCAACACTAGCATTTAGTTTACCAAGCACAACCATTAGTCTAGGTCCTGGTACTAGCGCGCAAGATCTTCATCTTTCTAGGAACGGTGCTGCTCAACTTACCATAAACAAGGGTGAGGGCACTCTGCAGGCTAATATTGCACCAGCCATAAATGCTCAGACCGGCACTAGCTACACATTGGTGTTAAGCGATGCAGGTAAGCAAATTACTATGAATAATGGCTCGGCTTCGACTCTTAGTTTGCCCCAAAATAGCGCTGCCGCCATTCCGGTGGGAGCTATAATCCCGGTTATTAACTTAGGCACAGGGGTAGTTAGTATTGAAGCTGGTGCTGGCGCAACAGCAGTTGGCACGGCCTCAATATCTCAAAATGAACGAGCGGTCCTTACTAAAATCAGCGCTAATGGCTGGCATGTTGCCTAGAAGGCTGCAGAGATTATCAGTAGCTTGATGGCTTAAGTGGTTGCATAACAGAGGAAGGTGTGCTAGAATCTTGCTAACGCCATCAAACTCTTTCATCATTTAATAGTAAGGAACCTAATTTTGATTAGTGCAGAAAAGAAGACTAAGGTCATCAAAGACCTCCAAAAAGACAAGAATGATACTGGCAGCCCGGCTGTTCAGGTTGGCATTTTGACTGAGCGAATCAAGGAGTTGACTGAGCACCTAAAGGTCAACAAGCACGACTACATGGCCCGCCGCGGTTTGCTGCAAATGGTCGGCAAGCGCAAGCGCCTGCTTAAATATATCGCCGATAAAGATAGTCAGGCGTATCTGGGCTTAATCAAAAAGCTTGGAATTAGAAGATAGATCTTGGACATTGGACACTAAATTTTAGCGTCCAAAATCTAGAATCTACGTTCTAGTATCATTAAAACAAAGGGTGGCAGAGCACAGCTTTCTCAGATATGAGACGGTTGGACCTTGTCACCCTGGCCCACCAAACTTTGTCTTAAAGTTAAGGCGGGCAAGAAAGAAAGGAAGCTAATGGGACAAACTATCAACCCATTCGGAAAAGATATAATCAAAGTCGAGACTGAGTTCTGCGGCAAAACCTTAAGTTTAGAAGTGGGACGAGTCGGATTTCGCTCCTCATCATCTGTGCTGGTGCGTTACGGTGATACCGTGGTGCTTGGTACGGCTATGGTTGGCAATAAGCCTGTCAGCGGTATGGATTATTTTCCGCTAAGTATTGATTACGAAGAAAAAATGTACGCCGCCGGAAAAATCAGCGGCAGCCGATTTATCAAGCGCGAAGGCCGCCCCAGTGATGATGCGGTTTTGATTGGCCGACTCATCGACCGACCAATTCGCCCGCTGTGGCCAAAAGGTTATCGCCAGGAGGTTCAGGGAATCGCTACGGTTCTTAGTATGGACCCTGATTTTCGCCCTGACATGATCGCCATGATTGCGGTTAGTGCTGCTTTGTCGCTAACTGGCGCGCCGTTTAACGGTCCGGTATCCGGCGTTCGAGTTTGTATCGACAAAGATGGAAATTATAGTGCTTTTAACAGCGCTGACGAGCTGGATGAAAGTAAGCTCGATCTTGTAGTGGCTGGCCGTGAAAGCGGCGTTATGATGGTTGAAGCCGGGGCTAATGAAGCTACCGAGGATGAAATTGCCGACGCCGTAAAGTGGGCTTTTGAGGCCATGCAGCCGGCTATCAAGCTCCAGCAGGAACTCGTTAAAAAGGTAGGTGTTACCGAGCAAGAATACGAATTATTGCTGCCCGATGAAGATATCCAAACAGAGGTAGATGCTTGGTTGGATGGTAAATTAGGCCAGAATCTGCAACTGCCATATCCGGAGCGCAACGCCCTAATTTCTGAACTGCGTGAGGCTTTTCATGATGAATTTAGCGAAAAGCAGGGCGAAGACTACGATGAGCGCCGCCGTGAATACGATGACGCGTTTACTATGGCGCTGCACAAAGATGTTCGTAAGGAAATAGTTTCTCGTCAAATTCGACCGGATGGGCGTAAGCTGGATGAAATCAGGCCGCTTAGCAGTGAAGTTGGTCTGCTGCCGCGAGCCCATGGCTCCAGCTTATTCACCAGAGGCGTCACTCAAGCTATGAACATCGTCACTCTAGCGCCGCTGAGCTACGCTCAATTAGTTGATACCATGGAAAAAGAAGGCGAGCGCCGCTACTTGCACCACTATAACGCCCCAGGCTGGACGGTAGGTGAGGTTAAACGGCTGGGTAGTCCGGGGCGCCGAGAGATCGGTCACGGCTATTTGGCAGAACGAGCCCTGACAGCGGTCTTGCCAAGCGAAGCCGAATTCCCCTATGTCATTCGTTCAGTTACTGAAATCATGAGCCAAAACGGTTCGACCTCAATGGCGGCCACTTGCTCAAGCTGTTTGGCGCTGATGGACGCCGGTGTCCCGCTCAAGCGACCAGTTTCTGGAATTGCTATGGGACTCATGATGGACGGTGAGACGCCTTATATCATGAGTGATATAGCCGACGCCGAGGATTTCGCTGGTGATATGGACTTTAAGGTCACCGGAACCAGTGAAGGTATAACTGCGCTTCAGATGGATATGAAAGTTCACGGTCTGAGCCCGGAAATATTACGTCAGGCGCTAATCAAGGCCAAGCCCGGACGGATGCATATCCTAGAACACATGATGAGCGTTCTAAATACGCCTCGGACAGAGATGAGTCCTTATGCGCCAAGAGTGGAATCGATTAAGATCAATCCGGATAAAATCCGTGAAGTCATCGGTAAGGGTGGTGAGATGATCAATAAAATTATTGCCGAGACTGGCGCTGAAATTGACATCAAAGACGACGGAACAGTGTTTATTGCTAGCCCTAACAAAGAGTCGATTGACGGCGCAATTAAGTACATCAAGAACCTCACCGAAGACCCAGAGCCGGGCACAATCTATGAGAATGTACCGGTTGTCAGTGTGCTGGATTTTGGGGCATTTGTACAAATCCTGCCTGGCAAAGACGGCCTGGTTCACGTCAGTGAAATGAGTGAAGAGCGAGTCAATAAGCCAAGCGATGTAGTAAAAGAAGGCGACCTGGTAACTGTTAAGCTGGTCGCCATCGACGAAAAGGGCCGCTTAAATCTCAGCATGAAAGCTGCCGCCCGAGAACTAAAAAATAAGTAATTTATAAACCAATGAGCAAGAAAGTTTTGCGAAAACCACACCACCCCGGAACAACTTTAGCCGGTGGGCTGTTGGGAATGGTTTTAGCCTACGCTTTTTTGTCCAGAGCGCTGGATACTGGCAGTTATTGGCAGTATCTTGGCGCGGTTTTGTTGCTAATTTTAGGTATCAAGCTGATTATTCGTGCATTTAAAAAGTAACTTCACATGACCAAACAACAGCAGCTCGTCAAACTTGAGGCAGAAATTACCCAAAATAATGTTTGCCTAGAGCTTGCCGAGCAAGCCACCCAGCTGGTTTTTGGCTATGGCAACCCAGACGCCGACATCGTCTTTATTGGCGAGGCGCCAGGGAAAAATGAGGACCTTAAAGGCAAACCATTCGTAGGAGCAGCCGGCAAGTTTCTAGACGAAATGCTTCAGTCGATTAGCCTTGATAGGCAGGACATTTACATAACTAATATAGTCAAATACCGGCCGCCGAATAATCGCGATCCGTTGCCGGAGGAAAAGCGGGCTTTTTGGCCGTACTTGGTGCGCCAACTGGATGTCATTCAGCCAAAATTAGTAGTGACATTGGGTCGGCACAGCATGGAATATTTCCTGCCGAATTTAAAAATCAGCGCTGTTCATGGGCAGCCAAAACGAATCAAGCTCAGCCTAAACAGTAATCAACGAGGAGAAAATAACCCCCAGGATCAGACGTTAATGTCGCTAGTTATTCTGCCATTGTTTCACCCGGCAGCAGCTTTGTATAACGGCGGGCTTCGGCAAACACTAGTTGACGATTTCAGTAATATACCAACTACCCTAAACAAATTAACTAAGAATTAAATATCATCCGAAAGGAACAATAAAATATATGAATAAACCAAATAATCAGAACCGGCGAAAACCGAGTTCAAACAAGAACGGTCAAAAACCTCGCCAATCAAATGGCAACAGCGGATCAGGGGCGCCAGTCCGGGCTAGTAGTCGCGGAGCAGCAATTCGGGCCCAAAGACGAACCCATGACGACGCCCAAAGACTGATTAGCCAGTATCTGGAGCAGCCGGCCATTAAACCCGAAGAACGCCCCAGAGCTAATAAGATTGATGACAAGCCGCGGCTTAAGATCATTGGTCTGGGCGGTATGGACGGCGGCGGCTCTAAAAACATGATGCTTGTCGAATACATGAATGACGCAATCGTCATCGACGCTGGAAATGATCTGGGCGTCGACTTGCCAGGAATTAACTACGGCATCTGTGACGTGAGCTACCTGGAAACCATTCGACATAAATTAAAAGGCTACGTCATAACTCATGGCCACCTCGATCACATTGGTGGTTTGCCGCACATTGTACCTCGGCTGCCAGCGCCGATTTATGGTTCCAAATTTACAATTGGACGGGTTGAAGAGATTTTCCAAAACTTTTCCCAGCCAATGCCGGAAGGTTTTGAGCTACAAACAGTTGTTATGAACGAAGACACCCACGAACGCCTCAAGGTCGGTAGTTTCTTTGTCGAGCTAGTTGGCGTTACGCATTCGATTCCAGGCAGTACGATTGTAGTAGTTGATACGCCAGTTGGGCGCATCATTAACACTGGTGACTTCCGGTTGGATCCCAATCCTTTGGATCATGAAAAAACCGATGTTGAGCGCCTAAAAGAACTTGGCCGGGAAGGCGTTTTAGCGTTGCTTAGTGAAAGCACCACCACCGATCGAATGGGCAGAACACCTAGTGAGAGCACCATCGAGCAGAGTTACGTGGATATTATGAATCAGGCTCCGGGCCGGATTTTCGTGGCTATCTTCTCAACCAACGTTAACCGTGTACAGATGATCGTCAACGCTGCCGTTAAGCACAATCGTAAAATCGCGCTGGATGGTCGCAGCATGATTTCAACCCTTGAGATGGCCGTGAGAAACGGATTTATGAAAATTCCTAAAGGAACTTTCGTGCCGATTTCGGCCGTCCCAAACCTCAAAGATCATGAGGTGGTGGTGGTCTGTACCGGTGGTCAGGGCGAACCTAGTTCTGCGCTGCAACGGATGGCCAGTGGCGATCACAGACATATTAAATTAAAAGAGCAAGACACGGTTGTCTTAAGCTCTACTCCAATTCCGGAGAGCGGTAACGATTCATTAATTGCCGCGATGGTTGATAACCTGATGCGCAAAAACGTCCACGTTTTCCAGCACATAACTCATGAGCTAGATGGCGTTGGTCCGCTGCACGTTTCTGGCCATGCCAGCATTGACGAATTCGCTGACATGATCAACTTTACGCAGCCTAAATTCTTCATTCCAGTTTATGGATCTTACTACAAGAAACAACGGCATATTGAAATTGCCGTCGAGCAGGGAATTCCTAGAAAAAACTGTATCAACGCTGAAAACGGCGAAGTAATTGAACTAACGCCAGATACAATGCAAATCAGCGGTAAAGTACCGACCGGAACTGTTCTGGTCGACCAAGCTGGTTCGATGGTTAGCAGCGTGGTTATCAAAGACCGGCTGATGTTGGCCGAAGAAGGCTTGGTGGCGGTTATTCTAACGATTGATAAAAAATCCGGTAACCTCATGACCAGCCCGGATATCGTTAGCCGCGGTTTTATCTACATGCGTGATAATGAAGAGCTGATGAATGCTTTCAGGACCGAGCTCAAAAGAGCTGTTGGTCAGCGGTTTAAGCGAGTAGACCTCGATAGATTTAAACAAGAACTTAAAGAGCACGTGACGCATTTTCTATTTGAGTACACCAAGCGAAGCCCAATTGTAATCCCAGTTGTAAATGTGATTGGCGGTAAGGCCAATGGTAATGCTCAACAATCTAAAAAAGCTAAAAATGGTGCGTCCGCCCAAAATGGTAATTCCGCGCCAAAACCAGAGCCAACCCCAGAAGAAATTGCTGCCGAGCAGCAGCGCCGCTTTGAAGAGATGCGGGCCAAACTCCTAGGCCAAGACGCCCGCACTGATTAGCTCTAATGAGAGGAGGTGACTCCTCCTCTCACCCAAGCGGTGCGCCGGAATAAATCCGGTGTCTTTGGCTGCTCTTCTCCCGAAATTAGAAAGCGCTTTCCCAAGCCAATCCGGAAAGTGCTATATAAAAAGGCGGGAGCTTAAGTGGATTGACAAATGATGTAATTTTTGCTATAATAATGGCTATGGAACATTCTCCTGACTCGTCACAATTAGATAATCAAATCTTGGTCCGCGAAGCAGCAGGACATCCTTGGTTAGAGGAGCAAATTTACAAAAGAGAACAGGCTTTAGATGATCTTTTAGCTTATAAGTATGAGGGGGCTAATTTCGGTGGCTTAGATGAGGAAGAATTAATGGGCATCTATAGATATTATAGTGACTTAGTTTTACAGACTAAAATTTTACTAGGTGTGGATGATCCAGCGCCTTTACCCTTGGAGTCAGCAGACTAACCCTGATATAATTAAGTTCTTATGGCAAAACGAAAAAAACAAACCAGAAAAAGAAAAACCCAACCAGAAGTAGTTGAACATTCAGGTTTTTGGCCACTAGCCGGAGCAATTTTACTGATGATTGCGGCCTTTTTCTTGCTGCTCGGCAGTTTTAATACCGGTGGCCCGTTACCGATTTCGATGTTTGAGGCCGCTTATTGGGCATTCGGTTGGGCAGCTTATTTAACACCTCTAGCTTTAGTGTTTTTTGGAATTTGGAAATTTACCAGCGAAGACAAACAGATTCCATTCAATAAATTCATGAGCATGCTAGGGTTTTTGGTTTTGTCTGCCGGCTGGTTTCATGTGGCTTTTGCTAACAAAACCACTTTTGGAGAGTTTGAAGCTGGTCATGGCGGAGCGGTTGGCGGCGGACTTGGCGGATTGATGCTTGGTATTTTAGATAAAATCCCGGCCTCGATACTTCTGTTTGTGCTAAGTATTTTGTTATTCTTTTTAACTTTTGGAATCTCACCAAAGGTTATCTTGAAATTATTTGAAATCTTTCGACGTCCGGAGTCTGAGGAAGCTGATCTGGAGGATCTCAAATCCAGGGCCCCAGAAAGTGCTTTTACCCTAAACGAAGGCGTGCCGGTGGAACACAGCAAAAATACTGCTTCACCTAAAAAGGCCAACTTAAAAAATACTGTTAAAAAACTTGCCCCGGCTGAAGATCATGCTGCCCTAACGGCTGCTAGTGACCCGGATTGGCAATTTCCGCCGATTAATCTACTCAACCAAAAACAAGACAAGGCTAATGCTGGAGATGTAGAAGGGAATGCCAGCATCATCAAAGAGACTTTCGAGAACTTTAATATTGCGGTTGAAATGGAAGGCGCCAACATTGGTCCTCGGGTTACGCAATATACTCTCAAGCCACCGACAGGTGTAAGGCTAACTAAAATAACGGCGCTGGAAAACAACCTGATGCTTGATCTAGAGGCTACCTCCATCCGTATGGAGGCGCCAATTCCCGGCAAAAGAGCGGTTGGTATTGAAGTGCCTAATCTGAAGTCGGCTACCGTGCGGATTAGCAGCTTGCTGCAGTCCCAGAAGTGGGCTGAGGTTGACAGTCCGCTTGGCTTTGCGATTGGAAAAGATATTGCCGGTCAGTCAGTGGTCGGTAATTTGGCCAAAATGCCGCACCTTTTGGTGGCCGGACAAACTGGTTCTGGTAAATCGGTCATGATCAACACTATCTTAACCAGCCTGTTGTACCGTAACAGCCCATCTGATTTAAAGCTCATTTTGGTTGACCCCAAGCAGGTTGAACTGAAGCCTTATGACGATATTCCGCACCTGTTAACGCCAGTTATTACTGAGCCGGAAAAATGTATAAGCGCCCTTAAGTGGACAGTGGCGGAGATGGAGCGGCGATACAAGGCGCTCAGTGAAGTTCATCGCCGAAATATTGCGGAATATAACGCCCTCAAAAAAGAAGAGGGTATGCCCTACATTGTGGTGGTGATTGATGAGCTAGCCGATCTGATGATGATGGCCGCCCGAGATGTTGAGGCGTTGATTGTCCGCATTGCTCAGAAGGCACGCGCCGTTGGTATCCATTTGATTTTGGCCACTCAGCGCCCATCAGTAGATGTTATTACCGGTCTGATTAAGGCTAACGTGCCGGGCCGGATTGCTTTTACGACTCAGAGTCAGGTTGATTCACGGACGATTATCGACCAAGTCGGCGCTGAGAAGCTGCTTGGCCAAGGTGATATGTTGCTGCTGACCTCGGATATGCCAAAGCCGATACGCGTTCAAGGGGCATTAATTGACGATAACGAAACATTAAAAGTCACTGATTTTATCCGTATGCAACGGCCGCCAGATTATAACGATGAAATCATCAGTCAGCCGGTTCAGCTAAATGGCAAGGGTGGTATCGTGGCTGATGCGGGCGGCAGCGACATGGATGATCCGCTGTACAAAGAAGCTGTTGGAGTGGTGATTGACGGCGGCAAAGCCAGCACCAGCCTGCTGCAGAGGCGTCTAAGGATTGGTTATGGTAAGGCCGCACGGTTCATGGAGACCATGGAAGAACAGGGTATTATCAGCCAGGCAGACGGCAATCGACCGCGAGAAGTTCTGGTTAGCTCGATTAATGATGTTTTTGGCGGCGCAACTGATGAGGGATCGTCCGATGAAGTGCTGGACGAAAATTTCCCTGAAGAAGCTTAGGCTACGAGCTCAAGTTCAACCAGTCCTTTAGGCAGCAAGGCGCCTTTTTTGCTCAGTCGCCGCTGAAGCCTACGAACCTCAGATAATCGGGGCATTTCAATTAAACTGAACTCCTTTGGTACCAGCTCAATTAAGCCAGCGGAGTCTCTCCAGTCACTAAGTCGACGGTTTAGTTCACTTAATAAATACTCCTGATTAGAAATCTCCATAACTTCAAAATCTTGCTTGGCAGATTCTGGGGTCAGACCTTCAAAATCTCCGTAAATAATTCGGTTAGTGTGTTTTTTGGATTGATAATTACGCCTGGCTTCGTCAAATTTCATGACATTTTTAAGTAAAATTGAGGCAACTTCCCAAGAAGCGTTGCATCGATCCATTACTTCAATTGACGGCGGCGGAGGCGGCTCCATGATAAATTCTATCCAAGCATGAATTGGAATTGGAATGCAGGCTTTTTGAGGCACGCCATCTCTAAACTCGGAAATTATTTGTCTTTCGGGCTCGGGGTGGGCGTCAGCATAATTCTTCCACCAAGCTTGAGTGAAATATACGTGGTGAATGTTACGCTCGCCGACCAGGATTTCAGGCAGATTTTCTGGATTTGGATAGGTCCAAAGCGCTAACTCAAAAATTGCATCAATATCAGCAACTCCAATTACATCGAGTGGAGTCTCGAACTTGCCACTACTTGGGTCATAAAGACGGGCGAACTTCTCTGGCAGCTCTGGAGAAAGTCGCGCCTCGGTAATCATTTAGTTTTGGGCCATCCGCTGCATTGTTAATTATTATTTTGGGCTAATTGTTAGGCTCAGTCAAACATTTTGATGCGGCAATGCTTGACTAACAGAGGTGTCAGCTGTATAATTAACGAGTTATTAACTCAACTCATGGCCAAAATTAAAGAGCGCATGGGTTTTAACCAACGGAGGAATCACTCTTATGGCGCAATATGAAATTGCGGTTTTATATCATCCGGATCTAGAAATCGACTTGTCGAAAGCCGAAGAGCGGGTGACCAAAATTTTCACCGATAACGGTGGAAAAGTAATAAGCACTGACAATTGGGGCAAGAAAAAACTGGCCTATACAATTGCCAAGCAGGAACACGCGGTTTATGTTTTTTACACCGTAGAAATGCCTGGCGAATCGGTTAAAAAGGTTGAGACAACTCTTAACATCACCGATGAAGTCATTCGCTTTTTGATCACCAAGCCGGATCTTAAAGCAATTGCTAAAGCCGAAGCTTTGAAGGCTGAAAAAGCCAAAAAACAGGCTGAGCGCGGTGACCGCGCCAATGACGAAGACGATGAAAAGGATGAAGAAAATTAGAAATTAGATTATAGAATTTAGATTTTAGAATCCGGCTGCAGCCATTCTATGATCTAAAATCCAGATTTCAAATTCTATTTAAAAGGAGAATAAAATGGCGAAAATTTTTAAACACCGAACAGATGTTCCATATTTCGACTACAAAGATTTCAAGACTTTGCAGCGCTACGTTAATCAATTTGGACAGATTGAGACCCGAAAAAAGACTGGCCTGAAAGAGCACGAACAACGACGATTGGCTGTCGCCATCAAGCGTGCTAGGCACATTGCTTTGCTGCCATTCGTAGCCAGCAACTAGAATTTAGGTTCCAAGTTGGGCTATCTTGACGATAGTCAGAATTCAGCGTAGTGTGAAGGTACAACAAACTAATCCAAGACATAGTTCTTGTAAGGAGGATTAAAATGGCTCGATCATTTAACCAAGTAATTTTAATGGGCAACCTAACTCGGGACCCAGAAGTTCGCCAGACCCCAAGCGGCACAAGTGTTACCAGCTTTGGTCTGGCGCTTAATCGCAGCTACAAAGGCAGTAATGGCGAGTGGCAAGAGGCGACCGATTTCATTGATATAATCGCCTGGGGTCCGCTTGGCGAACGAGTGGCGCAGTATCTAAGCAAAGGCCGACCATGCCTGGTCAATGGTCGTTTGCAGTCCAGTAGCTGGGAAGATAAGGAAACTGGTAAGAAGCGCAGCAAAGTAGAGGTTGTGGCGCAAGACGTAACCTTCCTGGGTGGTCCCGGCGGCGGCGAGGGCGGTGGCTCTGGCAACGGTAGCGGCGGCGGATCAGCCGCAGCCAAGCCAAGTAAAAAAGATGACGTTGTTGTAGAGGACATCGGTGATGAGCCGATTAATTTGGACGACATTCCATTCTAATAATTTACCAAGTTAACAAATTTTCATTTACCAAATTATTATTCATTAGCCACGTTTCTAGAGATAGAAAATGGTACCTAATTGAAAAATGATAAGTGTAAAAGAGGAATTATCAACCAGCAAGGAGTGAGTATGGCGCTAGGGGTAACGGATCTTAAGAAAGGGCAGGTTTTTCAGCTGGACGGCGTGCCGTATCGAGTCGTGGAGTATGCTCAAAAGGTGATGGGCCGCGGCGGCTCAATTGTAAATGTCAAAATCAAGAGCCTGATTGATGGAAAGGTTTTAGACAAAACCTTCAAGGGTAACGAGTCGATAGAATCGGCCGATGTGACCAATAAGAACGTGCAGTATTTGTACAAAGACGACACTACGTTCTTTTTTATGGATCGAGACACCTATGAGCAATTTGAACTGCCAGCCGAAGACATGGCCGAGCAGGCGGGCTTTATGAAAGAAGGTGATATTGTTCAAGCTCAGTTTTTTGATGGTCGAGTCATCAACATTGAGCTAGCTAAAAATGTCCCTTTAAAAGTGACCTATACTGAAGACGTAGTTAAAGGTGACACGACATCGAGTGTGCTAAAAGACGCAACCGTAGAAACTGGCATCACCGTGAAGGTTCCGGCTTTTGTGAAAGTTGGCGATCTAATTTCTGTAGATACAACAACTGGCGCCTACCGCGAACGAGTGAAGTAGACGCTGGACTATAGACGATGGATGATAGGAAAATGACCTCTTTCACAGACCTCAAGGCTTGGCAGGGATCTCACAGGCTTTCACTTGATATATATAAACTTACAAAAAATTTTCCTAGCTCTGAACAGTTTGGTCTAAGTGCGCAGCTTAAGAGGGCTGCTGTTTCCGTGACGTCCAATATTGCCGAAGGTTATGGTAGAAGCACTCAGGCTGACAAAGAACACTTTTACACTATGGCTTCAGGGTCTTTGTATGAAATCAAAAGTCAGCTAATTCTTGCAAGAGATTTGGGATTTATAGCATCCAAAGATTTTCAGGTAATAGCAGACAACGCAAATATAGCCCACAAACTACTCAATGGCTTGCTAAAAGCTCACAAAGCTTCAAAGAAGGCTGTCTAATGTCCAGCGTCCAACATCTATCGTCCAACAAAACCCGGCTTGATCAAGAATTAGTCAAACGAGCGATTGTTTCCAGTCGCTCCCAGGCTGAGAGCTACATTCGACTCGGCAAGGTGGTGGTGAATAAAAAAATTATTACCAAGCCCGGCACGCTGGTGTCGGCCGACGACAAAATTAGACTAACCACAAGGGAGCAATATGTCAGCCGGGCGGGGCTGAAGTTGTCCTCGGTGGCTAAAATGCTCAAATTAGATTTTAAGGGCAAAGTAGTGCTGGATATTGGCAGTAGTACTGGCGGATTTACTGATTATGCCTTGCAGCATGGCGCCAAAAAAGTCTATGCGGTTGAGTTAGGAACCGATCAACTACACCCAAATTTACACGGCGACCCGCGCATTGAGCTACATGAAAAGACCGACATTCGGAACTTTAGACCAACTGAACACATTGATGTGGTGGTAGGTGACGTTTCCTTTATATCGCTTCGCGAGATTTTGCCGCATGTTGCCACAATAACAGATAAAAACACACAGATTATCGCCATGGTTAAGCCGCAGTTTGAAGCAGTTCAAAGTGGCTTAAAACACAAGGGAGTTATAAAAAATGATGCAATGCGCCGTAAGGTTCTGCAGGACTTTGAGTTGTGGGTAAAGAAACTGTTCGTGATTGTCGACAAGGCCGACTCTGAAGTCACTGGTGCCAAAGGCAACCGCGAAAGGTTCTATCTGCTGAAGAAGATAATCTGAAGTTTGCTTTTTTACCTCGGCACTCCTAAACTAATCAATAATGTATTTCAAAAACCGTGCTGATGCTGGTCGTCAACTCGCCAAACAACTAACCGAGTACAGTAATCAAAATTGTGCAACTATTGCTCTCACGCCGGGAGCAGTGTTGGTTGGCGCTCAGATTGCCATGCAAATTCATGCGCCACTGATGATTTTAATGACCGAAAACATTGTGCTGCCAGGTGAGCACGAGCCGCTGGCGGCGATAACCTCTAACAATACCTTTACTTACAACAACCGTTTCTCGACCGGAGAAATTGAGGCCATGCACAGTGAGTACATTAATCATATTGAAGCGCAGCGTTTGGAGAAGTTGCGGCGGCTGCACGTGCTGCTTGGTGAGGGCGGCGAGATTAACCAGGATTTGCTCAAAAACCGAGTGGTTATTTTAGTTTCTGATGGCTTGCAAAACGGGATGTCGCTTGATCTGGCTTATGACTATTTGAAGCCCGTTAAAACCAAAAAATTGATCATTGTGACACCGTTCGCAAGTGTGACAGCGGTTGATAAGATGCATCTTATGGGCGACGGGCTAATCTGTTTGAACGTGCCGGCAGATTTCTTTGACACTAATCATTATTACGAAGACAACACCATTCCAGAGCCGGACGGCATTATAAAAATTATAGAAACTCTGCCGCTACATTGGGCAAATCAAACTACACGTTGAACCGGAACTCAACTACATCGTTTGGCTGCATAATGTAGGATTTGCCTTCGGTACGCATTTTGCCGGCGGCTTTGGCGGCTTGTTCGGAGCCGGCTTCTATTAGATCATTGTAGTCAATAATTTGTGCGGCAATAAAGCCTCTTTCGAAGTCGCCATGAATTACGCCGGCGGCCTCCGGGGCAGTGGAGCCTTTTTTAATCGTCCAAGCCCGAACTTCTTTTGGCCCGGCGGTTAAGTAACTTTGCAGCCCCAAGGTGTTATAGGCGGCGTGAATAACTTTGTTGAGACCCGGCTCGTCCTGGCCGTAGCTTTCCAGCATTTCCAGACGGTCATCTTGATCCAGGCCGCGCAGTTCATCCTCCAGTTTAGCGCTAACCATCACTGACTTAGCCGGCGCCACCAGTTTGGCCAATTCTTGTTTTTTTGACTCATTGTTTAATTGATTATCATCCAAGTTGAATAAATATATTATTGGCTTAGCGGTGAGGAGCTGTAGGTCGCTGGCTTGTTCCTGATATTGCTCTAAGAGTTCGGGGTTTTTCCACAGAGGCTGGCCTTGGTTTAGTTGGTTTTTGATTTTTTCTATCAGCTCGGCCAAGGGTTTTAGCTTGGGGTTAGCCCGGGCTTCTTTCTGGGTTCTTGGCAGCCGTTTTTCGACGGTTTGGAGATCGGCAATCGTCAGTTCGGTATTAATAATTTCAATGTCATGCAGCGGGTCTTTGCTGGAATCGCTTCTGAGTACATTGGGGTCTTCAAAAGCGCGCACCACTTGGCAAATAGCATTGCAGCTTCTAATGTGACTCAAGAACTGATTGCCTAAGCCTTCGCCTTGGCTGGCGCCTTCAACCAGTCCGGCAATGTCCACAAAAGTAACTGTGGCTGGCAGAATTTTACTTGATCCATAAATTTCAGCCAATTTGCTGAGACGTTCGTCCGGCACTGGCACAATCCCGGTGTTTGGCTCGATCGTTGCAAAAGGATAGTTAGCCGCCAAAATATTATTGTCGGTCAGGGCGTTAAAAAGCGTTGACTTGCCAACATTCGGCAACCCCACAATCGCAATAGATAAACTCGCCATAGTTAAATGTAATTATAACAGAGGTAGAGTAGATTCTCAATTTTTGAGACACTAGTCTAGCCCACTGCTTGGGCTTCCGGGCTTTTATTTAGTCGTTAATTGGTTTATGATTAATACCAAAGTGCTAATGCTATGAAATCTATAAAATTACGCAAAACTCCTGATAAAAAACCTGATAAGCCTATAGATTCTGCTTCTAATAACACTAAACGCAGGCTAAATCGGCGAGGTATATTACTGGTCGGAATGGGTTTAATTTTAGTTATTCCCGCGGTTGGTTTTGCTCTGTATAAGAACGGTTTATTTGTTAGCGAAAAAGACGAGGTTGTTTGCGGAGTAGACGTTCAAAATGAGGTAGCAAAATATCTTATGCCTCTAGAAAAGGACAAATTAAAAGAGCAAGTAGATAAAATAAAACAGTTCGACAAGTACGAAACCGATGTTGCTTGTATGTACCCAGTAGCTATTTATAGTGTGAATACTGGAAATCTGTCTGATAGCGAGAGTAATTATAATATCTTGGCTGAAGTATATGATGAGAGCCAGGGCTTTCCGCCGGTTTACAGATACCGTTCGGCTGACATTAAGGATTTGTCTGACGATATAGATAGGCTAAGGGAGAGAACAGAAGAAGTTAAAAATAATACGATTTACTTTGATTGATTATGAGCATTAGTAACCCACAAACTAAAACAAAATGCTTGGTGCTGGCTGCGCTGTTGACCGGTTTGTTCATATTTGGTCTACCTGCACAAGCCAGTGCTATTGAGGAAAATACCGATACTGTTCCCGATTTTATTGTTAGGCCAGGCGATCCAAATGCGAATCTCTGCCGAATCGATAATAGTAGCCCTATTCACAAACATGGCCAAGATGTTTGGCTGTCGCAGAGAGGCGCTAACTGGGTTCAAGAAATAAATGTTGAGGCAGGTACGGAATCAGTTGATCTTATGATCAACTCACTTTCAAGGCACTGCAATTCCAATATAGATTCAAGCGGTAATATAGTAGACAAATCGATTCAAGAGACAAGGACTAATACAGTTAGCCTTACGGCTTCAACCCCGGGTGTATCTATTGGAGCAGTAGCGGGCACTACGACAGCACCTTTCCCTTATGACGTAACCTTGGATTACGGACCCTCACATTTTTATAATCAAAGATATGTCGTGAGCGGGTTCGGCCCAGCATTTCAGGTCTTCAGACTATCTGGGTTATCCGGTCTTGCTCCAGGTCAGACTCATACCATCCAGGTTGCCTATAAATATAGAATGGTTCATAGATATGAAGGAGGCATCTATAGGTGTGTTGATGGTGGTGCGATTGCATCAAATGGTCTAAGTGGTACGAACTGCCCAGAAAATACAATATATAGAACTATAAGAATAAATGTGGGCACTTCCATATTTATCAGTGCAGGTGGAACCTGTGATAGTGGAATCATTCGTGGCGGTGCACGCATAATGGGAGACCCAAGTCCTAAAAATGTTGTCCTTCAAAGACGGAATCCTAATGGGCAGTATGTAGAGGTTGAGCGAATGCTGGCAAACCTACCATCTACTAATCCTGCAGGAAGATGGCATGGATATGTGTTTGAGTTTGATGTTAGAAAGTACTTTACAGTTTATGACGAAGGATATCGGGTATTAATTTTAGGTACTACTCACCATGATAATGTGACACTACCAGCTTGTGCTAACGTGGCTTGCGGCGGATATGATATTGACGTCGGCACTCCAGAGCCAGGTGAGCAATTTAACCTAACTGCCAGACTTAACCTTGAGAATTTTGGTACACAGGGGAGAGCCAGGGATTTAAGATACGACATCGTATTGAATATTTCATCAGACTCACAAGGAAATAATCCACTGCCAGGATTTCCAGTGACTAGTGCAAGAAGTTTAGCGCCAGCTTGGGGTACAGAGAGTGTATTTGAGAATTTGCTTATAAACAGTTCGGATAGTTATCATATAAGATACAGGATAAGGATATGGAATCCTGGCTCTGGAGGTACCATCACTAATAGATCTGTGTTGTGTGCTGAGGGTGAAGAGGTAGATATTTCTACTCTCCCGTATCATAAGGTTTATGGCGGGGATGTTTTGGCGGGGATGTCGGCCACTGGTTCAGACGGAGCTTGTAGTGTCAACGAAAGTGCATTTATCAGGGGCCGCAGCAACGGTAGCTCGAGCTACTCCGGAGCCGGGGCGCAATTAGCAGTTTTTGCTCTCGGCGAGATAACCGGATTTGCTTCGGCGCAGTTTAGGAATGTGCCTAAAGGACTAAGCTTTGCCAATCTGCCAGAATCAGTTGAGTACGGTGGTAATTTAGAGCAGGCAGCACTATCTTGCGGACCTAACTACTGGTCAACAGCTCCCAATAATCCCGAGGGAAGTCAGCGGCTATTCGGTAGAAACTTAGGTATGGGTCAGACTGAGACTAAATATATAAAAGGGGATGTAATAATCGAAGACAATATAACCTATGCCGGGGGCATGTATAGCAACATTGATCAGATCCCTCAGTTCAGGCTAATTGTTAAGGGAAATATATATATTAGAGGTTCAGTTTCAGAGATAAGTGGCCTATTCGTTGCAATAAGAGATGAGGATAGGGCTGATCCAACGGGAAGATTCTATACTTGTGGTAGGTATGTAAACCGGCCACTTCCGCCAAATGGTCCTTTGCTAAGGAATGGTATGTGTAATAACAAATTGACGGTTTACGGAGCCGTGGTGGCTGATCAGATAAAGTTCTCCAGGACGCCTGGTACAGTCGGCAATGCAACGACTAATGAAAATTACCAAGCTGGCGGTGATCCGGCGGAGGTATTTATCTATACACCTGAGTTGTGGTTGAGGTCTGGTTCAGGCGGGCGGGGTGGCGCGGCTTCGTTCAGCACTTTACCGCCAGTTCTATAATTAGATTTCCACAGGGTTATTAAAGTTGTTTTTAATCAAAAAGCTTATGGTATACTTAAGTTAAATAGGATTGTTGCGCCAAAATTCAAACTAAAAATGGTCTTAGCGCAGCAAAAACTGTAAGAAAATGTGGGCAATATGAACCAAATCTCAACGCTAAAACAGAAATCAATCAGGAGCCAAAAAATATGAGCATATTAAGTGGTGTTTCTGATTTTTTTGGTTTGGATATTGGCACAACAGCCATCAGGCTTGTAGATCTTAAGGGCAGCGGTCCGGTTAAGGCTTTGTCTAGGTATGCTTATGCGCCGATTGACCAGCAGATTGCTCTTAGCGATGCTAAAGCTGACCAGCAAAAACTAGCTCAAGCAGTGGCTGGGTTGATTGCTGACGCTAGAGTGACTTCACGAAACGTGGCGGTTGGCCTGCCGTCGCAAAGAGTTTTTACTACTGTAGTTGATATTGACAGGCTGTCACCGGATGAAATGACCAAATCTATCAATTACCAGGCAGATTCTTTGATCCCGACGCCGCCAGAAACCTCTAAAATTGACTGGGCAGTTATTGGTGATTCACCAAAAGACAGCGGCAAGGTTGAAGTTTTGCTGACCAGTGTTCCTAATGATTTTATTGAGTCACGGCTGGATATGCTTGAGTCAATTGGGCTCAATGTAATTGCTTTTGAACCGGATAATCTGGCACTAACCAGGGCAATGTTGGCTCCAGACGCCACAGCGCCGCAAATGGTTCTCGATATTGGTTATAAGACCACTGATCTTGTAATTGCCATGAACGGTGCTCCGCGTTTAACACGGTCAATCCCGACTGGATCGGAGACAATTGTTCGCGCGGCTATGCAGAATCTAAATATTGATCAAAACCAAGCTGAACAGTTTGTGTTTAAGTTTGGTCTGAATAAAGAAAAGCTGGAAGGCCAGATTTACCAGGGAATTATTAACACTATCGAGCTGCTGGCTGGCGAGGCCGAGAAATCAATAAAATTCTTCCAGGCTCGCTATGGTGACGCTAAGGTAGAGAGAATTATTGTAACTGGTGGCGCTTCGTCATTGCCTGAATTCCCGTTGTATCTAGCTAATAAATTTGGGGTTAATGTCGAGATTGGCAATGCCTGGCGAAACACCAGCTTCGCGGCTGATAAGCAAAATGAACTATTGGCAGTTTCTAACCAGTTTGGAGTAGCTGCCGGGCTAGCGGAGAGGATCGAATAGATGAGTTATAAAGTCACAAAGTTCAAAGTTCATAAAGTGCCAAAGACTGATTTTCGGTCGCTACTTGCTGCTTTATGCGTTTCGCTTTTGGCTCGTAATGCCGGAGGCGTTTCATGATTCAGTTTAACCTGCTGCCAGATGTAAAAATCGAATATCTCAAAGCTAGGCGCACTAAGCGATTGGTCATGCTGGCGGCTTCGATTATCGCCGGCGGATCTTTGGTGATAATGATAGCTCTGTTTGTTGGGGTTAATATTTTGCAAAAAAACCATATGAAAAACCTGCGGGCCGATATTGACAGTATGAGCAGGCAGCTTCAGAGCGAGCCAGAAATAAATAAAATCTTAACAGTTCAAAATCAGCTAGGAAGCCTTAACTCCTTGCATGAAAATAAGCCGGCTGCCGAGCGACTAGGTGATTATTTGCCGCAATTAGTACCGACAGACACCACAGTATCGAGTCTCAATATAGATTTTGAAGCTCGGACCATGACTTTCAATGGTTCCGGCAAGTCATTAAAAGCAGTTAACCAGTTTGTTGATACTCTGAAGTTCACTAAATATAAAACCGACGACCAGACAGCCAATGCTTTTTCTCAGGTGGTGTTGGCATCTTTCAGCTTGAGCGACCAGGCAGACAATGACTGGCCAGCGACTTACCAAATTACCCTAGCTTATGATCCGGTGATATTTACCAGCACCCAGAAACCACAATTAGAGGTTCCAAAGACAGTTACAACCAGGTCGAGCACGGAAAAACCAGACCAAGATATATTCATGCAAGACAATTCAGAAGGCGAGGCGAGGTAAATTATGGCTAAATCGATGCGGATATCTACCAAACAACTCCAGATTGATAAGGCTAATTCGATGATTGTGATTACTGTGGCGATCGCCGCGTTTTTGACTGTTTTTTCACTGGTTGCTTCACGATCGTTGATTGCCCGGCGCGGTTATCAGGCGCGGGTTATTGCTGCCCAGGAGCAGGCTCGTAATCAACTTCAAAGTAACATTGAGGCAGTTGATTCCCTGAAGACCGCTTATACAGAATTTGTCAGCCGACCGAGCAATATAATCGACGGCAGCAGCTCCGGAAACGGTAGTCGTGATGGCGACAATGCCAAGATTGTGCTTGACGCACTGCCTAGTAAGTACGATTTTCCGGGCTTAACCTCTAGTTTAGAAAAAGTTTTAGCGGAGCGAAGTTATACAATTACCAATATCAGCGGTGTTGATAACGAAGCCGCCCAAAACGGGTCGGGTTCAGCGGATGGTTTGGCTGCCCTTGGCGCCACCCCAAATGCTCAAACCACTCAGCCAACTACGGTTGGCAGTTCGGTAGATATGCCATTTACAGTTGGCGCCAGCGGCTCGTATCGCTCAATTGTAGACTTGCTTGATGTGTTCAAGCAGTCGATTAGACCGATGTATGTTCAAAGTCTGACACTTACAGCGTTAGAAGGTAGCGGGGTCGAGATCAGTATAAATGGTAAAACCTACTTCCAGCCGGAAAAAACCTTAAACATAACTGAAGAGGTCGTACAGTGAAACAAAAAGACATCGCACTAATTATTATCATTGTATTTATTAGCGGAGTTTTGTCGTTCTTTATCTCTAATAATTTCATTTCATCACCAGAGAAAAACGAAAAAGCCGCTAAAGTTGAGCCGATCACTGCTGATTTCAACGAGCCCAGCAAAGAGTATTTTAACGGAAATTCAATTAATCCTACCCAGTTGATTCGAATCGGCGACGACCGAAACGATACACCGATAAAATCTGCCAATTAAGGGAGATCTAGCGTGTGCCGGGCGACCAAACAGCGAAAGAGGGATAGTTTATGAGTGTTTTATCGGCAGAAAACCAGAAAGAAGTCGAAGACAAGCTGGTAGCTGAGAAGTTAATTACGACTGAAAAATTAAAAGCCGTTAAGCAAAAAGCTGATCAGGAAAAATTGCCATTTTTTAGCCTGCTTATCAGCGAAGGTCATATTTCTAATGAGCAACTCACTAAAACCATCGCCCATGTAACCAAATTACCGTATGTCAATTTGACCAATGCCAAGATTGAGCCGCAGGTTCTATCACTGCTGCCAAAGGAAGTTGCCGAGCGCTACATGGCGGTGCCGCTTGGTGAAATGCAGCGCCGCTTAGTGGTCGCGATGCTCGATGCTAATAACGTTCAGGCAGTTGATTTCTTGTCTAACAAAATCGGTCGGCCGCTTAAAGTTTACGCGGCCAGCGAAGAGGGAATTAGAGAAGTTCTAAGTCAATATGATGGCGCGACTATCGGCCAGGAAATGACCGATGTTTTAGAAAACGCCAAGGATGTTGAGGAGCTGACCAAGAAAAAAGACACTGGTAAGGTTGATATTCAAAATGTCGTCCAGGATTCACCGATCAGCAAGGCGCTTTCAGCGATTTTGGAGTACGCCGCTAAGAACCGGGCCAGCGATATTCACATTGAACCTCTGGAGAACGAGTTAAAGATTCGTTGCCGGATTGATGGTGTGTTGCGAGAAATCATGAAATTACCAAAGGCTACCGAGCCGCCGCTGGTGTCGCGTATTAAAATTTTGGCCAATCTGAAGATCGATGAACATCGCATCCCCCAGGACGGCCAGTTTACGATTCATGTTGATGGCCGGGATATCGATCTACGTATCGCGATTTCTCCAGTAGTTTGGGGTGAGCAAGTGGTCATCAGGTTATTGGATAAGTCCGGAACCAGTTTGAAATTAGAAGATATGGGTTATCGTGGCCGGGCTCTGAGACTGATTAGACACGGTTTGACCAATTCCAACGGTATGATTTTGACCTCTGGACCAACCGGCTCTGGTAAATCAACTTCGATGTACGCGCTGCTTCAAGAGATAAAAGACGAGTCAATAAATATTGTGACGCTCGAAGACCCGGTCGAATACAAAGTTGCCGGAATCAATCAAATTCAGGTTAATGCCGATGTAGGGTTAACTTTTGCCTCGGGGCTGAGATCTATTCTTCGTCAAGATCCAGACGTGGTGATGGTTGGTGAGATTCGTGACAAAGAGACCGCTCAGCTCGGCGTGCAGGCGGCTTTAACCGGTCACCTAGTGTTTAGTACGCTGCACACCAACTCAGCGGCGGGAATTTTGCCGCGACTTTTAGATATGGGCATTGAGCCGTTTCTGATTGCCAGCACCGTCCGGACGGTTATTGGTCAGCGACTGGTTCGTAGAATAAATGAAAAAGATAAAGAACCGTATCAAAGTGACGCGGCGGAAACAGAGGCGATTAACGCCACAGTCGGTCATTTATTGCCTGAAAAACCAGAAGATGTAGAGGCGGTTTCTAAAGACTTGGGATATCAGAACTTGCCACTAAGAGGCCAAAGCGCTTATACTTTATATAAGGGCATAGATAGTCCTTCGTCTCCAGGCGGTTATAAGGGTAGACTTGGCTTGTATGAAGTCTTTGAAGTAACTCAGGCAGTCCAAGATCTAATCTTAAAACGATCAACAAGCGCGGAAATACAAAAAGTAGCATCCGCCGAAGGTATGATCAGCATGAGAGAAGATGGATATCTGAAAGCCTTGGCAGGCTATACAACATTAACAGAAGTAAATCGCGTTGCTGCCGCGGACAGCGCGTGAGAAAAGGGTGGATATGCAAGCACAGCCTCGCATCGAGATTCTCCTCGAAGAAGTTATAAAAAAGAAGGCCTCCGACCTTCACATTCAAGTTGGCTTACCGCCAATGATCCGAGTTGACGGAACTTTGGCTCCGGCTTCCGGAACAGAAGTTTTAACTGAAGAAGCAGTTGAAGCGCTGATTTTTGCAATTTTAGACGAAGATCAGAAACAAATTCTATTAAAAGACAAAGAGTTTGATTTTAGCTTTGCCTTTGGTGATCTGGGGCGTTTTCGAGTAAACGCTTTTCATGAGCGCGGCAACTTAGCGGCTGCTCTGCGTTTGATTCCGAATGAAATGCTGACTATCGAGCAACTCGGTTTGCCGCCGGTAGTCAATAAATTTGCTGATTATCCGAGAGGTTTGGTGCTGGTAACCGGGCCAACCGGCTCTGGTAAATCAACCACTTTAGCGGCGTTAATTAATAAAATAAACATGGAGCGAGCGGCTCATATTGTTACCATCGAAGACCCCATCGAGTTTACTCACACCTCTAAAAAATCAGTCATTGTACAGCGTGAAGTTCACTACGATACTTATTCGTTCTCAGCGGCACTGCGCAGCAGCTTGAGGCAGGACCCTGACGTTGTATTGATTGGTGAGATGCGTGATCTTGAAACTATCGCGGCGGCTATTACTATCGCCGAAACCGGACACTTAGTGTTTGCTACGCTGCACACTAACTCAGCTTCGCAAAGTATTGATCGTATGATCGACGTTTTCCCGCCGCATCAGCAACCGCAAATTCGGGCTCAGTTATCAAATATTTTAGTAGCGATTTGTGCCCAAAGGCTGGTGCCAACAATTGGCGGCGGCCGAGTGGCAGCGGCTGAAATCCTGGTGGCTACACCAGCAGTGCGTAACATTATCCGCGAAGGCAAGAGTCATCAGCTAGAGGCGGTTATTCAAACTGGCGCTGAATTTGGCATGCAATCGATGGACAAGACGCTAGTTTCGATGATCCATAACGGTACAATTACCTATGACGAGGCTAGAATGATCGCCGTTGATATTGATGAGCTTGATCGATTAATGAGAGGCTAGGATGAAAAATAGTCACCAGTCACCAGTCACCAGTCACCAGTCACTGACAGACAACATCTCCCTAATAACTAGCGACAATCGACTAGTGACTGTTAACATTTTGGAGATTCCAAAATGTTAACCTATAAGTACACTGCGCGTGATACAGCTACCGGTAAAAAGGTTACGTCTGAGATTCAAGCCGCCAGCGAACAAGCGGCTGCCAAGCGTTTACATGAACAAGGTTTAGCACCCCTGGAAATCAAGCCAATCGGCGCCGGCGCGACCAGTAATCCAATTGAAAAGTTCCGGAACCGAATCAGTGCCAAAGACAAAATCTTATTCTCTAGACAACTTTCCACTCTGATAAACGCCGGTTTGCCGCTGGTCCAATCGCTGCGTTCGGTGGCCAGTCAGACCCAGAACAAAGCTTTCAAGGTTATTATTTATCAGGTAATCACTGATATTGAGGCTGGTTCGGCGCTTTCAGTGGCGCTAGGAAAATACCCGCTGGTATTTAATCGGGTTTATGTCAGCCTGATTGCTGCCGGGGAAACCTCCGGAACACTCGATAAGGCCTTAATCCGATTAGCTGATCAGCAAGAAAAAGATGCCGAACTTATCAGCAAGGTGCGCGGCGCGATGGTTTATCCAATCATCGTTTTGGTTGTCATGGGCGCGGTAGTCGGTTTTATGTTGGTAAAAGTTATGCCTCAGGTGGAGGAATTATACGAAGGGCTTGGCAGTGGCGCGCAGTTGCCGCTAGTCACCAGATTCTTATTGGCCATATCAGCTCTGATAACCAACTATTGGTATATTCTGCTGATTCTAGTGATTGTGGGCGGATTCTTTATTAGTCGATGGGCGCGGACGCTGGGCGGTAAGCGCTATATTGATAAATTTAAGATGAAGGCGCCGCTTGTTGGGCCACTGTTTATGAAAATGTATATGGCTAGGTTTGCCAGAACCGGCACAACTTTGGTAGCTAGCGGTGTGCCGCTGATTCAAATGCTGGAAATTACCTCAGATGCAATTGATAACATGCATATCGAAAAATCGCTTCACGCAGCGATTGAGAAAGTCAAAGGCGGTAAGGCGCTATCTGATTCGATCACCGATGACCCGCATTTCCTAAGTCTGGTCCCAGAAATGCTTAGGATTGGCGAACAATCTGGTGCAATCGAGGAAATGATGAACAAAATTGCCGATTACTACGAAAAAGAAGTAGACAACCAGATAAAAACAATTTCTACAGTAATCGAGCCAATTATGATGGTTTTGCTGGGAATATTCGCCTTTATCATCGTGGCTGCAGTGTTACTGCCGGTTTATAGCCTGGCCGGACAGGGCATAAGTATTTAACATCAGAAACTATTAGCAGGCCAAAGCTCAAAAGTTTTCCACCGTTTTTCCTCTGTTTTATAACAAAATGCTTGTGCTTTTAGAGGCAACGGATTATCATTAGTTCATAAGTAATATTTAATAGTGTTCCAAGGGGGCATAAAACACTATGAACAAAAAACTAAGCAAACAACAAAAGGGCTTTACCATCATCGAAGTTCTAATCGTACTGGCCATTGCCGGTCTAATCATGCTAATCGTCTTCCTGGCTGTACCAGCCTTGCAGCGAAACAGCCGCAACACCCAACGCCGTGATGATGTTGGTAAATTACTCAGCATAGTAACTGAATATTCAACCAATAACAATGGGCAGCTTCCAACTAATGCTGTTTGTTTTGGGGAAATGGCAATAAGTGGCGGAAATAATACACAGCCAGTGAGCGCACCAGGCGGTTATTATTGTAAGGCAGCCGGTACGTCAATTTCATGGGATCAGAATGCAGCAGCAAATAACACGACCACTGATACAGTAGTGCTTAGATCGGGTGCAAGGTGTGACGGAACAACCGGTAACGCTACTACTCAAGGGGCAAGTGCAAGGAGTGTAGTTGCTCTATATACCCTAGAGATTGGCACTAAGCAATGCCAGGCAACTTAAGCAGCAGCTGAATTTTTTAGACCAAACAATTAAACAGAACAGCTCTTATTCAAGGGCTGTTCTGTTATTATATGAGGAATAATGGTTATCTTTATTCTGGCATTACTTGGACTGGCGTGGGGGAGTTTTGTTAATGCTGCAGTTTGGCGATTGCGTCAGCAGGAGACCGCTAAAAAGCTTTCTAAAAAGCAAAAACAAGCATTGTCTATTGCTCGTGGTCGGTCAATGTGTGTTAATTGTAAGCATCCGTTGGCTTGGTATGATCTGTTGCCGGTAATAAGTTGGTTAAGTTTAGCGGGCAAGTGCCGATACTGCAAAAAACCAATCAGTTGGCAATATCCGGTTGTGGAGCTAATTACAGCCGGTTTGTTTGTATTGTCTTATGCCTATTTCCCAATCTTCCACTTTCCATATTCTATCTTCCAATTCGGGTTATGGCTGGTGTTTGTAGTTGCTTTTATGGCGCTGGCGGTCTACGACTTTCGCTGGATGTTGCTGCCGGATAAAATTGTTTTTCCACTGATTGGCTTGGCAATTTTGTATCAGGCTTTAAGGGTCCTAGCCACTGGAGATCTTCTGGGAGTTGTTTCTGGTGTGATCGGCGGTTTTTTGGCAATCGGCGGGTTGTTTTATGCTCTATTTAAAATCTCGGACGGCAAATGGATTGGCGGCGGCGATGTAAAACTAGGGTTTGTCATTGGAATTTTAATAGCCGACCCTATAAAAAGTATTCTGATTATTTTTCTAGCCTCTGTTATGGGAACTATTGCCGCCGTGCCGCTGTTGCGTAAAAAATCGCTTGATTTATCGTCGAGGCTGCCTTTTGGACCGTTCTTACTAGCCGCGACAGTTATCGTATTTCTGTTTGGCGGACAGCTTATTGACTGGTATTTAGGCTTGATCATCTAGCCTAAACCCACCACAAAACCCCTGTTGATTTAAACGCTTATGCTATATACTTGGTATTATGAAGCGCGGGCAGCCGCAAGGATACACCATTTTAGAGGTCATGATTTTTCTGGCCGTTACGACGGCGCTTTTCGTGATGGTGGCGATTACGTTTCAGGGCCGGCAAGCCAGAACTGAGTTTTCGGCTGGAGTCCGCGAAATGGAGTCAAGGATTCAAGATATGGTAAACGACGTTACTACTGGCTACACGGCCAGCGATGAAAACTTTAGCTGCAGCGTAGCAGCCAACGATGGAGAGCTGATTTTTAGCCAAGGCCAATCATCTGAGCTGGGTACAAACGGCGACTGTATTTTTTTGGGCAGAGTGATGCATTTCGGTGTTACTGGTAATAAAAAACAATATAAAGTCTACTCAGTGGCTGGTGCTCGGCAGTATCAGGGCAAAAGTGCAACTAATATAATTCAACTAAGACCAAAAGTAATCCCTAACACAGAGACTGACTATCAATATCCAGTCGGGGTGGAGTATGGTGGAATGAAGCTCGTAATTAAAAACAACACCCCAGATCGTCCTGCGATGGGGGTTTTCGCATACGGTGGGGCTGGAGTGTCGAATTTTCAGATGGCGGTTTTACCACTGCCGGACTCAGCTAACATAAGCCATGCCAGCTCAGCGGATGTAATATCTAGCGTTGCGGCTTTAAAAGATGCTGATTTAAGTAATCCATTAGTAAAAAATGAAAAAGAGTGGCTAGAGCTGCTTACAGTTGTTGCAGCAGGCACTGATAGTTTTCGGCTATGTCTACTTAGCGATGGTTCGGATCAGCATGCTGTTATAACTATTGGCGGAACATACAGAAGCGGCTCGGTAGACGCTGTGATAGGAGAGGGCCGGTCATGTCCAGGTTTCTAAAACTTGATAACAGGGGTGACACCATAGTAGAGGTGTTGTTAGCGATAGCTATCGTTAGCGCAATCCTAGGAGCGGCTTACGTGTCTGTTAATCAATCATCTTTTGGTATCCGCCAGTCCCAAGAGAGAAGTGAAGCTCTTAAGTTCACAGAAGCCCAACTGGAACTTCTAGCATCAGGAGAGTTTAACCCGGGTAGTTTTACTGGCGGAGATAAGTGCATTAGCGATCAGCTGGCAGTTACCAGTGATGAATCAATTTGCCAAAAAGGTCCTGACGGTCGTTACCGCGTGTTCGTCAGGTACAACAACGCTAATAGTACTTATTTAGCTCGAGCCGAATGGGATAAGATTGGCGGCGGCGAGCAAGAGTTTGTTGAAATTTTTTACAGGGCTGAGCAATGATAAAAAAATCATTAATTACCACTCAAAAAGGTTTTACGATCATCGAATTAATGATTGCTACCTCTGTTTTCAGTGTGGTTTTGATGCTTTGCACTTATGGTCTTTTGGGTATCAGCCGGACATACACTAAAGGCATTACCACCAATAGAACTCAGGAAGCTGCCAGATCAGTACTATCTGATTTATCAGACAATATCAGCTTTACTGGTGGCGAGGTTAGGCTACTTGATGAGCTACCTAATGGATCTAAAGGCTTTTGTATCGGATCAAATAAATACAGCTACATTTTTGATCACCAACTGGCCAATACCTATGACGGCCGGGAAAATATGGAGCAGAGTCGAGCCGTCCTGCGAGTCGATAGTGGCTGTAGCGGTCAGCCAGCCTCACTGCTCAGTGATGAGGTAAGCGGTAGGGAAATGCTTCAGGATCGTATGCAACTAGCTAGGCTGGAAGTTTGTGGCCTAAATGGCACCGATGACTGTGCGACCGGCGAGGAAATTGACACTTATCGGATTACAGTTCGAGTAGTCAGCGGCTCTGATGATTTATTTGATGATAATAACATCGATAACAATTGCCAATCCGGCGTGGCAGGCGGTCAATTTTGCGCAGTTTCAGAGTTGACCACAATTGTAAAAAAGAGGGTACAATAAGTTATCATGCTAACGCCTAAAACCAACAATCTACGAACTGATCAACGAGGCTTGGTGTCTTTCTTTGTGACCATAATAATCATGATATTAATAACTCTGGTGGTATTGTCATTTGCGGCAATTACCCGCCGCGAGCAGCGGCAAGCTTTAGACCGGCAGCTAAACAGTCAGGCTTATTATGCGGCAATTTCTGGAATTAATGATGCCTATAATGCCCTAAAGTCCAACCCCAATTTACTGGACAGAGATTACAATGATTGCAATGATTTTGCGGGGGAGGCCCACCTGAATCCACAAATCAGCGAAGTTACTTCTTACTCTTGTCTCTTGGTGGATCCAACTCCAGACGAACTCAAAGCCGATAGTATTGAGGCCGGTAAATCATTCGTTGTCCGGGTCAAGTCATCTAATGGTCAGAGATATAACAAACTCTCGTTTTCATGGAAAAACCCTAACGCCTCGTCACATAGCCTGAGTGGCTGTAATAATTTTGAAGAGGCGGATAAGTTCAAGAGCAATTATGATGACACCTGTTCATTCGGTGTTATAAGGGTGGAATTTGTACCATTTGAAGGCTCTAGAAATCGAAACCAGCTAATCGAAGATCGGTCTATCTTGTTTGCCAATCCTGTCAATAACTTTCCAGGAAGTGACTTTTTATCACACACCATAAATAGAGCTAGCACAAGTGGCAATAATCAGGGGAAGATTATCCCGGCGTTTTGTGTAACTAATCCAGCACCTAGCTGTTCGATAAGCCTTACTAATGTCAATGCTTCTGACGGCTACCTAAAGATCAGCTCAATCTACAAAACTTCATCGATTTCTGTTCAGGCTCTGAGCGACAATAGCCCTATGGAATTAAGCGGTTCACAGGTGGTTATAGATGTAACTGGCAAGTCAAACGATGTCTTAAAACGGGTGAGGGAATACCGGCCAATTGAAATCGGCGGGCTGCCGTTCCCAAATTATGCCCTTCAATCAGCCGAATCTCAGTGTAAACTCTTCTCGGTAACCCCTAGTAGCGTTAGTCCTTTGGCGTCCAATGATCCTTGCTCGCCAATTTAAGTTATTCTGCTGAGCGATGAAACTTTTGATGGACCGACTTAAGATGCGGATCAGTAACATGGGTGTAAATTTGAGTGGTAGAGATGTTACTGTGACCAAGTAACGCCTGAACCGAGCGCAGATCAGCGCCGTTCATCAGCAGGTCAGTCGCAAAACTATGCCTTAAGGTGTGCGGGCTGACATGTTTGGTGATCCCAGCCAACAGGGCATAACGGGCTACCATTCGCTGAATGCTGCGAGCTGATAGGCGGTGGAAATTTCCTGATAAATCAACTTTTTTGCTGCCGCTGTATCTTATAAATAGCGGTTTAGTGGTGTCGTCTCGGCTATCGAGATATTTTTGTACCCACTCAGCGGCTTGCTGGCTGATAAATATCGGGCGGTCTTTTTGACCCTTTCCGCGGACCGTAAATTCTCGTCTTTTTAGGTTTACGTGGTCCTTATCCAGAGCCACCAGCTCCGATACACGCAGCCCAGAGGAAAAAAGTAGCTCAAGAATCGCCCGGTCGCGCAAGCCTTGCGGAGTGGCGAGGTCAGGCTGAGTAAAGATCCGGTCTAATTCCTCTGGAGTGAGAAAGGTCACCTGCGGTCTTTTAGTGCGCGCCAGTTCTATTTTGTCGGCTGTCATGGCTGGGATATCACGCCGAGCACAAAATTTCAAAAAGCTTCGAAGGGCAATCAAGTGGTAATTTTGCGTGGTCTTCTGCAGCTCATCACTAGTGTTAGTGCCCAGTCTGTTAAGCCACAACCGCCACTTACGGATTAGCTCGGGGTCAATATCACTGATTTTAATATCGCCAGCAAAGTCAATTAGCCTAGATAAGTAATGATCGTAATTGGCGATTGTTTTCTGGGAGCGGTTTTGCTCAATTTCTAGATATTCCAAAAAATCGGTCTTGGCTTTTCTAAATAACATAACTTTATTGTACGACATCTCACCACCCACCCATAAATCTACAAATCCTACAAAACATTCTCAAAAAACGTCCGGCCGGACACTTTTTGAGAATATTTTACTAGATTACTTCTCTGGATTCGTAGATTTTTACGGAATCACTTAAGTCTAAGCGCGAGATTTCTTCCTTAAGATAGTCTTTGCAGTCCAGATTTGTCACCCAAACACTTTGTTGAACTTTTTTAAATGAGAATTCTTTGAGAGTGGATCTTAGTTGTCGCCGTTTCCATCGATCCGCTTCCGGGATATCAAAAATTACCATCAGCTGCGAGTTTTTTAAAAGCTGGGGTTCGAATTTTTGCAAAGATAGCCTGCCTTTTGGTGTAAGATACGGAGCTCCTTGCTCATCAAACTCAATTAATCCTCTCCGGACGGCCCGATAATAAGCGCTTCTAGCTGCCGCGCTAGGTACTTTTTCCAGCCTGTCTAGCTCATTAAAAAATGCTGCAGGCTTGAATGACAGTGCAATATTTGCCCTGGAGTAGGGTATTAATCCCTGCAGCACAAACCAAAGAGGCGATTTGGGATACTTCGTCATATTAACATATTCTCACAAAACGTCCGGCCGGACAAGATGTGAGAATGTTTTGGGGGTTGGGTATTTATTTGAAGAGTTATATCTGTTAAGATGAGTAAAAATAACAAGAAAGTAGAAGATAGATTATGGAAAGAACGCTGATTATTTTAAAGCCAGATGCTGTAAAGAGGGGCTTGTCTGGTGAAATTCTGTCTCGGTTCGAAAGAGCCGGATTAAAAATTATTGGTGCTAAGATGTTAAGCCCCGATTATGAGCAGTTTTTTGAACACTACGAAGGAATCAGTAAGATGGTTTCGCGGCGTGGTAAACAGGCCTTTGATGTAACGCTATCGATGATGCAGGAAGGGCCTGTGATTGCCTTTGTGTTAGAAGGAATCGGTGCCGTACCGTTGGTCAGAAAAATGGTTGGCGACACTGAGCCGCAGAAGGCGTTGCCGGGCACAATCAGGGGTGATTACGCTCATATGGGATTTGATTATGCTAACCAGGAAGGCATTGGTGTGCCAAATGTTATTCATGCTTCTGGAAACGCAGAAGAGGCCGACAAAGAGATTTCTCACTGGTTTAGTGAAAGCGAGCTGTTTGATTACAATACCGTTCACGAAGAATACACACAGGCTAGGCGTCGAAACAAAAAATAGTTCACTGTCCAGCAGATGATTTATGTAATCTGCTGACTCGCCTCGGTAGCTCAATTGGATAGAGCAGTTCCGTCCTAAGGAAAAGGTTGCAGGTTCGACTCCTGCCCGGGGTACCACTAAAAGCTTCGGTAACGCCGGAGTTTTTGTTTTTACACCCCAGTTTGTATATTACGGAGCTTATGATTATCTGATAAACTAAGCCTATGGTCGACCAAAAATCAGAAAACTCAAAACAGGAGTCACCGCCCAAATATTTTCCGGATCAGATTGACGGCGAGGAGGTTTTGTTCACCTTTCGGCGACATCCGATTGTGATGCGAAAAGGTCTTGTGCTGGGTATGCTTGGCCCGTTAGTCGGAGTTATCCCGGCGGCAATTTTTCCATCGCTTGGTTTTGGCTGGTTTTACGGCGGATTGGCGATTGGAATTGTGTTAGGACTGATAATTCTATTTCCTGACTGGATGCGCTGGTACTACAGCGTTTTTATCGTAACTGACATGCGATTTATCCAAATCACTCAAAAAGGGGTCTTTAGAAAGAGTTTTGTTGATCTGGGGCTTAATAAAATTCAAAGTCTAAATTATGAGATTAACGGCCTTGAAGCCACGCTATTTGGTTATGGTACAATACTCGTGCAAACCTACATGGGCGATTTAGTTATTCACCACATCCATCACCCTGCAAAGATCTACCGGGAACTAAACGACGTATTGATAGAAAATGAAATTACGCCTCAGGCGATTGCCACGGGCGAGGAATAGGCTCAAATTGAAACGCGATAAGCTAAAAAAGATTATTAATAAGCGCCCGAAGCGCAAGAAAAAACCGGAAATCCGCGAGGCAGTACCGCGGATCACTAACGAGACGGTGGCCGCTCATCGTGAGGAAGTTTTAGGCAGCGCCCGCAAGTATATTTATCCCTTGCAGCACTCCAAGCATCGTATCGTGATCATCTCGACCACTATATTTATCGTTGCCCTGGTGGTTTTTTTGACCTACGCGACGCTGGCGCTATATAGATTCCAAAGCAGCTCAACTTTTATTTACCGCGTTACGCAAGTTTTGCCGTTCCCAATCGCTAGGGCTGGAACACAGTTTGTGGCTTATGAGAATTATCTTTTTGAGCTGCGTCACTACACTCATTACTATGAAAACCAGCTGGCCACCGACTTTTCTGACCCTAATAATGCGCCGCAGTTGGCCGATTTTCGGCGCCGAGCGCTGGATAAGGTAGTTAACGATGCCTACATAGCTCAGCTGGCTAAGCAGCACAACGTTACGGTTTCTAACCAAGAGGTGGAAGATCAGATTACGATTGTTCGCAATCAGAATCGCCTGGGTGGTAATCAGGAAGTGTTTGAGGACGTATTACGCGATTATTGGGGTTGGTCGGTTGATGATTTTAAACGAACACTGCGCAAGGAAATCTTAGCTCAAAAAGTTGCCTCAAAACTTGATACCGAAACTCACGAGCGGGCAGAAAAGGCTTTTGCCGAGCTCAAAAATGGCGCTGATTTTGCGGCGGTTGCTAAAAAATACTCCGATGATAACAAGACTAAAGATAACGGCGGGGAATTTAGTGAACTAATTGAGCAAACTGATCGTAATTTGACGGCTCAGACTACTGATGCTCTGTTTAAGCTCAAGCCTGGACAGATATCGGAAATCGTAAATACCGGCTATGCGCTAGAAATTCTAAAAAACATCGAAACCGAAGGTAATAAAATTCGCGGGGCGCGGATTTACTTTAGTTTTAAGGATGTAAATGAGTATATTGACCAGCTTAAGGCCGACAAACAAACTCGGATCTATCTGAGGCTGCCCGAACCACAACCGAATAACCCATAACCCAGAGCTGGACCATTTAGCTAAAACATGATATTGTATTTTTTATGTCTGAAAGATTAAAACCAATATCCAGAAATGCGTTATTTGGGTTGGTGGGTGCGTCAGTTGCGGTTGGCGGGGCAATGTTGTTTTCGCCAGAAGCTAGCGAAGATCAGCTGCCTCAGGCTGAAATTGCGTTTATCGGTGATTCAAATATGCGGATTAGCGAAGTGGCCATCCGAGAGAAGTTTGAACCACACACAAAAGTTAGCTTAGACGGTCAGGATGGTCAGCGAATCGATCAAATGCTTGATGAAATAGAGGCAGCAGTCAGTGATCCAGTGGACAAACCGGACGCCGTAGTGATTTATCTCGGCACTAATGATGTCATGCAGGAAAACCCAGATTGGGCGGTCGGATTTAACCGAATGATAGGCTCACTGAGCACTGTGGACTGTGTTCAATTGGTTACAGTAAATACTCGTACTGATGCTCGTTATGGTAAAACATTTGGCACAGCAGAGGCGATCAATCAAGCCATCGAACAGGCGGCTGAAACTCATCCAAATATTCATAAAGTCGATTGGAACATAGATTGGAGGCTCGAACTTCAGCTACAGGAAGCCAGCCCTAATCACTACTACACCTCAAACACTCATCCAGAGTATGGCGATAAGTTTATAACAGATGGTATCCACCATTCCGAAGAGGGTAGCCAAGAGCTAGCTACCAGAATCTACGCCTCCATAAAAGATAATTGCTAATAGGTTGGTTTGATAACCAGGGTGCAGATTTATAAGATCCCAATTGCTGCTATGCCCAAGTCATCACTAGAAACAAGTTTCTAGGTTAATTGCGGAGAAGCTGAAGGTTGCTGCCTTAAGTTTTCGATAATTGATGCTAGACCAATTGGCCGACAGAGGTAATGCTCCTTATACCTAGTTTGATCACTGAGGCCCTCTTGTGACCATTTACATGTGCTTCCGTTTACCGTAACACTGTCCCTGCGTAATCCTGATTCAAAATCTCTCGAATGCCAAGAGTGCCAAAAATCAATCTGTGTCAGATCTGTATTGCTTACATTCACAGACTCAATAACAGCTACGTGTGACACCACCGCTTTGCCTGCTTTTTTGAACGCGATTAAGTCACCAGGCAGTGCTTCGTTGGGTGATATAATTCGAGCGGCATTGCTACCGCTGATATGTTGTGAACCTATTATAAACTCCGGATCTTTACTAAAAGTTTGGGCCACCCAAGTTGTATCTAATAATTCAGATTCTTGTAGCTTTTGTTGCTCTTCGTCTTCTAGCTGCCTAGGGCTTCCATCGTCATTTTTTGCCGACCAGCTTTCTTTGGCGCTATGTAGATACTTAATATCGGGTCCATGAAGGAAAACATAATCTGTATATGGGCCTAGCTCCAAACGATCATGGATTAGGCTCAATGCCCTAAAGGCAAAATTAGAGCAATCTATTCCAAGGCCAAGCTGAATGCTCAGCTTACGGACCGATTCAGCACTCTCGAGTCCTAGGTCTATGCTGCTAGCCCTAGCTTGATCGCATACATCATCTAATTGCCGCTGTAGCTCTTCGGCGGAAGCTTTGCCGGAGCGAAACGGCCGAAATCCCGGTTCTAGGATCTGGTAGCTGCAGGGTACGGCCAGCTGCAGACCACTGTTAGTAGTAGTTTTTAAGTGATATGCCTGTGCAGTATCGACCACCGCTTGATGAGTTGCTTGTTTATAGGCCTCAATAGAAATCATCGCCTAAAAATACCATATAATAGCAATTTTGTCTATATTAGTCCATCAATGAGAAGTATGTCTGACCTCCAGAGCCCAGAGCCTCAGTAGAAACTCATCAACGAAAATGAGCCATCACAAGGATGACTCATTTTCTTTGGCGGGCCTGACCGGATTCGAACCGGCGATCTCCTCCGTGACAGGGAGGCATGTTAGGCCTCTACACCACAGGCCCGCATTGGTATGATGGTGTTTGCTGGGGCATCAGCAAGTAAATTTACTCAAGATTACTAGCAATTTCACCAAGTTGTCTTCTCTTAAAAATCCAAACAGCCGCTAAATTGCTTGGTTTGGTTTTTTGTTTAGGAAGTGCAGAAGACTGGGCTATATTACCAAAAAACATCTGTTTATGCAATCAGTTTCATCTGATAGAATAATTTCGTCATCGTAGCTGACACGCCACCTTAGCTCAGTCGGTAGAGCAACGCACTCGTAACGCGTAGGTCGCCGGTTCGATCCCGGCAGGTGGCTCCAAATTTACCGGCATCTTTATACTTTTTACGTTAGGCTTTATACTTGTAATCAAATGCATATTCCAAAAAACTATTTTCATGATCGAATGGTCTTGCTGCTGCTGAGTATTAATAGTTTCCTGGCAATTATTGGCAGCTTGCTGATACTTCTGCGGCTGGATGTCGGAAGGCCGGATGGTTACATTGTGCAATATCGTTCGGATCTGGGGCTGAGCGCATTTAAGAGCGGCGGCGTGTCGACCTTTGTAAGTTTTATAATTTTTATTGCTCTGACGCTGATTTTTCATGCGGTTTTGAGCATGCGGGTTTATAATATTCGTCGCCAATTATCGATAGCTATTTTGGCGCTTGGGCTTCTGCTGCTACTACTTGCGATAATTGTCAGCAACGCTTTATTAGTGCTCAGATAATCAAAATTTCAAAAGGACAAGATGAAACACATAGAAATTCCATATAATCATGAAAAGAGCAGGCGCTATAAGTTTTTTGAGAAAATACCTGGCCTGCTGACTTGGACGATTTTGATAACCCCATTTGTGTTGAGTATTGTTAATCCAACTCTGTGTGTGTTGCTGATTATTGCTTATCTGCTACTGTGGTTTGTGAAATCTTTTGGTTTGACGGTTCGCTCACTGCAAGGCTACCGAGTTATTCAGCGGAGCATGAAATTGCCTTGGGATCAGCTGGTCAGGGAGCTTGAGGAGCAAAAAACTTCTCAGCCTAGTAAGCACATACCGACGTGGCATTATGAAAACATCCGCCGTGTTCAAGAAGCACCACCGAAGGTAAAACCCAGCGAGCTAACTCACGCTTTAATCATCGCCTCTTATAATGAGTCTCGTGATGTTTTGGAACCGACCCTGCAGTCTGTTCTGAACTCGGAATACGACATGAAAAAAGTCATTGTGGTGATGGCTTACGAAGGTCGTGATGGGGCGCAGTCCGAGCCAGCGGTTCTGGAGCTAATTAGTGAATACAAAGATAAGTTCGGTCACATGTTTGCCACCAAGCATCCGCTGACCGAAAACGAAGTGCGTGGCAAGGGCGGAAATGTGACTTTCGCTGGCCGGGAGCTTAAAAAATATCTCGAAAAGAAGAAAATTGATCCGCTAAAAGTGGTAGTTACCACTCTGGACTCTGATAATCGGCCTCATAAGCACTATCTTTCGGCCTTGAGCTACCTGTATGCCTTAGCGCCTGATCCTTCGGTGGTGTCTTTCCAGCCAGTGCCGATGTTTACAAACAATATTTGGGATGCGCCGGCGCCGATGCGGGTGATTGCTACTGGAAACACTTTTTGGAATGTGGTTTTGAGCCTCCGGCCTCATATGATTAGGAATTTTGCGTCGCACGCCCAGAGCATGAAGACTTTAATTGACACTGATTTTTGGAGTACTCGAACTATCGTGGAGGATGGTCATCAGTTCTGGCGGACTTATTTCCGTTATGATGGTCAGCATGATGTTTATCCGATTTATCTGCCAATTTATCAGGATGCGGTGTTGTCGACTAATTTTAGAAAAACCGTTAAAGCCCAGTTTATCCAGATTCGGCGTTGGGCGTGGGGTTCATCAGATGTAGCCTATGTTTTGGAGACCGGATTTTTTAGACCCAATAAAGTCCCAAAAGTTGATCTAACGTTTAAATTCCTCAGATTGCTGGAGGGTCATGTTAGCTGGGCAACTGCGCCGTTGCTGTTGGCTTTTGCGGCGTTTATTCCGGCTTTTTTCAACTCTGATAGCTTTGCCTCCAATCAGTTGCCGTTAATTGCTAGTAGAATTCAAACAATTGCACTGCTTGGAATTTTATCAACCCTGTTTTTGAGTCTTAAATTACTGCCACCTAAGCCGGCTCGCTACAAACGGCACCGAACGTTGTTTATGGTGTTTCAATGGGTAATGCTGCCAGCAACTACCATAATTTTTAACTCCATGGCAGCACTTAATTCCCAAACCCGCTTACTATTTGGCCGTTATCTGGACAAATTTGATGTCACTGATAAAGCTGTTGTGACCGAAGACAAAAAGCGCGTTATCTAGCCGCGCAGCAGCTTCAAACTTCCAGCTTCCGCATTCTAAAAAGTATGAAAAGCTTTGTAATGGGTGGCCGCGGCTTTGTCGAATCTATCTAGGGTTTGATAACTAATTTTTGCCAAAACATCAGCTTTTATAGTGGCGTCGGTAATATGTGGCACAGTCTGGCTAATTATTGTATCTGTGAGCGCCGTAGCGTCGCTAGGGGCGGTTTTTCGATGCTTCAGGCTACCATGAATGCTAAGTAGTAATTTGTCGCGAGAGAAGGCCTCTAACGACTTTTCTTTACTGACTACAATACTTGCCGAAAGATCAGCTATTTCAATCGAGGTAAAAATTGCTTCACAGCTCTGGCACTGACGTCGCCGCCAAATACTATTAGACCGCTTTTGAGGCCGGGAATTGGTTACCTGGGTTTTTGACTGGCAATATATACAAACCATGACAACATATTGACATCCGGCTATTAAAATATCAAGTGGAAAACTTTTATATAATTGTGGGAAACGTTAGCAGCATGTGGCAGTAAGCTCATAAAAATAAAAAGACCCTAAAGATCCACCAGCTCTAGGGTCTTCACTCGATCTACTTGCTTGCAAGCGTTCTACGAGTGCGTCGTATTCGACTGATTGATTTCGACGAGGCAGACAATTCTTCGTAGAAAAGCTGGAATTCCTCGAGCGAACTCATAGCGGTACTCAAAGTATGAGCGCCTCCCGTTTAACCCAAACAGTATACTTATACTATGCAATCGTGTCAATACTACGTCAATAGCCATAAGCAGTTTCACCGCCCGATTAAACATGGTCAGTGTTTGGAATTTTACTTTTTAACTTTCTGCTTTCAAACTTTTGAACTCTATCCGGTGTGGTATATTCGTAGAGATGTTTGAACTTAAGTCACAGAGAAGCGGCGTACGGAGTGGAGTACTGCATACCAGAGCTGGCAGGGTGTTAACGCCGACTTTCATGCCGGACGGAACCCGCGGTGCAGTAAAGTCACTTACGCCTGAGATGGTCCGCTCTACAGGTGTGCAGGCGGTGCTGGCTAACACCTACCACCTGCATTTGCAGCCGGGTGAGGACACTGTGGCGGCCTTAGGCGGACTTCATGAATTCACCAAACAATCATTGCCGCTTCTAACTGACTCCGGTGGTTTTCAGGTCTTTTCACTGGCTCATATCAATAAAATCACTGAAGACGGTGTGACTTTTAAGGACCCCAAATCCGGCGATACAGTGTTTTTGTCTCCTGAAATATCAATTCAGATACAACTCAAATTAGGCGCCGATATGATTGTGGCGTTTGATGATGTAGCGGCTCTTGATGAAAAGGGTAAAGATCGTACCCTAGAGGCCTACGGGCGGACACATCGTTGGCTGGATAGAAATATAGCCGAGTTTAAGCGGCTGACAAAAGACATGTCTCCTAAAGAGAGACCACTGTTATTTGGAGTCGTGCAAGGTGGTTTAGATAAAGAGCTGCGCAAGAAAAGCTTGGAATTGGTGCAGGCTAGCGAAGTTGATGGCATAGCGATTGGCGGCCTGTCGGTTGGCGAGCCCAGAGAAGATATGCACGAAATGTTGGAATTTTTAGCACCGCTTTATGATGATTCACCACGCCCGCGCTTCTTGCTAGGAGTGGGTGATCCGGTTGATCTGCGGTTTGCAATCAAGCATGGGATAGATATGTTGGACTGTGTGCTGCCAACACGTAATGCAAGGCATGCGACTTGTTGGATTTCTGGGGACAAGAAAATACATTTGACCAATGAACGATTTGCTAAAGACATAGAAGTTATAGATCCTGGCTGTGATTGTTACGCCTGTAAAAATGGCTTTTCAAAAGGATTTTTGCGCCATCAGTTTAAGGTAGGCGAACCGCTAGCCGGAACATTAGCCAGTATTCACAACATCCGCTACCTCCAACGCATCTGCGAAGAGTACAGAGGTGGTATAATCAGTCCATGAATCTGCCAGAGCCGTTCCATACATTTCGTCTTGAGAAGAATCCTGGTGAATATAAGGATTTTCATATTGCCCCGGATGATCCTTATCCGCTAAAAGGAGTTACATTTCCAACTTACTATGGCGACATAAAGGGTTATGTAGGGGAGGACGGGCATGATCTCGATATCTTTGTTGGCACGGGAGGCATATTTGGATTCTTTCAGGTTTATCGTTCAGATGTAGTAGGTGGAATAGAGCATAAGTTCTGCGTAAACATCACCGAGAGTGAAGAGTTTGCAATTCTGGAGGCGTTTAGACCCGTACTTAGAGAGCATGGTAGATTTGATTCTTATGATGATCTAGTGAAAGCAATACTACCTTTCAGGGTGGACGCGCGTTAATAATTGCACCTAACCTCTGTTTTTGGTACTATTTATCGGGTAAACGGGCGATTAGCTCATTTGGCTAGAGCGCAGCATTGACGTTGCTGAGGTGATAGGTTCGAATCCTATATCGCCCACCAAGGTAAAAGGCCAACAAGGTTGGCCGCTTGCCTTGGTCAAAAGGCCGATTACGCACAGCGATATCGCCCATCATAAATACTCTCAACAGAGAGTATTTTTATTTTTGCGACGAAAATGCCCAAACGTATATCAAATATGGTAATGGTGTGGATGGGTTATCCCCATGTGAAAATGTAAGAAAAACAATATAAAAGGGCTAGCATGATAGTGCTAGTATGCTAAGATATAGAGACTGATCTGCTTGGAGGTAGGTTAGTCAGGCGAAGTTTTGCCGAGAGGTTTTGAAACAAAGCGGTTGAAGGAAATGCGAGATCCCTCAACCGTTTTTATTTTGTCGACTAGGGGTGTATAATTTGCATGAGCGATGAAGTGGCCTCACCAACCACGGAGCTTCGTAGGCGCGGCAACAGAGGTACGTTAACCAATGTTCTAAGAGTAAAAGATTTCGGTGGAACCGTCTTGGCTGCATCCAGGACCCGAAACACGCAAGGAAGGTAAATTTTATCTAAATGCGTGTTTTTATTATTTATAAGGAGTATTCAGTGAGTAATTTTGAGATATTTGAAGGACTTTCACCCGAAGGATTGCGGGGCATGGATTTGACGCCACGTGGTGTTTTCTTCTTGGATGGCAGGTATGAAGGGGCAATATCAATTCATCCCCCAGAAACGCTTCCGTCTAGGGCTCCAATACATGACGCCGATGAGCTTAACCTAAACTTAGGAGAATAAAATGGCCGACAAGCAAGATCAGTTATATGCAATGCGACACAGCTTGGCGCATATTATGGCGACAGCTGTAACAACTCTTTGGCCAAAAGCCAAGCTGGGCGTGGGGCCGGTGGTAGAGAGCGGCTTTTATTATGATATTGATCTGGGCGACATTACTATTTCTGAGGACGACTTTGAGCGAATTGAAACAGAGATGCGTAAGGTAATTGAAGCTAACGAGCCGTTTGAGCGATTTGAGCTGCCGATTGATCAAGCTATTGACTGGGCCAAGGAAACTAACCAGTCATATAAAGAAGAGTTACTTAATGACCTGAAGCGTGCCGGCACTACTGTTGCCAAAGATCTCGACAAAGATGAGCTTGGAACAATCGCCGAGGGTGATTCAGCTGTAAAGAGCGTTTCGTTTTATAAAAATGGTGCTTTTACTGATCTTTGCCGTGGTCCGCATGTGGAATCTACAGGGAAAGTTGGTGCCTTTAAATTGATGCGTGTGGCTGGAGCTTATTGGCGCGGTAAAGAGGGCAATCCACAGATGCAGCGGCTGTACGGCGTGGCATTCGCGACCGACAAAGAGCTTAGGCAGCACCTGAATATGCTGGAAGAAGCCAAGAAACGCGACCATCGCAAACTCGGCCAGGAGCTAGATTTATTTACCTTTTCAGACCTAGTTGGAGCAGGCCTGCCGCTATTTACAGAAAAGGGCACAGTCTTGCGTGAAGAAATTGGTAGATTTAGCCAAGAATTAAAGGCAAAAGCCGGATTTCGCAACGTTTGGACACCAGTAATTGCCAAAACAGACTTATATAAGGCTAGCGGGCATTGGGATAAATTCGGCGATGAGCTATTTTTGGTCAAAAGTCAGGAAACGTCCGATGAGTTCGTGCTAAGGCCAATGAATTGCCCTCATCATGTTCAGCTGTATGCCTCTAAGCCACGAAGCTACAGAGATTTGCCAATCAAGCTCATGGAAAATGCCGGGGATTATCGCGACGAGAAGTCCGGTGAACTGCATGGTCTGAGTCGGGTTCGCTCCTTTACTCAGGATGATAGTCATGCATTTGTAACTGATCAGCAGATTAAGTCAGTAGTATCTGAGCTGGTTGAGTCTTCGCAGCATATGTACGGCGTATTTGGTATGGGCTTGAGCTTTAGGCTTAGCTTTAGGGATGACAGCGAAGGTTATTTGGGAGATCCAGATCTATGGGTAAAAGCGCAGGCTCAATTAGAAGAGTTGGCCAAGGAAAATAATCTTGACTACTATATAGAGGAGGGCGAAGCAGCTTTTTATGGTCCAAAAATAGACTTTATGGCTATCGATGCGATTGGTAGACAGTGGCAGGTGGCGACAATCCAACTTGATTTTGTCCAACCCCAAAGATTTGAGCTGGAGTACACTTCTGAGGATGGTACATCAGGTCAGCCGGTCATGATTCACTGTGCATTGCTAGGCTCCTTTGAGCGATTCTTAAGTGTGTATATTGAGCATACGGCTGGGAGGTTCCCGGTTTGGTTGGCGCCGGAGCAAATTCGTTTAATAACTGTAAACCAAGAAGAAGAGACTGTGAAATTTGCTCAAGATGTGTTGGAGCAGGCTCGAGAGCTCGGCCTGCGGGCGTACTTAGACAATGATAATGAGTCGGTAGGTAAGAAAATCCGTAACGCAGAGCTGATGAAAGTTCCATATACTGTAGTAATTGGTGAAAAAGAAATAGAATCCGGGAAGGTTGTTCCAAGAGTACGGAAAGATATAGAGGTGGAAACTCCTCATGATCCTAGGCTGATTGAAGAATTCCTAAAAACCGTTGCCAACGAGGCCAAAACTCGCGTCAACAAAACCTCACTGTAGTATGTAGATGGAAAAAGTCGACAATAGTTTTAGGATTCGTGTTGAAGAGTTGGTTCGGCAGATACCAAGGGGTAGGGTAATGACGTATGGTCAGATTGCGGCGTTGTGCGGTAATGCCCGGGCGGCCCGGATTGTTGGTGGCATTGCGCACTTTGGCGATCCGGACTTGCCGTGGCAAAGAGTGGTGAACAAATGGGGTGGCTTGGCGGCTGGCTATCCTGGCGGCCGAGGGGGGCACAAAGCTCATTTGGAAGCCGAAGGTGTGGAGGTTATTGATGACCGAGTAGACGTGCAAAAAATCCTTTGGCGACCAGACATGGAAAATGGAATATAGAAGATGGAAGTTAGTAAAATTCCACCTTCCAAAAGCCAACTTTCAAATTTCAAACCAGATTTGCTGGTGATTGTGGGGCCGACGGCCAGCGGCAAGACGGCTTTGGCTATTGAGCTAGCAAAAAAGTTTGACGGGGAGATAATTTGTGCCGACTCCAGGACAGTTTATAAACATTTAGATATTGGCACCGCCAAGCCGACGCCACAGGAGCAAGAATTAGTGCCTCATCATTTACTGGACATAGTGGAACCAGACCAGCCATTTACGGTCGCTGATTTTAAGAAGTTAGCTAATGAGAAAATCAAAGAAATTCAAATGCGCGGCAAATTGCCGATCATGGTTGGCGGCAGCGGTTTGTATATAGATTCGGTAATTTTTGATTATCAGTTTTCTAAATCTGGCTCAAAACGTGATTCGCAAAACCCTCGTCACTTGGCTAAAGAAGAGCCATCCCAAAAGTCTGCTACACTTCGTGAAAATACACTGGTTATTGGCCTTCAGGTGCCCCGCGATGTATTAAGGCGTCGTATTGAAGCGCGGATTGAGCAAATGCTTGAGAACGGGTTAATTTCGGAGGCTGGCAAGCTGATTAACAGTTATCCTGGTAGCAAGGCGCTTGATGCTCCCGGCTATAAGGCCTTTACTGAATACTTAGCCGGACGGTTAGATTTGGATGAAGCAAAAGCTTTGTTCATTAAAAATGACTTCCAGTTAGCTAAAAGGCAGATGACTTGGTTCAAGCGCAATAATAGTATTCATTGGATAGAAAACAGAGGCCAAGCCGTAGAAATTGCTACAACATTTTTGAACAAAAAGTCTGACTGATAGTATAAATATCTGCTACAATGGTGTTATGATTGATCAACTATTTGGGAGCAAGACGAGGGTTAAGTTGCTGCAGCTTTTTTACAGCAACCCCAATCGTTCATTTTATGTCCGGGAAATCACTCGTAAAATTGACGAGCAAATTAACTCAGTCCGGCGCGAGCTTTCTAATCTGCTAAGTATTGGCATAATTTCTTCAGAGACAAATAATAATCGTCTATATTATGAGGTAGATCAAAAATACGAATATTACGAGCCGCTAAAAACGATATTCGGCGATGCCACCAGTGAGTCCAGCGTTGAGTCCCCGGCTACTAAGGCTCAGGATCTAAAGAATATTGGCAATCTGGAATTAGTGGTTTACACCGGTCAATTTACTCGCGACGAACGCAGCGGAATTGATATATTGTTTGTTGGTGATATCAATCAAACTCAGCTGACAAAATATATTTCCGAGCTGGAGCAAAAAGAATCCAAAGAACTGCGCTATACTGTTATGACACCCAAGGAGTTTAATTATCGGCGACAAGTAAATGACCGCTTCTTAGTTATGCTGCTGTCATCTAAGCTGCAGGTGATTATAGATAAACGTAATGTTTTGACCCCTAAATCAAAGAAATCCAAATCAGAGGAGGAGTAAATTATGGAGATTCAGTATTACGGCGCTAATTGTGTGCGTATAACCAGTAAAAAAGCTAATATCACAGTAGATGATAATCTAGCCAGCTTAGGCCAAAAATCAATTACCAAAAATGGCGACATTGCACTATTTACCGGTCCTCACGGAGAGGCTGCCGCTGATGTTAAGATAACTATTGATCAGCCCGGCGAGTATGAAGTCTCAGATACTTCCATTCAGGGGATTTCTGCTAGAGCACATATTGATGAAGAAGGTGTGGAAACGGCAACTATCTTCAAAATTGTTGGCGATGATATTCGGATAGTGGTTGCAGGACATATTTATCCTGATTTGTCTGATAGCCAGCTAGAAGAGATCGGCATGATTGATGTATTAGTTTTACCGGTTGGCGGAAACGGCTATACGCTAGACAGCGTTGGGGCTTTAAAGATTATTAAAAAGATTGAACCTAAAGTTGTAATACCGACACATTACGATGAAAAAGGTTTTGATTTTCCGGTGCCGCAGCAAACTTTGGCCGACGTTCTGCAGGGACTAAGCATGGAGCCTGCAGAAACTGTTGCTAAATATAAAGTCAAGCCAAGTGAACTGACTGATACTACTCAGCTGGTGATTTTAGAAAAACAGTAGCTTAGGCAAAATTACTGAAAACGCCGCAACTTAATGCGGCGTTTTTTTTATTGAGGACTCCAATAATTAAAGATGTAAGTCTCTGACACTTCGGGAGTGTTTGATAGGCTTAGCGTTAGAGAGGTGGTTGTTGCCGTCAAATATGCTCCGGCATCCGAACTTTGCTTGTTGAGAGAGCTGATCACTGGTCGCGGCGCGCTTGCGAAAGGTGTATTAAAGGTGAGCGTACAGACATCTCCAGCTGCAACTGAGGCATTTCCTGTTGTCAGCGTAATTGTTCCGCTGGTGTCATTACCGTTTATAGTACAAGTTGCTCCGGTTCCGGCGGCATTTTCTGGGCTGGCCGACGGGGCATCTCCAGCTGTTATGAAGTGACCGGCTAACGTTATATTGGATTCAAAGACTGCCTCTCCAGATACAATTAGCTTGGAGTTAGCAGTGTCTACCGATACAATACTGACTCCCGCTGAAGTCTGGACATTAAAGGCTGTTTCGGAATCAGTTTGGACAAATATATCAGCTGTGCTGACAATATTTCCATTCAAAGTATCAACACTCAACAAGTTTTGACCATCGCTGTCCTGGATTCTAAAAGCTGTTTCCGAGGTGTTTTTGATTGTGGTGTCGCCTTGAATTCTTAACAGATTACCCTCAGCTAGCAAGGTGTTGCTGTTTAAATTAACGCCAAAGGTTGGTTCAGGTTCCACAGGCTCGCTGGTGTCGGCCTCGACAGTGAATACCTCTAGGAATTGGCCGCTCATGCTAACTACATAAACATGGTTGGTGCCGGAATCTAGTCCCATAGGATTGGTGCCTACTGCCACCGAGCCGACGGATATCGGGTTGGCTGGGTCACTTACGTCGATGGCTTGTAGGGTGCTTGAATTGTAGTTCAACACACTTGCAAATTTTCCATCGTCAGAGATGGCAATATCTAATGGCCAGTTTTCAGTGGCGATTTCGCTGACTTTGGTTAAGGTTGTTGGGGTGTCTATGTGGAATACTTCCATCTTGCCGGGAGCACTGTTATTAGAGCTGCTGGTTACAAAAATATAGTCGCCGTGGATCGCCAGGCTTGTGGGCCGAGTAAGACCACTCACAGACCCAGATTGGTTAACTTGTCCGTCAGCGGTAAAGACTCTGACCAACCCAAAGCCATGATCTACCCCGTAGACATAACCCGATCCAGCTCGGCTGGCTAGCGACCAAGCAGTCGAGTTGAAGTGGAATTTATTACCGGCGCCACCAGTAATGGTAGGCGCTGATACGTCGCTAGCTGCGTTATAAGCCAGAAGTTCATTGTTTTCAGTGGCCACATAAATACGGTTATTTATAACGGCTATAGCCGAAAACCACTTGTAACTGCCAAATGGCGCAGTTGAAAATTTGAAGCTTGGCGAGGCAGGGTCGGTTATATCAACCACATGAATTATGTTGTCGGCTGTTATGTAGAGGCGGTTACCTTCGATGGTCATTTTTTCCGGCTTGGAAAGAGTTAGGCTATCTACCAAAGTAGGTGAAGCTGGATCTGACACATCAAAAACGTTTAGCAGGTTAGCATAATTAAGCGATACGTAAACGTAGTTGCCATGAGAGATTGTATCTCGCGGTTGCCCGCCAGCGCTGACTCTACCAGTGTAAGATTCAGGCATGACAAGGTCAGACCCGCTGCCACCGCCACCACCTTCGCCTTCAGGGGCTGCTTCTACAGGCACGCCAATAGTCACTACAGCATTTTGAGTATCAACAACCAAGTAGTTATTAGCATCGCCGTCGGAGACGACTAAGGCAGTTTCAGATAGGGAGCTAATACTTGTATCGCCTTGCACAGTCAGGGTTTTGCCACTGGCAATTGAGGTGTCTTGATTAAGGCTGATCCCAGCCGAGTTAGACATCCCGAGCTGCAAAATGCCGCCGGTAGTTATGGTATCGACCGAAGGAGTTTGGATTCCATCAGCTGCCACAATAGCGCCGCTGCCACCACCGCCACCTTCGCCCTCGCCACAAGTGCCACCAGTTATAATTCCGCCAGTTACGACCATATTTGTTAAAGTTTCGCCGGTAGAGCAGGTGGCATTTATGCCATCACTGCCGTTAACGCTAAAACCACTTAGTGCAGATACGACGCCACTTATTGTGTTGACGGTTAGAATGTTTGAGCCTAGGGCATTCTGAACGTTGAAAGCGGTTTCCGAGCTGGTTTTTATAGTTGTGTCTCCCTGAGAGGTTAGAGTTCGCCCAGTTGCCAGGATAGTATTCTGGTTTAGCGATATCCGTGGCACAGAACCTCTTAGGTCGACCGTAACAAGGTTACTTCGGGAGTTATTAACAACATAGGCCAGGCCGCCCTCGGTTGCCACTGCTACTGATTTTGCGCTACTGTTGCCGCTTGACGTGTCGACAGTACCGATAGCTTGAGGGCTAATAGGATCAGCGACGTTATAAACCTGCAGTGTGTTGCTTGTTTCATCAGCTATATATAAGAAATTGCCAGATTCGCTAATGGCGGTGTCAGCCGGATTATTACCAATTGGAGTCGAGCCTGCGGGAGTAAGAGTACCTGATCCGCTAATTGATGAAACATCATAAACCTGCAGAGTTGAACTGTTGTTAAAGGGGATAAATGCGTAACCGTTCTTGACTGCAATGCCGCCCGAAGGCCGGGTGTTGGTCATGTTGTGATTGGTCATTGGCAGGGAAAGGGCAGTTGGGTCAGATATGTTAATGATCCTAAATCCAGAGTTGGTGGTTGTTCCTTCTGAGATGACATAAAGCCTGTCACCATCAATAGCCAGACGTATTTCTCTGGTCCCGGAGCCAAGGGTTTTAGCGGAACTGCCTTGAGCCGCTGGGGCAGCGGGGTTGGTCATATCAAAAGTATCCACATAGCCATAGTAGCTGGAAGCTGCGCCAATATGTGCGATATACAGATAATTATTTTTTACAGCTATTGATTGCATGGAGGTAGAGGTGTTCCTGGTGGTGGTACTGCCTAAAAGCGACGGAGAGGCAGGGTTGCTGACATCGAAAACCTGAACTGTGTTAGTGCCAACCGCAACATAGGCTCGATTACCCTCTATCGCTACATCATGAGCAGCGCCAGATGTGGCAGTATGTCCCACGACGGTTGGGTTAGCGGGGTCACTGATGTCTACTATCGCTAGATTTTGCATAACAGAAGAAGCAACGTATGCGTAATCTCCAGACACAGCCACACTGTTGGGCAAGCTGCTTATATTTACGCTGCCGGCTGTGCCATCAGGGAGGCTTCCGCCGGGATTTATAGTAGTTGTTGGAGCGTCAGTTGAGCCGATATCAACGTTTTTAGTACTGGTATCAACCAGTAAATATGAACTGTTGGACGAGTCTCTGACCTGTAAGGCGGTAGCTGAATCAGTTGTGATACTGGTGCTGCCGCGGACGGTTAGACTTCTGCCAAGACCCAGAGAGGTGTTCTGATTTAGGTTTATTTGATTGGCATAAGTGCTGCCAATATTGAGTGCACTGCCTGAGATCATAGAGTCAAAATTCTGAGCTCTTACATAACCATTAGACTGCAAGTTGCTTGCCGAGATTGTACCCAAGAAGCTGGCGTTGGCTCCTGTAAGATTTCCGCCAAGGCTGAGTGATCCAGTCATGCTACTGCTGCCATATACTCTCAATGTTGTAGGACCGTCACCAAGCTTGAAGGTCTGAACATTGTTGGCAGAAGGGTAATTTCCAGCCACAAAAGCTACTCCGTCGTGCATAATCAAGCTCTGACCCCTGGCTAGTAGCGGCGTGCTGCCTACCAGGCTGGGGCTTGATGGGTCGCTGGTGTTATAAAGCTGCAGGTATCCATGAGCGTTATTGCCGCCATTATAATAAGTGACCAACATGACGTATCCAGTCGCTGCATATACAGAAGTTGGTAGAGGATAAACCTCACCCGGCTCAGTAGTATGCAGCAGCTGCATGTTAGAAGGATTGCTGATATCAAAAGTCTGCATTGTGCCGGCACTATTGTTGACTACATAAGCATGGTTGCCTCGAATGCTAATGTCTCTTGGTGAATTATTAGTGCTTACAGTGCCAAGTTCATTAATGTCTGATGGGTCGCTAACGTCGAAGGCCATAACCTGATTTAGGCCTTGGTCAGTAATAAACAGGGTGGTTCCTTTAATTGTGACAGAGGTTAGCCAAGTATCAATCGAGCCGATGATCTGTTGACCAATTTCAGATGGCGCCGCTGGATCGGCTAGGTCATAGATATAAATATGGTCGTTGCCAAAGCTGCCAGTCTCGTTATTAATTACATATAGTTTGTTGTCGTTCATGGTCATGCCAACAGGGTAGCGGCCAGTGTTTATGTTAGTAACGAGGGTTGGATTGGTTGGATTGCTGATATCAAAGACTCTGACGTAGCCAAGAGACGTGTTTGGTTCATCTAGGATGTAAAGATAGTCGCCGTTAACAACAATATCTACAGGATCAGTTAAATTGTTGGAGCCCATGAACTGATTGAAAACAACCGTGGGGTTAACGTTTGGATTCGCAGCGTCAAGGACGTACAAGTACGAAGAACTAGTAATAACATAGACATAGCCGTTTGAGGCCGCCATGCCCACCGGATAGTTGGAGCCAAGTGATGCATAGGTGGTGGCGCCAGTTGGCAGTTCGCCAGATATTTCAGAAGTAGTTGGGGCAGCCAAAGAGCCGATCGTCAGGTTCATATTTTCAGTATTACCGCTGAGCAGAGATGCTCCGGCGGCGTTTTGTAAGCTGAATGATGAGGTTGAGTCAGTAGAGTTTCTAAACAGAGCTGAGCCGTTAATCGCGGTTGAACCAGCAATTAATTTTCCAGATATATTTATGTGTCCGGATTGGGCTACACCGGGGGTAGTTTGTTGCAGTGACACGCAGGTCGCACAGATGCCGCCGCTATCAGCGCCCTCATCATTTGCGCAGGTCCAGCCGTCCACAGAGTTATATTTAAGAATTTGATCATCAGAACAATTATCAACTAGTCCAACACCACTTGCATTGGTCGATAGTCCGCCTCCGGCTTGAAGGTTAACTGCAATCTTAGGATTGGCTCCGTCACTATTGTCGACTGTGATTGAGCTATCGCTAGCCGATAGCGACGCCACGCCGACTCCATCACCGCCAGTGTCAGCTGCACACTGAATGACACCGCCAACTCCAGCCGTCAACTTACCACCATTGCCCGAAGCAGAACAATCTAAATTACTCATTATAATTTGACCAACTCCAGAAGTTTGGAGCACCAAATTCTGATCGTTGGCGGATTGTAGCCGAAGACTTGACTGCGAACTAATGGCCGAACTTCCGCGCATTTCGATGCCTCCAGCGAATGATTTCAGGCCACCGATTAGCTGGCTGGTAGATGTTAAAAGTCCTGATCTTGATGAAGTGGCATCATGTATAGTGATAGTTCTTGTTGAACTATTTACATCAGCATTTGCAATCGTAATATTTCCAGTTAGGGTATTAACAGATGTAACGCTTGCGCTTATCGCACTTTCACAAGATATAAATTGTGGCGCACCAGCCGTGCTGACTAAACACAAATTTGGCTGACTTGCAGTTGGAGTTGTTGTAATTTTTATTCCATCAAAGTAGGCAACACCATGTAAACTTAGGTCTGCGCCGTCAGAGCCAGTGCCTCCAAATTCAGTCGCTAATGATTGGCCCAACGTAAGTTCTGATATGCTGGCCTGGCTCAAGGTCGACTGGCCGCTAACGCTTAATTGGGTAATTTGAGTTCCGCTTAAAATGGATTGGCCGCTCACATTTAATTGAACAAGATTTATACCAGAGAAGGTGGGGCTTGAGTTAGTATTTATATCTTGCGGTAGACTTATCTGTATTTGACCAGTGTTAGCCGATAAAATAACTTGATTTGGTGTACCTTGAAGCCTAGTCACTCCCTCGTTTGTAATTCTAAGACCAGCTATACCAATTCCGCTACCAGCAGCCAAATTAACGCTTCCGGTAGCGTTTTGTAGACTTCTAACAACGTTGTCGATATATTCAGTCTGCTCATTGATGGATCGGCTCAGTTCATTACCGATATTTGCCTGACCCTGGAGAAGCTCATCGGTTGTAGTTATGGTTTTATAGTCCTGACCATCAAAATAAACAAAAGTCCGGTCATTATTATCAAAGTAAATTTGACCAGTTTGAGCCTGGCCAGGCCGTGAAGTCGGGCTTAAGACAAATTGGTTTTTTACTTCAAGCGGGCCGTTTATCATTACCTTATCCGCAGAGCTGAAATTAGTCCCTTCAACCTCCTCCAGCTCATCGCTAGGAATAGTGGCTAGCTCTTGCTCAGAGAGGGCGGGTGTACTATCTGGTTGATCTTTTCTGGACTGAAAGAAAGCTGCCGAAGAGGCGGCAATGAGCAGCACTCCTAAAACCGCTAAAAAAATAAGGGCGATTTTTTTATGAGAAGATTGCCCCACAAAAGAGTACTTACCATTATTGCTGTAAAGAGATCGGTTGGCTGTTTGGGTTGAAGTGGGAGTGTTTGCCGCTTGGGTTTTAGTAAAGTCATAAAGCGGCGACTTCTCAGCCTGTTCAGTGGCTGAGCTAGTGGTTGTATTAACTGCTTCTGCTAGGGGTGTGGACTCCAGGCTTTCACCCTGAATAGGGCCATCAGGGGTAGCCTCCTGGGTTGGCGTAGTTGACCCTAGGGTACTTTGGTCAATAGCGGCAGCTGGTTCTTGATCCATAAATCTTTTTTGCTTTTTATTTTAAGCTTTGCGGGTACTACCTATGATTATAGGGATAAGGCATTATATTGCAAACATTATGTGTTCAATATATTTGTATTAACCAAGTAGTCTGAGAATCAAGTAGGCCAGGGCAATACTGCTGGCAAAAATGCCGACTGACAGAGCTATCAGTCCTATCAGGGAGGTGATGATATTTTTTCGGGCAAATGGATTTCTGCCGATAGAGATTACAGAAGCAAAACTTGAAGAGGTAATTAAAAAAGTGGCAATAAACACCCCGGAAACTAAAACCAGTCCAGCAGCTATTAAGGCAATAGGCTTAACTTCCTTGCCGGCAAAACTGTCGGCGATTCTTTCGATCCAGTTCCGTTCTTGCTCGGACGCAGTACCAAGAGCTGGATTCGATAGAGTATAGTCAGTGACCCCCAATTTCACCGGTAAAAGGCCAACAACGATGTCTTTTTTACTACCTTCTTGGTCAATAGTAAAGTTTTTTCCATTAGGTGATTGAGCACTAAAATTATCTTGAGCTATGCCGACTATTCTGCCGTTTTGAGTTGCTTTTTCGCCGACACCTTCGACGCTCCTTACGGTTATTGGATCGCCGGATTTTATCTCACCGTTGGCTGTACTGACCAGGGTGTCCATAATACCCTCGTTAGCCACGGCAACTATTTGCTCATCGGCTTGGCGCTTGAAGGAGATATCTCCTTCTTCCACCACCACTCCGAACATATTGTGTAGATTCTTGAAGTTGGATTTTAAGACCTTGCTGGCTTGTTGATCAAGGCTAACAATAGTACCTTTAGCTAATTTTTCATCACTAAAAAAATCTCTGGACAAAGTGGCGGCTGAAATATTGGCCGCTAAGCTGGTCGATATCAGGAAGGCCAGGATTAGGAGAGATTTTAGTTTTGATTTTTTCATAAGTTCTGGCTCTATCTTCCCACATTAGTTTGTACTATTGTAATTTACTTATGCTTTAGGGGTCAAACCAACGGTGGTAACTTGCAAGAATAAACCCGCTCCCAAACAGGAACGGGTCTCATAATATGGCTTAGTATCAGTTCTAGGCTGCTTGCTTTGAGCTAGGGCTTACCAACAAGCCTTTTTTCTTGAGCGTGCGGATGGCCTGAGTGCTGATTTTCATAGTGACTTTTTTGCCATCAACCATAACAGTTTTAGTCTGAAGATTTGGCTTCCAGACTTTCTTGGTGTGGCGCTGAGAAAAGCTGACATTGCTGCCAAATTGCTTGCCTTTGCCGGTTAGTTCACACTTCTGCATAATTTTATCCTACCTAAATTCAATTAATTCAGGGTTAGATTATATCTGTTTTGGCGCTTTCGGTCAACTATTTAGCTAAGCAATACGGCCAAATATTTCCAAGCCTTCGACCTGTTATACTAATTACCATATGATTAACGAGTTTATTAGTAGTCCGGCCGGTTTAATTACTATTGTACTGACAGTCTTGCTATCGATTACCTTGCACGAAGCAATGCATGCTTTTACTGCCTATTGGCTGGGTGATGACACTGCGCAGATGGAGGGCAGGTTAACGCTTAACCCCTTGAGGCACATTGACCCGTTTTTAACTATTGGCATGCCGGTGCTTTTGGCTTTGGCCGGGGCGCCAGTGCTGGGTGCTGCTAAGCCAGTGCCGTTCAATCCGTATAGGGTCAAGTATGACGAGTTTGGTGCTGCACTAGTAGCGATTGCCGGTCCGCTTACCAATTTTGCGTTAGCTATCGCTGGAGCATTTCTTTTTCGGGCGCTTGGTGGATTTTTGCCAGAGGCAGTTGTTTACGGCCTTCTGACATTTGTGATAGTTAATCTCGGTTTCTTTGTTTTTAACATGATCCCATTTCCGCCACTTGATGGCTCGAGAGTTTTATACGCGGTTGCCCCCGAGCCACTGCAAAAGGTGATGTCAGTCATTGAATCTTATGGATTGTTTGGTTTTGTAATATTTTTCTTGTTACTGTTCCAGTATATTTCGCCCATATTAGGCGATGTCATCAATACGCTATTTAGATTTCTAATCGGTGTCTAAGCCAGCTATAATGTAGGTAGGCCGAGTGCCAACAAAATGATAATCTGAATACTTATCATTAGGGATTCCAATATTCGTGTGCAGCTGTGGCTACACCGTGCGGAGACCCACCTGGGCTTTATTCCAGGTTGTCATGTTGGCATTTCGGTTATTTTTATTGAGCTTTCTCTCTAAACGCGGCGATTGCACCTGCTACCGACAGCGGTACCAGTCCAAGTGCGAAGCCTAATGCACCATACTTGGCAGCACTTCTGGCAATATTGATCTGGCTAATGTCTTGTGAGTTCTCCATGCTTTGAGCAGATAACTCTTCTAATCTTCTAGCGCTTGGTATTTCGATCAGCGGATTATCACCCGCACTATTAACTCTTGCTCCAGTTTGGCTTGTGTAATCATGCTGATCAAGTACATCCAAGGTTTTTAGGTCATCAAGCCGACAGGCCGTAAGGTCTTCTGAGCTTAGGTGGCTAAGTCTTACCAAGCGAACATCTGGTTTTGTTCCGCTAAGCTTCTCTGCAACTTCCACACAATCTGAAAAGGCCACCGCATCTGCCGCATGCTGCTCATTAGCTGAATGTTCAGCCTCTTGCCCAATGTTATAGCCGTGGGCTACTCCGGCAAGCGATAGCAACGCCCAGCCGCCCAGCAGCGCTTTTTGGCGAAATCTTGTAAAAGGAGTTTCACCTATATTGGGTTTTATGTTCGGTGCTTTCTCTAAAGTTGTCATAAATCACCTCGCTTAAATTTTAATCCCACTCTTATATAATGTTATAACATGAATCTTTTGTGATAGCTAACGGGGTAGTTTTATAATACACTTATCGGTATCGGGGTGTGGCGCAGTTGGCTAGCGCGTACGGCTGGGGGCCGTGAGGTCGCAGGTTCAAGTCCTGTCACCCCGACCAATGTAAGTGGCCGTCATTTGGACGGTCATTTACATTGTGGGGCAGAATATATGTTAACCTGCGACCTCACGGAGTGAGGGAGGAGGTGAGAATTGCCTGTGGCAATTCGCAAGGAAATCTTCCGATGGCAACTGGTTTGCCAATCGTGAAGTTTCGGGCCCGCAGGATGTGGGCAAGTCCTGTCACCCCGACCAGGAGAATAAATGAAAAAATTAAAGCTAGATCATGAGTTGGCGGAATTGGTGCGTCGGGGTGAAAAAACCTATACCTGGCGAATCTTTGACGATAAAGATACATCGTAAATATTACGGACCTAGTGTTACTAAATATACTGAAGTAAAAATTATTCACTTCATAAAATTAACATTGAGTCGCCATAGGATAGGAAGGCGTAGTTTTCCTTGATGGCTTGCTGGTAGGCGTTCTGTAAATTTGGCCAGCCGGCTTTGGCGGCCGCCATCATCAGAACGGTTGATTTTGGCGCGTGGAAGTTAGTCAGCAATGTATCAACTACTTTAAATTCATAGCCAGGGTAAATAAAAATATTGGCCTCGCCATGAAGATCATTCTCAAAATGTGTCCGGCCGGACATAATTTGAGAATGTGCAAACTCCAAAGTGCGGGTTACTGTTGTGCCAACTGCTACAATTTTACGTCCGTTACGTTTGGTATTCTGGAGTATTTTGATGGTTTGGGCAGGAATCTGAAAATACTCACTGTGCATGACATGATCCTCGATGTCATCTGAGCGAATTGGCAGAAAAGTGCCTAGTCCAACGTGCAGAGTGAGGTAGGCAATCTGCACGCCCTTGGCTTTTAGTTTTTTCTCCATTTCATGTGTAAAATTTAGGGATGCCGTGGGCGCAGCAACTGAACCAGGTTGCCTGGCAAAGACTGTTTGATATCTTTTGGTATCTTCAGGGGTCGCCTCCCGGTGTATATATGGAGGCAGGGGGACACTGCCTTCGTGTTCAGCTAAATCCAGTAAATTCGCTTTGCTGCTAATCTCGGCAACTCCACCATTTTCTATGGATTCTACTGTAACAGAGGTCTTCTTCACGGACAGAACTTCTTTAGGGCGTATTTTGCCGCGATATAACACCTTGCGCCGAGTAAAGTCAGTGTTGTGATGATCTTCCAAGAGTAGGAGTTCGCGTACCTTGCCATCAGTATTGGTAGCCAGAAGCCGGGCTTTAATAACTTTGGTGTCATTAAGCACAACCGTGTCGCCGGGCTGCAAATAATCTATTAGATCGGCATAGTTTCGATGTTCAATAGACCCGGTTTCACTGTTTAGTACCAGTAGCCGACTGGTGCCGCGGACCTTCGGAGGGAAAAGTGCAATCCTCTCCTCTCGGAGTTTATAATCGTAGTCTGATAGGCGCATCGATGACATTATCTGTTAAAATGGGGTCAAGATGCAATGGCAAGAAAAAAATAACGAACTTTATAAAGAATTTAAATTCAAAGACTTCAAGCGGGCTTTTGCGTTCATGCAGACTGTTGCCGCGGAAGCCGAAAGACGGCAGCACCATCCTCGGTGGGAAAACAGCTGGAATAATGTCAAAATTTGGCTTAGCACCCACGATGCTAACTCAATAACTGAAAAGGACACCTCGCTGGCTCAATTCATCGATGAAGCTTTTAACGAAATGAAAAAACCTACTGCCAAACCGGCTCCAATCGGCGACTTTAAGGAGGTAAAATTGTATGGTGATGGCGGTTCACGCGGCAACCCCGGACCATCAGCCTCTGGCTATGTGATTATGGATATGCAAGACACAGTGATTATAAAAAGCGGCGTTTATTTAGGTATAACTACTAACAACCAAGCCGAATATCAATCGTTAAAATTGGGTCTCGAGCAAGCCCAGAAGCTTGGCGCCAGCGAGGTTCATGTTTATATGGACAGCTTATTGGTGATTAACCAAATGAAAGGTGTATTTAAAGTTAAAAACCGTGATCTGTGGCCAATCCATGAGTCTATCAAGGAGATTGCCGGAAAGTTCAAAAAAGTTACTTATACGCATGTGCCGCGGGCGCTAAATAAATTGGCTGACGCAGAGGTTAATCAAGTACTCGACGCTGAAGCCGGCAAGTAACTACCTCTTTAGCGTGGTATAATACTGGGGTCAGGTTGCTGACTGATCGCTGCTGGCCGTTGGCCAGGGGAGGAAAGTCCGGGCAGCGTAGGGAAAGGCAGTCGCTAACGGCGACCGGGGGCAACCCTAGGGAAAGTGCCACAGAAACAATACCGCCCCGCACCAATTTATCGAGGTTGGCTAAGCCAACGAGCGAAGTTTTCGATAAATTGGTGCGGGGTAAGGGTGAAAAGAGTGGGCCCTCCGTCGCTTGTCGACGAGGGGGATAGCCCAAAAGGCGTAAGCTCTGGAGGGTAAAGTAAGAGCCCACAGTTCTAGGCGGTGACGCCCAAGAAGAGGTAAACCCTGTCTGCTGCAAGGAGGCTTATCTTCATTAGGTTCCCGCCGAAGGTATGCCATAAGATCCGCTTGATTTCGTGAGCAATTGCGAAACTAGATAGATGATTGGTGACCCCGCACCTTTTCCAGATTACAGGCATCTAATTGATAGTGTGAGTAGTCTTGAGAAGGTGCGGGGAGACAGAACCCGGCTTATAGGCAGTCTGACAGATATGAAAAACCGCTCTTTTTAGGAGCGGTTTTTGCTTGCTATATTTGGTAATTTCAGTAAAACTAAGCTCAGTGGACGTCATGATCATTGGCAATGGTGCCAGAGAGCAGGCTTTAGCCTATAAATTATCCGAGTCAACAGATGTGGATAATTTATACATAGCAGAAGGTAATGCCGGGACAGAATTTATACCCAAAGCGGAAAATGTGCCCATACATCCTCTAAATATTGAGAAGTTGGCTAAGTTCGCTCTAAATAATCATGTGGAGCTCACTGTTGTGGGCATGGATGACTCCTTGGCCGAAGGTGTCGTAGATAGGTTTGAGGAAGATAATTTAGCAATATTCGGACCTACTAAAAAGCAGGCAAGAATTGAGTGGGACAGAGATTATGCCAAGCGTTTAGCCCGTGAATCCGGTATCCCAATTGGAAAAAGTCAAACTTTTGGCAATCCAGAGGATATGAGGTCGTATGTTGAAACTGTGAACTGGCCGGTATTTGTGAAGCTCAATGGTCAGGCTCAGGGCAAGGGAGCTAAGCGCTGTGACGATATTGATGATGTTGATGAGTTTATAGATGACGTTGGTCATAAATATTTCAAAAGCGGCAAGTTGGTGGTTGTGGAGGATTTCGTTCAAGGACCGGAAGCCTCGCATCATGCCTTTTGTGACGGGATGACCTATTTGTCGATCCCTTTCTTGGTAAGAGACCATAAAACCCTAACAAGCGATCCATCTAGCCCTATGACTGGTGGTATGGGTGTTATCGGGCCACTTGCTTATACAACGCGCGAGGTTGAACACATAGGTGATCAGTTTGTTAGGCCTATTGTTAGAAAACTTGGTTATAAAGGAATAGTTTTTTCCGGACTAAAAGGTCATAAGGGTTTTGAACGTAGTCTAGAGTGGAATGCTCGCTTTGGGGATCCAGAGACTCAGGTTTTCATGCGACTACTAAAAAGTGATCTTTTGCCGATATTAGTTGCCTGCGTAGAAGGAAAATTAAGTGAATTAGATGAACCTCAGTGGCATACTGATCGGTCAGTGGCTTCGATTGTTATGGCTGCTCCCGGTTATCCAGTTAAGCCATTGAAAGGTGGAGTTATAGAGAATATAGATGAGGTGATGGGTAGCGAAGTAAGTGTTTTGCATGCTGGAACTAAAAAAGTGGGAGGTGATTTTGTTGTTTCTGGCGGCAGGGTTCTTAATTTGATAGCTGAAGGCGATAGCGTAAAGGGCGCTGTAGATAAATGCTATGAAGCAGCTACGAAAATTCACTCGATCCCAGATTTACAAATCCGTAGTGACATCGGTAGGTAATGATAAAGAGGCTGGCTTGTAGGTAATTTGGCAATATGAAAAACCGCTCTTTTAGGAGCGGTTTTTGCTTTAGCTAAGATAAGACTCTACTTAGCTGCTTTTACGACTGCTTCGAAAGCTTTAGGCTCATTGACAGCCAGTTCTGCTAGAACCTTGCGGTCCAAATTGACGTTGGCTTTCTTGAGACCAGCAATCAATCGAGAATAGGTTGTGTCGTGTAATCGTGCCGCCGCGTTAATACGAGTATTCCAAAGCTGACGGAAAGTTCGCTTGCGGTTACGGCGGTCGTTGTATGAGTTGACCAGTGATCGTGTGACTGCTTGTTTGCCGCGCTTGATGCTTGAACGGTTGCCTCGGGTCATGCCCTTAGTAGCTTTGCGGATTTTCTGATGTCTAGCTCGCGCGGTTACGCCTCGTTTAACTCGCATTATTTAACTCCCAGTTTTCGTTTAATATTGGTGACAGATTTGCCGACCATTGTCGTGCCAACTGCATAACGGCGCTTTCTAGCAGCACTCTTCTTCTGTAAAAGGTGATTTGCGCCGGCTCGGCCGTGCTGTACTTTTCCATTTTTGGTTACTTTCATGCGATCTTTGGTACCGCTATGAGTCTTCATTTTTGGCATCTTGTCCTCCTAGACTTTCTTGCTTGGCTGTAGTTTCAGTTGATTTTGGTTGATTTTTCTTATCGCTTGCGCCGTTTTGCTTGGGGGTGACTTTCATCGTTGAGCTAGCTCTGATTACGAAACTTAGTTGTTTGCCAGCCAGCTGGGGTTTTTGTTCGACGACTATATCGTCGCCAAAACCATCAATGACTTTTTCGGCAAGCTTGAAGCCCAAATCTTTATGAGCCATTTCGCGTCCCCTGTAGAAAACTGTGATTTTAACTTTGTGGCCCGATTCCAAAAAGCCAGTAACTTTTCGAAGTTTGACCCCTAAATCATGATCGCTGATCTTCAGTCCAAAGCGCATTTGCTTGAGCTCTGAGGCCTTGGCATTCTTCTTGCTTCTTTGAGCTTGCTTGGTTTTTTGGTAATTGTATTTACCCCAATCAACGATCTTGGCTACCGGCGGGTTAGCATTAGGAGAAATTTCTACGAGGTCGAGTCCTTTCGCCTCGGCAGCACTGAGTGCTTCACCCCTAGACATAACACCGAGCTGCTGTCCATCTTCGTCGATAACGCGTAAGCTCGTGGCCCGAATATTATGGTTCAGGCGAGTGTATTTGTCGATAGATTTATCTCCTTGATTACTAATAAATGCTGGTTGCCGTAATTTTATCAGAAGGCTTAACAGAGGTCAAGGCAATTTTTGATTTTAGACAATTTCAGGAGTTTGACGGCGATACTGAAAAGCTTCACTGATATGGCGACTGTCAATCTTATCAGAATTATCAAGATCGGCGATAGTTTGGGCGACTTTTATGATTCGCATATAACTGCGCGCCGATATTTCTAGCTTGGTAGCCGCCTGATTGAGGAGCTCCTCAGCTTTAGATGTCAGCGTTGATAGGCTTTTTATTTCTCGATTTGACAGAGTGGCGTTGAGCTTCAGGGGGTTATTAAACCTTCGGAGTTGAATATCTCGAGCAGTTTTTACGCGCTGCTGGATAGTTTGGCTGGTTTCTTGCTGATGATCTTTGAGTAGACTGTCATGTTTAATCTCATCTACATCGACGTAAAGATCGATCCTGTCAATTATCGGCCCCGACAGCTTGCGGTGATAAGAATTAATTTGAGCTGGCATGCAGCTACAGGGTTTTGAAGTCCCGTAGTAGCCGCAGGGGCAGGGGTTGCAGGTGGCGACTAATATGAAATTAGCGGGAAATAGAATATTGTCGCGAGCTCTAGAGACGGAGATTACTTTATCTTCAAGAGGTTGCCGCAAAGATTCTATGGTTTGACGATTGAACTCCGGAAACTCATCAAACATTAGTATGCCACGGTGGGCAAGGCTAATTTCACCCGGCTTGGGATACTGACCGCCGCCAATTATCGATATCGCACTGGCGCTGTGGTGCGGTGATCTAAAAGGTCGATGGGTAATAATCTGTTCATAATCTTTGCTGGCTAAACTATGAAGTTGAGTGACCTCCAGGATTTCCTCTATTCCCATTGGCGGCAGGATTGACGGCAGAGCCTTGGCCAACATGCTTTTACCGGTCCCGGGAGCGCCGTTCATGATTATGTTGTGACCACCAGCCGCTGCGATCTCCAAAGCTCGCTTGGCTCTGGCTTGACCAACCACATCCTTAAAGTCAACCGAATAGCTGGCAGCTGGCAATTTGATTGATTTTACCCCAGTTGAGTGTTTTTTCAGCGGCACGGTATCTGTGAGGTCCAGGTATAAATCTTTTATGGTTTTAACAGGGATGATCTCTAAATTTGGCACCAGTAGGGCCTGATTCATATTTTCAAATGGTATGTAGAACACCTTAAAGCCTTTTTTCCGACCAGCCATCAGCTTGCCAATTATCCCGCGAACTCCTCGAATGTCGCCGCTGAGACCAAGTTCACCAATAAAACCGGTAGATTTAGAAATCTCTTTAGATATAAGACCGCTAGCTTTTAGGATTGAGGCAGCAATTGGCAGGTCAAAGCTGGTGCTGTCTTTTGGGATGTCAGCCGGTGCCAGGTTGATGGTTATTCGTTTTTTAGGAAACTCTAATTTTGAGCTGGAGAATGCGCTACGCAAACGCTCCTTTGACTCCTCAACAGCCTTGCCGGCAAATCCAACTATCATAATGCTGGGAAGGCCATTAGAAATGTGACATTCAATATCAATTTTTATAGCCTGATTTCCGGCATCTAAAACACTATGAATTTTAACGCTCATGGTTTTATTATTAATAACCTTAAATAATTTTGCAACCACAAACTTAAATTTTATTTAGCTCCAGGTAAATAGCTCTAAATTGAAACAACGGCCTGCGAGAAGCCGTTGTTATCAGATACATTTTTGTTTTTGAGCACTTTTTTTATTCAAGTGCTAAGCCTATCTTAGCCGAGCTTTTTGCCGCCGTCAATAGAACTTATGCTTCTTTTTTATAAACCTGTGTATAACTTTTTTGTTGGTTTTATGTTGGGGCTTGCTAAAGCTCGGCAGTCAACCACTAATTAGCAAATATTTACATGAATTATTAGCTTTAATTTGAGGGATAAGATTTAACGTCCTTAGTGCTAAAATATCAAACACATTTTGAGCCTAATAATGCTCCGATAAGTCATATTTAATAATTTAGGCTGGCTTAATAATTTTTAATTAGCAGAGCGGTATTTAAATGTGTTCCTGAAATGCTGAAATTGTTTGATAGGCTTTACTACGCTACATGTCTTAAGTGTCTTATGGCTCAAATAAAGCTACATAGCCGAGCAGCTCTAAAATTATTAAGTATATAAAACATTTACAAATCTTTAACTTCAGGCGTCCTGGCAAACCGGGTATCATATCCCATTTGGGCGGTGCATACAGGTATTCGATAGGTTGCAGATCACTTAGCATCATGAATTTCAGAAATACTGAAAAATAATAAATACTAGCTTAATTTTTAAGCTTGGGCTGCGGGCAGATAGTTTAACGTTGGGGCTACATTTTGGCTTAAAAATTAATAATTATTATCATTTTATTATGCACGGCAGGGAGTCGTTAAATATAAAAACTTAGTGCAGCAAAAACATATTTAATTATTACAATTTTTGACTAAAAAATATTAATTCAGTTAATGTAGTGAAATATTTTTAATGAACCTTCGCTGTAATAATAACCACGTCTTATAACTTAATTTTAGGCAATAAATTTCACCTTTAATAGATAGACATTGTTAATATCACAATATAAGTCTATTGACATAAACGATTTAAAGTAGTATTCTCCAAGCAGTAAGTCAAAACAAAAACTTACAAAACAGAAACCATTCTGCTAACGCTCTTTTCCGCCTAAAGCGGTAAGAGCGGTCAGTCAAAGCTAAGGACGGTAAGCGCTACAAAGTCATACAAACAGCGGATTTATCGTCCTAGCTCAAAGTAAAAGCACTGCATGAATTAGAAGCAGTGTTTTTACTATTTTCGAACATGAGTTAAAGTTGAATACAAATGAATATACGCTCAAGAGATACTGGAATTTTGGCGCTACTGATAGTTGGTCTAGTGCTGTTTTTGCTGTTTACGAGTCCTTATGAATTGCCGTTATTTATGCTAATCGTGCCGTTTATTCTGTTAGCTTTGATCTTATTTAAGCTCTCGAAAATGATTCTCATGCTTTTATCTGTTAGCGGGAAGAAATCCAAATTTATATCTGGAGCTATTACCAGCTTAGTAATGCTGGTAATACTGCTACAGTCAATCAGGCAACTTTCTATAAACGATTTTCTAATTGTGACGGCTTTGTTTGTGGGGCTTATTTTTTATATGAGGCGCATCGATTTATAAGTGGTGTTTTAGCGCTCTTTGTTTGATATAATTACTAGCATAAATGGATCAAAATTTACCCGAAGCCCAACCATCATTAAATTTGCCCGAACCAAATCCGGATCAGCCAAGTATGCCTGCTGGCCCAGAGCAGCAGGGTGGTTCTATGGTTAATGAGGCCCAGGCGGCTACCGCTGCGGAGCTGAGTCCGCCCCCACCAGTGCCGGTGCCTGCGGGTGACCCTGCAGCCGCCGCTGCGCCTGTTGGTGATCCGTCCGTTGCTGCTTCTCAGCAACCATCAGGCGCTGCCAATTCGCAAACAGGCGCCACCACTGACTTGCCTCAGATTGCTGACGACGCAGATCTAATAGAAAAAGAATGGGTGTCTAAAGCTAAGAAAATTGTGGCAGAAACTTCTCATGATCCGCATCTTCAGAGTGAAAAGCTCACCGAAGTGCGCGCCGACTACGTAAAGAAGCGGTTTAATATAGATATAAAGCTGGCAAGAGAATAATATATGTCTACATTTCTGACATTTCTAATTATCTTTTTTGTCTTGCTTGGGCTAGCAACTCCGCTAATTTTCTTGCAAATTAGAAAAGTATTCCGCGAGCAAAAGAATTTTGAGCGGGGATTAAAGATGATCCCGCTGCTTATTCATTTGCCGCCCCAGAGCGATGATACAGAGTTGGGCGGCCGAGATGTTCGCGATGTAGTGGATGAGAATATCTCTAAAGCCCAGATTATGTACAACATTATTGCCGGGACTTTTGTTAAGGGTTTTAAGGGCGATTTTTACGGCCAGCGCCATTTTTCTTTTGAGATTGTAGGTATTAAGGGCTTCGTTTACTACTACGCTGTAGTGCCAATTTCCATGGTAGAAGTAGTTAAGCAGGCTGTAATAAGTGCTTATCCGTCAGCTCAGCTTGAAGAGTCGCCTGATCATAATATTTTTAGTACGGTTGGCAAAATGAGTGCCACTACTGGAGGTGAGCTGACGCTAAAAGAAAATTTTGCGTATCCGATTTCCACCTATCAGGATCTGAAGCGTGATGCTATGCAGTCACTACTTAATGCCTTATCTACTTTAGGCAAGGAAGACGGAGTCGGTATTCAGATTATGATGCGTCCGGCGGCACCGTCGTGGCGCAAGGCAGCCAGTGATGTCGCTAATAAAAAGCGCAAGGGAGGAAAAGACGGCAAGGGAGCAAAAGGTGAGGCGCTCTGGTGGGTCAAGCAAATAGGAATGGCTTTGGTTAAGCCTCCAGAGGATAAAAGTGGCGGCGGCGGGGCGCCAGATAAGCCTGAGTTATCTGGTTTAGAGCAGGCCGTCTTGGACTCGATTGATGAAAAAACCCGCCATCCAGGATATGAGGTGATGATTCGAGTCGTAGCCTCATCTAATATTTCACAGAAATCGCAGGCTTTACTAAAAAGTGTAGTAGCCAGTTTTGCATTATTTGATGCCCCAGGAAAGAACGGCTTTAAGTTCACTCCAGCAAAAGATATTGAGCGGTTTGTAACAGCCTACATCCTTAGGTTTTTTCCTCAGTCAGCTAATCAAAATATTCTTAACTCGGTTGAGCTGGCTACCTTGTTTCATTTTCCGGATCAACGGCATATTCCAACTTCGCAACTGGAACGTCAGGCGTCGAAACAGGTTGATGGTCCACGTAATATGCCGGATGAGGGGCTGCTACTTGGCTACAACGTGTTCCGGGGTGTTAAGAAGCCGATACGGTTATCACTCAAAGATCGTCAACGACACATGTATGTGGTTGGGCAGACTGGTACTGGTAAGTCGACCTTCCTGGAAAATCTAGCTCTTCAGGATATGCTTAACGGTGATGGTTTTGCCTATGTTGACCCGCACGGCGATACTGCTGAAAAGCTTTTGGCGATGGTGCCTAAAGAGCGCACTGAGGACGTTATTTATTTCTGCCCATCTGATATGGATTATCCGATGGGGCTTAACTTGTTTGAGTTTCATACTCCGGAGCAAAAAGACTACCTGATTCAGGAAACACTGAACATGCTGTACAAATTGTACGACCCGCAGCGACAGGGAATTATTGGCCCGCGTTTTGAGCGTATTTTTACCAACTGCGCGCTGCTTCTCATGTCTGATCCAAAGGGCGGAACTTTTGTAGACGTGCCGAAGCTTTTGATTGATCCTGATTTTATGAAAGAAAAATTGCCGCATGTTACAGATCAGAACGTGATAGATTTTTGGACCAAAGAGTGGCCTAATTCGCAGCGCTCGAACGAGGCTGGAGAGGTCATTAGCTGGGTAGTTAGTAAGTTTGGAGCTTTTCTATCTAATGAAATGATGCGCAACATTATTGGTCAGACCAAGAGTTCATTTAATTTGCGCGAAATCATGGATAACAAAAAGATCCTGATAGTTAATCTCAGTAAGGGTAAAACTGGTGATCTGAACTCCCGATTACTGGGTATGATTTTTGTGATGAAATTCCAAGCGGCGGCTATGAGCCGAGCTAATATCCCAGAAGATGAGCGCGAAGATTTTTGTTTGTATGTTGATGAGTTTCAGAACTTTTCGACCGATTCATTCGCGACGATTATGTCCGAAGCCAGGAAATATCGGCTTAATCTAATTGTGGCTAACCAATTTACTACTCAGTTGTCTGATGAAATCCGCGATGCGGTATTCGGTAACATGGGTTCAATTATCTCCTTCAGAATTGGCCAAAATGATCTTGAGGCGTTGTCCAGATACTTCCAGCCGTTGTTCGACGGTGAGGATCTGCTGAGGGTGCCTAACTACAATACAATCGTCCGAACTCTGGTGAATGGCGTACCAACTCAACCGTTTAGTATGGCGGCCCTAGCACCGTTAGGTAATCCAAATTACCAGCTCGCCGATGCCTTAAAACAGCTTACGGCAGCCAAGTTTGGCCGACCACGAGCGGTTGTTTCCGCCGAAATCACCAAACGATTGTCTACTGCTCCGAAGCCGAAGCCGGCCTTTGGATCAAGTCCTTTCGCCCAGTCTGGCGCTTCAGCTAGGCCTGGGGGAACGGCCGGGGCCCCTGGCTCACAAGCCATTAAGCCAGCCTCTTCTGGGTCATCATTCCTTGATGACTGGCTAGCTAAGCGCCGGACGGCTTCGCCGGGACCAGTCGTTAATACGCCAGCGGCAGTGAATCCGCGGTCCGGACCAGCCGGCGCACCGCCAGCTTTTGGGGCAACTCAAGCCCAGCCAGCTCAACAGCCGACTGTTAATCCCGGGGGCTTAAATGCCGCTCCTCAGGCCTCTTGGCAGTCGATATCTCCACAATCACCACTAACCCCAGCAGCGCCTGCTCCCACAGCTTCTGCAGCCCCTAATAGCCCTCCAGCCGTTCAGCCGCTACAGACTAGCTCAGCGTCGTCGACTGACGCCAAATTACCAGCCGCGCCTTCGGACTTAAAGCCAATATCGGATTCGGATCAGCCTACTGATAGGCTAGATCTAGAGAAGAGTTCTAATACAAGCTCGCCTAATGTAGCAGACCAACCTCAAAAACCGTTAGGTGATGACTCAAACGCCAAGCCTGGGGCAGACAATCAAAACTCAGAAGATACGATTTATATTGATCAAGAAGGCACCCTGCATCTTAGGCACAACAGAGAAGATTAATCTATCAAGATTGCTTTCGTCTAACTAGCTTAAGCCCAAACTCAATTAATATTCCAGCCAAAAAACCAATTGCGAAAAGCCCAAAGAATGTAAATGTATTATAGCTAAATCCGTAGTGCTTGCTCATATAAAGAACGGCGCTGGAGCCAACTAGCGATAGCAGGCCGCCGCCGATGATTGCTGAAGGGCGGGCGATAGTTTTGCCTGATGCCTCACTGATAGTTTCGATTACCGGGTTGTGTATGACCTTGCTAAAGCGCCGTTCGACCGGATTTAGATCGTTACGGATCTTGTTCATGGTTCTTTTGTAGGCGTCATTTTTTAGCTGCTGCTGCATTCCCAGCGACGGCTGTTCGGCCTCAGTCGGTGCCTTATCAATGGCAGTTTGTTGACCGCTTAGGGCCTCTTCTTCGATTGTCCTCTGGATCTCTGTTAGGTCTGTTGGCTTTTCGGCGGCTTTGGCTTCTTTTTCAGCGTTCTCTTTGAGGCGATCCAGCTGAGCGCGCCTTTCGGCTTCCAGATTATCGCTGAGTTTTTCCTGATCACCAGTCTCATTAAGTTTTAGTTTTTCAGCCATTTGACTAAGCTCCTCCGGTGGATGCAAAATCCGTTTTAACAATCTCAAGTTCCTTAGCCATTAGGCGGCTGCGAGCTACAAAGTACGAAAATACTGCAGTTAATCCAAAGCCGGCCAGTAAAGTTGTGCCTGGTCCGGTTTCCGGAAGTTGCTGAACAACCAACTCGGTAGTTTTTGTAACGCTTGGCGGAAGTTCAATGTTGACCGATGATCCGTAAAATACGTTGGTCATTACCATGTCGTACGAGCCGCGATCAGAGGCCGAAACCGGCGTTTGGGGGATTGGATCCTTAACCTTAACTGTTATTTGCTTCTCAATAGATCCGTTGGCCGGGATGTTTTGTTTAGGCCAAGAAACTATATTTTCATCATTTATTTCACCGCCGTGTAAATCAACTATATCGGCATATTCAAGAACGTCAGCCATGTTTTCCTCGACTATGAAGTCAGCCACAGCTTGAGCGCCCTTATTTTTGACGGTTAGGGTGTAAGTGATAACATCATTAGCCGCGGCAGTTGTGCCATTAGCATCCTTGATATTTTGAGTTTGATTGCTGGCAGATTTGCTGAGCTCCAAGCAGGCGGTGGTCGTTAGGTCTGTTTCGGCTTCCGGACAAGGATAACACTCGTTGCGATTGCTTTGCTCACCGGGAATATTTGGGCACACATCACACTCGGCAGTAGTTAGTTGAACCCCCGGAATGTTAGGACACACATCACAATTTGCGCCTGGCGGCTGGTTGCCGGGAATATTAGGACAGGCATCAGTTGGTGGC